>NZ_JAAZQP010000001.1:0-1064397 GCF_012275435.1 Rhizobium sp. SG741
CAGCGTCCAATTCCGCCATCTCGCGCACCCCTATGAAAGCGCCCAAGATGGCCCATCATCGTAAATGGCCGGTTAATCTGCCAAAGTAGTGCTAGTCGTGCTGCTGCAACTGAAAGAGATGCTTGATGCGCGAGCTCAGCGAACTTACGGGAGCGCCGTTGACCAGGATATCGGTGTTGGCGAACAGATGGCGTTCGGCCTCGATGCGCTTCGCCATGATGGCGCCTAGCTCTTCGGCGAGGGCGGGTCTGTCATGCAAGAGCGGCGACAGGCAGTCCTCGCCGATTTCATAGGTGACGACAAAGGTCAGGGCGCGGACCGTCCCGACTTCGCCTGTTCCCATCAACAGCCCGTTTTCGCCGAAATAATCGCCGGGCGCGAGCCGCGTCAGCTCGATCTGCCGATGCCCCTCGCGGCGGGTGATGCTGACGACGCCCGATCGCACGATCGTCAGCGCGCGAAGCTGTGCGTCCTGTTCGGCGATGACCGCATCCTTGCGATAAGTGCGGCGCTGCATGTGCGATGCCAGATGCTCTTTTTCGTCCTCGGTCAACGATGAGAACAGCGGGATGTTGCTGACCAGCCGCCATGGCGTTCCGGGAGCGTGCTGCTGCTCGCCCGATGCTTCTGCCTTGTGTTCCGCCGGAATGACGATCGTATCGGAAGGGCCGGCGAGTTTCAGGCCCGCCGCCTTCGAATGGCGGTAAAGGAGGTCGTAGATCTCGTTCTTTGCGGCCATCGTCTGCGATATATCGCGCACGCGGAACGTCAGCTGTAGTTCGATTGCCTGTCCGTCGACGGAATTGATGGCGACGCTGGGTTCGGGGGTCTTCTGGATCGAGTTGCAACTGATCAGCACGCTTTGCATCACATCGACGACGACGCTTGGCAGGGTGGTCGGCTGAACGCGTACGGTGACGGTGGCGCCGTGGCTCTCGTCGGGCGAGGAGAGATTGGTCAGCCGCGTTTTGGCAAGGACGCTGTTCGGGATGACGACCAGATCGTTGGTGCCGTTCAGCAGCTGCGTGGCCCGCCAGTTGGTTTCCACGACACGGCCTTGAATATCGTTTTCGAGGACGATCCAGTCTCCGACGGAATAGGGCCGCCCGAGATTGAGCGCGATGCCGGAGAAGACATCGCTCAACGTGCTCTGCAATGCCAGGCCGAGAATGATGGCGAACACGCCGGAGGTGGCGATCAGCGTGCCCACCGGAACGCTGAAGACGTCGGCGACAATGGAGAGAATGGCGCCGAGATAGATGACGCCGACGATCAGATCCTGCAGCAGCCGGCCCTCGCGCGGCTTGCGCTCGAAGATGAGGAACAGGCGCACGCAGGCGATCAGCACCCAGGCACCGTTGATCCACCAGATGATCTTGGCGAAGCCGGTGAAGGTGCGCAGCGACACCGACACCTGCGGCGGGCTCGGCTCGTAGGGTATGATGCCGTGATAGAGCAGAAGCACGGTCAGGCAGACGAAAAAGATAGCCTGCCCTATCAGCCGTCCGGCGCGCTGATGGCGCAGCATGACGCGGCTGACGAATGTGCCGATGACCACCAGGATGCAGAACTGGACGATCGGATCATCGAGAAGTGCAAGAGACATGGGGGTTTGGCCGCACTCAATCTATCGGATGGGCGCTAAATTGGCATGAAAGAGTTTACAATGCCATATAGCGACGAACTGCGACATCTTCGATGCAGCCAAGCCAAGTCTTCGGTGCAAGTGTCCCGACGGACTTGATCCCGCGACCGAAGCCTTGATAATTGGATGACGATTATCATCTTACATCTGTCATCCCGTCCTGCTATCAGCCTTCGACGGCGCACCTCCCGGCGCTTCGACATCATCAAGGAATACCCATGACACAGTCTTTTGTGATTAGCGGCGATTTGCTGATCGGCGCAGAGTCGACCGGCGACAACAGAACCGCGCACGCCATCAACCCGGCGACCGGCGCAAATCTCGAGCCGGCTTTTGCGATTGCGAGCGAGGCCGACGTGGCAAGGGCCTGCGAATTGGCCGGCCAGGCTTTCGACGTCTACCGCGCGACCAGCCCGGAGGAACGGGCGGCATTTCTCGAAAAGATCGCTGACAATATCATCGATATCGGCGATGCGCTGATCGAGCGGGCAACGGAAGAGACCGGCCTGCCGGTGGCACGTCTGCAGGGCGAGCGCGCCCGCACAGTCGGCCAGCTTCGGCTGTTTGCGCAGGTGGTTCGTTCCGGCGAATGGCTCGATCTCCGCGTCGACCCGGCATTGCCGGAGCGCAAGCCGTTGCCGCGGCCCGATCTGCGCCTGCGTCAGATCCCGCTCGGCCCCGTCGCCGTCTTCGGCGCCAGCAATTTCCCGCTCGCCTTCTCGGTCGCCGGGGGTGATACCGCGTCCGCGCTTGCCGCTGGGTGCCCGGTCGTCGTCAAGGGGCATCTCGCCCATCCGGGCACGGGCGAGCTTGTGGGACGCGCCATCCGCGCTGCCGTTGCGGCCTGCGGCCTGCCTGAAGGGACTTTTTCGCTGCTGACCGGCGCCAACGAAACAGGCGCGGCGCTGGTGCGCGATCCGCGTATCAAGGCTGTCGGCTTCACCGGCTCGCGCGGCGGCGGCCTGGCGCTCGGCGCCATCGCCGCGGCCCGGCCGGAGCCGATTCCTGTTTATGCCGAGATGAGCAGCGTCAATCCCGTCTTCCTCTTTCCGGCGGCGCTTGCGGCGCGCGCCGAAGCGATCGGCACGGGCTTCATCGAATCCCTGACGCTCGGCGCCGGCCAATTCTGCACCAATCCCGGCTTGCTCTTCGCCATCGATGGCCCCGATCTCGATCGCTTTATCGAGGCTGCCAGCGCGGTACTGACCGGTCGCGCGCCGGCGCCGATGCTGACGCCAGGCATTCACGCCGCCTTCGACAAGGGCGTGGCTGCGCTCGCGGAGCATGAGGCGGTCAAGACCGTCGCTCATGGCGCACCGGCCGAGGGAGTCAACCGCAGCCCCGGCATCTTCTTCGAGACCGATGTCGAGCCTTTCCTTGCCGACGAGCGGCTCGGGCATGAGGTCTTCGGCGCGGCGGGCCTGCTGGTGCGCTGCAAGGACATCGACCAGATGATTGCGGTTGCCGAAAAGCTTGAGGGCCAGCTGACTGCCACGTTGCAGATCGAGGCTGGCGACCATGCCGTCGCCGCAAAGCTGCTGCCGGTGCTGGAGCGCAAGGCCGGACGCATTCTCGCCAACGGCTGGCCGACCGGCGTGGAAGTCTCCCATGCCATGGTACATGGCGGACCGTTCCCGGCAACATCGGACAGCCGCACGACGTCGGTCGGTACGCTCGCCATCCGTCGCTTCCTGCGTCCGGTATCCTATCAGGATCTGCCGGAAGGGATGTTGCCGGCCGAACTGAGGGATGAAGGCATCAAGACGCTGCCGCATCTGCTGGATGGCGTGCGCAAGGCACATTGAAGGCTGGAGAGCCCTCATCCGGCCTGTCGGCCACCTTCTCCCCGCTTGCGGGGAGAAGGGGATAGTCGCTCCCGCAGCCTTCCATTCAGCTACCTGTTGGACGAGGGTACAGAGGTCGTTGCCTCTCCCCATCAAAACGGGGAGAGGGCTGGGGTGAGGGGCAATCCCACGACCCGAAGCCGATTGGAAATCTCAAACCATCGCGTAGACAATCCCGGTGAACGAACCCGCGTGGTGAAGCAGCTCGCGTTCGCCCGAGCCGTCGAGGCTCGCCGAATAGAGATTGCCGCCGATATCGGTGAAGAACATTCGATTGTTCGGCAGGTCGAGCGAAAGGCCGATGCCTTCGTCCAGTCCTTCCAGGACAACTTCGGATGTTGCCGCGACGTCGTCCATGCTGGCGCGGTTGACGGTATTCCCACGTGGGAGATTGCCGCGGTCGGTCCAGTAGACGGTGCGGGTGGCGAGATCGAGTTCGAGGTCGATCGGTTCCGGCAGCTTGTCTAGCAGGGTCTCAATATCGCTGCGTCTCGTTGCCGTCTCGTCTTCGGGAATGTCGATGCTGGCGCGGAGGATGCGGCCGAGGCCGGCGTCCGGCGGCCCCTTCTGCGTCCAGTAGATCTGCCCGAGCGGCAGGTCGAGGGCGATGCCCACGCACCAGCGTTCGATATCGGCACTGTCCTGCGGACTGTCGCCGTTCTGCACCAGGGTTTCGATGTCGGAGCCGTCGATGTTGGCGCGCATGACACGCATGCCCTCGCGGTCGCACCAGTAGAGCGTGCCGTTGTCTTGGTCGATCTGGATCTGCTTCGGCGTGACCAGCGTGCTGCCCGGCGGGATCAGCGTGACATGGTTGCTGCCGTCGAGATTAATGCGCTCGATCGAGCCGTCATGGGCGTTGTAGTCGGTGCCCATTTCCGTCCAGTAGAGCCAGCCGTTCTCGCTGTCGACGAGAATGCCGTCCGGACTGCGGCCCGGGCGCTGGATGATCAGCTTGAGGTCGCTTCCGTCGATGGCGGAGGATAGAATTCGGCCGTCGTTGATATCGAGGAAAAACAGCCGTTCGGTCTTTTCTCTGGGGGCGGCAGGCGTCCGTGCTTCTGCTTCAGACATGAGAGCATCCTTTCAAAGGGTCGGATCTGCGGATCACAGCGGCAATCATGGCATCGGTTGATGACAGCATCATTCGCGCCGTGATCCGTTGAAGATCTGTTGCGCCGCAGCAAAGATCAAGGGCGCAGATGTCACGGCTGTATCGGACGAGCGTCAAATAACTGTAATCGATTTGATATAAATCCCCGCCATTCCCTATGGGCGATGTCAGCCTCGATGCTGAAATCCGAAGCCGAAGGTGCTTGATATCTTGTCGACGCTCCAGCAGGTCGCTTTTCGTGCCGGTTGTTCTGTTGCGACCGCCAGCCGGGTGCTGAACCGCAACGGTCCCGTCAGCGATGAGATGGTGCGTCGGGTGCGTCGGGCGGCGGCGGAGCTCGGTTATCGCGCCGGCGGCCGCGCCGGCAATCGACGGCCGGCGATCGGCGTGCTCATTCCCAGCATCACCAATCCGGTGTTCGCGGCGTCGTTGTCCAGCATTCAGAACCGGGCTCTTCATGCGGGTCACAGCGTGCTGATCGCGCAATCGAATTACGATCCGGCACAGGAGGCGGATGCCGTCGCGTCATTGCTCCAGCAGCAGCCGACCGGCCTCATCCTCACGGTCTGCGATCCCGAACGCAGCCCGGCTCTGTCTTCCGCCCTGCCGCCGACCGTGCTGCTCGGCAATCTGCCGACCGCCCGCTTCACCGCCGCCGTCGCGACCGACAATTTTGGCGCCGGCCGCGATCTGACGGATCATCTCCTGCAGAAGGGGCATCGGCGCATCCTGTTCATCTCAGGCCATTTTTCCGCATCGGATCGGGCAAAGTTGCGCTATCTCGGCTATCTCAAGGCGATGGAGTCCGCAGGTCTACAGCCTCTCGACGCCCTGGAGATTTCCTTCATCAGCAGCTTGGGGCAGCTCGATCTCTCGGACGTTGTTTCGCAGTTTTGCCCGACGGCGATCATCGCCTCCAACGATCTTCTGGCGCTCGGGGTTATGGGCGCGCTGCGGCGTCAGGGCCTTTCGATCCCGCGCGATATTTCTGTCGCCGGTTTCGACGGGATCTCCCTCGGACTGCTGACCGAGGTTTCGCTGACGACGGTGGAGATACCGGATGGGACAATGGGTGCGGCTGCTGCCTCGCTACTGCTCGACATGGCGGAGAATGCCGCACCGGCGCGACATCTGACCGTTCCCTACCGGTTGCGGCCGGGCGGAACCGTGCGCAATCTCGCCATTCAATCCTGACGGATCTCTGCACATGAAAACGCCGCCTCCCGAAGAGAGGCGGCGCGGATTTCAAACCCGATCCGGCAATCAACTGCGCGGCAGCATGCCTTCGACGTCGGAAGCTGCATCTTCAAGCGCTTCCTTCGGCGCGGCCGAGCCATCGACGATGCGCGACAGGTTGTCGACGATGGTCTGCGTGACCTTGACACCATTGGCGCCGGGGAAGGCATACCAGGGGATCATGACCGACATCTGGCTGAGGCCGGCCTGGAACAGCGGGTTCTTCTTGTAGAAGTCGCCGAGATAGTTGGCCGACTTGGCGGCAAGTTCGTTGTTCGGAACGTAGCCGGTGCCGGGAACGACGACGGACGCGCCGTAGGGGCCGGCGGCGAACTTGGCGAACTTCCAGGCGGCCTCTTCCTTGACCGGATCATGCGTCAGGATGACGACGGCGTTACCGCCTGTGGGGAGGCGGCCGTTGACCGGATCGATCAGCGGGATCTTGGCGGTGCGCAGGTCGAACTTGGTGCCGACGTTCTTGATCGTGTTGACCAGTGCGCCGGTGGTCTGGAATTCGAAGCCGACCTTGCCGGCGGCGAAAGCCTGTTCGCCGGCGGCCTTGGTGAAGACCGGCATGCCGCCTTCCTTGACGAAGCGCTGGATCAGTTCGACGGCCTTCTGTCCCTCAGGACCGTTGAAGGCGACCTTGCTTTCGTCGTCGCTCAGCATCTTGCCGCCGGCGCCGAAGAGCAGGGCGGAGAACATCCAGTCGTCGCCCTGCCAGCGGAAGTCCATGCCGTCGACGCCGTTGCCGAGCGCCTTGATCTTGCCGGCGAGCGTGATGACTTCGTCCCAGGTCTTCGGAGGGTTGTTCGGGTCGCCGCCGGCGGCCTTTACCAGGTCGGCATTGTAGTACATGATCGGGTTCGACGTCGCGAAGGCGAGGCCGATCTGCTTGCCCTTGACCTGGGCGAGCTTCAGGATCGTGTCGGAGAAGCCCTGCTCGGCCATGTTGCCGTCTTTCTTGACGAGCGGCCCGAGATCGACGGCGACATTGCGCTCGTCCATCATGCGCAGGCGGTTGAGGCCGATGAAGGTGACATCGGGCATCTCGCTCGTGCCGGCCTGGCGAAGAATGGTCTGGATGCCTTCCTCATAGGTGGCCGAGGGAGCGGCGAACTGGATCTTGATATCGGGATTTTCTTCCATGAATTTCTTCGAGATCGTGTCCATCACGTTCTTGAAGAAGCCGGGCATGGGGTAGTGAACCGTCAAGGTCGTCTCGGCATAGGCCGGGACCGACACGACCATCGAAATGGCCGCGGCGGCGAGAATCTGGGTGATATGCTTCATCGCTCGTTCTCCTGTTTCGAACCGGTCAGCCTTTGAGACCGGTCATGGTGATGCCCTCGACGAAACGCTTCTGTGCAAACAGGAATGCGACGACGAGGGGAAGGGTGATGATCAGGGTTGCCGCCATGAGCGCGCCGTAGTCGTCGCCGGCTTCGGCGGCGCGGAAATACATGAGGCCCAGCGGCGGCGTGGCGTAGTCCTGCTTGCTGATGACGATCAGCGGCCAGTAGAGGTCGTTCCAGTGCGCGACGACCGAGAAGATCGCGAAGGCTGTTACCGCCGGCCAGGCATTCGGCACGATGACGCGGGCGACGATGCCGAGTTCCGACATGCCATCGAGGCGGGCGGCGTGGATGAGATCATCAGGCATGGCGCGGAAGAACTGCAGGAACATGAAGATCGCGAAGACCGAGATCGAGAAGGGCGCGACCAGGGCTGTGTAGCTGTTCAGCAGCGACAGGCTGTTGAAGCCGACATAGAGCGGCAGCGCGGTCGCGTGGATTGGGATCAGCAGCCCGAGCATGACCAGCACCATCATCGTGCGTGCCGCCGGGAATTTCAGTTTCGCCATCGCATAGGCGCAGGGAATGGCGATCAGCACCTGGAAGAAGAAGATCAGGCCGCAGACGAGGACGCCGTTGAACAGCAGCCTGCCCATATCAACCTTGCTCAGCGCCTTGGTGACATTCTCGATATAGAAGAAATGCGTCGGGATCAGCCGCAGCGCCGAGGTGAAGATGTCGTCCTGCGCCTTGCCGGCGGTCGAGATCATGAAAATGTAGGGCGCAAGAAAGACGAGCGAGCCGAGGATCAGCAAGGAGAGGCGCAGGATGCGGCCGGGAGTGAAGCCTGTCGAGGTCATGTGTAATGCACCTGCCGGTCTTGGACGCGATATTGCAGGAAGGTCAGCACGACGAGAATGGCGAGAAAGACCGTCGTCATCGCCGAGGCATAGCCGACCCTGAGGTAGACGAAGCCTTCCTGGTAGATGGTGAAGAGCAGCACCTCCGAGGCATGGTTCGGGCCGCCCTCGGTCAGCGCCTTGACGGTGTCGAAAACCTTGACCGCGTTGATGATGCTGATGGTGGTGACGAAAAGCGTGGTCGGTCCGAGCATCGGCCAGGTGACGAGCCAGAAGCGGTCCCACGCCGATTTCGCGCCATCCACTTCGGCTGCGGCATAAAGTTCACGCGGGATGGCTGTGAGACCGGCGAGAAACAGCACCATGTTGAAGCCGACCGACTGCCAGACGCCGATGATCGACAGGCTGTAGAGGGCGGTTGCTGAAGAGCCGAGCCAGTTCGGGCCGCGCACCCCGATCTCGGCGAGAAGAGCGTTGATCGGGCCGATTGTGGGATGGAAGAGGTACTGCCAGACGGTCGCCATCGCGACGATCAGCGAAGCCACGGGCAGGAAGTAGGCTGTGCGGAAAAAGCTGCGGCCGATGCCTTCGCTCTCGATCAGCAGCGCGACGCCGAGGCCGAGCACGATCGAGATGGGAGCGACGATGGCCGTGTAGACCGTCGTGTTCCAGAGCGACTTCATAAAGGCGCGATCCTTCAGCAGATGCGCATAATTCTCGAAGGCGACGAAGCGCAGGCTCTTGTCGCCGAGCTGGAAATCCGTGAAGCCGAGGACGACGACGGCAATGATCGGCACCAGGATGAACAGCACGATCAGGATGATGGCTGGCAGCGCGAAGAGGAGGGCGGTGCGGGCTTCGCTGCGTTCGCGCGCCGCCGCCGTCTGCATCGGCAGGGAAGTGGCGGCAATGCTAGCCATGCGCCTTCTCCCTGGCGGTGTCGACTGTCGCGGGAACGGTGCGCAGGCGGCGTCCGTCCTCGGCGAAGACCATGGCCTGTTCCGGGGCAAGCGTCAGCGCCACTGGCATGCCGGCGGAGAGCCCCGCGGCCTCTGCGGGTGTAAGCTTGACGATCATCGTTTCGCCGATGGCATCGAGCTTGGCATAGAGAATGACCTCGGAGCCGAGGAATTCCATGCGCTCGATATGGGCGGCAAGCGCATCCTGCCGTCCCTGCGTGAGGCTCACGAATTCCGGCCGGATGCCGAGCGTTACATTCTTGCCGGCAAAGCTGCCGTCTTCGAGTGCGAGCCGGATGCCGCCGAAGGCGACGAAGCCGTTTTCGGCGAGCGCCGGCAAAAGGTTGATGCGCGGCTGGCCGACGAAACGAGCGACTTCGACATGGCTCGGATCGTCATAGATCACCTGCGGCGAGGCCAGCTGCAGCAACTGCCCACCGATCATCACGGCGACGCGGTCGGCCATGGAAAGTGCCTCGGCTTGGTCGTGCGTGACATAGACAGTCGGCACGCCGGCACGGCGATGCAGATCGACGATCTCGCCGCG
Source organism: Rhizobium sp. SG741 (assembly GCF_012275435.1). Lineage (NCBI taxonomy): Bacteria > Pseudomonadati > Pseudomonadota > Alphaproteobacteria > Hyphomicrobiales > Rhizobiaceae > Rhizobium > Rhizobium sp. SG741. Next base: position 9,501 of record NZ_JAAZQP010000001.1, read on the forward strand.
GGCATGGACGCGCAGATTGGCATCGAGATTGGAAAGCGGCTCGTCCATCAGGAAGACGCTGGGGCGGCGCACCATAGCGCGGGCAAGCGCCACGCGCTGGCGCTGGCCGCCGGACATCTGACCGGGCTTGCGGTCGAGCAGATGGTCGATCTTCAGCGAAACGGCCATTTCGCGGACGTCGCGGATGATGGCGCGGCGGGTGCTGCGCTGGCCGGGGATCAGCGAGCCGATAAAGGGCAGGCGCTGGACGCGGGTCAGGCGGCGCATGGCAAGCGGCACGGCGATGTTTTCAGATGCGGTCAGATGCGGGTAGAGCGCGTAGGACTGGAAGACCATGGCGATGTTGCGGTCGGCCGCTGCGACGCCGGAGACGTCGGTGCCGCCAAGAACGATCTCGCCGCTGTCGGCATGCTCAAGGCCTGCCAGGATGCGCAGCAGCGTGCTCTTGCCGCAGCCGGAAGGACCGACGAGGGCGATGAATTCGCCTGGTTCGACGTCGAGATCGACACCTTTAAGGATGGCGTTGCCGCCGAAGGATTTGGCGATGCCGCGAAGTGAAAGGGCGCTCATTCGGTCGCCTCCTTCTGAAGCTTCGGGGCGGCCTGCGGATAGACCTCCATGACGACATCATCGAGGAAGTAGGCGGTCATGCCCGATACTGCGACGATCTCGGTCGATACGCTCTCGCCGAGTTCATGGATTGCTGCGCCGATCAGTCGTTCGCCGGGCATTTCGCGTTCCATCTTGTCGAGGATGAAGGCGGCGGGTGGTGCCCAGACGAGGGCCGTATCGTTAAAGCGGCCTTCCCAGGTCCAGTGCAGGTGACCGCTGCCGAGCAGGGCGACGTCGTGGGCTGCTATCAGATCATACAGTCGGCGGCGCTGCGCCGGACGTACGCTCCAATAGCCGGTATCGCCTTCGTCGGGTGCGTCGACGAAGAGCGGCTTGTGGGCGAAGAGGGCGACGCGGCGACCATCACGGCTTTCGAGCTTCTCCTGCAGCCATTCGAACTGCTTGTTCTCCTCGGCATCCTCGAAGCCCATCAGCAGGCTGTTGAGCCCGATCAGCCGCCAATTGTCGACGTCCTTCGCCCAGTAATCCGGGCCGACGAGGCGGCGCCAGCGCTCCAGCCGTTCCGGGTTGACGGGCTGATACGATCCCGGCAGGTGGCCGACATCATGATTGCCGGGCACGATCAGCATCGGCACGGAGACCTGGCGCATCAGGTCCATGGAAAAGGTAAGGTCTTCGTCCTTGTCGGCGCCGTCGACGCTGAGATCGCCGGTGTGGACGACAAGATCGGCGCCGCTCGCCTCGATCCATGTCGCCAGCGGCTCCCAATTGCCGTTGAAATGCGGCTTGGTTGGGCTCAAATGGGTGTCGGTGATCTGGATGATCTTCAAGGCGCGTCTCCGGAGTCTTCAGAAGCAATGCGCCAGCGAGGGGATTCCCTTCAAAACAGGCGCGTCTCTGCGCACTCTTTAGAAGGCCCCCATGTCAGTTGAGTAACGGGTCTTTTCACATGTTTTTCAGTTTTGTCACATCACCGTCAAACAACGTCATCGCTGGCCTTGTGGCGAATTGGGACCTGTACGTGATGGGTTCGGTGATATAGATCGCTGCCGAAGGGGATTGGACATGTCAGACGAGCAGAGCCGCATCACGACACTCGAGGAGACGGTTGCCTACCAGGCGAAGACCATCGAGGAACTGTCCGACCAGATTGCGGAGCAATGGAAGGTGGTCGAGCAGACCAGGCACAAGCTCGATCGGCTCGCGGAGCGGTTTCTGATGCTGGAGGAGCAGTCGCTCGACGCGCCAGCGATCACCAAGCCGCCGCACTACTGATCAGTTCGGCTGGATCATTCACGTTTCGGTGTTTCACGCGGGCGTGTGTAACAAAAGGCCCCGTCTTCCCGTATCTCCTTGTGACCGGAGCGTTTACAATCGCGGTCGAGAGGAGATCCTCATGAAGACTTTATCGACGGACATGATCCGCATTCGCTCAGCGCGTGTCGCCCGTTTCGCCGGCCTCACGGTCGCGGCGGTGCTCGTCGGCGGTATGGCGCTGCAATTTGCCGGCCGCGCTTCGGCCGAGGACGCGCGCGTCATTCCCGCGCCAAGCATGGACGAGAAGGCTGGTTCCGCCAGCACGGAGACGGTCGTGCTTGCCGGCGGCTGCTTCTGGGGCGTGCAGGGCGTGTTCCAGCATGTCAACGGCGTGATCAGCGCCACGTCAGGCTATGCCGGCGGCGGCAAGGATGGGGCGCATTACGAAATGGTGAGCACCGGCGATACCGGCCATGCCGAATCCGTGCGCGTCGTTTTCGATCCGCGCAAGGTCAGCTACGGACATCTGCTGCAGATCTATTTCTCGGTCGCGCATGATCCGACGGAGCTGAATTATCAGGGGCCGGACAGCGGCACGCAGTATCGTTCGGCGATCTTCCCGAGCAGTCAGGAACAGGCCGATATTGCCCGCGCCTATATCGATCAGCTCAATCACGCCAAGGTGTTCGACGCCGCGATCGTCACCCGCATCGAGCCATCTAAGCAATTCTATGCCGCCGAGAGCTATCATCAGGATTTTCTGACGACGCATCCCAACTATCCCTATATCGTCATCAACGACATGCCGAAGATCAAGAATCTGCAGCATGTCTTTCCCAAGGATTATCGCGCTGACCCGGTTCTGGTAACGGCAAACGCCAGCGCGAACTGACCAGCACTTGGTCGCGTGACCGGCGAGCGATGATCGCCGGTCACGGCCGCATTGCAAGAAAAGCTCGTTACTCGCGGCTCGTCTGGTGTATTGCTGCCTGACACCAGACACATATCGAGAGTGCGTTTCGTCATGATCGTCCGCGACCGGCCGAATCTCTTCCAGCTTTTCTTCATTGTTCGCGGTTCGATCATCCTGCGCATCCTGCCGCAGATCGTCGCCATCTTCCTGCTGTCGGCTTTGATCGTTTGGGGACATGAGGAGCGGCCGAATCTGGTCGTGTCCTTCAACGGATCGTCGCTTTCCCTGCTCGGCATCGCGCTTTCGATTTTCCTCGGCTTTCGCAACAATGCCGCCTACGACCGCTGGTGGGAGGGTCGGCGCGACTGGGGTCAGCTTGTCTATGTTGCCCGCGGCTTTGCCCGTCAGACATTGATCCTTGAAGCGGAAGGTGAGGCTGGTATCGAGGCGCGGAAGACCCTGCTGCGTCTGACCATGGCTTTTGCGCAGGCGCTGGTCTGCCTTCTGCGATCGGGTAGCGACGACAGCAAAGTGTTGCGCCTTCTGACATCGAGCGAGGCCGAGTTCTATCGCGCAGCGCAGAACCGGCCGAATCTCATCCTGCGCCTGATCTCATCCGATCTTGCACGTCTGAAGGCGAAGGGCGCGATTTCGGATATCCAATATCAGATGCTGGATATCAGCGTCGGCCAGATGGGTGCGGCGCAGGCCGCCTGCGAGCGCCTTCGCAATACGCCGCTGCCGTTCGGCTATACGCTGCTTTTGCATCGCACCGCCTATCTCTTCTGCTTCCTGCTGCCCTTCGGCTTCGTCGATACGCTCGGCTGGGGTTCGCCCTTCGTAACGGCTCTCATCGCTTATACTTTCTTCGGGCTCGATGCGCTGGGCGATGAGCTGGAAGATCCTTTCGGCAATCGCCCCAATGCACTCGCCATCGGCGCCCTTGCCGATACGATCGAGATTAATCTGCGCGAGGCGCTTGGCGAAACCGATCTGCCGCCGCTGCCGCAGCCCCAGGATTTCGTGCTGATGTAGGCCGTCAGCAAAAAATTTCGCAAAGCGATGGAATAGAATCCGGAGCGCTTCCGTATATAGGTGTATGGATCGCAAAGGACGCACATTCGATGTTTTGGGGCAGCTCGGTTCGCTGAGACGTTATGCCCGCTCGCTCGTGCGCAATGCGGACGAGGCCGAAGATCTGGTGCATGACGCGCTGGTCAAGGCATACGAGCGCAAGGCGTCCTTCCGTCGCGGCGGCAACCTGCGGACCTGGTTGCTGTCGATCCTGCACAATGTGCATATCGACCGCCTGCGTCAGAAGAAATCGCTGAATCGTCGCCACGAAGAGGCGGCCGCCGAGCTTGAGGTGGCGCTACCGGCGTCGCAGGACCATACGGTCCGCCTGAGCCAGGTGCGCGAGGCCTTTTTCAGTCTGCCTGAGGAACAGCGCGAAGCGCTGCATCTCGTGGCGATCGAAGACCTTTCCTATCAGGAAGCGGCGTCCGCGCTTGGCATTCCTGTCGGCACGCTGATGTCCCGCATCTCAAGGGCACGGGCGAGCCTGCGCAATTTCGAGGAGGCTACCTCCAAGGTTTCACATCTCAGGCTTATCGAGGGAGGCGGCAATGAAAACGGTTGATCCGATCATCGATACCGATCTCGACGCCTATGTCGATGGCGAGTTGCCAGTCGCGCGCCGTGTCGAGGTCGAATCCTATCTGTCGGAGCATCCCGAGATTGCCGCCAAGGTCATGGCGGATATGAGCATCCGTGGCGAGCTGCGCATGGCGCTGGCCGGTGAGAGCCATGTGCTCAGGGCAGAGACCCGCGAGGCCGCCCGGCGGCTGGAGCGCGGACTGGTCTATGGGCGCATGCTGGCATCTTTCCAGCGCGTGGCCGCCGTTGCCGTATTAGTGGCGACCGGCTGGGTGGCGCATACGTCCTTCGGCGCATTCACCGCGAGCGAGGTCAACGCATCCTCACGGCCGCCGGCTTTCATCGATGACGCCGTGCGCGCCTACAAGACGACTGCCGTGCGGGAACAAATCAAGCCGCAATCGGCGGCCGCGAACTACAATCCGGAAGAAATCCGCGCATCGACGGCGATCGTCCTGCCGGAGCTGCCGGGCGACTGGCGCGTCACCGATGCCCAGATCTATCCGTCCGAATTCGGTCCGAGCGTCGAAATGACTGTTGATGCCGGCAGGGACGGACATTTGTCACTTTTCGCCGTTCGCCCGGGGAATTTCGCCGTCAAGGAGGTCAGTCACATCAAGCGTGACGACGTCCAGACTGCCTATTGGCAGATCGGTGAAGTCGCCTATGCGCTGATCGGCGATGGCCAGGCGGCTCAGCTCGACGGCGATGCCGAAAAGCTCGCCCGCAGCCTGTACTAGTTTGAATTAAAGGAGAACGACCATGAACCCGACCAATCCGCGATACGGCTACGGAGCCGCCGCCGGCTCGCAGGCGCTCTTCGACGAGGGTTTGCGCCGGCATATGCTGCGCGTCTACAATTACATGGGTATCGGCCTCGTGCTGACGGGTATCGTCGCGATGGTCGTCGGTACGACGCCGGCCCTCTACGTGCCGATCTTTCAGACGCCGCTGAAGTGGGTCGTCATGCTGGCGCCGCTCGCTTTCGTGTTCTTCTTCTCTTTCCGCATCCAGACCATGTCGGCAAGCACGGCACAGATGATGTTCTGGGCATTCTGTGCGGTCATGGGCCTGTCGCTGGCCTCGGTCTTCCTGGTCTTCACCGGCACGAGCATCGCGCGCACCTTCTTCATCGCCGCAACCATGTTCGGCGCCACCAGCCTCTACGGCTATACGACCAAGCGTGATCTTGCCAACATCGGCTCGTTCCTGATGATGGGACTGTTCGGCGTGATCATCGCCAGCGTCGTCAATATCTTCCTGGGTTCGAGCGCGCTGCAGTTCGCTATCTCGGTGATCGGTATTGTCGTCTTCGTCGGCCTGACCGCCTGGGACACGCAGAACATCAAGGAACAGTATGCCGAGAACCATGATCAGGAATCGCAGCAGAAGCTCGCCGTCTTCGGTGCCCTGTCGCTCTACCTGAACTTCGTCAACATCTTTCAGCTGCTGCTGAATCTCACCGGTGAACGGGAATAGGTTTGAAATTGCCCGCTTGGGCATGGTCGGATCCGAAAGGCACTCCACCCTTTTGGTGATCATGCTCCGGTAATGCGTCTCCCTGGGGGCTTGTTGAGACGCATGACGCGCCTGCAGTATCTGCGCCGATACTGCAGGCGCAACTTTTTTGAGAGTGGCAAACCGAGTTCGCAGCCATTTTCGCCGCAGCGCGGCAAAGGGGAAAGGTGCCGGGCTAAGAGAGCACTGTTTAAAGAAAGGGCCTGATGGCGCAAATCTGCTGCCATCAGGCCCTTAGTTATTCCGGATATGAGGTCCTTCGTCCGTCAGGAAAGGACTGTGATCCTACCACTCGGCGACGCTGCCGTCCTCGTGACGCCAGACCGGGTTGCGCCAGCGATGGCCTTCCTTGGCACGCTCGATGACATAGGCCTCGTCCACCTCGATGCCGAGACCCGGTCCCTGCGGGATCGAGACGAAGCCGTCGGCATAGTGGAACACTTCCTTGTTTGAGATATAGTCGAGGATGTCGTTGCCCTTGTTGTAGTGGATGCCGAGGCTCTGTTCCTGGATGAAGGCATTGTAGCTGACGGCATCGACCTGCAGGCAGGCGGCAAGCGCGATCGGACCGAGCGGGCAATGCGGCGCCAGCGCCACGTCATAGGCTTCTGCCATGGCAGCGATCTTGCGGCATTCGGTGATGCCGCCGGCATGAGAGAGGTCGGGCTGGAGAATGTCGACATAGCCGTCCGACAGCACTGATTTGAAGTCCCAGCGTGAAAAGAGCCGCTCGCCGAGCGCGATCGGCGTCGAGCAATGATTGGCGATTTCCTTCAGCGCTTCGCGGTTTTCAGAGAGAACGGGCTCCTCTATGAACAGCAGCTTGTAGGGCTCCAGCTCCTTGGCCAGTACCTTGGCCATCGGCCGATGGACGCGGCCGTGGAAGTCGACGCCGATGCCGATATAGGGACCGATCGCCTCGCGGATGGTGGCGATGGTCTCGACTGCCTTTTCCACCTTGTCGTAGGTGTCGACGATCTGCATCTCCTCGCAGCCGTTGAGCTTGATCGCCTTGAAGCCGCGGGCGACGACCTCCTTCGCATTGTTGGCGACGTCGGAGGGGCGGTCGCCGCCGATCCAGGAATAGACCTTGATCTTGTCGCGCACCTGGCCGCCGAGCAGCGAATGGATCGGCTGTCCGAGCGCCTTGCCCTTGATGTCCCAGAGCGCCTGGTCGATGCCGGCAATCGCCGACATGTGGACAGCGCCACCGCGATAGAAGCCGGCGCGGTACATGACGTTCCAGTGGTCCTCGATCAGGAAGGGATCCTTGCCGATCAGATAGTCTTCCAGTTCATGCACGGCTGCCTGCACGGTCAGCGCCCGGCCTTCCACGACAGGCTCGCCCCAGCCGACAATGCCCTCGTCGGTCTCGATCTTCAGGAACATCCAGCGCGGCGGTACAATATACGTGGTCAGTTTCGTGATCTTCATGGGTATGATTCCATTTCGGCTTTGGATGATATCAGCGGTCTGCAGCCGCGGATTTCGGGGTTTCTGGTTTCATTCTCCGGCCATCGTCCAGCCGTCGTTCGACGGCAAGATCGCGGGCGGCGAGATCGAGCATGCGATGGGCGCAATTCCGGGCGGCGGCGCCGTTGCGCAGTCGCAGCGCCTCCACCAATTCGCCATGGACCGTGATCGCCTCGTCGCGGCTGTGGGCGGCGACATTCGAGGCATGAAGCGCGTATTTGAGGCCGGCATGCATGGCGCTCGACAGGCGGCGGAACACCTGGTTGTGGCTGGCGCTCAGCAGCACCTTGTGAAAGGCTACATCGGCCTCGGTGAAGCTTTCCGGATCATTGGCGCTATCGCGCATCTGCCGCCATGCATGGTCGAGGTCGGCAATCTCCTGGGCGGTGGCTCGTTCCGCCGCATATTCGGCGGCGGCGGGCTCGATGGTGCGGCGCGCCTCCAAGATGGATCCGAGAATATTGAATTCGGCGATATGAGGCCCCATCCACTCCAGCACGTCCTGATCGAGGATGTTCCAATCATCCTTGTCGCAGACGGTGGTGCCGACGCGTGGTTTGCCGCGCACGAGGCCCTTCGATTCCAGCACTTTCAAGGATTCGCGGATGACCGTACGGCTCACACCGAACATCACGCACAAGTCGTTTTCGCGCGGCAGGGTCGAGCCCGAGGGATAGCGTTCGGAGCAAATGTCTTCGGCGATCGACGCTGTTACGTTCCTGCGGACGCGCGGACGGCGCTCGGGCTGGGCTGACGCGCCGTGCTCCTGTCCTTCAAGCGAATCCACCCTATCTCCTCCACACCTGTCGCATGTTGCCCCGTAAACCTCTCGCGACGAGGGACATGCGCGGGGCTTTCATGCGGCCGACATCCGGCGTGCGTTTCGTGCACCCTTCGCGTCGAAGCCAAGATACGCCAATCATCATACATTGGCAATAATATTGTATGATGATTTGGAAACCTTGCGCGATTGTCGGTGGGAACAATCCGCTGTGCCGCGCTTTGTCGAAGACGACGCCGCTCTTGTTATGGCGGCGTCGTCTTCGACGGATAGAAGGACTATGGTGTCCGGGCGGATGGCGTGAATGCTGTTTGCCGTCGGTCATTGCGGGGAGGCGGCGATTCCGCTCCCAAAGCTCATTTCAACGATAAGGAGGACGACATGCAGATCAATCGTACAGGTTCGGCTCAATGGGCCGGCGGTTTGAAGGATGGCAAAGGCCAGATCTCGACGCAGAGCGGCGCGCTCAATCACTACCCTTACGGTTTCGCCAGCCGTTTCGAAGGCGTTGCCGGCACCAATCCGGAAGAGCTGATCGGGGCTGCGCATGCCGGTTGCTTCACCATGGCCCTGTCGCTGATCCTCAACGAGGCCGGGTTTACTGCTGAGAGCATGGAAACGACGGCCAAGGTGACGCTTGAAAGCGTCGAAGGCGGTTTTGCCATTACCGCGATCCATCTGACGCTGACGGGCAAGATTCCAGGCGCCGATGAAGCCACTTTCACTGAGCTTGCCAATAAGGCCAAGGCCGGTTGCCCGGTTTCGAAGGCACTCGCCTCCGTTCCGATTTCGTTGGAAGTCCACGCCGCCTAAGCGGCCATTTCACGGCTTAGCGCCGCGCTGGTTCGCGCGGCGCGTTTCATGTATATTCCGCATTCGCGCATTGGGCTGTCATTTTCACGAAATGCAACACTCAACGGAGGGGCGAATGTCTGGAATTCTCTTAATTCACGTCGTCATAAGTTTGATTGCCATCGTCAGCGGCATTGTCGTTGCCTCTGGTTTTCTCACGGCCAATCGTCACGAGCGATCGACGCTGGTCTATATGGTCACGACCATTCTTACCAGTTTGACGGGTTTTCTGTTTCCGTTTCACACTGTCACGCCGGCAATCATCGTCGGCAGTCTCTGCGTTCTCATTTTCATACCGACCGCGCTGGCGCGCTACAGCTTTCATCTTGCAGGCATCTGGCGTCCCGTCTTCATCATCGGGGCCATGGTGCTTCTCTTTTTCAACTGTCTCGTGCTGATCGTCCAATCGTTCCAGAAGATACCTGTGCTCAATGCACTGGCGCCCAATGGCAACGAGCCGCCGATACTTGCGGCCCAGGCGGCGCTCTTGGTCGTGTGCGTGCTTGTCGGCTTTTTGAGCATCCGCCGCTTCCGCCCGGCGCTTTTGGGCGCCTGATCACGCGTCGATCGTTCCGCGACAAAATGTCGGACACTTTCGACTCCGTTCCGCCAAGCGCGTTGTCGATGATTTAACTCTTGTTTCAAGTTGTCCGGCGCATTCTCGGTTTATTCAATAGCATCTGAAAGCTGCCTGCAGTTGTGGGCGGCTTTCTTGACATCGGCGCTCTGATGATTTACGAGTGACGAAAATTGAAAATCGTCACTCGTAAATCATCAGGTTATGCTCATGCTCGATCTTCCCGATATCAGCGCCGATCCTGCGCGTCAGGAAAACATCGCGCGAATTCTCGTTGCCGCCGAAAAGCTGTTTCGCCACTATGGTTACAGCAAGACGACCGTTGCCGACATTGCTCGCGATCTCGGCATGTCGACGGCGAATATCTACCGGTTCTTCGCCTCCAAGGGCGAGATTCATCAGGCTCTCTGCGGGCGTATGCTCGAACAAAGTTACCTGATGGCCCTCAATATCCGCAATCAGCCGATCAGCGCATCCGATCGACTACGGGCCTACGCCATGGGCCAGTACAAGATGACGCTGGAGACCATGCTCGATGAGCAGAAGGTTCATGAGATGGTTGTCATCGCCATCGAGAGCGCATGGCATGTCATCGAGAAGCACATCGTTCGTATTCAGGATCTGGTTGCCGAGATCATCGCCGAAGGCATAGCCGCCGGCGAGTTCGTCGAGCAGGATCCGGTTATCGCGGCCAAGTGCTTCGCTTCGGCGACCGTCGATCTCTGTCATCCGCAGATGGTCGCACAATGCCTGGGCAAGACATATCAGGCCAAGCCCGAGGATCTTATCGAATTCGCCATCAGAGCCTTGAAGAAATAACACTCCGCGCACCGCATTGGCCGGCGCGCTCCCACTCTTTGTTCGACTTTAGGAGAGCGACATGGTTTCGCTGACAACCACCACCCTACGGACCGTTGCCGGCGCTGCTTTATTTGCCGCCTTGGGGCTCGCCCTTTCGGGCTGCAATGAGAAGAAGGAAGAGACGGCTGAAGTGATCCGGCCGGTGAAAGTGGTCGAGATCGCCCAGGCGGATACGACGCGCAAGCTCGACTATTCCGGCTCTGTCAAGGCACGGACGGATATGAACCTCGGCTTCCGCGTCAACGGCAAGATCGTCGAGCGCAAGGTTGATATCGGCGAGAAGGTCAAGCCCGGCGACGTGCTCGCCCGCATCGACGCCACCGATTACGTTCTGGCGGTGCGCCGCTCGCAGGCGGATCTGGATTCGGCGGAAAAGCAGGTGCAGACGACCGAGCTTGCCCGCAACCGCGCCCAACTGCTCTTCGACAAGAGCGTCGGCTCGAAATCGCAGCTCGAACAGGCCGAGCTTTCCTATGATCAGGCCGTCTCGACGCGCGATTCCGCTGTGTCGGCGCTGGCCGAGGCGAAAAACCAGGTCGCCTACAGCGACCTGACGTCGGATATGAACGGCATCGTCACCACAATCAATGCCGATGTCGGTCAGGTAGTCAGCTCCGGCACACCGGTTATCACCGTCGCCGTCGACGGCGAGAAGGAAGTGCTGATCGCCGTGCCGGAAATGGATATCGCGCAGTTCAAGGTCGGCAAGGATGTCAAGGCGCGCTTCTGGTCCGATGATGCGCTGGTGCTTGACGGCAAGGTGCGCGAGGTGGCTGGCAGTGCCGATACGCAATCGCGCACGTTTGCGGTGCGCGTGAGCCTGCCGAACGATCCGCGTGTGCTCCTCGGCATGACGGCGACGATCGAGGCGCAGGCCGACAATACTCAGCCCTATGTTTCCATTCCTCTGAGCGCCCTTGCGCAAAGGAATGGGCAGCAGATCGTCTGGCTCGTCGACCGTAGTGCCGGCATCGTGCATTCCCGAGCTGTCAAGGTTGCGGATTTCGCCGATGACGGCGTCCGCGTTGCCGATGGCCTCCGGGCCGGCGATGTCGTGGTCGCGGCCGGCACGCAGTTCATGACCGAGAATATGAAGGTCAAGCTTTCGGCCGCTTCAGCTCAGCAGGCCGCCGCCGATACCCATGCCGCTTCGGCGGCGGACATCGTGCGCTAACGGAACCGAGAGGGCGAAATCATGTCCATCAACAACACGTCCGGCGAGAAGAAGCCTTTCAACCTGTCGCGCTGGGCGATCGGCCATCCGAGCATTGCGCGGTTCCTGTTCGGTCTCATCATCATCGCCGGTGCGCTGGGCCTGACCCATATGGGTCAGAAGGAAGATCCGGATTTCACCTTCCGCGTCATGGTCGTGCAGACCGTCTGGCCCGGTGCCTCCCTGCAGGACATGGAAGACCAGGTGGTCAACAAGATCGAGCGCAAGCTGCAGGAAACGCCGCATCTCGATTGGGTCAAATCCTATACCCGCGCCGGCTTTGCCATCACCACCGTCCAGATCAAGGGTGACACCAACACCGCACAGGTGAAGGACGCCTTCTACCAGATCCGCAAGAAGGTCGGCGATATCAGCAACGAGCTGCCATCCGGCCTGCTGGGTCCCTATTTCAACGATGAATTCGGCGATACCTTCATTACGCTGCATTCGATCAGCGGCGATGGCTTCACCTATCCGGAACTGAAGAAATTCGCCATCCAGGCGCGCGACATGCTGCTTTCCACGCCCGGCGTCGAGAAGGCCACCATCATCGGCGACCAGGCGGAGCAGATCTATATCGATGTTTCCTCCAAGGTGCTGGCCGAGCGCGGACTGACGCTCAACGACCTGAAGAACGCCGTCGTCGGCCAGAACAACGTCGATCCGGCCGGCAACGTCGATACCAGCACGCGCTCCGTGCGCATCTCGGTCGAAGGCGATGTCAACAGGATCGAGGACATCAAGAATCTGCGCCTGACCGCTGGCGGCCAGGTGACCCGCCTCGGCGATATCGCCACCGTCACAGCCGGGCTGCAGGATCCCTACACCGCCAAATTCCTCTACAATGGCCACGCGAGCGTGCAGCTCGGTGTCGTCATGGCCAACGGCTACAAGGTGACCGATGTCGGTGCGTCCGTGGAGGAAACCTATAAGCGCTTCGAGGCTTCGCTGCCGGTCGGCGTTCAGGTCGACCAGATCGCCAACCAGCCTGAGGTCGTTACCGACGCCATCAGCGAGTTCATGCATGCGCTCGGCGAGGCGCTTGTCATTGTGCTGATCGTCTCGTTCGTGTCGATCGGCTGGCGTTCCGGCCTCGTGATCGCCATCGCCATTCCGCTGGTGCTGGCCGCGACCTTTGCCATCATGTACGAGCTCGGCATCGACCTGCAGCGCATCTCGCTCGGCGCGCTCATCATCGCGCTCGGCCTGCTGGTCGACGACGCCATGATCGTGGTCGAGCTCATGGAGCGCAAGCTGGAGGAGGGGCTGGTAAAGCTCGATGCGGCCAGCTTCGCCTATTCCTCGACTGCCTTCCCGATGCTGACCGGTACGCTGATCACCACGGCCGGCTTCATTCCGGTGGGCTTTGCGGCATCGACGGCGGGCGAATATGTCCGCACGCTCTTCTATGTCGTCGGCATCGCGCTCGTGGTGTCCTGGTTCGTCGCCGTCTATTTCACGCCATGGCTTGGCTACATGATCCTCAAGCAGCGCCATCATGCCGGCGAGCATCACGATGTCTTCGACACGCGCTTCTATCGTCGCCTGCGGTCCTCAGTCTCCTGGGCCGTGCGCCATCGCATCATCGTGTTGCTTGTGACGCTTGCCGCCTTCGTCGGCAGCCTCTGGTCCTTCCAGTTCATTCCGCAGAACTTCTTCCCGCAATCGTCGCGTCCAGAGATCCTGGTGGATTTGTGGCTGCCCGAGGGAACCAGCATCAAGGAAGTGGAACGGCAGGCGCAGGCGCTCGAATCGCGCATGGCCGATGATCCGGACAAGCGTTTCATCGCTACTTATGTCGGCCAGGGCGCGCCGCGCTTCTTCCTGCCGCTCGACCAGCAGCTCACCAACCCGAACTATGCCCAGATGCTTGTCATGGCCAAGGACGAACCGGCACGTGAGCGGCTGATCACCAAGCTGCGTTCCATCCTCGCGGCGGACTTCCCGTCCGTCCGCAGCAAGGTCGACCGCCTGTTCCTCGGTCCGCCCACAGGCTGGCCGGTGCAGCTGCGCGTCATGGGTCCGGATCGGCAGGAGGTTCGCCACATTGCCGACGAGGTGAAGCAGCGCTTCTCCCAGAATCCGCTGCTCGGCGCCATCCACGACGATTGGCTCGAGCCGGTGCCGGCCATGAAGCTGGTCATCGATCAGGATCGCGCCCGCGCGCTCGGCGTCACCTCGCAGCGCATCCGCCAGATACTGCAGGCCTCGATGTCCGGCTTCACGCTCGACAACTACCGCGAAGGCGAGGAAACTGTCGGGATCGTCGCCCGAGAGCCGGACGCCAGCCGTCATCTGCTGACATCGGTCAACTCCGTCTATATCCCGACTGATACCGGCGGGTTCGTGCCGCTATCGCAGGTCGCCAAGGTCGTGCCCGTGATGGAGCAGAGCATCGAATGGCGTCGCGACCGCCTGCCGACCATCACCGTGCGGGCGACATTGCCCGACAATGTGCAGTCGAACGATGTGACCGCCGCGCTCTATAACGGCATGGCGGATCTCAGAAACAGTCTGCCGGCCGGCTACAAGATCGAGATCCAGGGCGGTGCCGAAGACAGCGCCGAAAGCCAGGCCTCGATCGCTGCCAAGGCGCCGATCATGCTCGTCATCATCGTCGTGTTGCTGATGGTTCAGCTGCAGCACTTCGGCAAGGCGATGCTGGTGCTGGCCACCGGACCGCTCGGCATCATCGGTGCGGCAGCGGCCCTACTGATCAGCGGTGCGCCCTTCGGCTTCGTGGCGATCCTCGGCGTCATCGCGCTGCTCGGCATCATTATCCGCAACTCGATCATCCTCGTCGACCAGATCGACCAGGATATCGCGGCGGGCATGGACCGGAAGGAGGCGATCATCGGCTCTGCCGTACGTCGTTTCCGGCCGATCATGCTGACGGCACTGACGGCGGTGCTCGCGCTGATCCCGATCTCGCGCGGCGTCTTCTGGGGTCCGCTCGCCTACGCCATGATGGGCGGCATCCTGGTTGCGACCGTGCTGACCATCTTCGTGCTGCCTGCAGGCTATGCCCTGTTCTTCGGCCGCGAGCCGAAGAACAAGTCGGCGGAGCCAGCAGCCAAGCAGGAGGAGAGCAACGACGCCGTCGATCATCTGCCACCGGCCATCGCTGCGGAATAGCAGGCGCGGATAAAATCAAAGGGGCCTCGGTCTATGCCGGGGCCTTTTTTATTTCGGCGATGTGATCGCTCAAAAGCCCGGCGTCAGGATCGTCTGCCTGTTGTCGGCGATCTTGAGGACGGTGAGGTCCCCGCCCATGGAAACGGCGGTGTCGATACCGATGCGGCCGATGCCGAAAACCGGACGTGGTGCCGGGGTATGCCCATGGACGACCAGCACCGGCAATCGCGGGCCTTCGAAGAGGAAAGGCTCGCGGATCCAGATCAGCTCTTCGTCGGTCTGTTCGGCGAGCGGTATGCCGGGCCGGATGCCGGCATGGACGAAGATGACGGAACCCACTGTCACGGCGACCGGCAGCGAGCGCAGCAACTCGATATGGGCTTGCGGAACGGCCTGCCGGACGATTTCGCCGAACTCTTCGATGCTCTTGCCTTCTTCCCGCAGCAGATGTTTCGCGTCGACGCCATAGGAGGCGAGCGTCGGGCCGGCGCCAAAGGACAGCCAATCACTGTTGTTGCCGGGATCATCCAGGAATTTCAGGAAGACGTCGTCGTGATTGCCGAGGAGAGCGTAGCGATCGAAGCCCGATGGCGGCGGTTCGCAAAGATGCTGCAGCACATCGCTCGATCGCGGGCCGCGATCGACATAGTCGCCGAGGAACATCAGGAGCTTCCGGCCGGGAATAGCGCTCGCATCCTCGACGATGCGCTTCTCGGCTTCGAGCAACGCGTCATGGCATCCATGGATGTCGCTCAACGCATAGATGGCTGCATAGTCCTGTGCGGGAAGGCTGATGCGCGCACGCTGGGGCTGTTCCATGACCTTCGCCGTTCTCCCGCCGAAAAGTCGATAAAATAACCGCATGGTCGACATCCGCAAGCGCTGGCGTGACGGCATGATCTCTTTGAGGATATGTCAATAATTCCGCCTACTTAGGCGATGGCGCGACCGTATTCCAGCCGGTGGCCCTGCGCAAGCTGCGCCAGCGGATGATGCTTGCGCTGAGGTTGCTACGGTTAAGAGACGGAAGACGATCGGCGCGGCTACGTGTCAATCTGACCGGTGCGGCTGTTGGCGGCTGGTGTGGTGGAGCGTTTTGCGACGGGATGCGTGATGAACAAGGGCTTCTCCCGGTCGCCGCGTGCGCTGCGGTTCCTACAGATGGCGACCGGGAGCTTCAGGTTCGAGACTTTTTCACACTACCCATGATATGCCGCTTGCAGCCCGGTAACGTCGAGCTTGACCATCTGCATCAGCGCCTGCATGACGCGCGCGGCCTCGGCCGGATCAGGATCGGCCAGGAGCTTGCTAAGCACGGTCGGCACGATCTGCCAGGAGACGCCATAGCGATCCCTGAGCCAGCCGCATTGCTCGATTGCCCCGCCATCGGCGAGCCCCTCCCAGAGCCGGTCGACTTCTGCCTGATCGGTGCAATCCACCTCCAGCGAGATCGCATGGGTGAATTCGAAGCGGGTGCCGCCGTTCAACGCCATGAAGCGCTGGCCGGCAAGGGTGAAGCCGACGACCAGAACCTGATCGGCCTTGCCGGCCGGGGTGTCGACGAGGTTTTTCTGCACATGGTCGATCCGGGAATCCGGAAACAGCGAGACGTAGAATTTCGCAGCCTCCTCGGCTTCGTGTGCGAACCACAGGCATGGGGCAATTTTTGACATCGGGTGATCTCCTCTCCTGGATGGGTCTCGTTCTAGCCAGGCAGCCAGAGGACGTTTGAAAGGGAGGGATGCCGACAAGGAGAGTTTCAAAAAAATGCTTTTCAAGGCGATGCGGGCAGGTGGGGTTGTTGTTGCCAATATCGACTGTGGAATTTGCGGAGGGCGCATTATCCCCCTTCTCCCCGAGGGGAGAAGGAGCTTACGGCATCGGCATGCTCCCTATGCAATTGCCCTGCCCACATGGGGAAGATGTCGCGAAAGCGACAGACGCGCGGCACACGAGAGAGGCATTTGGCCGAGACGACAACCAATTCAACCGCCCGTCGCCAACCTCTCGGCAAACTCGATCGCCTCGATCAGGCTGCGCTCGTTGGCAATCCCCTTGCCGGCGATGTCGAAGGCCGTGCCGTGGTCGACGGAGGTGCGGACGATCGGCAGGCCGAGGGTGATGTTGACGCCGGAAAGATCCAACCATTTGCCGGTTGCCGGATCGATCTCGAAGCCCAGCAGCTTGACCGGGATATGCCCCTGATCGTGATACATGGCGATGACGGCATCATACTGGCCGGCGCGCAGCTTGACGAAGACGGTGTCACCGGGAACGGGGCCGACGATATCGAAGCCATCGGCCACGGCTGTGGCGATGGTGGGGGCGGAAATATCGATATCCTGACGGCCGAAGAGGCCGCCTTCGCCGGCATGCGGATTGAGCGCCGCAACCGCAATCTTCGGCCTGGCGATGCCGAGATGCTTGAGCGCCTTGTCGGTGAGGTCGATGACGAGGCGCAGCCGCTCAGGCGTCAGGCGCTTCGGCACATCCTCCAGTGCGACATGGGTGGTGACGTGGCTGACGCGCATGTTGCCGTGGGCGAGCATCATCACCGAGCCACGCGCGCCGGTGAGCTCGGCCAAAAGCTCGGTATGGCCGGCATAGTGGAAGCCGGCCTTGTTCAGCGCCTCCTTGTTGAGCGGCGCGGTGACGATGCCGCCGACCTTTCCGGCCATGGCGAGCTGAACGCCCTTCTTGATCGCCTTGAAGGCCATGCGGCCGCCATCGGCGGAAAGCTGGCCGGGCAGGATCGGCTCGCCCTCGACATCGGCCTGGATGAAGCAGAGGTTCGGCCAGTCGCCATCCATCTGCGTCTCAGGAATTTTGATGTCGAGGCCAAGCTGCTGTTCTGCCAGGCGAAGGGAAGGGCCGCTGCCGATGATTGTAAGTTTTAACTTACCTTCTTCGATCTGATCCTTCAGGCGCGCCGCGGCCTTGAGGATGATTTCCGGGCCGATGCCGGCGGGGTCACCCATTGTGATTGCCAAATGCCGCGTCATGGCTCTTCTCCTCCGACGATCAATGCGTTTTCATCCAATAGATCGCGCCACAGGGTCGGGCCGCCAAAGGCGCCGGACTTTGAAATCACGGACACCCCTTCCCAGGGGCCGCCGATGATCGTGGAGCAGGGCAAGCCCGGCGCGGCCTGGCCGGTGAGCTTGAGAGCGGTGACGCCGAGGGCAGTGCAAAGGTTCCGCAGGGTTTCGCCGCCGGCGACGATCAATGTGGCCGGCGCGGGCAGAGCCTTGGCAATGCCGCCGAGAGTGGTCTCGATCCGCTTTGCCGCGTCGTCTCGTTCGAGCCCCACCGGCAGATCGACGCTGACCATTGCGATGCCGCCCTGGTGGAGGCGCGCATCGACCACGTCAGCGCCCGCGCCTTCCGCAAGCTTCAGCCAATAGGGACCGCAGGCCTGAAGCTGCGCCAGCGTGATCGGTTGATCGGAGCCGAAGAGGCCTATCACCGGTCTTTGCAGTCTGCGTGAAACGGGCACGGAGGGTGCGGGATGCATTCCCAAATTGCCATTCCGTGCCAGCGCCTGCGCCAGCCCACCGGTGCCGGACCACAGAACCGGCCCTCGCACTCGCGCTGATATCCACGAGATGACGGCGTCCAGATCGTTATCCGAATGGGCGTCGAAAACATGGATGCCATCTGGAATAGGTTTATGTTCTTCGGCATCGACACGGTTTTGGCTCAGTGTAGTGTTGAAGGCTGGCAATCCCTCGGCCCTCAGCTGCGCAACCAGATCGCCGCTGACATCGCGCCATGTCTCGTTGCCGGCAAAGAGCACCTGCCGTCCGCCCCGGGTATGTCGCCCATGATGCGGAAAAGCCGGGGCGAGGATGCAATGTCGCCAGTGCCCGAGCCGGAAACAGGCCGCCAGTTCCGCAGCCCAGGGGCCGCGAAACAGGCTATCCACCTTCTTGAAGGCGATATCCGCGCCCTTCAGCAGCGGCGCAAGCCCGCCAACGATCATTGCTGCTTCGGCCGCCGATTTCTCGCGGGTGCCGGTATCGATCGCAAAACCATCGGGGAGTTTCGCCGGAAGTGCATCCCCGTGCCGCACCTCGATCGGCCCGCACAAGCCGACGAATTCCACCGCCGTATCGAGCGCGCCGGTGAGATCGTCAGCAAGGAGGCGGAGGGTGGGCATGATGGAGGGAGCCTTCAGCGGGCTTTGCGGGTATCGGATGTGGGCATGAAAGCAAGGCCTTACGGCTGCTCGAGCGAAGCGCAATCTTCAGCCTTCCATGAGGCTTGTCAACGGGTTGCTTTGTCACCGTTGCATTGATCGGGTCGCGCCATTCGCCACGTTTACTCTGAAGCCGATATGCGGCTATGGTCGTGCCCTGGCGATAGGGTTATAGGTTTCTGTCGATTCAAGGAGAGCATAGTGAGCTACGATTTCCATGTGGGCCAGAAGGTCGTCTGTATCGATGACAAGTTCAAGCATGTCAGCATCGACCAATTGATCCGCAAGGGCACAATCTACACGATCCGCTGGGTCGGCGAATATACGCATTATGTCGACGGCACCTTCATTGGCGTGAAGCTCGAGGAGATCCATCGCGGCAATGATGACGGCCCCGAAGGCTATGGCGCCGACGACATGCCCTATCGCGCCACCCGCTTCCGTCCGCTGGTGAAGGACAAGATTGCTTCGCTCAGAAAGCTGCTGGCCCCGACGCCCGATGCGCCGGCCGAGCCGAAGGTGAAGGTCAAGAAGACAGAAAAGGTCTGACGGGCAGGGAAGGGGCGGCGGCGAAACCCCTGCCGCCCTCGCTGTCTGTTTTGATGCAATTGCGGACGAAGACCGCTCAGCACTTTTCCTGGAATTGCTTTAGGCTTGCCTTGCTCTGGCAAGCCCATGCTCGATCAGCCGGCCGACGAGTTCCGGATAGGAAATGCCCGAGGCGCCCATGGCCTTGGGGTACATGCTGATATTGGTGAAGCCCGGCATGGTGTTGATTTCGTTGATGACAACGCTCTCATCCGGCCGCACGAAGAAATCGACCCGCGCCAGCCCTTCGCATCCCAGCGCCCGGAAGCCATCTGCCGCCATGCGCCGCAGCGTCTCCGCAGTCTCGGCGGGGATATCCGCCGGGATGGTGATCACGGCGCCGTCCTGATCGATATATTTCGCATCATAGGAATAGAAGCCGTGCGTCGCCGCAGTAGCGATCTCGCCCGGCACGGAGACGAACAGCGCGCCATCCGGCTGCTCCAGCACGGCGCATTCGATTTCCCGGGCGCGGACGAATTCCTCGACGAGCACCTTGCGGTCATGCCGGAAGGCATCGGCCAGCGCGCTTTCGAATTCCCCGGCATCATGCGCCTTGCTGACGCCGACCGACGACCCCTGGCGGGTAGGCTTGACGAAAACGGGCGAGCCGAGCGCGCTCACGATTGCCTCGAAATCCGGCTTTTCGCCACGCACGACAGTGACGGAGCGCGCAACCGGCAGGCCTGCCTCCCGCAACAGCCGTTTGGCGATATCCTTGTCGATCGCGTTTGCCGAACCCAATATTCCGCAGCCGACAAGGGGAACGCCGACCATCTGGGCAAGGCCCTGAATGGAGCCATCCTCGCCATAAAGCCCATGCAGCACCGGAAACAGCACATCGACGGCCGCGATCTCCCGTGCGCCGTCGCCTTCCAGCGCCAGCAGCCGACCCTTCGCCCCCGGCAACAGGCAAACCTCCGTGCCTTCATAGACAATCGGCTCCGCCAACACGCCGCCCTCCGCCTCGACCAGCAGCCAGCGCCCGGCGCGATCGATCAGGATCGGGACGACCTCATATGTCCCGGCATCGATCGCCCGGATGACATTGCGGGCCGACATGATGGAAACATCATGCTCGCTGGACTGGCCACCAAACAAAACGGCGACGCGGAGTTTCGACATGAGGGCTGCTCTCCCGGGCAAGAGGGTGTGACGGATGGGAGGGTTTAAACGGGGGATTGCAGCGGAATTGGGGAGGGTGTGGCGTTAATTACACCTTCGCAAACGACATCTTCGCTGGCGCCGAATGCCCTTTTGGTAGCTTCAGCGATAACGGTATTCTGAGTATCAAAATCAATCTCGATCAGTACTTCTTTTCCGTCTGCTGCGCTAGGTTCACTCAGATTCCAATATCAGTTAGTAGGTATATTGGATGTCTTCGCAAAGTATAGTTCGTAAAGTTTCCCACCCATTCTATTGTATTGACTAGAACGGAAGGAGCCGAAGGCGAAAGTCGCGATGTCCGAAAAATGTTTTTTATAATCCTCAAACTCGTACAGTTCTCCAGCAACCACCAACCGTCTCAAGCAACTGAGCAGCCCATTAACATTGGCCGTAGTCAAAAAGCTGTCGGGAAGCTTTCGGTCTGCGCTCCATCGTTCTTTCGACAGATTCTCTTTAACCGCCGAAAAGATCTTGCTAACCTCTGATGCGCAGAATGCAACATACGCATTAAGAGCCTCGTGGTTCTCTTCTTCCAGCATTCTCTCTTTTCGCTCATCATTCCAAAGCTGAAAAAGGGATTGTTTAGTTTGCGGGTTGGTGAGCGGCTTTATCGCAAAAGAAACCACGCTCGTCGTCTTGAGCTTTTCTTTTTCGAAAAAATATCTCTCAAAGTGGTCGGTAAGCGGGCCATGTTTGTCGTTCAAATAGTTTACAACACGCTTTGCGATCGATTCCGGGGAGAACGGGTTAATGACAAGGCTGATTTCTTGCTTAAGATCGGATCGGGCGTTTGTCTGATTGGAATTGATTTCAAGGAAAAGCTTTGCTTCAAACTTGAGTCTGTCGCCCTCCGACATCCCTTTTGGAAAGACCACACCTGTCACAAGCAGATTTTGCTGGGCTCTTAGGACCGAAATGTCGTCATCGAAAGCGCCGCCTTCGTGATAGGAAAACACGCGGTGCTGACCATCAATGATACCAATCGTGTTAAATCGATCAGGTATCTGGATTTTGCCGGGTTGGGTATCTTGGATTGTTTTTGGATCAATCGTGTAGTCATCTGGGTCTAACAGTCTAGTGTCGTCCGGTAGAGTTACGACGATGTTATTGATGAAGACGCGACGCTGGTCGCGAAGGTATTTTCGAACAGAAGCTATTTTGCTCGGGGATATCATTCGTTGGTAGACGGCGCCGCCTTCCCGCCATCCGTATTTTCGCAATACATAGCAACGCTCAAGCAATGCTTGAGGATCAACATAAAAGGATACAACCTTGAAATCCGAACCGAAATTAGAATGGGATTCGGGCAAGATTGATCCTGGATATGTAGAGGTGCCCTGCTTGGACGTCAGTACGCCATCGGCCACGTCCTTCGATGTCAGGCCTAGGAAATCAAACAGCTCAAAGCGAGCGGATCGTCGCATCGACTTGCTAACTATGCTGAAATAGTGGGCCACGTTGTAATCGAAGTACTTGAGCCTCGGGACTTCAGATTTCGTCTCGCTGCGAACTCCCCGAAGAGAGCAGTAGACAATTACCAGTCTATATTGATATATACTATACTTGTTCCCAAGGGCGGCTTTAAATGCCGCGTATTTATCGCTAAAAAACGAAATAAAACCCGTTATATTGTCGAGTATCTTGTCGTAAGGTATCTTTTTCTTTTTTAGATGTGTGGATATATCATCGGGACGGCTGATCGTATACTCGCATAGAACGATTATGTTCTCGAAAACAAAAACCTCGTCGATATCAGTCGTCGAGCCTTCGAAGGTGAAGTTCTTGTTCGATGCGGCCGGTACGCTTACGAAACCAGCATTCCGAAAAGCGCCACGTACCAGTGTCTCATGGTCCCGTTGGATACGCTCTTGTTTCTTCTCTTCAGCGGATTTTTTTGGTTTATTTTTGTTTGGCTTTTTCGGTGTGCTCATTTTCCCCAGCCATCAACCCTAATATTACATTTGCCATTCCTCAGGTATCTTGGCTACCTTCTCTCCCGCCACCGGGCGGCGTACTGGCGTTCCTGACGGCCGCATCTTGAGAGTACCGTTCGAGAAATCTGCAATTCGGTCGGATGCTAACTTGGCAAAGCCTGCGTCTTTGTCGATTCCTAAGCCACGGCGGCGCAGCTTTGCTGCGGCGATCATGCTTGCACCCGTGCCTACAAAGGGGTCCAACACGAAGTCGTTTTCATCGGTCAGTGCGAGGATGCATCGTTCCGCCAATTCGATAGGAAACTGGCAAGGGTGCTCGGTCTTCTCCGGGTGGCCAGCCTTTACGTTCGGAATCTCCCAAACAGGATTTTCGAAAAAGTCGCGCTCAGCTGAAAATTCCCAGTAGTCTGACGGGTTCTTTCCCTTAGGATTGCCACTGGGTAGTCCTGCCGATGAGCCCTTCGATTTTGCGTGCCTTTTCCCTGGATATAACTGAGGCACTCGCACGGGGTCCAGGTTGAATTTGTAGCTATCGCTTTTGGTGAACCACAGAACGGTTTCGTACCGTCCTGAGAACCGTCGGTCTGAGTTTCGCCCAAAATTAAACCGCCAAATGATGCGATTTCTGAGAATGAACCCCTGGGAGCGAAAGATCTCATAAAACGGTATGTCGAGTGGGGTAAGAGCGCCGTCTTTGATATAGTTACCAACCTGCCAGCAGACGCTCCCAGTGGGTTTCACTACTGTGGCTAAATCGGCAACAATACTGCTCTGCCAATCAAGATATTCGGAGAGGGAAAGTTTACGATCACGCTCGTATATTTTGCCAATATTATAAGGCGGCGAGCAAACAACTAGATCGACGCTCTTCGCGGGAACGCCCTTGAGTTGTCGGCTGGCGTCATCTTTGACAATCATTGGCAGAGGGACCTGCTGCACGATTTCCTCTATATTCAGAATCATTTTCTACCCTAAATAGACTAGTAAGTCATTCGGTTTGCAAGGTGCAACCCTATAGAAATTTGGACAATGGATCCATCATTTTAGCCGCCAGATCTCGATTCTGTTGATACCGGCTTCTTTGGGGCATCGGTGGCCCGGAAATGAAAGATTTGCGGCCCGATTGCGGGCGGCGCACGAAGGTTACAGGAACTTGTTGCACGGATATTGCGCATATAGCTGTGCAATTCACGCCACGTTTCATGCAGTCTCGCGTTCGCTTATCACAATTCACGCAACAGTCTTGCAGTTACGATTGTTGGGAAAAACTGGTGCTGCTAGAGAGATTTGAACTCTCGGCCTCTCCCTTACCAAGGGTTTAGTCTTATGTATATTTGTGTAATGCTTACATAGTATTTAGATGGTGCGCCTCAGAGGACCGTACATATTTTGTACAACTTGGGCAATTGGCAAAAAGAAACCCCGCAGAAGCGGGGTTATTGTTGAGGCGGCGCCAGGATCGACCGTAGCCTATTCACTTCTTCCAGCAGCAGGGCAAACCGCTCGTACGGCGTGTCGTCGTCTCGCTCCTCATCGCAGTGGCTACATCTGACGCGGGACGTGTCGCTGTAAACGTCTCGCTCAATGTCGTCGAGCGTTATCCTGTCTTGGCCATTGCCGCAGTGGCTGCAATATCGCCACACACTCATCCCTTCTTCCTCTCCAAATCCGTCCGGCGGCCAGTTCCCTCCGCGAGTTTGCCAGACCACGCAAGCGGATCTTCCAGCCACGCCAGCGCGCGCCAAGTCTCTGGCACCGGCAGCTTGTTGATTGCCTCAATCAACGGCGCCTGCGGCACGTTCGTATAGTGTCGGCTCATGTCGTCTGCGGCGTGGCCAAGGATCTGGTCCTTGATGTGCGGGTGGAC
Source organism: Rhizobium sp. SG741 (assembly GCF_012275435.1). NCBI lineage: Bacteria > Pseudomonadati > Pseudomonadota > Alphaproteobacteria > Hyphomicrobiales > Rhizobiaceae > Rhizobium > Rhizobium sp. SG741. Next base: position 34,064 of record NZ_JAAZQP010000001.1, read on the forward strand.
ACCCGCCACGACAAGGCCCGTCGAGCAAGAGTGCCGACCGGTGTAGGGCGCGATATCTTTGATGCCGGAACGTCGACGCGCTCCGTTGATAGCGGACTTAAGACCTCCTCCTCCTTTCCCTTCCTCATCCGTTACGATGACCTCGTAAGGCTCACCGCGTGGTGTTCGGAACAGACGCGGATCATCTGCCAGCGAATTGCGCTTCAGCAGCGACTCGAATATCGGCACCAAGAATTCATGCATGGGCACGCCGCGGGGCTCGCCTGTCTTCGTGTGCGTGAGCGTGATCCATCGCCCGGCGACATTCACTTCGTTGGCTTCAAGCGCAAACAGCTCGATCGGACGCATGCCGGTATAGAAAAGTGTCGTCATGAGCATGGCCGGCCCCGGCGACATTGCGGCGATGAATTTGGCCGCGTGACCGTACTCAACCGGGAACGTGCCGGCACGGCGCTTTTTAATGCGCACCACGTTGGTGCCCTTTGCCTTCTTCGGGCGAGACCACTTCCGGAGGTCTGCCCATCCATTCAAGACAGCGTGGTTCCAGACAGCGACGAAAGGTGTGTAACACTGCCGATTGCGCGTCTCTGGCTGCCCGGTCGGGTATAGTGTGCGCGCCGCGTCGTCGAGGTCGTTTTGTTGAATGTCCTTCAGCGGCCAACTATAGAAATGAGCAAGCAGTCCGGCGTCAACCGTCCCAATGAATCGAGGGTCTCCGCCAGCCTTCAGATATGACTCAACCGCCTGCGCGAAGGTGCGGGTAGCCTTTGGACCAAAGACGTGGTCGCTTACGAGGCCCGCCTCTCGCTTGACACGGAGCGCTTCCGCGACTTCTTTTTCGTTAGTGCCTGTAGACTCGCGGACAGTTTGTCCATGGACGGTGCCGCTGATCCACCAGACTTTACCGCGCTTGTAGATTTTGAGGGGCATCTCAGTACATCCTTGATTGCTTCAATGTCGGAATCAGTGAAAAGAATATCCCGACCGCGCACCAGGCACAGTCCGTGCTGTTTGGCGATCTTTGCCACGCCTCGGTTGGTGAGACGCAAATGCGACGCTGCCTCGTCCAGCGTGTGGACGCTTCCATTAGGAGCGTTGTCGTTCGCCGGTTCTCTGGTCATAAGTCGGCATCCTCCCATGTTTCGGCAAATCTGCAATTGGGCGGCATTCCGTCGAACATCGGCCGGATCTGCGGACGCTTGTAGCCGGCAAGTCCGCAGCCGATCGGCGTGACGTAGAAGGTCAAGTCAGGCCTAGATCGAGCGAAGGCCATAAACTCGATAACGTCACGCTCGATTTCTACCAAGCCGCGCGTCTCGATCCGCTCATCTTTCGTCGGTATGCCATAGCTGCGACCCTGCAGGCCAATGCCTTGACCATAGATAGCTCCGTGGCGCTGGACAGCGAAGCGAGCTGCACCGGCACCATGGATGCCGGCAAGGTTTGAGCCGAATACAAAGATGTCCGTCATGGGCGTTTCTCCTTGTTGATCGCACTGCGGGCTGCGAGGCAGTCGGCCAGGGTCAGCAGGCGTTTCCCACCACGACCAGCATAGAGCTCAATGTTTTCCGGTCGGCGATCGTTCTCGTGCTCAGAATTGAGGCCCCAGAACTTCCGCGCCTCGTCGTCCAAGGCATTGTCGTCATAGGCATCAGCTATTGCCACGAGCGGTGCAAGAGCCGCCCTAAGCGCGGCCATCTCGGGTGCGGGGTCGCTTGGGGAGCACTCGCACTTTGTGTCTAGCCCATAACCGGGTGTGGAGCAGGCATCGCACTGATACGGGATTTCATCGCTTCCTGTCAGATTTGTCATGCGCTTATTCCCTGTGCTTCGACTTCAACAGACTGGACTTTGAAGCCGGCACGCAACATCGCTTCCCAAAGGGGACGCATAGGCCCATGGTGTAGGCCGCCTAGATCAATAGCGGGAAAGAATTGGGGGGTGAGCCAAGTGTGGATGGCGCGACCAACGGCGATGCTTTCGCTCGTGCTAGTCTGCGTACCTTCAAACAGCTTGCCATCCGGCCACGTAACAAAGTAAATTCGAACTTCCTTGCTGTTCACAGGCATGCTCCCTTGATTGCGTCGCGCTTGGCCTCAGCCATGGTATTGACCCCTTCGGGGGACCATCCCTGATAGAGATAACCGCCATCTTTCCAACGGACGATGATGTAGAATTTGCGTTCTGGTGCGCCCGGGCACGGATCACGATCAATCTCGATCTCTGCGCCCTTGTGGGTGCCGAGAAAGTAGCCTCGGCGCTTTTCGATGATCCTCATCCGTCTGCCTCCGTCTTTGCGGGGTCGCTTTGGGAGGTGGAGAGAGCGGAGCGGATACGCTGCTCGTAGTCGGCTTGGGCGGCGGCTTTGGCTGCTTCAAGCGACAGGTGATATTCACCTATGCTTTCGCCATCGCGGCGAAGATCAAAACCGAGCGCGTGGCTCACACGATAAGTGCTGTACCTGCCGCCTACGGAATAGGCTTTCCAGTATCCGCTTGACGCTTCCACCCACTCCAGCACCTTCAAGGCCACCGGGTCTTGCACCGCTACGGGTGGGGGTGGGGCGGCATCAATCATGTCGGTCCACGTTTGCGCCGGAAGACCCGACCAGTTACTTCCGGCCGCGACCATTTCCATCGTCGCCACTTTCGGCACCAACTGCCAGCCGTCCGGTACCGCCCTCTCATGCCGTTCAGCATCGGAGGGGGAGGCGATCGGCCGATGATCTATTTCTGCTATCCGCACCATGTCGGTCATGCCGCCACCTTCGTGCGGTAACCCAACAGCTCCATGCGATCGGCGATTGCCACCAGATTGGCCGCTTGGCGCTCAAGGCGCGCATTCTTCCCGTTGGCCACCTTCCGGTTCGCCTCAGCGACCCAACGCAGCTGCAGGGGCGACATGCCGTCTGCAATGGCACGGTCGATCGTAAGAAGCGGGACGGCAGGCAGCGGACGTCGCGGTGCGACATATGGCGTCGGCTGTTCGTGGCCGGCAAGTGTCAATCTTCTTGGCTTGTTCATTGTTGTCTCCTCATTGTGGTGGATGCGGCCGGTTGGTGCCGGCCGCCGATGCCTATTACTCGACGATTTCGAATTCGCCTGCGGTGGTCAGGCGGTACGATTTGCCGGCCTCGATGCCGTTCTGGCCAACGAGAGACGCGCGGACGGCAACGAGCTTTGCCGGGAAGACGGTTTCGTCATATGCGGCGAGAACGATGCCACCACCTACCTCGGCCTTGGCCGTGGATCTTGCTCCGAGAGCGGCCGAAAGCGCACCATTCCCGGTGCTGGCGGCGTGCGCACCATTCCCGGTGCTGGCGGCGTGCGCACCATTCCCGGTGCTGGCGGCGTGCGCACCATTCCCGGTGCTGGCGGCGTGCGCATAGTCCCCGGTGCTGGCGGCGTGCGCATAGTCCCCGGTGCTGGCGGCGTGCGCATAGTCCCCGGTGCTGGCGGCGTGCGCACGGTATCCGGTGCTGGCGGCGTGCGCACCATTCCCGGTGCTGGCGGCGTGCGCACCATTCCCGGTGCTGGCGGCGTGCGCACGGTATCCGGTAGTAACGCTCTCTTTCGCCGCATCGACGATCCATTTTACCGCAGCTCGAATGAATTCGGGCAGGCGCAGCTCCGCATTGATCGTGATCTCGGCCGATGCGATTTTGCTATCGCCATCCGGATCATCGACGACTTTGCCGCCGACCGAGGTCGATGCGAACTTGCTCGTAGCTGGCCCGTAGTAGTTCCAGGCATCCAACGGCATCAGAACCGAATGAAACGCACCGGCGCCGCAACGCACGACCTGCTTGTCGGTCTTGTAGGTGGCGCCGATCTCATATTGAAATGATACGCCGCCTGGGTTGCACTTCCAGTCCTTGCCGAAACCCTTGTAGGTCGTCAGTGTCGCTTCTGCAGTCGCGTCGATTTTCGTGGATTTCTTGGCCATAAGTCAGTCTCCTCAATGTGGTGTGGTGGTGATCAGTGCGTCAGGTACGACGCCCAAATGGTGACGGTGAAGACAAAAGCGCCGGCGGCTAAGCCAGCGCATATGTCTTGAACAAAGCCGCGAATTGTCACTCAGCTGCGTCCTTGGTGACGCTGACGCTCAAAGAGCGGGAAAAAACGTCGAACGTGCCGCCGTGCTCACCTGCGAGGCGCGAGGCCTCGTTCGAGGCAGAATCGAAATCGGGATGTTCGAAGGGCCACATGCACGGGCGAATTCGGCCGGTGCTATCGCCGCGCCGAAAAACGAAATGACCCCCGCCGACGGCTTCACCATCGCGAGGGTTCTTGGGAAAACGACGCATATAGGAAGGCTTGCCGTTTGGGCGGCCGCGCTTCTTTGCCTTATGGTCAGGGCGCTGCATTGGCTCTACGGAGCCGGCGGCATTGGTGGGTGTGTAATCAGTCTCGAGTTCGTCGACGAATCTTCTGTCTAACATTGTTGGTCTCCTCAGTGGTGTCCGCCACGGTACTGGCGGTGAGGAGATCAATAATCAATCAATTTAGTTTAGTCAATTGCCTGATTTAGTTTTATGCATATTTTCCTGAAAGCACAACCAAATGAACGCTCACCACATCATCACGCTCAAAGTCGATTCGCTTAACTGGATTGTATTGCGATAGAACGAGCTTCGTTCCAGCCCATCCCACAAACTCCTTTATGAAGCCACGTGGAGGCGATGATTCGTCGCGTCCGCGGATCTGCACAATTACGTCATCCCCGCGCCTCGGTGGCTTCCGTGGATGAACGTAAACAGTCTCGCCAGGCTTATAGCGCGGCGACATAGACTCGCCGTCGACATATACACTGTAGGCGTCCGGAACGTTTACAAGAGAAGGCGGGCACGCGATATAATCGACGACCTGGCCGTTGAAGATATACTCCCCGTCATCGCCGCCAACTGCTTCGCCGAGGACTGGCAGCATGCGGCCCGGCCGCGTAGTTGGAATTTGATTTTCCAAGACTTTTGCGTTTGATTGCTCCACCTCGGAATATATGGCGGCTATTGGGGCCTTGTTGTGCGCCTCGGGATCGCGGCCAGCTTCAGTCATCAGAGAACGCATTTCCACCTCCGAAATCTGAAGCATTTGCGCGATTTCTTTCCAATATGCCGATGACGCAGCCCTGCCATTGAAGAGATTGTTCACAGCTTGCGGCGTGATGCTCAGCCGAGTCGCGATATCAATCTGCTTCACATTGAGTTTTTCAGATTGCTCGTGCAACCTTTCCGTAAGCCGTGACATTAAAAATCTCCTTGTTGATCAATTATTTATCAAAATACACAGCAAAAATCAATGAAAGTGGTTGAATCAATCAATGGATTATGCGATTGATTTCCTCGTTGAAGAAATGAAGACTTTTTCAAAAGGGCGGCGTTAGCCAACCGGCATTCATATTGGACAATTTTAACAGGGCAACATTTCAGGAGTGAGCATGCGGCAAAATAAAAAGGAAACCACCGTCAGAAGAGCATTAGCGCCGAAAGGCGCAGGTCCTCCCAGAAGAAGAGAAGCCGCCCATCGAGGCGGCTTTCCCTTTTTGTAGGAGCACCAACAAAAGGGGACATCATGAGAAATTCAACCAACATCAAGTTGACTTACATAAACGCCGCCGGGTGCAGTGACGCATTTGGCGGCGTTTTTATTGTCTCTCGGATATTCCCTGAAGAAGCTCGCCGCATTCGCAAACCGACCCGAAGGCCGGCACCACCCGTTTAACGGCTTGCGGATACAGCTCGTACTATCTCGGAGGAGGAGACTTGGCAGGGCCATGCCGTAAACTCCGGATTTCCATATCGCCACCACAGCGACGCGCGATGTTTACCAACATTGTACAAATTTGTCAAGTTTTATCGGCTCGCCTACTGCGCTAGCCGCTCAGAAAGGACGATGACATGTACAGCCTCTACGTCTCGAACCGTCATCGTCCCCGCCGACAGGCGCTCAAGGGTAGCCTGTCCGTCCGCCACGGAAACCAGTCGGCCGATCCACGCCGCCCCGCTCTTGGCATGAACAATCACCTCGTTGCCTGGTTTCGGCCAAACAGCCGGGTCGATCCATGCCTTCGTTCCGACGAGAAGGGCGGGCTCCATGACTTTAGTGTCGATCGATATGGCGTAGCGACCTTCAGGAATGCGCTTACGCCCTTGGTTGAACGCCTCAAAGGCATACTTGCCATCTTTGCGATCGACGACTTTGCCGTAGGCACGCGCCGTGCTGAACGCTCCGACTTTGGGGAGTTTGCTGCTGCCGGTGCTGGACTTCGCCTCGTCGACGAGCTCGCGGATAATGGCCGTGTCGATCTGCAGGAAATTGGCGATCGACGCGTACATGTGAGGGCGCGGCAAGCTGCCCATCTTCCAACGGCTGAACGTCTGTTGCAGCCAGTTATGCTTTTCGGCGATCTCACGATCCGTCAGGCCGCGCCTGGTCTGTTCGTTCAGCAACATTTGCGCGAAGCGAGAGTTGCCGGAGACTTTGGCCATCGTTTCGACCTTGCATAGGAGGGCATGTTTACACTAGACATTCGCATATTACAAATTTGTCAAGGCGTCAACCAGCGCCGAGATCACCACCACGAGTATGAGGAGACTATATGGACAACTCTGTGAATGAAATTATGCGCTCAATGAGGGAAGAAGGACTTTCCCTAAGAGCGATCGGCGAAAGACTGGGTGTCAGCCACCAATCGGTTTATTTTCGCCTAGGCGGCAGCCGCACGCCACTCCGCAGCCGCGCTCCGGTTGCCGCGAACGACAACAAGATCATCAAGATGATGCCTCACAACGGTGGCTGCTCAACGGCAAGCGGCAGGATGCCAGTGAGTGTGGCGCGTCTGCCATCCCTAGATGCGGTGGCAGCATGAGCACGGCCGACAATAATTGCGACTGTGATTGCTTCGATGAAGGCGATTGGGTCGAATGCAAACTCAACACCGATTTTTTTGGCATCGTCGTCGGCGAATCTGATTTCGGCCGGTTTTACACTGTGCAGCTCGCCGGCTCGATGGAGCCGAAATTGTTCTATGCCGTGACGCTTCGGCATATGGACCGACCAGCAACCGGCGCCGCCGGCGCGAAGCTGCCGATCGACGATGGCAATGTCGTCGACTTCACCAAGGAGCGCGAGCTCCGCAAAGACACCACCACGAGAGGAGCAGCGTAATGAGCAAATTCAAGGTTGGAGATCGGGTGCGGCTAACCGAAGATACGATGCGGGACTACAACCTGCAAGTCGGAGATCGCGGAACTGTCCGTGAAGATTCAACAGTGCCGTATGTCGATTGGGATAAGCTCTCCGACTATTGGGCCGTGCTTGAAGACGAGATCGAGCTCGTCGAGCAGCCAGTGGCTTGGCCGCCGAAGGTCGGCGACCGGGTGCGGTCTCTCGTTCATTGGTGCAGCACGGAACCCGGCGACATTCTTCCTGTGACAACTGTTCTGGACAGTGGCGTATGGGCAACTGATCGCGCTGGCGACAGCACATTCCTGTCATATGAAGAAATCGAACTCGTCACCGCCGCCCAACCCACCGCCATCGTCGCACTGATCGAGAGCGGCCAGCTGAAGCCGGCGACACGGCCGAAGGTTCACGCCGATCAGGACAGCGCCGCGAAGGAAGCAGAGCGCCTTGCTCTCCTTTATCCCGGATCGGAATTCGGTGTCAGCGATCTTGCGGATAGCAAGATCGCTGACACCGTCACGGAGACCGTGACGCGCGCAGTGCTGCGCGCCGCCTAACCACCAAACAGCCACCACAGCAACGCCGTGCGCCCACCAAGCGCACGGCTAGAGGAGACTTTTGCCATGACTGATTCACCATGGGGTAGACCCATTACCGGCGAACCGATCGACTACGTGCCGATCGACGCACCAGCCACCGCTATCACACCCACGATTTTTACGGCGCCGATCCTTCGCCGGGCGTTGGTCGCCGCCCTGATTACCGCCTTGGTAGTCAGCGGTTTCGCTTTTCCGGCCTTCGGTGCTGGCATCATTGCCATTTCCGCAATGGTTGCGGTGATTTGGAGCGCTGACAAGCTTGCCGACTATCTCAACAAAAAAGAGTGCGTCAAGACCCCCGCGAATGGTCCCGATCCGTTCAGCTGGTGGGTGACCCTTGTGGCTTTGGCCTTAATCCTCGGCGTCATCCTTATTATCTAGGAGGGAAATGCATGGCAATTTCTTGGGAAGAGCTCAAGGATACGTCCGATACCGATCCGCCGATCACGACGATCTACGGCGGCGCGAAGCTGGGAAAAACGACACTCGCCTCTGAGTTCCCGTCGCCATATTACTGCCGAACCGGCGAAGGCGAACGACAGAGCGCCGGCACGCCGATGAAATCTTTCGGTGTCTCTGACAACTATGGCGACGTTCTCGATCAGATCGAGTTCATGCTTGAGGCGGAACACGATCGACGCACGTTCGTGCTCGACGCGCTGGACGGCTTGGAGGTGTTTATCAACACCGAGGCCTGCGCTCGCAATGGCTGGGCCGATATCGAGGAGCCAGGATTTGGCAAGGGATATGCCGCAGCTCACGCCATCTGGCTTGAGTTCATCAAGAAGGTGCTGGCGTTGAAGAAGGCGGGTTTTTACGTCGTGCTCATCTCGCACGTCAAAGCCAAGACCGTTCCAGGCGTCACCACCGACAGCTATCCGCGGTACATGCTCAACCTGCGCGACGACGCCGGCAGTGCGGTATGCGATGCTTCGGATTTGATTGGCTTCCTGCATCAACGCGTGTCGATCCAAAAGGAGGATCTCGGCTTCAAGAAGACAGCGAAGCGCGGTTCGGGCGGCGGCGAAGTCAATATCGCCGTGCAGGAGCGGCCCGGCTTCATCGCGGGTAACAGGTACCAAATCCCCAAGGCTATCCTTGAATACAAGCAGGGGCAGGGGTTTGCGGTGTTGAACACCTACTTCCCTCCGCAGCCTGACGTTGTCACGGCGGAAGTCGAACCTGACGAGCAGGACGAGGCGGCATGATCGCGTTCTGCAATCCGGTCCAAGGCCGAAAGCACCGCGTCCACCCTTGGCATAGCACGGAAGCTGAACCCCTTTTCGGCATCCAGGCGAACGTCGAACGTGGACTATGGGCGCACGTCGTGGATGGCGACAAGCCGGTGATCTACACCGATAAGCGCCTCGCTCAGATCCGCGCTCGCGAATTATCGCGGGCTGCTTAAACCACCACCACACGAAGGAGACTTGCATGGCCAAGATCGGCAATAACTACGAGGCAGAATACGAGAACACCGAGAAGCAGGGCGGGGGTGGTGGCATCCTGCCCCACATGTACGCCCAGCTTCAGGCGGAGGCGATCAATCTCCCGCCTACCAAAGACGAGAAAGGCTTTCAGGCTGAAATCACATTCGAGGTGATCGCGCCTGAGGAATTCAAGGGTCGCAAGTTCTGGGCCTATTGGACCATTGTCCATTCCGATGGCTACCAGCACGGCGCCTACAAGTACGGAAAGCCCATGTTCGACAGATTCGGTCGTGCCGTCGGCGAGGAGATCACGGCAGACACCGATACCGACGACCTTCTGTTCAAATCGTTCGTTGCCGAGGTCGGGATTCAGGTCGGTAACGCCAATCCTGCCGGTGGGTTCTACAAGGACAAGAACCAGATCGAGCGCTTCTTCTACACCGATGACGCGGCCAAAGAGCCCGTTCCGGAGCTCGGCGTCATCGGCGACGGGACGCAAGGCAAGAAGCGCAACGAGGATCGACCGGCGCCGGCCAACGACAACAGGCCAGCGCCGGCGCAACGTGCTGCTGCGAATAACAACGCACTCCCTGCAGCGCAAGCTGCTGCTGCTACGCCTGGCCGTCGGCCTTGGGGCAGCAAGTAACTACCGCTTGGCGGGTCGTCACCAGCGGCCCGCCGTCTTCCACCACAAGAGGAGATTTTTATGAAGCTCACCATTCAGCGTGCCGACTTGGCGCGCGTCATTACCAATGTCGGCCGTGTCGTCGAGGCCAGAAACACCATCCCGATCTTGAGCAACGTCCTGCTCGATGCCAGACAAGACACGCTCACCGTCTCAGGCACGGATCTCGATATCCTGGCCACGGCAAGCGCACCGGCCAAGATCGCCAAGCCTGGAAGCCTCACAGTCAGCGCCAAGCTGCTCGGTGACATCGTCAAGAAGGCAGGCTCCGACGATATCTCGATCGAAAAGAAGGGCGACAGTCTCATCTTCGCATCCGGCCGAAGCAAGTTCACCCTTGCCACGCTGCCGGCATCGGACTTCCCCGATATCGCTGGCGCCGGCGAATTCACGACGGAGTTCGATATCGACCTTGCGGCATTCTTCGCGCCGGTCTCATTCGCAATATCCAGCGAAGAGGTGCGTTATTACCTCAATGGCGTCTTCTTCATTGGCACGGAAGAAAGCACGATCGCGGTAGCGACTGATGGTCACCGCCTTGCCAAGAACGTGGGCGACGCCGGTCCAATCTTCGCCGGCGTCATCGTTCCGCGCAAGACCGTCAGCCTTCTGCCGAAAGGCACCGTCACCGTTGCAGTTTCCGAATCCAAGATCCGGATCACGGCCGGTGACTTCGTCATGACGTCGAAACTGGTCGACGGAACGTTTCCGGATTACGAGCGTGTCATCCCCAAGAGCAACGACAAGTTCATTTCGGTGAATCGAGACGAGTTCATGAAGGCTTCCGATCGCGTGTCGACGGTTAGCAGCGAGCGCGGTCGTGCTGTCAAGCTGAGCATCGCGCCGGGCTCAGTTACTTTCACCGTCAGCAATCCGGATTCGGGCAGCGCGACCGACGAAATAGAGGCAGAATACAGCGGCGAACCAATATCGATCGGCTTCAATGCCGCGTATCTTCGCGACATGTTCGGCGCGATGCCATCCGGCCAGGTCACGATTGCTCTCGCCGATAGCGGCTCGCCGGGGCTCTTCACCTCTGCCTGCTTTGAGGGGCTTACGCTCGTCGGCATGCCGATGCGAGTCTAGGCGAATGGCAAAGCACCCCCGCAAAAGCATATCGGTCAGCGTCGACGTCGAAATGGATGAGATCGTCGAGGCGCTGACCGACGAAGAGATTTTGGATATGGCCGAGAGAATCGGCCATTCCGGAAGTCCACGCGACGTGGTTTTGTCCGCCATCGTCATGATCAGATCGGGCCGCATCAATGATGGCATCACCGCGCTCGAGCGTGAGTTCTTGCCTAGCTGGAAGAGCAAAGCAGCTTGCGAGTCTGCCTACCAGTTGGCTATGGCTCTCAAGGTGGCGGCATGACCAAAGTTCATGAGACAATGATGTCCGAGGGCATATGCCCTCGGTGCGGCGATGGTGCCTGGCGCGATAGTGTTGATGTCGGCGTCGGCGTTATCCACGGCCCCTACGGCTGTGCGTGCGGATGGTCAGAGTCGGAAAAATACGATCTAGAGTTCGGGGGAGGTCTTCAGGCCAACGGCTCGTACCTCGATATGCAAGGCGGCCTTTTGACAGCCAGAAATCCCATTGCCAGGATGCTGGCACGGGAGGCCGGCATATAATGGCACCTATCCCAAAGGTCACGCCATCCACGCTCCGCGCTGTGCAGGAAGCCCTCGAAGCTGGTCACGACGAGTGGGAGTCCGTCGGCGTTCCTGCCGGCGACATCGGCGTGGAATGCGACCGCGCCGTCTGGCTGGCCTTTCGGCGCGCGTCTGTGCCTGAAGTCATCACATGGCAGAAGCGGCGCATCTTCGAACGAGGCAACATAGAGGAAGAACGCCTCCTAGATCTCCTCAGAATGGTAGGCGTGAACGTCTGGGGCGAGCAGGACCGAGTGCGCGCTTGCGGTGGACATCTGCGCGGCAAGATAGACGGCCGCGCTCTAGGGCTGCTGGAAGCGCCCAAGAAAGAGCACGTCGTCGAATGCAAGTCAGCCAAACAGGAGATATTCGCCAAGGTCAAAAAGCATGGCGTAAAGATCGGCAAGCCGGAGCACTACGCCACCTTCCAATTCTATATGCACGGCCTCGGCATCGATCGCGTTTACTACATGATGTCGAACAAGAACGACGAGGATCTGCATTTCGAGCGCGTCGAATACGATTTTGAGTATGCGGCGCGCGCCGTAGCTAGGATCGAGCGAATCATCAACATGCCAGAGCCGCCGTCACGGCTTTGCACCAAGCGTGACGACTTCCGCGGTGCGTTCTGCAGGCAGGCCGCCGTCTGCTGGGGCGATATGATGCCGCGTGCTCACTGCCGGTCTTGCCTCCACAGCACTCCGCTGATGGACGGCAATGCCGGATGGGATTGTGCGCGCTGGCAGAAACCGTTGTCGCTCGCGGAGCAAGACGCCGGCTGTCCGGCTCATCTGTTCATTCCAAGCATGCTCGCTGGATTTGAGCAGGTAGAAGTCGACCAAGAGAACGAGACGATCACCTATCGCAGACCAGACGGCACGACATACGTCGACGGCGCAACACAAGCGGAGGTGGGCTGATGCCAGCATATCGATCTAGCGCAGAGGCTGAAATTCGACAGCCAGTTGTCGAAATGTTGCGGCTCATGATTCCTGGCTGCAGAATCGTTCATGAGATCAACACCTGCAGCTTTGGCAATCGAATAGACGTCCTGGCCATCGGCGTCGATCGACTTGTTGCCGTGGAGATCAAATCTGCGAAAGACAAGCTCGATCGCCTGCCGGATCAGATCAAAGCTATGCGCGGCGTGACGCCGTTCGTTTTCGCAGCGCTTCACGAGAAGTTCGTCGTGGATCTGAGAGGCCAAGCCTTTCCGCCTGATCAGGCGCGAGGCGCAACTGTTTGGATCTATCCGAAGGCACAACGCAGCGGCCACATCCATTGCGGAGAGAGGTGGCACAACCAAGCGCGATATCGAAAGCCGACGTTCTGTCTGCCACCAGAGGCTATCCGGATGCTTTGGCGCGATGAGCTTCATGCCATTCTACGGCGCATTGGCATCAAGTCGATCAGCAAGTTGGACATGGATGAGTCGATCGACCGAATTCGATGGAACCTGACCGGAGAACAGATCACGCACGCGATTTGCACGGCCCTGCGCACCCGCATCTGTGTCGAGGCAGATCCACCGATCCCAGCAAACGACAACAATCCCATGAGACTATCGGCTTAGGCGCCACCAACGCCTGACCGCACACCACAAGAGGAGACCAAATGGCACTCTATGACTTTGACCATATGCAATTAAGAGTTGATCACGCGCGCCGTGCACTTGAAGACATTTCATTTTTGGAGAAGGCATTCATCTGGTCAAGAACGCCGCAGGGAGGCGCTTATTGGGAGATCCAAGCGCATGATGGTCTAACCGACGAAGCGCGTTCCACGATTGCTTACATGGTTGCTCAGTCGATCGAGATTGAAATCTTTGGCGGCATGCGAAGGGCCGCCTGATGCCATTCAATCCACGTTATTATCAGGTCGAGGCCGTCGATTCCATTTTCAACTATTGGAACGAGGAGCCGGGTCATCCTCTTGTCGATATGGCAGGTGGCTCTGGCAAGAGCGGCACGATGGCTATGGTCATCAAGCGCCTTATTGAAGGATGGTCGGACATGCGCGTTCTGTCGTGCGTGCACGTCGAGGAACTTGTCGGAGACAATTTCAAAGAATTTATAGGGATGTGCCCGTTCGCAAACGCTGGAATTTATGCCGCCAGCCTTGGGCGCCGCGATCGGCAATCACAGGTTATATTCGCCCAGCTTCAGACGATCTGGGATAAGGCGCGAGAAATCGGCCACATCGATGTGATGATTATTGATGAGGTCCACCTTGTGCCGAACGATGATAATACCATGTACCGCAAGCTTATCGCTGCGCTCATGGAAATCAATCCCGACATGAAGCTGGTTGGCTTCACAGCCACGCCGTATCGTCTGGATTCAGGCCGCCTTGATGAAGGCGATGACCGCCTTTTTGATATTGTGGTCTACACCTACAGTCTGGCGCAGGGGATTGAAGACGGTTACCTCAGTCGACTGACCAGCAAGCCGAGTGACGTGAAGTACGACATGGCCGGTGTACACCGACTTGGCGGCGACTTCAAAAAGTCAGATCTGGCCAAGGCGACCGACAAAGAAGAGCTGACGCGGGCCGCAGTTCTCGAAATCATGCGCTATGCCGAGGAGGAAAATCGCCGCACAGCCGTTATTTTCTGCAATGGCATCGACCACGCAACCCACGTTCGCGATGAAATTCGCGCCCACGGCAAATTATGCGAAGTCTTGAGCGGAAAGACCCCCAAAACCGAACGCCGCAGGATTATCGCTGACCTGAAGGCCGGCCGCCTATGGGGCTGCACAAATGACAATGTCTTGTCGACGGGCACGAACATTCCCTGCATCGATCTCGTCGCCGATATGGCGCCGACCGAATCCACGAACAGATACGTGCAGCGCGCCGTCCGCGGCACTCGCGTCGTTTGGCCGGCTGGCTTCAATCCGGACGCGACGGACGCCGATGGCAGAAAGGCCGCTATTGCACGCGGTTCGAAGCCCAATTGCCGGTACATGAACTTTGCTGGGAATATCGAGCGACACGGCCCGGTCGATTGCGTGCAGCCCAAGAAGCCAGGCAGCGGAACCGGTGAGCCACCAATCAAGATCTGCCCGACAGATGTAGCAGATCCGACCGGAAAGTTTGGTTGTGAGGAAATATGCGCCGCTAGCGCCAGAATCTGCCCGAACTGCGACTATCAGTTTGTGTTTGAGGAGAAGCCGAAGTTCACGGCCCGGCCAACGGATGTCGCTATCTTGGGCACGGTTGCTGAAGAGGATTGGCGGCGCGTGACTGATAGGCGCTTTTTGAATCACCCTGGCAAGGACGGAAAGCCCGACAGCGTAAAGACGGTTTTTGTTACAGGCTACACTGCCATCAACAAATGGTACGCGCCGGCGGCCGGTGGAAGAGCCAGGTCGGACAGTGATAGGTTTTGGAACGCGCATGGTGGTAGTCGACCATTCCCCAAAACAGCATTGGAGTGGCTGGAACGGCAAGGGGAACTGCGCGACACCGACGAGATCAGCGTTGAGCCGTCCGGTAAGTTTTGGAACGTCGTCGATTACCGCGTCGGCGCAACAAGGCCGGCCAACGACAATGTGCCGACTCCTGCCAACGACAACGTCGAGCGTCGTGGCATGGCCGATTGGGAACGGCAAATGGACGACGACATACCATTCTGACGTTGACAAATTTGTAAGTTTACACCAGCTTCAGGCTACCAATTCACCATGATCGAGGAGACGCCATGACCGACTTCGACCCCACAGCCATCGCCGGCAAAGACCACAACCTGCCGCCCCATGAAGCCATCTTCCAGCAGATCGACGATCTATACGACGAGGCCAAGAATTGGGCCGACGGCGAGCCGATCACCGATGAGGCGATGCACGACGCAATCACCAAGCTGTATGACGGCCTGCACGAGCTCGGGAAGCAGGCTGACGAGCTGCGCGTCGAGAAGAAAAAGCCGCTAGACGATCAAATCAAGGCCATTCAGGACGAGTTCAACCCATACATCCAGGCCAAGCGCGGCAAGGTCGATCTGGGCAAATCAGCGCTCGGCGACCTATTGGCGGCGTGGCGCGCGAAAGTCGCGGCCGAGAAGAAGGCTGAAGCTGACAAAATCGCTGCAGCTGCCGAGGCAGCCCGCAAGGCGGCTGACGAAGCCATGCGCGCCAGCAGCGGCAACCTTGCAGCACGTGAGGAGGCAGAGGAGCAACTTGCCGAGGCGAAGCGGTTGGAGAAGACGGCGCGTCGGTGGGACAAGGCCACGACGACCGGAACCGGCCTGCGAACGGTATGGGTGGCAACGCTTGAGGACGCAGAAAAGGCGTTGGATTGGGCTTTTGCGCGTTCGCCGGGCGAATTCAATGCTCTGGCGCAGAAGATGGCCGATGAAGCTGTGCGCGGCGGCGCGCGTGCAGTGCCTGGCTTTTCTGTCACTGAAGACAAGAGGGCGGCATGACCGGTGGTTTGTGGGGTGATGAATTTGAAACTCGCGTCGAGGCAGAGTTAGCCACGAGCAGTGCGGCCGACCGTGTCCGCAAGATGCGCGAGGAACGCGGCATTGGCATGCTAGAAGCCAAACGCATTGTCATGCGTGAAGAGCTTATAGCCGATATCGAGGCCTCTAAATCGATCGACGATATCAAGGCTCTGCTTCTACGCATCGTTTAGCACAGCGCGCCACCAACGCGCGGAACACCACCACAGTCCGAGGAGACAAGATGACGTACGCCGATCTGTTGGCGCGCAAGAGCGCCGACGCGCCGCTTCGCGGCTTATCGAATATTCCGTCACTGCACAGCGACATGTTTCCGTATCAGCGCGACGTCACCGAGTTTCTGCTTGGCGTCGGCGGAGGCGCGGCTTTCCTTGACACTGGCCTGGGCAAGAGCTTCGTTGCGCTGGAATGGGCGCGCGTCGTGGCAGAGCACGCCGGAAAGCCTATCTTGATGCTGGCGCCTCTTGCCGTTGCTCCACAGCACGTGCGCGAGGCGAAGAAGTTCGGCTATGACGATGCCCGCGTCGTTCGCGATCGAAGCGAAATAGGTCCAGGCATCAACGTCACGAACTATGCGAAGCTTGAGCATTTCGATCCGAGCGATTTCGCAGGAGTGGTGCTCGACGAATCCAGCATCATCAAGAATTTCACGGGCCAAACCACGCGCAAGATGATGGCGATGTGGAATGCAACGCCGTTCCGGCTGGCTTGCACCGCGACGCCGGCGCCCAACGATCATATGGAGCTAGGCCAGCACTCGCAGTTCCTTGGCGTCATGAATTCCAACGAGATGCTGACGCGCTGGTTTATCGCCGATCAGAACAATATGGGCCGCTATCGTCTCAAAGGCCACGCCGTCAAGCCATATTGGAATTGGGTGGCCAGCTGGGCGCGGTGCATTTCCAAGCCATCCGACCTTGGCTATTCCGATGAGGGCTTTGAGCTGCCGCCGCTCAATGTGTTCCGGCACGTGGTGAAATCAGACATCTCGATCGACGCCGGCGATCGGCTTTTTCGCATTCCGGACACCAGCGCCACGGCGATCCACAAAGAGAAGAGACTCACGGCCGAAGCTCGCGCCGCCGAGATCGCCGATCGCGTCAACGAAGAGCGCGGCGAGGCGTGGATCGTATGGTGCGATACGGACTATGAGGCTGACGCACTGATGCAGCGCATTCCCGGCGCCATCGAAGTCCGCGGATCGATGACGGACACGGTCAAAGAAGAGCGTCTTGTCGGCTTCAGCGAAGGCAATATCCGCGTGCTGATCAGCAAGCCGAGCATTGCGGGCTTCGGGCTGAATTGGCAGCACTGCGCCCGCATGGCGTTCGCCGGCCTGTCCTTCAGCTATGAGGCCTATTACCAGGCAATCCGCCGCTGCTACCGGTTCGGGCAGAAACGACCGGTCGACGTTCATATCGCGCTTGCCGACACGGAGCGTGCGATTTGGGACGTCATCAACCGCAAGAGCGGCGATCACGAGCAGATGAAAGTCGAGATGTATGCCGCGATGCGCAGGGCGCACGAAAGCCGGCAGGTCAAGATCGACTACCAGCCGACGAAGAAAATCAAACTGCCTACATGGATGAGAGGAGCTACCGCATGACGAAGGTTTTGGATCAAGCCACCGGCGAGAATTGGGCCGCCTACAACGCCGACTGTGTGCCGTTCACGACCGGCTTGGACGATAACAGCATCGACTTCAGCGTCTACTCCCCGCCGTTCTCGTCGCTCTACATCTACTCCGAGAGCGTCGCAGACATGGGCAACTGCGCCAGCGATGACGAGTTTTTCGAGCAGTACCGCTATCTCGTCCGCGAGAAGCTGCGTGTCACGCGTCCCGGCCGACTGACCGCCATCCATGTCAAGGATCTCGTCTACTACCAAAACAGCAGCGCCAGAGGTACGGCCGGCCTTCGCCCATTCTCTGATGATTGCACCCGTCTGCATATCCAAGAGGGTTGGGATTTCCATTCCCGAGTCACGATCTGGCGTGATCCAGTGCGCGAGATGCAGAAGACGAAGGCGCATGGCCTGCTGTGGAAGACGCTGCGCGCCGACAGCACCTTCAGCCGGATGGGCATGCCGGAATATCTGCTGGTATTCCGCAAGTGGGCCAAGGACGGCGACGAAGTCGCGCCAGTGACGCACACCAAAGAGAGCTTTCCCGTCGAAGAATGGCAGGACCACGCTTCGCCGGTATGGAACTTCAGCAAGCAGGATTTGCCAGAGACCGACGTTCTAAATGTGAAGGTGGCGCGTTCCGACAAGGACGAAAAGCACCTCTGCCCCATGCCGCTCAATATTACGAAGCGGGCGCTGCGGATGTGGTCCAATCCCAACGACGTGGTTTTCTCCCCGTTCATGGGCATCGGCTCGGAAGGGTACGTTTCCCTGCAGCAGGGTCGACGGTTTGTCGGGACGGAACTCAATCCGAACTACTTCCGCCAGGCCGTGAAGAACCTAGGCGAGGCTGCGGCGACGAAGCCTGGCGAGGACCTATTTGCCGCTAATGACAATGAGCCGGAACAGGTGGCTGCATGAGCCCGACAGAGATGGAGGCAACCTGCAATGCGAGCCTCGACACTGCTCGTAAATTCGGCTGGCCTAAAAAGGATGCCTGCGTAACTCTCGTGACGCCGAAGGGATTCAGGCCCCCTCCAGGATTTCCGCGCGGTAACCTGCTGCAAGTGAAAGAAGACGGCCGTCGGCTGTCGAGCTACCCGGCGCTTCGAGTGCTGGCGTGGATTAGGAAGGCGGTGGCGGCATGACCAAGTTACCCGGAAAGGCCGCCGTACCTTTCACACCCACTGTCGACGCCATCGGCGACCCCACGACGTGCTTTTGTTGCGGCATGCGTGCCGTGGCGATTGGCGCCAACCACAAACCTGGCGACCCCCAATATTTATGCAAGAGGTGCATCGTGGCGATCGACGACTACAAGAAAATCCGTCGCCTTGATGACTACGAGCTCGCGGCACTCGACGCCGGCGTTGATGCCGTGGGCGAGTTCATCGAGTCCAAAGGCAACCTGACCGACCTGGCGCATTACGACGAGCTTGATCAGCGATTGCTTGTCAAAGCTGCGTGGGAGGGCTGCGCCCGCGGACTTCGGGAGGCGCTGAAAAGCGCGCCGTTCTGATGGGAGCCATCATGCACCATGCGAATGACAACCACCACGATCTTCGCTTCCTATCCGTCTGCTCCGGCATTGAGGCGGCAAGCCGCGCATGGATGCAGCTTGGCTGGCAGGCTATCGCTTTCTCGGAAATCGAGAAGTTTCCGTCCGCTGTCCTGGGACACCACTATCCAAATGTGCCGAACCTTGGCGACTTCACCAAGATAGATGTAACCACCTTGGGACGTATTGATATCCTGTGCGGCGGCAAGCCAGGGCAGGGTTATCCTGCCGTCCTCACTAGCGCCGTACGCCGCCTCACACCAACTGAATGCGAGCGACTGCAAGGCTTCCCTGACGGCTACACGCGCATTCCCATGCGAAGCTACAAAGCGCGCCGTATCACGCGCACTCGTCCAGAGGACATGTGGGAAAAGATCGACGGCGTCTGGTGGCTGATGGCTGCCGACGGCCCGCGCTACAAGGCGCTTGGCAATAGCTGGGCTGTGCCGAAGTTCTCATGGCTAGGACGCCGCATCCAGCGCTTTATGCCAGCCAACGACAACGTTCCGGAGCTTGACCTAGCAATGCGGAGGACCGCACTATAATGCCACAGCCATTCAAAACACCCACTACGTCCCGCACTCCGGTTGACGTCGCCCGTAGCTATATTGCTGCGGGCGTTCCCGTATTTCCCTGCCGTGAAGCAGCATCGGAAGGCGTAGACTATGCCACGGGCGAAATTATCGAGTTCGCCGAAAAGGCACCGTACACCACCTTTGGATTGAAAGACGCGACCCGGTCCAGCCGTATCATTGATATATGGTTCAACGAGCGCCACCCCGCCGCTGTGATCGGCATTCCGACGGGCGAGAAACTTGGCGGGTGGGTGCTGGATCTCGATCGGCACGGCGACCGTGACGGCCACAAATGGCTTGCGGAGCAAGAAGCGGTCCACGGCCCACTGCCCGACACGGCGCGGGCCAGCACTGCCAACGGCGGGACGCACATCATTTTCAAGCATGTCGATGGTGTCCGTAACCGTGCCGCCCTTGCGCCGGGCGTAGATACTCGCGGCGACGGCGGCTATATTGTCGGCCCTGGTAGCGTCATGGCCGACGGCCGCCGATATGAATGGATCAACCATGACGGCGACGGGCTGCCTGAGTTCGCCGAAGCGCCGGCGTGGCTTATTGATCTGGTCATCACGAAGGCTGCGCCTGCTGTCGAAGCCAAGCCGAGGGAATACACCTACCAGCCGCAAGACAACGGAGCAGCGCGGTACGCGGCGCGCGCCATGGATATGGAGCTCGACAAGTTGTCGACGTCGCCAAAGGGGCAGCGTGGGCAGCAGCTGTTCGCCAGCGCATGTTCCATCGGCGAGCTCGTGGCGGCCGGCCACCTAAGCCGCAGCGAAGCTGAAGCGGGCCTCATTGACGCCGCTCAAGCCAATGGCCTCGTTGCTACCGATGGCGAGCGCAAGTGTCTGGACAAGATAAAGCGCGGCCTCGACAAGACAGCCAATTCGCCGCGGCAGATCCCAGAGCGGGCGCATGATAACGACAACGGGTCAGATCCTGCGGCCGTGGAAGCGTTCGTCGAGCGCGCCAAGGCCAAGGAGGCAGCTAAAGCCGCTGCGCCAGCTGTCACTGAGCCCGTCGTTATCGGCGAGCCGGCATCCACCACACAACCGCAGCCAAAGAAGCGTGAGCGATTCGAGCTGACGTGGTTCGATGAGATCGAGGAAGGAAAGCCCAAAGAGACGATCCTAAAGGGCTGGCTAGGTGTTGGCGAGTTCACGACGATCTCCGGCCTGCCAGGCACAGGCAAGAGCGTCATTGTCACTGACATCGCCTGCCATATCGCGGCAGGCATGGACTGGCACGGCAAAAAGGTCAAGCAGGGCCTCGTTGTCTATGTCGCGGCCGAGCGCAAGAAGCTGACCGAGCGGCGCATGATGGCTTTCCGTCAGCACCATGACGTTCACGACGTGCCGCTGCTCGTTGTTGGCGGCCGGCTGGATTTCACCAAGGACCTGAAGGATGCACGCGACCTGATCGCGGCCATTCGGGAGGCTGAGACAATCACCGGCCTGCCATGCGTCTGGGTCATCATCGACACGCTGACCCGTGTCTTCGGTGGCGGGGATCAGAACGCCAGCAAGGACATGACGCGGTTCGTGCAGTCCTGCGACGAGATCCTCACCGAGACGAAAGCGCACGTCACGGCGATCCACCACAGCGCGTGGAGCGGTGAGCGCGGCAAAGGCGCCATCGATCTAGACGGCGCGGTCGACGCGTCATTCATGGTCAAGAAGGATGGCGCCAAGCACCGGTTGGTGTGCGACGGCACCAACGACGGTGAGGACGGTGATGTCCTGGCCTTCACCATGAAGTCGGTTCAGATCGGCGTGGATGAGGACGGCGAGCCGACCACAGCGCCCGTGGTTGTGCCGGCAGAAACAGACAAGCCGCCTAGCAGTGGAACGCTGAAGGGCTTCAAGGGCGATGTGCTCGCGGCTCTGAGGAAGGCAATCGAGAAGAACGGAATTGAGCCGAGCGGCCATTCCTTCCCAGATGACGTTCTTGTCGTCGACGAGCAAACATGGCGCACCGAGTTCTACGCTAGTCGGGACATGTCAACCACAGGTTCGGCAGAGACTGCGCGTAAGCAGTTCCAGAGAGCGCCTGCAGCGCTCATTGAGGCTGGGCACGTGAATAATATCGGAATTTGGTATTGGGCGGCATAGCGGGACAACGATCTATTTTGTCCCGTAGCAAAAACAATGACTTACAAGGTGTTTTGTCCCGTTTGTCCCGATTGTCCCGCTGTTTGTCCCGTAGTCTACAAAATTAGTAGAAAGCGGGACAAACGACTTGTCCAGCAAGGGTGCCTTGTCCCGCTGTTTTGTCCGGCTAAAAAATAGGCATAAGGACAGAGCGGGACAAGAGCGGGACAAAAATAACTCAATAAAAACAGTGTTGCGGGACAAGAGCGGGACAAGATTTTTTTTACTTTGTCCCACGAGCATCCAGCGGGACAAAAACCCCACACACCTTTAGGTGTGGGTGTTGTCCCGGTGCTTTGTCCCGGTTTTGTGTTGAAGAGAAAATAACCGCAAATACGACCACCACCACCAAGGAGACCAGTATGGCCAGATCAGCTACCAAGCGCACCACTCAGACGACACGCCTTAATGGCAAGCGGGTCAATATCGTCACCACGACGTCGGCGACCGGCACGCGCATTGCCGTGCAAGACGCCGCGCCCAAGGAATGGGAGCTGCAAGCTGCTCAGGTTCGCGCACTTCGCGCCATGCCGGAATATGCTCGCACCGTCGATGACGTGTTGCGCGGCAAAGGACAGTTCACATTGGCCGGCGATCAGAATGCAGCGAAGCGCGGCCCCACGGCTCGCGCCGAGGCTCTGGCAGCTGGATTGACTGCTGGTGAGCACGACGTGCGGATCTACATGACGGGCGGCAGGCTCGGCCTGATAGAGAACAAGGTCGGCAATGCCAAGCTCGAGCCAAGTCAGAAGATTCGTCATCCTTTACTTGCGGCCCTCGGTTTCGACAGGCAAATCGTATGCCGTGCCACGACATGCGAGGATGCTGCTCGGCAAGCAGTCAACATTGTGCGCAGTTGGCTTGTCGCCAATTCTTGACAAATTTGTAAGTTTACACCAGCGTCACCATACGCACCACACCAACGCACCAGAGGAGATCACATGACGAGACACGGAACCTTGGCCGAGCAACTTGAAGCGCTTCGTCTTTATGCATCCACCCCCGACCATGATCCGGAACCATTACAGACAACGTGGACCACTGTTGCAGCGAACGACAACAATCCAGAAGACACGGAAGGCATGACTGTCGAGCGCCGTTGGCGCATGAAGCCGTCGATCGAGGAAATCATGCGTCATGTCGAAGAGGGTGACGTTGAACGCAACAGCGCTGGCCAGATCATCCGCATCGGCCGCTTGCGTTTCAGTGACGGAACGCAGACAGAGCGTGGTCACAAGCTCACGATTGACGGCAAGGTCGTTGCTGCGCAGATCCGCATGCCGGTCGGTGCGTTGCTCGGAACAAAAGATGCGGCCGAAAGTCAGCTCGGCGCCGAGGAAGACGGTCAGCATGTTACGGCAAGCAATCACTATTTCGCCGACCTTATGAAGACGCTGCCGCATCGTTATCGTGCTGGCGGCAAGCGTCGTCAGGGTCGAAACTACACACGAGCCGAAGCGATCACCATGCTTGAAGAAGCCAAGGCCAACACGGATATGTCCAAGGTGACTGTCACCAGATACCCTGACGGCCTTCCATGCGCATCTCAGAAAATGGCCGATGTCTTCCCTGGCATGGTGAAGACGCAGCGTGGCGAGAGCGGTTCGTTGGCGTGGCAGGACATTGTTACTGCCAAGGCTGATCGTCACGCATGGGCCGCCTCTGTAGCGTCTCTGTCTGCAAAGGACAAAGAAACCCTCGATACTGCTGTTGGTGCAAATAGCTTTGAAGACGTTGGCATCGCCGTTGGTCAACGACGAGAATACGCCAGACGCAAAGGCGGTCGGCGCGCTCTCATTGCTGCCAATGATAATCTAATGGCTGCCATAGAGGCATACGCAAGTTAGGTCCACTTTCTGAAAACTCGAAGGGTGTATCTATGAAGGGGTCGGCAATAACTTGCTACCCCACATCCTTCCGGGCGCACAAATAGATTGCGACGGAGGCTCGGCCAGTGATGAGCCGGGCCTAACTATGAGCACCCCGATCCTCTGCTTGCAAGCTCGATACCATGAACCAACATGGAGACGCTGCGGACGCGTAGTTGTCGGATGCATCCATTATTACCATTGCCTGGCGCTGCCTCCTCCAGCGACGGGCGATCGTGCGGCGAGTTGAGCAACGGGCGTTGTAACCCGGCGTTCCTCGCCGCTTTTGGCTTTTCTAGAAGGAATTCCCCATGTCCAAATTTATCGCTTGGCTGAAAAGCCTGTTCTCGAAAGGAAAATCCGAGATGACCGACGTAACCGCTCAGGTTGCCGCAGTCGCAACCACCGTTGAAACCGCCGTCGCTGCCGATGCATCCGCGCTTGTAGCTGGTGCTGAAGCCGATATCAAGGCCGTCGTCGACGAGTTCGCCAGCGCTGCCACAAAGATCAAGTCCGTCTATGACAAGCTCGGCGTCAGCCTGCATGCGTGGGAAGAAGTCGTGGCGCTGGCAAAGGCGCTGTAGTTGTACCAATTCAGCAGGGTAGAGCAGTCCGGTAGCTCGTCAGGCTCATAACCTGAAGGTCGTGGGTTCAAATCCCATTCCTGCAACCAATTGAGGTAATGGCGGAACGGTGACGCAGCGAATTGCAAATTCGCTCAATGCTGGTTCGATTCCAGCTTACCTCTCCAATTCTTCATGGCGGCGTTTCGATGGTGGCTCTCGTCAATTTTGACACTTCAGCCTTCGAGAAAGCCGCCAGACGCCTTGAAGCCTCTCCAAAGCAGATGGCATTTGCGATCAGCAAGACGCTGAACGCAGCGGCGCATGAAACGCGCCGCACGCTGATTTCCCAGACGTGGCCGCAGCACATGACGCAGCGCAACAAGGGCTTTATTGCTTTCGCCCTCGGCGTCGAGAATTCCAGTCGATCAAACCTCACGGTCAAGATCACCGACGCCCGCGCCCAAGGTCGCGGCAATCTCAAGCTCCACGCAGATGGCGGTGTAAAGCGCACCGAACACCATCGCGTCGCTGTGCCTATCGCAGGCCAGCGCCTCGGTGCGACTGGTATCGCCAAGTCACAACGACCCACTGCACTTGCTGGCGCCTTCGAGCGCAATGGAGCTATCTTCAAGCCATACGGCAAGAAGTATCCGATCTACGTTTACAAGCGTGGCAAGAAGAAAGGCCAAGTGAGTAAGGCCGGTGGATCGTGGGGAGGAGCAGGGCGCGGTATCAAGCGCATGTTCGTCCTCAAGCCAAGCGTGACCATCAAGCCAGACGTGCCGTTCAGGCGCGACTTCCGTGTGAGCATGGAGGCGCAGTTGCGGCGGCTTGGGACATCAGCGATGTCCAACTCGATCAGGTCATCTATGCGCTAGACGCATATCTCTGGCAGCTCATGCATTGCAACAAATGCATATCTCATTTCATCACCTATGCATGAAAAAGTCGAAGGTACTTAGAATTCAATAGCTTCTCACTGATCGCGCCACCGCGTAGTCTTTCTAGGTGCAGGTTTTTTATTGGAGGGGGGCCATCATGTTCGGCTCCCCAAGATTTCGAGGGCTGAACCTGTGGCGACCATTGCAGAAGTTGCAGAGCACATCGACGTGAATACGCGCACCGCAGCCGATTTGGTTGCGCGCAGTATCATCACGAAATCGTCGCGCGGCTCTTACGATCTCGACGTGGTCCGGCTGGAATACATCCGGCATATCCGTGAAGTCGCCGCCGGCCGTGAAGCCGCGCAGGCAGTGCCACCCGGCAAGATTGACGGCGAGCAAGAGCGCGCCCGCAAGGACAAAGAGGCAGCGGACAGGCTTGAGCTTCAGAACGCCGTGACACGCGGCGAGCTCGCTCCGCTCTCAGAAATGGTTTCGGCCGTCACGTCGGCATTCGCTCGCGTCAGGGCAAAGATCCTGACCATTCCATCTAAGGTCGCACCACTGGTGGTGGGGGAGACGTCAACAGTCGTTGTTCGCGACGTGGTGAAGAATGAAGTCCACAACGCTCTTGAAGAACTCGCAGGAACACGCCTCCGAGACTGGACGTTCAGCCCACCAGGCGATTCAGAAGAGTTGCTGGACGGTGCTGACACCGCCGCCGAATCTGACGATAAGCGAGTGGGCCGACAAGGAAAGACGCCTAAGTCCGGAAGCGTCGGCCGAGCCCGGAAGGTGGCTAACGTCCCGCGCTGAATACCAGCGCGGTATCATGGATGCCATGGCCGACCCAGAGGTGACGAAGGTCGTTATCTCGAAGGGCAGCCAGGTCGGCTACACCGAGATCCTGAACAACACCATCGGCTACTATATCGATCAAGACCCCTCCACGGTCCTGATCATGCAGCCGACGCTCGATATGGCGCAGGCATGGTCAAAGGATCGCTTGGCGCCAATGGTGCGCGATACGCCGGCGCTGACCGCCAAGGTGTCAGACAGCAAATCGCGCGACAGCGGCAATACCATGCTGCACAAGTCGTTCCCCGGTGGCCAGGTTACGATTGTTGGCGCCAACTCTCCGGCAAGCCTCGCGTCGCGACCAATCCGCATTGTCCTCGCCGACGAGGTCGACCGTTATCCGGTCTCCGCCGGCGACGAAGGCGACCCGCTAAAACTGGCGCAGAAGCGCCAATTGACCTTCTGGAACCGGAAGACGCTCGTCGGGTCCACCCCTACAATTAAGGGGGCAAGCGTCATCGATCGCGAGTTTCAGAACAGCGATCAGCGACGCTATTTTGTTCCGTGCCCGGAGTGCGGCGTGGGCCAATATCTCAAGTGGTCGCAGGTTCATTGGAACAAACATGAGGGGCATAGGCCGGAAACGGCGCACTATGTCTGCGAGGATTGCGGATCGCTTTGGAGCGACACGCAACGCTGGGCCGCCATACGGCTTGGCGAGTGGCGCGCTACAGCGGAATTCAAGGGCATTGCTGGGTTTCATATTCCCGGCCTTCTGTCTCCTTGGGTGCGGCTGGAAGATATCGTTGTCGAATTCCTTGAGGCGAAGGATCACCCAGAGCTTCTGAAGGTCTGGACGAACACCGTCCTAGGCGAGACTTGGGAGGAGCGCGGCGAGACTGTTTCGGCAGGCCCGCTGCTATCGCGTATAGAGACCTACGACAGGGATACACTTCCCGACAACGTGCGTGTTGCGACTGCCGGCGTTGACGTTCAGGGCGATCGCCTTGAGGTTCAGGTTATTGGCTGGGGAGCAGGGGAAGAGGCATGGGTTGCCGACTACCTTGTGATACCCGGAGATCCGTCGCAGCAAGACACATGGCGTCGCCTGGACGAATATCTGCTGACACCGTTGTCCACGGACAGCGGACGCTCTCTGCGCGTGCATTCCGTCGCCATCGACACCGGCGGCCATCATGCCGCAATGGTTCTCGCGTTCTGCAAGAGCCGCAAGGCACGCCGCGTCTGGCCCATCAAGGGTATGGCGGGCGCTAAGCCTGTCTGGCCGCCGCGCGCCTCGAAGACAAAGACCAACGAGAACGTGTTTCTCGTTGGCGTCGATACCGCAAAGGACGCGGTCTACGGCCGGTTGCGTATTGCGGCGCCGGCGCCTGGCTACATTCACTTTCCGCAGGCCGAGGCTGTCGATGCTGATTACTTCTTTCAGCTGACCGCAGAGCAGGCCGTCACACGCTACCGGGATGGGCGACCATACCGAGTGTGGGTCTGTGGCGCCGGCAAGCGCAACGAGGCGCTGGACACGTTTGTCTATGCCTACGCTGCACTGAAGTCGCTGCGCACCCGCCTTGATATCGTGCGGCGTCCCAAGGCTGAACAGCCGCCGGCCGACGAACCAGAAGAACAGACGCCGCCGCATACAGACGCACCGGCGAATGACAACGTCCCTGTTGCAGCGCCTTCGCCACGTCCCGTGCCGGTACCAGCCGCAAGACCAATAGCGCAAGCGCCACCAAGGCGCGGCCCAGTTCGGCGCATCAGCCGTTCGAGCTTTCTCTAGGATCTTCGATGTCAACATACACACAGGCCCAGTACACGGCGCTTTGCGCCGCGATTGCGGCTGGCGCGACGAGCGTCAGCTACCAGGGCAAATCGGTGCAGTATCGAGATCTGCAGCAAATGCTCGAACTCAAGGCGCTGATCGAGGCCGACCTGAACGGCGTGAAGATCAAGCGCCAGTTTCGCCCCATCACCTTCAAGAACCTTTGAGGGGTGAAGCTTTGGTATTTTCTCTTTTGAAGTCGCTTGGTTTGGGCCGAAAGCCCAAGTCGGCCAAGGCATATTACACCGGCATGGGTTTCGAGGGCGCGCAAATGCGCCGTCGCTTGTCGACTTGGCAGCCTACGCGCGCCAGCATGACGCAGCTCGTGTCCGCCGACGGAGAGCAATTGCGGGCGCGATCCCGCGATCTGTTGCGGAACAATCCATATGTGGCGTCAGCCGCGGAGTCTTTTGTTGCCAATCTCGTAGGGACAGGCATTAAGCCGTCACTCCTACTTGGCGACGCAGCCGTCAAAGACAGTCTGCAATCGCTTTGGCGGGAATGGACCGACCAGGCAGACTTTACCGGACAGACCGATTTCTACGGCTTGCAGGCGCTCGTGGCGCGCGCGCTGTTCGAGGCCGGGGAGTGCTTTATCCGCTTTCGATCCGGCAGCAACAACATGCCCGGCGTGCCGCTGCAATTGCAGCTGCTGGAAAGCGAAATGCTTGCCTACAACAAGAACCATATGGCGGATGATGGCAATCAGATCATCAACGGCATTGAGCTTGATGGCAACGATCGTCGCATCGCTTACTGGTTCTATTCGGTCTATCCGGGCGATCCCTATTACCGCGTCCACCCGCTGACCTATGTCAGGGTGCCTGCCGACGAGGTGCTGCACATCTACAGGCCGCTTCGACCTGGCCAGATGCGCGGTGTTCCGTGGATCACGCCGTCGATCGTCAAGCTCTTCACCGTCGATCAATATGACGACGCAGAGCTCGAGCGCAAAAAGCTCGCCGCAATGTATGCGGGATTTATTACGAGCGCCGCGCCGGCAGACATGTTTGATGAAGACAGCGACATCGTCCAGAACGGCGAGTCGGGACCGTTCCCGGTATTGGAGCCTGGCACTATCCAGAGCTTGCTACCTGGCGAAGAGATCAAGTTCAGCGAGCCTACCGAGGCTGGTAATTCGTACGAGCCTTTCCAGTATCGAAACTTGCTTGCCGCCTCGTCGGGCATGGGCGTTCCATATATGTCGGCGACTGGTGACAATGCCAAGGCGAATTACTCCTCGTCGCGTCAGTCCCTTGTCGAATTCAGAAACCGGCTCGCGCAGCTTCAACATAGCTGCATGGTATTCCAGATGTGCCGCCCTGTTTGGGCGCGATGGCTCACGGATGCCGTGATCAGCGGCGAAGCCGACATTCCAGACCTTCTGCAAAATCGTCGGAAGTACCTCAAGGTCAAATGGATACCACCGCGTTTCGACTGGATCGACCCATTGAAGGACGGCCAGGCGGAAAAGCTGCTGGTTGATAACGGGTTCAAGTCTCGCAGTGACGTTATCGAGGAGCTCGGGTTCGACCCCGAGGAAACCGATCGACGCATTGCAGCTGATCAGGCCCGCATCAGTGATCTTGGAATCCTTCTGACCGATAGCCCGCTTGGACAGTCTTTGTCCAAGACGCCGCCGGCGGATGACGCCGATCCCGACCAAGCCGAATCTAATGAAGAAAACTTAGAAGGGCAGGCGACCAGATGATTCGAAAGAAGAGGGTGCTGGCTCTAGGGCCGTCACCAGCTGAGATATGCCTATTCAGCGGCATTGGCGCTGATGAGACCGGCGAAGGTATCACGGCTCAATGGTTTGACGCTGAGTTCAAAGCTCTCGGCAACCCGGCCGAAGTGCTCGTCAGGATCAATTCGCCCGGCGGCGACGTGTTCACCGCCGAGGCGATCTTCACGATCCTGGCAATGTCCCCGGCGCAGATCACGGCCCGCATTGAGGGCCTGGCTGCAAGTGCTGCCACGCTCATCGCGATGGCCGCGGATCGCGTCGAGATCGCCAGCAACGGTTTTATGTTGATTCATGAGCCGTACAGTGGCGGTGCGGGCGGGACGGCAGATGAACTCAGGATTGCGTCGGAAGACCTGCAGAGGCTGACCGATCGATACGTTGAGGCATACGCCAAGAAAACCGGGCAATCGCAAGAAGATGTTCTCGCCTTGATGAAAGAGAACCGTCTTCTGAACGCTCAGGAAGCCGTTGAGTTCGGCCTATGCGACGAGGTCATCGACCCCTCGCAAGCGTCGATCAATCTCAAACTCGTTCCACAACATTTACGTGCGGCAGTCGAAACTGCCATGCATAAAGGAATTGCTATGGCTGTGACGCCAAAAATGAACAAGACCGATGCGGCCATTGCTGCTCTGTCGGCAAAGCTTGATGCGCTCGCCGCGATCCTGGCCAAAGCTGAGGATGACGGCTACGCCGAAGACGGCGACGAAAACGATGACAAGCCGTCCGACGCCAAGAGGGCTCGCAAGGCACGCAAGGCGCGCGCCGACGACGACAACGATCTCAGCGCAGACGATGACGACGACCTGAAGGACGATTCCGATGAGGATGACGACATGAAGGCCGACGCAGACGAAGACGATAAGGAAGACGACGACACGCCGACTAGCCGCAAGGCTCGCGCTGCAGTCAAGGGTCTGTCCTATGCCCGCCGCGTCGCCGATCTGTGCGCTCTCGCGGGACGCGAAGACATGACGGCCGGCTTCCTTTCGAAGTCCGTGCCCGTGGCGGACGTCCGTCGCAAGCTTCTGAAAGCCCGTTCCGAGAACGAAGGCCACGTCAGCAATGCGCGAGGCACCATCGGTCGAACCAAAGCCGAAGATGTTGCGAAGGGCTGGGATGTGGCCGTCGCAAAGCTGAATAAGCGTTAAGGAATTTCAGACATGACAGTTTTTACTCAGCAGCCATGGAGCCTCGAGTTCCTGGTTACCGAAGCGCCTGGCTATATCTCGCGCGATGTCATCACGATTGCTTCGGGCGCCGGCATTGTCCAGCCCGGCACCGTCGTCGGCAAGATCACCGCCTCGGGAAAATACATTCCCTCGGTCCCCGCGGCTACGGACGGCTCCCAGATCGCAGCCGGAATCACCGGCTATCGCGTTGACGCCACCAGCGCCGACCATGCCGTGACCGCATTCACTCGCACCTGCGAAGTGAACGGCAAGCACCTCACGCGCGACGCGTCGATCGACACCCCGACAGAAGTTGCCACCCAGAACGCACAACTGGCCGCGCTCGGCATTTCCGTCCGCTAAAGGAATATTTCACCTAATGGCAAGCATGGACATCTTTA
Source organism: Rhizobium sp. SG741 (assembly GCF_012275435.1). NCBI lineage: Bacteria > Pseudomonadati > Pseudomonadota > Alphaproteobacteria > Hyphomicrobiales > Rhizobiaceae > Rhizobium > Rhizobium sp. SG741. The sequence goes on from NZ_JAAZQP010000001.1 coordinate 65,256, forward strand.
ACAGCGATGCGTTTCACACCGTATCGCTGACCACTGCGCTTGAGAAAATCCCCTACAAGCCGCAGTTCCTGAATGAGCTCAATATCTTTGAGCCCGTTCCGACCAACACCCGAAGCATCGCGATCGAAAAGCGCGACGGCTTCATGCAGCTTATCCCGACGTCGCAGATCGGCTCGGCACCGACGCAGCTTCAGGACGACAAGCGCGATATCCGCAACTACAGCACCAAGCGCTGGGCAAAAGCGTTCACGCTTTACGCCGAGCAGCTGAGCGGTATTCGTCAGTTCGGCACTGAAACCGAGCTGATGCAGGTTCAGGCTGAAGCGGCTCGCCGTCTGTCCCGTCTGAAGGACGACTTTGACCTTACCGCAGAATTTGCACGCCTCGGCGCCCTTCAGGGCAAGTGGCTGGATTCGGATGGTAGCGTCCTTATCGACTGGTTCGCCGAGTGGGGAATCTCCCCGAATACGCCGGTAGCATTCGCATTCTCCGACGACACGATCAACGTGAACGATCTCTGCAAGAAGGTCGCACGCGGCATGGCTCGCGCCGCCAAGGGCGGCTTTACGACCAGCACGACCGTTCATGCGCTCGTCGGTGATGCATTCTTCGACGCTCTCGTGAAGCATCCTTCCGTCGATCTGACCTACAAGAACTGGCTTGCTGCCGAAGGTCTGCGCGCTACGCAGGCGTCGGTGTTCGATGCCTTCTACTTCGGCGGCATCTACTTCCACAACTATCGCGGCACCGACGACAAGTCGACCGTGGCAGTCGCCGATAACGCGGCAGTCTTCTTCCCTGTCGGCGTCCGTGACCTGTTTCAGGTTGCCTACGGCCCGGCCGAATTCGATCCGTGGATCAATACTTTCGGCCAGGAGCAGTACGCTCTGACGATCCCCGATCGTGACAGGAATGCCTGGACGAAGTTCGAGATCTACAGCTACCCGCTGTACATCTGCACACGTCCGGAAGTCCTGTACACCGGCACCGCGAGCTAACCGGCCGGCCGCCATGGATTTTGACAACCTAGTTTTGTCGCCATGCATGGCGGCTTTCGGCGTGACTGTATTGGTCACGCCGCTTCGATCGCAACCTAGCGCACAGCCGTACACTGCAGAGGGCATTTACGATCGCTCCGTCGCAACGGTTATGCTGGCTGATGGCTCTGAGATGGCTTCCACGAATGTCACTCTTGGCATTCGGTTGAGCGACTTTTCTATACCGCCTCGTGAGGGTGACAAGATCACGCTCAATGGCAATGCATACAAGGTTGATGCGCTCTTTCCAGATGGGCAGGGCGGCGCCGAGCTGAAGCTGAAAGAGATCCGATGACCAGCCATACCACGGCCATCAGGGAGGCGATATATAGTCGCCTCTCGAATCTCCCTGGCTATATGACTATTCGCAAGCAGGGAACACCGACGCTGTCGGTAGACGATCTGCCGGCGCTATCGATCTTCATCGCTGATGAGCGCCTTGATCCGGACGGTGACGCAAATGCAGGCCCTCCGAAGTTCGGCGTCACAGCGACGATAATTGTTGCAGTATCGCGCGGCTTCGATGATCCGTCTGTTACAGACGGCATCATAGATGCCGACATCGACGCGATCGAAAACACACTGCTGACAGATCCGACGTTCGTGGGTTTCGGAACCGACGAGAGCTTCCGTTTCGAATCTATCAACGGCATCCGCCGTCGACGCATATTCGAGAAGGAAGGCGAGACCTACTTCCTAGAGCTGCAGTTGGAATTCCAGTTCTTCTATCGCTGGATTTACAATCCAGTCATCAACGATGACTTCACGACCCTGAGCGTTACGGCAAAGCCGAACAACGACGACGCAGCGGACCAGTTCAACAGGACGTGGTCGTTGCCGGCGTCCTAACCAAAAAGATCATCACCACATGAGCAAAACGGTTTTTGTCGTCCCCGCAGAAGCGGGCGCGAAGCTTAGCCATCCTGTCTCCGGCATCCTTCCTGATGGCGGCGCCGATTGGCTCGCAGATCAATTCACGTTCCGCCTTATCAACGATGGGGCCATCGCAAAGAGCGAGCCGGCATCTGTCAAGGCGTCGAGCATCAGCACGAAAACGGATAATTCTTAATGTCTGTTTCTTTCAATTCATTCCCCTCGACATGGAACGTTCCGCTCTTTTATGCGGAAGTCGATTCCTCGCAGGCCGGCACGGGTAGCACCGCAAGCCACCCTGCTATTTTCATCGGTCAAAAGCTCGCCGCCGGCAATTCCTTGTCGAATAAGGTCTACGCCATCGGCTCGGTCGCTGTTGCGAAAAAGCTTTTCGGCGAAGGTTCCATGCTGGAACGCATGGTGGACCGGCTGTTCAAGGTCTATCCTTCGGCTCTGCTTTACTGCATGGCCGTTGACGACCCCACGGGCGGCGTAGCCGCTACCCAGACGACGACGGTATCGGGCACCGCAACGGCATCCGGGATCATCTCGCTCTACATTGCCGGCCAGCTTGTAAGCGTTGGCGTCAAGAGCGGCGACACCGCGGCTGTGATCGCAACTTCTATCGCAGCTGCCGTCAATGCAATGACTACCCTTCCGTCTACGGCCGCGGCTGTAGCAGGCGTCGTGACGTATACGTGCCAATGGAAGGGTGCGACAGGCAACGACATCGTTGTCACCGACACCTATCTTGGTTCGAATGGCGGCCAGGCGCTCCCGGCAGGCATCACGCTCGTCCACACTGCGGCAACCAACGGCGCCGGCGTCCCGACTTTCGATAATGCGATCGTCGCACTCGGTGAAACGCAGTATGACTTCGTCGGTCTGCCGTACACCGATACCGGCACGCTAGCTCTGTTCGACACCGAATATGGCTTTGGTGACACCGGCCGTTGGGGCTGGATGCGCGAGCTCTATGGCGCTGTTTGGAGTGCCCGGCGCGACACCTACAGCAACCTCATGACCTGGGGTCCAACTGGCAACTCGGCGGTTGAAAGCGTCCTTGCTGTCGAGCCGGCGTCGCCGTCGCCAGTATGGGACTGGACCGCAGCCTATGCGTCCGCAGCCATCTGCGGCCTGGCGAATGATCCGGCACGCCCGCTTCAGACGCTGGAAATGACCGGCGTTCTGCCGGCGCCGCCTGAAGCGCGATTCAATGCTACCCAGATGAACAATCTGGTTTCGGTTGGCATTGCCATTCAGAAGGTCAATCCGAACGGCTACCCGGCGATCATGCGCGAGGCCATGCGGTACCAGAAGAACAGCTATGGTCAGTCGGACAATGCTTATGCGCTGGCAACGACGCTCTACACGCTGGCCGAGATCTTCCGGCGCCTGAAGAACGCGATCACGAGCAAGTATCCGCGCCACAAGCTGGCGAATGACGGTACCGTCTTCGCGACGGGGCAGGCGATCATCACTCCGAAGATCATCAAGGCAGAGCTTGTGTCGGAATATTCTGACATGGAATATGACGGCCTCGTCGAGAATTTGGATGCGTTCGCTTCCAATCTCGTTGTTGAGCGCAACAGCACAAACCCCGACCGCGTCGACGTCCTGTATCCGCCGGACATCATCAACGGTCTGCGCATCTTCGCCGTGCTCGCACAGTTCCGGCTGCAGTACTCCAGCGCCTCGTAAAGGATAACAAAATATGGGACTTAGAGCCGCAGGCACTGCGTACGTCAAGGTAGACGGAACGCAATACCCGTTGCGCGGGAATCTGGTGATCATGCCGTCCTCGGTAACGAGGACGGGTATCGCCGGCCAGGACTATGTGCACGGTTACTCTGAAATGCCAGTCGTGCCTTACATTGAAGGCGACTTCACACTGACGGACCAGTGGAAGATCTCCGACGTGAAAGGCATCACAGGCGCCACGGTTACGGCCGAGATCGCCAACGGTCACACCTATACGCTGAAAAACGCGTGGCAGGCCGGCGATCTTCCGATGGAGACCGTCGATGGCAAAGTGAAGATTCGCTTCGAAGGCGTTTCCTGCACGGAAGGAACCTAACAAGTGACGGCATGGAAAGACGGAAAGTTCACCTACACATTCGATTACGAAATCGAGGCGCACGGTGAGATGGTGAAGGAGCTCGTGCTTCGCGAGCCGACCGGCGCCGATGTCATCGCAGTTGGAAATCCTGTTCAGTTCGACCCAATAAGCGACCCACCGCGCGTCTTGATTGATGACGCGCGGATGGCGGCAATGATCAGCCGTCTTTCCAGCGTGCCGCCGTCCACGGTGGCAAAGCTTAAGCCGAAGGATCTGATCAGCCTTGGGTGGCATCTCACAAGTTTTTTCATGCCGGTGTAGCTGACGACTCCGTCAACATGGCTATCGATCTGGCGATGACATTTCACGTCAACCCGTTCGATTTTCTGGCTCGCCCGCACCATGAGTTGGCGGAATTGCACAGCTACACCTTGAAATATCTGGAGCGTACCCGCGATGACTGAGGCTTTGGTACTTCCGGCTACTGTCCTCGATAAGTTTACCAAGCCGCTGAAAGACCTTGTGAGCCGACTGAAGGACGTGAAAGTCCCAGACGGCATGAAGCAGGTCGGCAAGCAGATGGAAAGCTTGCGCAAAGAGGCGGAGGGCGTCACCAAAGCGGTCACGAATGGCCTCGGCGGCCTGACCACTGGCCTTGGGCTCGGTGCCCTCGGCGCAGGCGCCTTCACTGCCGCTGGCGCGCTGACAGCTGTTGGAACGGCCGTTCGATCCTTTGCCGACAATGCCGTGCGCATGAGGAAGTTTTCTCACGAGACAGGCATTGCCGTTACCACGCTGCAGAAGATGCAGCAGGTATCTGACGGCCTTGCGATCGATCCTGATGCAATTGCTGGCGGTCTTTCATTCGCCGCTCGCAATGCAGACGCGATGCGGCTTCGTCAGGGAAATTTTGGTGCCATTGCGGGCCTTCGGGGCGGCAGAGGTATCGCTGACGATCTGGCGAATACGAAATCCAATGACGAGGTAGTTAAGAAAGAACTAAACTACCTTGCCATGCAGAAGAACGCGCAATCGCGGCGCACCCTGTCGGAATTGTTTTTCGGCACGGGAGACTTCGCGGAATTCGGTGCGAACGGCAAGGCCTCGCTCGATAAGCGTATGGCTGCGGCGGGCAAGAACACCTACGTGCCTTCGGAAGAGGATACAAAGAAGGCAGAGGCGTTTCAGGATGCAATTTCGCATCTCAGCGCGACATTTGAGAAATTGAAGGATTCCGTCGGAGGGGAGTTGGCGCCGGACATTACCGCTGCGGCCGATGCCTTCAAGGAGTTTGCTGGTGCGCACGTTGGCGACGTCAAGGTATTCTTCCATGATGTCGTTACGTCGATTGAGGCTGTCAATTGGGCTGGCGCAGCCAAGAATTTTCAAGACCTGTTTTCCGATATCAAAACTATCGTCGATTGGGCAAACGGCACTGCCAAAGCGAACGCAACCGAAAACAGGGGTGATGCAAAGGACGGCCAGTATTACAAGGTGAATCCTTCATCCTGGCTGCCAAGCTGGCTTTCAAATCTCAATCCGATCGAAAAAGGCGGCCCTCTTGATAGGGCGATTCAGAGCACAGCCCCCAAATCTGATCAGCCCGAGCGAGATCCTTCAATGGTCCGCGGACGCAATGGGCTTTACCATCCAACGGCATACCACCCCGGCATGCAGGAAGCCATAGCAGGCGCCTCCACGGCGCGCGACAGCGCCGCAATAGCTATCCTTGCAAAAGGCGTCGAGCTCGGCATGATTGCCTTCACCCAGAGCTATCTTGATGGTGGAGCTGCGACCGGCATAGGTGGCGGAAACGGTATACAGAACGCATCGTGGGGCGGCAGTAGGGCTGTATTTGGCGGCGGCGGCACGGGTGGCAGCTTCGACGTAAGCGGAGCAGGAACCGGGCCAATCCCCACCGGGAGCAAGGCGCAGCGGGCCAAGGCCATCGTCGATCAACTGATGTCGGCCGGCATGTCTCGTGAAAACGCCATTACCTGGGCCGGCGCGACTATGGGCGCCGAATCCGACTACGGCAGTGCGCAACGTGGAGACTTCGTAAAAGGCAGGCCAACTGCTTTTGGTAGTGTGCAATGGCACATGCCTCGTGTCAGGGATATCCTGAAGGGTACCGGCATTGATGTAAGAAGTGCCGGCATGGGCGACCAGACCAAAGCCATGATCTGGGAAATGAAGAAGATGGGTATTTGGGACAAGGCCGTAAAAGCCGGAAGCGCCAGAGAGATTCTTCGCCTGGCCATCAAGGAATACGAGGGTCCTCTGGATCAGGGGCCGCGTCAGTTTAATAACCGAGCCGCCATTGGTAATGCGCTGCGCAAATCCCTCGCAAAAGAGGCAGCTAACGCCGGTCTTTCTGGTACCGGCGCTGCTACGGCACCGACCGGCAAGGTGGATATTCACGTCCACAGCAAAGACCATCCAGTCACTGTGAAGAAGAGCGACAGCGAGCTCTTTCAGAACCTGAAGATTGACCGCGGTAATTCCGTGTCGCTGTAAAGCGCTGTCACCCAAGGAAAAACGATGGCATCTCCTCTCTGGCGGCAATTGCTGCTTCCGGCGTCGTTTCGTGGCGTTCCATTCCATGTGGAAGGCGGCGCAAAACAGGGCGGCCGGCGGACAGTAACGCATGAATACCCCAAGCGCGACGACCCATATACGGAAGACATGGGTCGTCGCGCCCGCAAGTTTTCCATTTCGGCCTACGTCATTGGCGATGAGTACACCATTGATAGTGAACTTCTTGCCGCTGCTCTCGACACCGAGGGCGGCGGTACGCTGATCCATCCGACCATGGGCATCATGAATGTTGTCTGTGACGGCTACAGCCGATCGGAGCAGCGTGAAGAAGGCGGCATGGCCAGGTTTGAAATCCTGCTGGTCGAGGCCGGAACCAGTCCATACACGCCCGCCGCAGCGGACACGCAATCCGCAACCTCTAGCGCGGCAGACAGCGCTGGTAGCGCTGCCGCAACTGCCGCAGATACGACGCTGACCAACACAACACATGGCGTTACTCAATTAAGAGGGGTTGGCACAGCTTGACCCGCACCGAATTGAACGAGGCCGTGTCGATCTTGCAGAGCACGGCAGACAATCTATCATCTCTGACGTCTGGAACCACCGAAGAGGGTGCTGCGCTCGATCGAGCATGCACCACATTGAAAGTGGATGCCAGGTCGATGCTGCTCGCCGGATCTATCGGCTCAACAGCGCTGGCGTGCTTTACGGCGGCCACGACTGCAAGCATTACGGCTGACCAGTTTTACGCCATAAGGTCTACCATCTCGGCGCTCACGCCTAGCTATTCTGTCGGCATCACCATGCGGCAGATGCTGCTCAGAATGTGCATTGCGGAAGAGAGCAGGGCGGTATCGAACGCCATCTTGACCAGCCGCAGCGAGGCGGAGGCCATTCTAGCTCGTATGGTTGACGACCTTGAAGCGATCGAAGACTATGCCGCCGACAATCTCGAGTCGGCAGTTTATCAAGCCTTCCTCGCGCTTCACGGTGCGGTCGCCTACGACCTGTCGCAGCGCGCTAGTCAGCTTCCCAAGCTGGCCACTTACACATTCGGCAAGCGCCGCACGGCGCTGACCCTGGCGAATGTCCTGTACGGCGACGCCAGCCGCGCCGACGAAATCATCAATGAAAATAGCCCCGTTCACCCGGCTTTCATGCCGGATAGCATCAGGGCGCTCACGGAGTAATCCGTTTTGCCCAAGATAGAAGAGACGTGCGAAGTCACAATCAACGGAAAGGTTTTCCGTGATTGGGACTCAGTAACGGCCACAGCCAGTAGCAATCCAGTTGTGCGGATGGTCACCTTGAGCGTGACTGAAAAAGTCGGCGCCAACGGTTCGGTCGGACAGGCGCTGCAGATCAAACCAGGCGACTCTGCAACGGTGAAGCTCGCCGGCGTGTTGTTTGCATCCGGCCATATCCACGAACGCCAGGTTGCCTACGACGCCAATAACCATTCGGTGCGAGTTACGTTCGCGTCGCAGGTGCTCAAGGCCGTCAGGCAGTCCATTCCGCTGAAGGACGGCGAGTTTAAGAACTACAGCTTTCAGGCCATCGCCAACAAGGTGCTGGCACCGGTCGGTGTGGTGCTGAAGGCAAGCAACCCGCCGGCGGGATGGGACAAAGCATTCAAATACGTGAACATTGAGCCTGGTGAGACGATCTTCAATCTGTTGTCGAGGTTGTCGAAATATCGCGGTGTTTGGCTTCGAGACGACAAAAACGGTAACCTTGTCGCTCAGGGGAATGCCGACAAAAAGCCGACGGCTGAATTCGTCGAGGGACGAAATATTCTTTCCGCCAGCTGTCTTGCGCAGAACGCGCCAGATACGACTATTTCCGTTACTGGCCAGCAGCGCGGAAGCGACAACAGCACGCCAGCCCAGAACCGCGGCGCCTACTATGGCAAGGCCGACGCCAAGGGCTCAAACTACAACATCGATAAGCAGATCCAGGCTGATATTCCGGCCGACAGCGACGATTTGAAGCAGGCGGCCGGATACAGCCAGCTACTCTCCCTAAGCCAGCAGGTCATTGTCCGCATTGTCTATCAGGGCTGGCTACTATCCACGGGCAATCTCCCTGAGGTGTTCGACTATACCTCAATCGATTCTCCGATGCTGATGCTGAAGACTTCAGACCTGCAGATTGCGGAGGTCACTTTCACGCAGGATCAGGCGGGAACTCGCACCACGCTGATAGCGCAGAAATGGCTCACGTCCCCGGTTGACGTGCAAAACACACCCACAGAGCAGACCGACGCTCAAAAGGCTACATCGACGCCCGTTACCCCGACGCCCCCGACGACGGATGGGCCAAAGGGGCAGGAAGTCATTTTCTAGCGCAGAACGCGAGACCTTCATGACAATTGCACGCGGAAGCATAAAGTCCGTCAAGGATGGCGGCAAGCTGCGGACGCTCAACCTTGTCGGCCTACAAGACGAAAGCCTTTCTGACGTTGAGCACTTTGAGAGCTACGGCCTTACCGCCGTTCCTGCCGCAAGCGGCAGCGACGGGAGCGCAGAAGTAATCATCGGATTTGTCGGTGGAAACAGGTCGCATCCTGTCGTTTTGGCGTTTGGCGACCGACGAAGCCGCCCAAAAGGCAGGCCTGCCGGCGATGTGACGCTCTACCACTACAACGGCGCTGAGGTTCATCTGGCTGCCGACGGGATCAATATCAACACCGCTGGCAATCCCCTCACCATTACGGCCGGCGGCGTCACCATGACGATCTCGCCGGCCGGTGTGGCAATTGAGGGCGGCACGGTTACGCACAACGGCAAGGACATCGGTTTCGATCACGTTCACACCGAAGTCACTCCTGGCGTCGGCAATACGGGAGTGCCAGCTTGAGCAACATTCGCATCGCGCCCGGTCAGGGGACGGAGGCCATCACCCTCGATTGGCTGACCACAGATCAAAATACGCTCGACAGCACTCACGATCTAATCTCGGCCGTCCTGATGGCAATTGGCACCGATCGGCGCGCCAACGCTGACGATGAGCTGCCGGTAGATGGCGACACTGACCTTCGAGGATGGTGGGGTGATTCTGACGCCGAAGAGATATGGGGCGGTTGGCAAGTCGGTACGCGCTTGTGGCTTCTTAACCGAGCCAAGATCACCGACGAAAACTACAAGTACGGCGCGACCGTCGCCAGAGCTAAGACTTACTTGATTGAATGTCTTCAGCCATTTCTAGACAAAAAAATAGCAACAAAATTGGAAGTAGATGTACAGCGCTACAACGAAACGAGCATATCAGCTTCGATCGTCCTGTATCGGGGAAACAATTCCCTAATCTCTTTGCAATTTCAAGATTTATGGGATGACATATCTTGACTTGGTCTACCCCTGATCTAGCGACGCTGCGAAAGCGCGGTCGCGACCAGATGATTTCAGCCACGAAACTTGGCTCGATCGTCCCGAATAGTCCGCTCAGGATAATGACGGACGGCAACAGTGCCATGGCGCATCTTACCCTGCAGTATCTGGATTGGCTTTCAAAGCAGCTGATGCCCGATACGGCCGAACACGAATGGCTAGATCGTCACGCGTCGATCTGGCTGAAGAATGGACGCAAACAAGCGACATACTCCACCGGTACGGCAACCTTTACTGGCACGGCCGGAACTGTGATTAACGCCGGCACCGAGCTTAGTAATGGCGCGGTCACGTTTCAAACCACAGCTGACGTTACCCTCGGCTCCGGTGACGCAGCCGGCAATATCGAGGCGCAGACCGCAGGAGCCAATGGTAATCTCGATGTTGGCACATCTTTGTCGATCACGACGGCGCTTTCAGGCGTTGATGGCACGGCAATTGTCGTTTCTCTAGCCGGCGGCGCTGATGCGGAAAGCGATGTTTCTCTCAGAAACCGCGTGCTCGATCGAATCCAAAAGCCGCCACAGGGCGGCGATGCCGACGACTATGTAGCGTGGACGCTTGAAGTACCAGGCGTTACGCGTGCTTGGTGCTCGCCGCTCGAGATGGGCGACGGCACGGTGACTGTGCGCTTCATGATGGATGATTTGCGCTCGTCGAATAACGGTCTGCCGACCAGCGACGATATTGCAACCGTCAAAGCATATCTGGATACAGTGAGGCCGGTCGCGACTAAGGATCTGTTCGTTGTCGCCCCGACGCTCCATCCCATTGCTTTTACGATTACGAATCTCGTGGGAGACGACGCGTCGACACGCGCAGCCATCTCGAACGCTGTCATAGCCATGCTGGCCGATCGTGCGAAACCTGCCTATTCGTCCAACGGCGTATCTCAGCCGGCCCAGACGATCTACGCCGCATGGGTATCAGATGCGATCCTAGGCGCGTCTGGCGTGGATAGTTTCACTTTGACAATGGCCGACCAGGCTATGCCAGATAACGGCTCCATGGCGGTGCTGGGGACCATAACCTATGGCTGACACGCACGTTAGGCGGACCCAATCTGACTATCAGCAGGCAATGGCAGACAATCTGCCAACAGGACCGGCATGGCCGCGTGAGACCGACGCTCTCCTGATGAAGGTGCTGAACGGTCTTGCCAGCAACTGGTCCTATGTCGATGGCAGGGCGGCCGATCTGCTCGAGATCGAAAGCGATCCGCGCGTCACATCAGAAATGCTCGATTCATGGGAGACGGCATGGGGGCTTCCTGACCCCTGCATAGCTGAGGCGGTAACGATCGCCGACAGGCGAAACGCCCTTGTTCAGAAGATGACCTCCGAAGGCGGTCAGTCAATTCCATACTTCGTGAGCGTGGCTCAGGGTCTGGGATATACCGTGATGATTCAGGAATATTCCCCCTACATGGCTGGCATGAGCCGCTGCGGCGACACGCGCACCGATATATATTCGAACGATTATCGATGGGTGATCGGCTACCCAAGCATTCGGTATCAGTGGACCGTCAAGCTCACGAACAATCGCGAGACGTGGTTCAGAACCGGCACGGGTGGCGGAGAGGTTGGCGTTGATCACATGGTGACCATTGCGCTCGCCACAGACATTGAATGCGTTATTCGCCGATGGAAACCGGCGCAGACCGAAGTTTCATTCGACTACTCTCTTCTGGCCGCAGCATTCCTCACTGACAGTTCAGGCACTTTCCTGACCGACAGCAACGGCGTCTATCTGACCGGAATGTAAGGCGTCGCCATTTTGGCTCGACAGCCGCACCCACCCCATTTCTTCCAACAAAAGGCCTTCTTGCGAGGCCTTTTTTTATTGGGCACATTTTTATGCAGTACAGTCAACCATACGATCAGACATCCAATCCGAACGCGTCATATGTTAACGGCAACCCATCGTCGGGCATTCAAGGATCGATCATACCGGCCGGCGCCGTCGAATATCCGCAGCGCGAACTTATTGCGCTCATCCAGGCTGCCGGACTGACGCCCAGCAATAGCGATTTGTCTCAGGTAGCGAAGGCTATCCAGTCTGGGAAACTCAATTATGCAGTGGCCGGCGGCACGGCAAATGCGCTGACGACCACGCTGACCCCGGCCGTCACCTCGAATACCGCAGGCATCGGCGTGGTTTTGAAGATCACGACGAAAAACACTGGCGCCGCCACCCTTGACGCCGGCGCCGGCCCTCTTCCGATCCAAACCCGTCTAGGGAATGCTCTGCAAATCGGTGACCTGCCTGCCAACGCAATAATGCAGTTCATTTGCACAGGTTCTGCGTGGCAGATTCAGGGGATTTCCTATAGCGAGATCCCTGTTATCTCGGCCGGTAACGTCACTCTTTATGTGCGAACAGATGGGAATGACGCCAACGACGGATCGGCAAATGATTCCGCTCATGCCTTTGCAACTATCGCCGCCGCTGTGGCATTTGGAAATACTCGCTATTTCCTGGCGAATAGTAGGCTGATCATCCAGCTAGGTATTGCTGGTACCTATGCGCCTCCCGGCCCCATATTTGCAAACGTGGGCTCGATTGAGATCAAAGGAAGTACGGCTTCTCAGGATACCTACATTATCGCTGGCGCTGGTCCGGCCGGCGGCAGCTCTGGACTAGTCGGCGCCTCATACGGTCAAGTATTCCTCACAGGCGTCTTTGTCAAAAATAGTGCAGCTATTTCTTCAAATGCCTGCGTTATCGCGATCAATTCTGGCACGAACCTCGTTTTGCAGAATGTCACATTCGGCACGGACGCCGTTGGCACGATTTCCAATCTTGTTTGCTCTGCTGGCGCCAGCATAACCATCTCTACTGGCTGCAAATTCGGCGGATCTGCGGTCAATATGCTGTATGTGCAGCAGGGTTCGATCGTTATCGCCGCGTCGATCACAATCACTAACGGTCCCGTCTATACCAATGTCGCGAATGCTACCGCCCTCGGCGCAATTCTTGTAGGCAATCCAGCAGCAACTGTGACCGGTACCGTCACTGGAGTTCGCTATGTCGCCAATTTGAATGGCGTTATCAACACCTTTGGCGCCGGCCCGAATTACTTCCCGGGGACATCGGCCGGGGTCTCTTCGAATGGAGGTCAGTATGCTTAAACTGAAGAACATATTCTTCGGCATTCTCGCGCTATGCGTTGTCGCGACCAGCGCACATGCGCAATCGGCAACGGTGTCGATCGATAGACTTCCTACACGGACCCTTACCAATATTGTGGGGCACGACAGTGCCGGATTGGCGGGCCGCGAGCCGGTAACGGACTTCCTCAAGCCGGGCACCACATCTCCGACCTTGGGAGATATTGCGTGCTGGGGAACAAGCGCCAATATAATCACGGATTGCGGTGCGCTAGGCTCGATGGCGCATCAGAATTCGAATGCCGTCACGATCACCGGCGGCTCGATTACCGGGATCACTGATCTGGCGATTGGCGACGGCGGCACGGGCGCTTCTACCGCTTCTGGTGCGCGCACCAATCTTGGGCTTGGCACGGCCGCGACTCAGAATACCGGGACGAGTGGAACCGCTATTCCTTTCTTGGACGGGGCTAATACTTGGTCTGGGGTGCAAACCTTCACCTCTACCAGTCAAGCAAACGTCTTTAACACTCCAGCAGCAAATACTCGAGGCTGGCAATTCAACTCCAGCGGCAGCACTCGTTGGATTGGAGGTGTAACAGGTGGAACGGAGTCTGGAGGTAATGTCAGCTCCGATTTATTCTTTAACCGCTACTCGGATGCTGGAACATTTATAGATACCCCACTATCGATTACCCGTTCAACCGGCGTAGTTAATATCAACAGCCTGAGCCTAGCGAACGTCCTCCCAATTACGTCGGGGGGTACTGGAGGTGGCACTGCCGCAGCAGCTAGGAGCGCCCTGTCGGCCGCCGCCTCTGGGGCAAACAGCGACATCACTTCGCTTACCGGTCTGGCGACGCCGCTATCGATCGCGCAAGGTGGCACGGCAGGGGCAACAGCCAGCGCGGCACGCACAAACCTCGGCCTGACATCGGCAGCAACTGCGACGGCTACGGTCGGCGGTAGCTGGACGCCAGTCTTGGCATTCGGAGGCTCGTCGACCGGCATCACCTATAGCGTTCAATCGGGGACATATCAGCGTATAGGGCCTCTGATTTACGCAAGTTTCGGTATCACCTTGACATCAAAAGGCTCCGCTACGGGTGCGGCAACTATAAGCGGCCTTCCGTTTGCAACAAGTTCAGGCGGAAGTTTGCTTATAGTTTCTGGCAGTAATTTTGTAACCCAGAGCCCCACCTTTGGCGTTATCGCAACTGGCACAACATCCGTGTCAATCGGTGTAGCCGGTTCAACGGGTCCTGTGGCGCTTACAGATGCAAATTTCAGCGCCACGACGTCCTTGACCATGAGCGGCATTTACACGAACGGGGCGTTCTGATGACCATCACAAATAGAAGCATCTTCGGGAGAAAGGTTGCTGCGGCAGTTGCTGGCGGTCCTTCCGCCAGAATTTTGGTGCACGGTCATTCTCACGTTGCAGGTCAAGGTTCCGGCAGTTCAGGCGGTCTTATCGGGACGGCGCTCACCGGTTTCTGTGAAAAGCTGACCGCGAGCTTTGCGCGATACAGCCTTACGGCGCAGCGAACCGGATGGATGGGAGATTACAACACCAGCATCGATGGCACGAACATCAACACCTTCGATACTCGCGTTGGCTTTGGGGTAGGGTGGGCATCGCATCCTTCAAACAATATTTTGGGTGGGCGGCATATATGGCAACCCGGAACGACGCCAAATAAAGGATATCTCACCTATCAGCCGGGTTTCTCATTCAACGGATTGAATATTTGGTATCCTCTTTCTCCGGGTCTTTCGCAAAACGTGGGCATTTACGTTGACAATGGCCTATTGACGTCATTGAACCAGAATGGTGCGAATTCTCTCCAATCTAAAACCTTGTCGACGGGAGCCTCCAACACGCTCCTAACGGTAAAGGAAAATGGTGGAGCTGGGCCGGCATTCTGGAATGGCGTCGAGTTTATCCCCGTCACAGTCCCTAATATCGCAGTGACGGTATCTGGAGGCCGTGGGCAAACTTCCGACACGTTCGCCGACAACGGGACGCCTTGGGCACCTCTCGGTGGTCTAGCGGCCTTTACCGCCGATCTCGTCGTACTTTACTGCATGACCAACGATCTACTCACCAACAACACGGCCTATTTTTTCAAGCGAAATCTGGCGGCCATGGCTGTTACTTCGGTCGTGCGTGGTAACTGCATCATCGTGGTCGATCCGCCCGCCACGGGTTCGGGTCCATTCATCAATGGCACATACGAAGTCTACGCAGAATCGGCCAAAAGCGTTGCGGCACAATATGGATGCGGTTTCGTCGACACGAGATCTATATTCTCGCGGTCGTGGGATCGCGCAAATGCAGATGGGCTTATGAACAGCGCGGCTCACCCAAATGACATCGGCCATCAGTATATCGCCGACATGATCGCAGCAGAAGCGATGAAGTTCGTGAACTGATGGCTACCAGGCAGCGGCTTCGCGCTCTTCCCACGTCGGTTCGTCCTGAGTGTACTGCCAACCGTCCGGCGATCGGCGACGCCACAGCTGCCCGTCCTCCCAGGACCATTCGCCTTCGACAAGCCAGACCGGGAAGAACTTCGAAGTTTTTTCCCATGCACCAATTTGAGCGGAAACGCCGCGATCTTTTTTCAGACTGAAGCCAAACAATTGGTCTCTCCTGCAATCTAGGTCCCTGCTTATACCAAAAATCAGAAAATAATCTACGGGGTCGCTTCGGCGGCCCTTTTCTATTGGAGCCTACAATGGACCACTCAAAATTCTTCGACGCGGTGCGCACTTCGCTGTTTGGCGGGCGCCTGTCGACGAATCAGGTGAATGGCACAGAGGCCATTATTGACGCCTGGCAAGCCAAGCCGTTCGATAACCGCTGGCTCGCCTATATGCTGGCGACGGTTTATCACGAGGCGGACAACACCATGTGTGCCATCTCGGAGAACCTGAACTATTCGGCGGCCGGCCTCCGCGCCACCTTCCCGAAATATTTCACCGCTGCGCAGGCGGCATCCTATGCCCGCCAGCCGCAGCGCATCGCGAACCGTGCCTATGCGAACCGCATGGGCAACGGCAACGAAGCAAGCGGCGACGGATGGAAATATCGCGGGCGCGGACTGGTGCAGATCACCGGCCACGATAACTACGCCAAGTATGGCATTGCCGACAATCCAGACATGGCGCTCGATCCCGTCAAGGCCGTCGAGATCCTGTTTGACGGCATGACCAACGGCCGATTCACCGGCAGGAAGCTCTCCGATTTCTTCACGGCTACGACAACTGACTGGATCGGCGCCCGCAAGATCATCAACGGTACGGATCGGGCAGCTGATATCGCCGGCTACGCCCGGAAGTTCGCGGCGGCGATCGAGGGGGCATCTTAATGGCCGAGCCCGGAATGATTTCGAAGTTTTTCATGGATCATAAGGCGTCCGGTGATTGGGCGGCGCGGCGCCGGATCATCTTCATCGCCCTGATTTGGTCGGGGATTGCCATGAGCGCAATCACAGGCTGGGCCATGTTCCATGTCCAGACCAATCCGCTACTCGACACGGCTTTCATCAACCTGAATGGCCTCATCGGGCTGATCTTCGCCTCCTACGTCTTCGGCTCGATCGCCGATGACAAGAACAAGGCGAAGCAGCCAGGTAGCCCTGATAACGCAGGTCCGTCGACATGATCGCTTTTCTCAGCACAAGCATTGGGCGCTGGATATCTGGCGCCCTCGTGGCTGTCTTGGCGTTCGTCGGCGTCTATCTACTAGCCGATCACCGCGGCTATCAGCGGGCGGCTACGGCCTACACAGCCACCATCGCCACCATGAAGGCAGATGCTGCTACGGCACGCGCTGATGAGGTCGAGCGGCAGAGCGCCGTTAACGACGCCGCCAAGGCCGCAGAAGCACGACGCATCGCGCAGATGCAGGCCGATAACGACACCCTTCAATCTAAAATCGAGGAATTGCAGCGTGAAGCTAGCCAAGATCCTAACGCTGGCCGCCCTGCTCTTGGCGCTTCCAGCGTGCTCCGCGTCAACCAAATACGTTAGCCCTCCGCCGGCACCTTCACTGGCCGCCCCGGATTCCGCGCTCACCAAAGATTGCGCGCAGCCCGTCGACATCGGCAAGGACGCACTGGCGCAAAGCCAGACAGAAAGCCTTTGGATCAAAGACCGAAAGGCGCTTATCGATTGCCGACGCAGCAAGGCCGCGCTTCGTGATTTCTATGCGGAGCGAGATCGCGGATTGGCGGCTAAGAAATGACGGCGGAGGACATCATGAAAGTGGTGGGGTTCTTCATCATGGTTGCCGGCTCCGGCTGGGGTATCTGGTGGAAGATAGACGCCAAGGTCGAGAAGGTGAAAACAGAGACAACTGTGCTCCGCGAGGATCTGGCTGAGCACAAGCTCCACACCGCGGAGAAGTACATCACCAAAGAGGGACTCCGCGAGACGACAGAGCAGATCATGGGCGCAATCGGCGGCGTGAAAACAGCCATCGATAATATGACGCTTCGTGTCGATCGCGTAGTCGAGAACCAGAACAAGCCTCAGCGCGCAGCGCGCTCGAGCTGACAGAAGCCCCTATCCTTTGCCGGGTAGGGGCTTTTTTCGTTCGTGCTCAATCTGGCACTGACCGCTGCTCGCCTCTGCGAATGTGCTCATAGACCATTTCGACGCGGCAAGCGGCATATGTGACGTCGATCTCGTAACCTGCAGTTGGCCAATTCATCTTGCATTCGCCCTCCGTGTGAACGATCCAAAACCACTTTTCCTTGGTCCACGCTTCATCGATTTGGAAAATGCGACCTATCTGCCTATCGCCGTCGAAACCGACGAAATCCGTTCCCGGCTTTTCCATCCAGCTATGCCGCCATTTGTATCGCGGCTTGCTGCCAGGAATGATCGATTCCCAAAGCTTCCACATAACGCACCTCACTGACTGAATATTTGTTCCTTTTTTGTTCTCAGTCAAGCGTCAAGTGCGTTTCTTGACAAATTTGTAAGTTTACAACAACGTTCCATCATTCTTTGTATCCGATGCGACTTAACTAGGAGGCGGAATGCCAACACCACTACTGAGCGACGAACTCGCCAAAGAAGCCGCCGACGCGTATGTCGCTCTTGGCGAAAAGACTGCGGCGGCAGTGCTGCTTGGCTTGCCAAGGCAGACGTTCAATCACAGGCTAAAAGTTGCGGCTGAGCGCGGGATGCTAGGCACGAAGCCGGTATTGCCTGGATTTCGCCTGACGAAGACGACTACCGTCACCAATGAAGACGGCGATGTCGTTCGCGAGTTCGTTCAGCAGCGTCCAGAGGCAGGCGAAGAGTTCAACGTTCCGGCCGGTCACACCATCAAAGGTGTTTCAGCGCTTGTTGATCCGGAAGGCCGGATCATGCAGCAGTGGATCAAGACCCGCAACGAATACGCTCCGCAGGATATTGCGGCGATCCTGAAAGAAGCTTTCGTAGACGTGCCTCCGGCCGAGCCAGTTCCGCTTGTCTTGGCACCGGCTACGTCGCTGCTCACGCTGACTCCGCTAGCAGACTGGCATATCGGTTTGTTCGCCTGGCATCGCGAGACTGACACCAATTGGGATCTGAAGATCGCGGAGCGGGTCATTGGCGATGCAGTCGAGGATCTGATTGCACGCACGCCGCCAAGCGCCGACGCTATTGTATTGGGCGGTGGCGATCTGCTCCACAGCGATACGAACGAAAACAAGACGGCGCGTTCCGGCAATGCTCTGCAGGTCGACGGGCGCTATCAAAAGGTGCTGATGACGGCTTGCCGCCTCGTCGTGCGCGCGATTGACGCCAACCTGCGAAGACATGGCCACGTGACGGTGAGAATCCTGCCAGGCAATCACGATGAACACGCGTCCGTTGCGGTCGCCTACTTCCTGCTGGCTTGGTATCGCAATGAGCCGCGCGTGACGGTAGACGTCGATCCGTCGCTATTCTTCTGGTTCAGATTCGGATCTGTCATGCTCGGCGCCACGCACGGCCACACCGTCAAGCTGAAGGACATGGCCAGCATCATGGCCCACCGCCGGGCCGAGGATTGGGGCGCCACGCGCTTCCGCTACGTCCATGGGTTCCACATCCATCACACCAGCAAGATCGCCACAGAGGGCAACGGCGTGATTTCTGAGAGCCATCAGACGCCAACGCCTCAGGATGCGTGGCATTTCGGCTCCGGCTTCCTGTCGGGCCGGTCGATGCAGTCGATCTCATATCACCGGCAGTTCGGCGAGGTTTCGCGTGTGCGTGTCGCCATGATGGATGCGGCGAACGACAACACACCGGCTGAGCAGAAGAGGGCGGCATGAAGGCGATGACGGAAATACCCATTGTTGCGGCGAAGCGCATCGCTGACGACTACGGATACGACCAAGTAGTAATTTACGGTCGACGCTGCCACGACACACCTGAGCCGCACGGGGAACACATGACCACGTACGGACGCACCCAAGAGCATTGCGGTGTGGCCGCGCGCATAGGTGATACGCTCAAGAAGTTCATGGGGTGGGTCGTCTGATGCGCTGCGGCTACTGCGGCAAGCATGGCCACCCCTATACATGTTGCCCATCGAATGGCACGGCAGGAAGTCTTCGCTGCACATACTGCGGCGGTAGCTACCACAATTACGAGGCATGCACAAAGCACGCAGGCGGCGGAAAGCTGCCTGGCGCAATCCGACTGAAATAACAACCCGCCGCCGGTCACCAGCCGGCGGCGACTACCAAGAAGAGGAGACATGAATGACCCTATATGGCGGAAGAATTCCAGACGAAGACGGAGTTATACCGTTTTCGCAGAAACAGTATAGCGACCCAATCACCACACTCGGCGTACAGCGCACGCTGGTCGCTGCCAACGACAACACGCCACCCGATGAGAGCGGGCAGTCTGCCGGCTTTGCCGTGGGGCACTATATCGGCCTCGATCGCCGCGAAGGCGACTTCATGGCCACATACACCGGCCGTCAATACTGGCCGTGTGATCCTCGGCCGGAAGAAGTTTTTATTGAGGACATTGCGCATTCGCTCAGCCTGCAGTGCCGATACGCTGGACATTGCATCCTGCACTACAGCGTGGCCGAACACAGCGTTCTTATCGCGCGCTGGCTCCGATCCACTTATGGGCCGATGACTGCGCTGTATGGGCTGCTGCATGACGCACCGGAGACGTATTGCGTCGACGTGCCGCGACCGCTCAAGCCGTGGCTGGCTAACTACAAGGAGATCGAACAGCGGAACTGGCTTGCCGTCGCCAAGCGGTTCGGACTGAACGCTGAGATCCCCGATATTGTCCACGAGGCCGACACGCGCATCATCGGCGACGAGCTCGTCAACATGCGGCCGATGCCCTGGCACGCTCGCCACAATAATCCGCTTGGCGTCTGGATCCGTTGTTGGACGCCACAGGAAGCTGAGCAAGAATTCCTTTGGACGTTCGAAGCCCTGGCGCGCGACACGGAGCAGTCGAGGAGGGCGGCGTGAACCATTTCTATGTCGGACAAAAAGTCGTCTGCGTCGATGCCACCTTTCCGCACGTCAGTATCGATCAAGGCATCCAAGAGGGCGAAATCTATACCCTGTCGTGGGTGGGGCCGTACACGCACTACATTGACGGTGAATTCGTCGGCGTGCGGCTGGCCGAGGTGACGCGCGGCGCAGATCCTGGCGGCTACGGTGCGGATGAGATGCCGTTCCGCGCCACGCGCTTCCGCCCGCTCGTAGCCGACCGCCTTGGTTCGCTGCGTGCGTTGCTAAATCCTGGCCAGCCATTGGCACCGTCGATCGAAGAACCGCGCCGTAGGGCGCCTGTGAAGGAAGAGGAGAAGGTATGACACCCAATTCGGACAACTGGTCTCCATGGACCGTAGATGGGGATCTCATCGGCATTCCGTGCCTGTCGCCGGCCAAGGCGGCCAATGACAATAATCAGGTAGCTGCGCTCGGAGCTGCGATCGGAAAGGCGGAGGCGACTGACTGCGGTGCGGATGGCGTTCTCAGACGCATGCCAGCCGCCAACGACAATTTTCCCGATGTCGTCGCCTTCACTGGCGTGGCGGGCAGCGGCAAATCGACGGCCACTCGCCATCTCGTCGAGCGGCGCGGTTACAAGCTGGTGAAATTCGCTGGCCCGCTGAAAGACATGATGCGCGCGATCGGTCTGACGGAAGCTGAGATCGAGGGCGCTCTCAAGGAGCAACCAAGCTCGAAGTTGCTTGGCAAGACGCCGCGGCACGCCATGCAGACGCTCGGGACGGAGTGGGGGCGGGGATGCATCGGCGAGGATCTGTGGATAAGCCTATGGCGCCGGCGTGTCGAAGCTGTCTTGGTCTCTGGCGACAAGGTCGTAGTTGACGATTGCCGCTTACCGAACGAGGCCGCCGCTATCAGGAAGTTTGGCGGCAACATCTACCTTCTTGCCGGTCGCGGGGGGATTGCCGGCAATCACGCGTCGGAGAAAGGATGCGAGGATATGGATGCCATCCTTGTCAACCAGGGATCAATCGACGAGCTCTACAGCATGGTCGACGACGCACTTAGGCGGGTAGCTTGACCTACTAAGGCCCGCCTCGTGCGGGCTTTTTTTATAACAGTTCCTTCCCAGCCACCCACCGACACGGTCTATTGTCACGTTGCCCAGTAAGCCAGATCTCGTAAATCTGTCTCCCCATCGCGCTGCATTGTCTCGCAAGAACAATGCTTGGCATGCCGTCAAAATGAACGACATCTCCAATTCTGAATTTCCAAGTCGTCCGGTAGGTGCAGACCCGCGCGACGCTCCCGACATACGCTGCTACTGACATTTCTTCTCGCCCCTCATTCGGCTCACGGCGCCGAAAGCCGGGGGTTGAACACGCGCTTCACAGACGCGCCGATGCGCTTTTAGGCGAGCCTTGGACATGGCACACCGCCCCCGGCCAGCAATGACCTTGGCGATAGCGCCTGCCGCTAAGCAGCGCATTGTTTCGGCAATCAGCGTGGCTGACGGCCTATGTGAAGTCAGGGTGTTCAAGCCCATGTTGAGTAATACCGCAAAAGGCGGCACGAGCAACACGAATATGAACTCGTGATACCAGCAGCCGAAGCGTGTTGTTTAGATGTGACAAATGTGTGCGATTGGCACGAGAATGGCAGAGGGCGGGCAGAACGAAGCATGCACCACCCTGTACAGATTTTGTACGAAACCGAGCGTTTTCACGTACATTTTCGCGCTTTGTTCTGCACAGTAGCGCAGCGCCAAGTAGGGCGCTATTTCTGTAAATGGTTGTTTTTATTAAGAAAAACTGGTGCTGCTAGAGAGATTTGAACTCTCGGCCTCTCCCTTACCAAGGGAGTGCTCTACCCCTGAGCTATAGCAGCATACCGTGGCGCGGTTAAGTGCGCCGTATTGGGCGAGGCGGCTATTGCCATAGGTCGGGGCTGAGTGCAAGCCGCAATTTTCAACTTCGGTGAAAGATCGTGGGAAAAAATGTGTCGGTCTTTTGACGGGCGGGGTTTTCCGCTATGACGAAGAGATGGGTGCGGACAAGACGAAAATCGATGACGGCAAGGTTTTGCAGGGCGGTTTGACCGCCGGCGAGGCGGGTGAGCTCGCGGGCGGCAAGCAGATAACCGAGGCGGACAGGCGGCGCGAGCGGGCGGCGCTGAAGCTGCGCGAGAATCTGTCGCGTCGCAAGCAGCAGGTGCGCGCCCGCCGCGCCGGGCAGGCGGACGAGACGGATGGGCTGCCGGCTGCAAAAGCTGGGGATGAGCCGGATGCTGCCGCAAAAATGGACGAATCGCAATGATTGATGTCGCCCATCATCAAACGAATTGAAGCCTTAATCTATTTCGTCTAAAGAGCGCTTTTTCCCAGGCGGACGGAACTTCAGGAAAGGCGGGCCTTGCCCGTATTGCACATATGGATCGTATCAGGATTGTCGGCGGCAACGAGCTTAACGGTATCATTCCGATCTCCGGCGCCAAGAATGCCGCCCTGCCGCTGATGATCGCCTCGCTTTTGACCAGCGATACGCTGACACTGGAGAACGTGCCGCATCTGGCCGATGTCGAGCTTCTGATGCGCATCCTCGGCAACCATGGCGTCGACGTTGCCGTCAACGGTCGGCGCGAGCGCCAGGAAGACGGCTATTCCCGCACCATCCATTTCACCTGCCGCACCATCGTCGATACGACCGCACCCTATGAACTGGTCGCCAAGATGCGCGCGAGCTTCTGGGTCATCGGGCCGCTGCTTGCCCGCGAGGGCCAGGCGCGCGTGTCGCTGCCGGGCGGCTGCGCCATCGGCACGCGTCCGGTCGATCTGTTCATCGAGGGCCTCGAGGCGCTCGGCGCCACCATGGAAATCGACGCCGGCTATATCAATGCCACGGCGCCCAAGGGCGGCCTCATCGGTGCGCGCTATGTCTTCCCGAAGGTTTCGGTCGGTGCCACGCATGTAATGATGATGGCGGCGACGCTTGCCCGCGGCACGACCGTCATCGGCAATGCGGCACGCGAGCCCGAAATCGTCGATCTTGCCAATTGCCTGATCGCCATGGGCGCCAAGATTTCCGGCGCCGGCACCAGCACGATCACCATCGAAGGCGTCACCTCGCTTTCCGGTGCCCGCCACCGCGTTCTGCCTGACCGCATCGAGACCGGCACCTATGCCATGGCCGTCGCCATGGCCGGCGGCGATGTTCGCCTGGAAAATACCGATATGGCGCTGCTTGACACCGCGCTCGAAAGCCTGCGCCGCGCCGGCGCCGATATTTCGGCGACCAATAACGGCATCCGCATCAAGCGCAACGGCGGCGGCATCCAGCCCGTCGATATCGTCACCGATCCGTTCCCCGGCTTCCCGACCGACCTGCAGGCGCAGTTCATGGCGCTGATGACGCGCTCGTCGGGTACCGCACATATCACCGAAACCATCTTCGAAAACCGCTTCATGCATGTGCAGGAGCTCGCCCGCCTCGGCGCCAGGATCTCGCTTTCCGGCCAGACGGCCCGCATCGAGGGTGTCGAGCGATTGAAGGGCGCGCCGGTCATGGCGACCGATCTTCGCGCCTCCGTCTCGCTCGTCATCGCCGGCCTTGCCGCCGAGGGTGAGACTGTGGTGTCGCGCATCTATCATCTCGATCGTGGCTTCGAGCGGCTGGAAGACAAGCTGACGCGCTGCGGCGCGGTGGTCGAGCGCATCAGCGACTAAAATTATTTCTTGTCGTGCAGAGAGCGGGCGAGCCCGCTTTCTTCGGTTGCGTCTTTTGCGCTCGCATCCTATGTCCACAGAAGGGAAACGTCTGTTACGGCGTTTCGATTGTGCGATCGGGGATAAAGGGCGAATGGGCGATCTGAAGCTAATGGCACTCGACAACGAAGATCTGGGCGTCATATCCGCGCATATGCAGGATAGCGTCTTCAAGGTCGGCGACATGTCCTTTGCGCCGACGCTCGGGCAGTTCTCGCTTGCGGCCAATCGTTTTGCCTGGGAACAATCCGGCGAGCGCGGCAAACCCTATCAGCGCCATCGCGCCGCGCTGGTGTTCAAGCGGGTGCAGGCCGTGCGCTCCAATGGCGTCGACCGGCGCAACCGCGACGAGGTGCTGTCGCTGCTCGCCATCCGCTTCGAGCAGAAGGGCGAGGGGCCTGACGGTACGATCGAGCTGACGCTTGCCGGCAAGGCCACCATTGCGCTCGATGTCGAATGCATCGAGGTTCAGCTTGCCGATATCGGCGGCGCATGGGAAACCGCGCATAAGCCCCGCCATCCGGATGCGGGCGAATAGGCAGGCGATCGATGAATGCCGGCCGCTCAGGGCGGCCTCGATGAAAGAGGATTATCAGCGTTGGCTATCTGGCTGGATCAGGCATCGGAAGGGTTCGAGCAGCAGTTTGCCGCCTTTCTGACGACCAAACGGGAAGTGTCCGAAGATGTGAATGCCGTAGTGCGAGGCATCATCGACGATGTGCGGACGCGCGGCGATGCCGCCCTTGCTCACTATTCCCAGAAATTCGAAGGCATCGATTTCGCCACGACGCCCATGCGCGTCGCCGAAGCCGAGATCGATGCGGCGATCGCAGCCGTTCCCTCCGAGGTGCTGGGGGCGCTCAAGGTTGCCGCCACCCGCATCGAATCGCATCATCGCCGGCAATTGCCGAAGGACGATATCTATGAGGACGATCTCGGCGTCGGCCTCGGCTCGCGCTGGACGGCGATCGAAGCCGTCGGCCTCTATGTGCCGGGTGGTACGGCAAGCTATCCGAGCTCTGTGCTGATGAATGCCGTGCCGGCCAAGGTCGCCGGCGTCGAGCGTGTCGTCATCACGGTGCCGACCATGGGCGGCGCCATCAACCCGGCGGTGCTGGCCGCTGCCCGCATGGCCGGCGTCGAGGAGATCTACCGCATCGGCGGCGCGCAGGCGATCGCGGCCCTTGCCTATGGCACGGAGACGATTGCTCCGGTCTACAAGATTACCGGCCCCGGCAATGCCTATGTGGCCGCCGCCAAGCGGCATGTTTTCGGCACCGTCGGCATCGATATGATCGCCGGCCCTTCGGAAGTGCTCGTCATCGCCGACAAGAACAACGATCCGGATTGGCTCGCCGCCGATCTCTTGGCGCAGGCCGAGCATGACGAGGGCGCGCAGTCGATCCTGATCACCGACGATGCCGAATTCGGCAAGGCTGTCGAAGGCGCCGTCGAGCGCCAGCTCAAGCAGTTGAGCCGGGCGCAGACGGCGGCGGCAAGCTGGCGGGATTTCGGCGCCATCATCCAGGTAGCCGATCTGAGGCAGGCCGTTCCGCTTGCCAACCGCATCGCCGCCGAGCATGTGGAACTCGCCGTTGACGATCCCGACGCGTTGCTTGCCGGTATCCGCAATGCCGGCGCGATCTTCGTCGGCCGCCATACGCCCGAAGTGATCGGCGATTATGTCGGCGGCTCAAACCATGTGCTGCCGACGGCCCGTTCCGCCCGCTTCTCGTCCGGCCTTTCCGTGCTCGACTTCGTCAAGCGCACGTCGATCCTGCGGCTCGGGCCAGAACAGCTACGCGCGCTGGGACCGGCGGCGATCGCGCTTGCCAATTCCGAGGGGCTGGACGCACACGCGCGGTCCGTCGCGATCCGCCTCAATCTCGAGGGGTGAGGCATGGCTGAAGGCGTCTTCCGGCTGAGCGACGTTGTCCTGGACGACACGATCGGCCGCTCGACGCCGGATGTCGAACATGAGCGCGCCGTCGCCATCTTCGACCTGATCGAGGAAAACAGCTTCGAGCCTGTGGGACACAAGGGCGGCCCCTATCTGCTCAATCTGTCGCTGGTCGACCAGAAGCTGGTCTTCGATATCCGCACGGAAGATGGCGTCGTCGTCGCCACGCACATCCTGTCGCTGACACCGTTCCGCCGCATCGTGAAGGATTACTTCATGATCTGCGAGAGCTACTACGAGGCGATACGCTCCTCCACGCCCAGTCGCATCGAGGCGATCGACATGGGCCGGCGCGGCATCCACAACGAAGGCTCCCGGACGCTGATGGACCGGCTGAACGGCAAGATCGTCATGGATTTCGACACAGCCCGCCGGCTCTTTACGCTTGTCTGCGTGCTCTATTGGCGCGGGTGACTGTCATGGGGCGGGTGCCAGAGCAGAGGCAGGGGGGCGAGCATGGTGGCAAAGCGCCCGGCGCCATCCTCTTCATGTGCGGGCTCAATACCATCCGCTCGCCGATGGCCGAGGCGATCGCGCGCTATATGCTGCCGCAGGGCACCTATATCGCCTCGGCGGGCGTGCGCGCCGGCGAGCGCAATCCCTTCGTCGATGTCGTGCTTGATGAGATGGGGCTTTCGCTCGGCCGCCGGCAGCCGCAGACCATGGAGGAACTGGAGGATGATTTCTTCGATGTCATCATCACGCTCTCGCCGGAGGCGCATCACGCCGCCCTGGAATTGACCAGGGCCAATGCCGTGGATGTCATTTATTGGCCGACCATGGATCCCTCCGCGACGGACGGAACCCGCGAGCAGGTTCTCACCGCCTATCGCGAGGTTCGGGACTATCTTCTCGGGCTGATCGAAAGCCGACTTGTGGAACATCGCGGCTCGCTTTAGAGCTGCGGATGAAACAAATGCAGAAACCCTTATCAACGAGGTTCACAAAACCGCGGCGATTGTGTAGTTTCCGCGCAATTTCCGGCGACCCCCGGCTTTTTGCCATGGGCGCCGACCTCAACCGACAGGAAAAGAAGCTTTAATGCCGAAAGAAGAAGTCCTCGAATTTCCCGGTGTCGTCACCGAACTCCTGCCGAACGCGACATTCCGCGTGAAGCTGGAAAATGAGCACGAGATCATCGCCCACACGGCAGGCCGCATGCGCAAGAACCGCATCCGCGTTCTTGCCGGCGACAAGGTGCTGGTGGAAATGACCCCCTATGACCTGACCAAGGGCCGCATCACCTACCGTTTCAAATAGTTCGCCGCTCTGGGTTCAAAGAAGTAGAGCATGATGTCGCCCGAAATCCCCTAACACTTTTCGGCATCATGCTCTGGAGCCGGTTCTCATCCCCGCATGACAGGTCGAGGTCTGATGGCGTTGAAACACAAGCTGATACTGGCTTCCGGATCGCCGCGTCGCGTCGAGCTCCTGCACCAGTCAGGCATCGAGCCTTCACGTCTCATGCCCATGGACATCGACGAGACGCCGAAGAAGTCGGAGCATCCGCGCTCGCTGGCGCGGCGGCTTTCGGCTGAGAAGGGCGAGGCGGCGTTCGCGGCCGTGAAGAGCGATGTCGCCTGGCAGAGCAGCTATATTCTCTCCGCCGATACGGTCGTTGCCGTCGGCCGGCGTATCCTGCCGAAGGCGGAGTTCGTCGACGAAGCCTCTTCGGCCCTGCATCTTCTCTCGGGACGAGGCCATGTCGTCTATACTGGGATCTGCCTGATCACCCCGGACCGCAAGCTGCGTCAGAAAGTTGTGGAGACCAAGGTGCGCTTCAAGCGGCTTTCCAGCCGTGATATCGAAATGTATCTGGCGTCCGGCCAGTGGCGGGGCAAGGCCGGAGCCTATGGCATCCAGGGGCTTGCGGGCTCCTTCGTGCAGAAGCTGATCGGCTCCTACAGCAATGTCGTCGGATTGCCGCTTTATGAGACCATGCTTTTGCTGGCGGGCGAGGGATTCGACGTTCACGCCGGATGGCAGGAAGGATAGGAATCATGACGAAGGTTGGTGAGATCAAGGTGGGCTCGAAGATCGAGCCGCTGCGCAAGACGCGCGCTTGCGCGGAATGCGGCCGTCCTTCGGTACGCGAACACTATCCCTTCTGTTCGGATCGCTGCCGTTCGCTCGATCTTTCGCGGTGGCTCAATGGCTCCTACGCCATTCCCGTTACCGAGGAAGAGGAGAAAGCCGACGGCTCCGAGAGCGAGTAAACACCGCTTCCCTGCGTTGTTCGGCGTTGCGAACCCCTTCATTTTGCTCGTGAATTGCCAAAACTCCATTTCCTGTCAAAAAAGAGTCATTTGCGGCTGGACATGGACGAACAAGATGCTATAACCCCGCTCGCTTCCGGGGCGAACCAACCGCCCAGAGCCTTTCAAGGCTCTTATCCGTACGCGAAGCTCGGATGCCCAGATAGCTCAGTTGGTAGAGCAGCGGATTGAAAATCCGCGTGTCGCTGGTTCGATTCCGGCTCTGGGCACCATCTTTTCTCCAAAATTATGCTGATATTGTCGGGTTGACGCTGGTCTCGCTCGGTTCATCAAGGCCGGGCTTCCCGCATGGGAAAGCCGGTCAAGTTGTCTTTTCGAGGGTGTACATCCCTTGATGGGGTGTCGTTGATTGCAACAACTTAAGGGCGTTCTTCATTAATTCGGTGCATGGTCCCTTCAACATGTTGATGACATTTGCAATCAAGCGTACGAATTATTGTACGGGTCACCTATTGATTCGAAGCGACTCTTACCGCACCTTAGATACTAGCGGGATAAGTGATCTCGTTAAGTCCGGCGTTTATTGCAATAGCAAGCTATCGAGGCGCCATGTCAAATAACGATGTGCTATTCAACACGTTCGCCCGTTCTTTCGAAGCACGGCGCGAAGTCGAGATGTCATTCTCCGAATACCTGGATGCGTGCCGGGATGATCCGCTCATGTACGCAAATGCGTCGGAGCGCCTGCTGGCCGCGATGGGAGAACCACTGCTGATCGATACGGCCAAGGACACCAGACTTGGGCGTATCTTTATGAACCGGACAATCCGGACCTATCCCGCCTTTGCCGGCTTTTTCGGCATGGAGGAGACGATCGAACGCATCGTCGCCTTCTTCCGTCATGCGGCGCAAGGGCTGGAAGAGCGTAAACAGATCCTCTATCTGCTCGGGCCTGTCGGCGGAGGCAAATCCTCACTTGCCGAGCGGCTGAAGTCGCTGATGGAAGTGCATCCGATCTATGTGCTCAAGGCCGGCAATGAGCTGAGCCCGGTCTTCGAAAGTCCGCTCAGCCTGTTCGACCCCGTCACCATGGGGCCGATGATCGAGGAGCGCTACGGCATTCCGCGTCGCCGCCTGACCGGCCTCATGAGTCCATGGTGCCTGAAGCGGCTGGAAGAGTTCGAAGGCGATATTTCCCGTTTCCGCATCGTCCGGATGCAGCCCTCCAGGCTGCGACAAATTGCCGTCGCCAAGACGGAGCCGGGCGACGAGAACAACCAGGATATCTCCTCGCTGGTCGGCAAGGTGGATATCCGCAAGCTCGAAAGCCTGGCGCAGAACGATCCTGACGCCTACAGCTATTCGGGTGCGCTGAACCGCGCCAACCAGGGCATTCTCGAGTTCGTCGAGATGTTCAAGGCGCCGATCAAGATGCTGCATCCGCTGCTGACGGCGACCCAGGAAGGCAATTATATCGGCACCGAGAATATCGGCGCCATTCCCTTCTCCGGCATCATTCTCGCCCATTCGAACGAGTCGGAGTGGCAGACCTTCAAGGCCAACAAGAACAATGAGGCGTTCATCGACCGCATCTGTGTGGTCAAGGTGCCTTATTGCCTGCGGGTCACCGAAGAGCAGAAGATCTACGAGAAGCTGATCGAGGAATCCGAGCTCAGCGACGCGCCCTGCGCGCCGTCGACTTTGGAGACGCTCGCCCGCTTCACGGTTCTGACGCGGCTCTCCAAGCATGAAAACTCGACTGCTTTCTCCAAGCTTCGGGTCTATGACGGCGAGAGCCTGAAGGAGACCGATCCGAGAGCGCGCAGCGTGCAGGAATATCGCGACTCTGCCGGCGTCGACGAAGGCATGGACGGGGCTTCGACCCGCTTTGCCTTCAAGGTGCTGGCGGCGACCTTCAACTACGACACCACCGAGATCGGCGCTGATCCGGTGCACCTGATGTATATGCTGGAGCAGTCGATCCGCAGGGAGCAGCTGCCGCTCGAAACCGAGAAGCTTTACATCGAGTTCATCAAGAGCGAACTCGGGCCGCGGTACGCGGAATTCATCGGGCATGAGATCCAGAAAGCCTATCTGGAGTCCTATTCGGATTACGGACAGAACCTCTTTGATCGCTACGTCGACTACGCCGACGCCTGGATCGAGGATGTCGACTTCAAGGATCCCGATACAGGTCAGCTTCTGGACCGCGAGCTTCTCAATCAGGAACTCACCAAGATCGAGAAACCAGCCGGCATCGCCAACCCGAAAGATTTCCGCAACGAGATCGTCAAGTTCTGCCTGAGGGCACGGGCGAGCCACGGCGGCAAGAATCCATCCTGGACGAGCTACGAGAAAATCCGCGAAGTCATCGAAAAGCGGATGTTCTCCCAGGTCGAGGATCTTCTGCCTGTTATCTCGTTCGGGTCCAAGAAGGACGGCGAGTCCGAAAAGAAACATGGCGAATTCGTCGAGCGCATGATGGCGCGGGGTTATACCGAGCGTCAGGTTCGACGGCTTGTGGAATGGTACATGCGTGTGAAACAGGCGGGATGAGCCACCAAGGAAGAAGGAATGCACATTGTTGACCGACGCCTGAACCCAGGCGGCAAAAGTTTAGAAAATCGTCAACGATTTTTGCGAAGAGCAAAAGCGCTGGTGCAGAGAGCGGTCTATGAAACCTCTCAAAATCGCGACATTCAGGACATTCTGAAAGGTGGCGAAATCAGCATTCCCCTGGATGGAACCGAGGAACCTCGGTTCCATCGCGGCCCGGAAGGGCTGCGGGAGCATATTCTTCCCGGCAACAAGGACTTTCTGGAAGGCGACATCATCCCGCGTCCTGAAAGCGGCGGCGGCAAGCCGCGCGCCGGCGGCGACGGTACCGGCGAGGACGCCTTCCGCTTCATCCTGACGCGCGATGAGTTCCTCGATCTCTTCCTCGACGATCTCGAGCTGCCGGATCTCGCCAAGCGGCGGCTTATATCGACAGACCAGATCAATCCAGTACGATCAGGCTATTCGGTGACGGGATCGCCCGCCAATCTGGCGATCAACCGCACCATGCGGCTGGCGATGATGCGGCGTGTCGCCCTGCATCGTCCGAAGCCGGAAACGGTCGCCAAGCTCATCGAAGAGGCAGAAGAGTGCAAGGACGAGAAGCGTCGGGCCCAGCTCGAGGCTGAGATTAAGCTGCTGGAATCCAAGGTTCGGCGCATTCCCTATATCGATCCGATCGACATCCGCTATCGCCGTTTCGAGAACGAGCCGAAGCCGGTGGCGCAGGCTGTCATGTTCTGCTTGATGGATGTATCCGGCTCGATGTCCGAGCACATGAAGGATCTCGCCAAGCGCTTCTACATGCTGCTCTACATCTTCCTCACCCGGCAGTATCGCCGTGTCGAGATCGTCTTCATCCGGCATACCGACGTGGCCGAGGAGGTGGATGAGGAGACGTTCTTTCGCAGTCCGGCGACGGGTGGCACACAGGTTTCGAGTGCGCTCGAAGCGATGCGGCGGATTGTGCACGATCGCTTCCCGCCATCGGACTGGAATATCTATGCCGCGCAGGCATCGGACGGTGACAACGCCTATTCAGACAATGCGACGACCGCTGCGCTCCTGACTAGCGAAATCCTGCCGGTTTGCCAGTATTTCGCCTATCTGGAAGTGGGCGAATCACGCAGCGTCGCGATCTCGTCGGGCTCGGCGATCTGGTCGCTCTACGAGCGGCTGCAGGCGGCCTGGCCGGTGCTCTCGATGCGGCGCGTGAACGATCGTAGCCAGATCTATCCGGTCTTCCACGATCTCTTCCAGCGTCGGACGGCAGAAACCAGGAGCGGATGATGGCGAAAGCATCGATGGAACGGCTTTTTGAAGGTGCGGACTGGGATTTCGCCACCATTCAGCGAATCCACGATGCCTGCGAGAAGATTGCCGTCAAGGAACTTGGTCTCGACGTTTACCCCAACCAGATCGAGATCATCACCGCCGAGCAGATGCTCGACGTCTATTCCTCGATCGGCATGCCGCTGTTCTACAAGCACTGGTCCTTCGGCAAGCATTTCGCCCATCACGAGGCCTTCTATCGTAAGGGTCTTCGCGGGCTCGCCTATGAGATCGTCATCAACAGCTCGCCATGCATCTCCTACCTGATGGAGGAGAATACGGCGACGATGCAGGCGCTGGTCATCGCGCATGCCGCCTTCGGCCACAACCACTTCTTCAAGAACAACTACCTGTTCAAACTTTGGACGGACGCCGAGGGCATTCTCGACTACCTCAATTTCGCCAAGGGCTATGTCGCGCGTTGCGAGGAGCGTTATGGTCATGCCGCCGTCGAGCGGACGCTTGATGCCGCGCATGCGCTGATGTCGCATGGCGTCCATCGCTATGCCGGCAGGAAGACGCCCGACCTGCGCGACGAGG
This sequence comes from Rhizobium sp. SG741, assembly GCF_012275435.1. Classification (NCBI taxonomy): domain Bacteria; kingdom Pseudomonadati; phylum Pseudomonadota; class Alphaproteobacteria; order Hyphomicrobiales; family Rhizobiaceae; genus Rhizobium; species Rhizobium sp. SG741. The sequence continues at coordinate 98,107 of NZ_JAAZQP010000001.1, forward strand.
AAAAGCGCGAGCGCGAACGCCGCGAATATGACGAGCGGATCTTCAACGATCTCTGGCGCACGATTCCGGTCGGGCCAGGCAAGAAGATGCCCGACCTCGATCTGGAGCGGCGGCGCTCGCTTGCGGGCCTGCCGCAGGAGAACATTCTTTACTTCCTGGAGAAAATGGCGCCACGGCTGAAGCCCTGGCAGCGCGAGATCATCCGCATCGTGCGCCACGTCGCCCAATATTTCTACCCGCAGAGCCAGACCAAGGTGATGAACGAGGGCACCGCGACCTATGTGCACTATCGCATCATGACCCGGCTGCATGAGCTTGGCGGTATCAGCGACGGCGATTTCCTGGAATTCCTGAAATCCCATACCAACGTGGTTTTCCAGCCGAGCTTCAACGATCAGCGCTATTCCGGCCTCAACCCCTATGCGATCGGTTTTGCCATGATGCAGGACCTCGAGCGCATCGTGACGAAGCCGAAGGAGGAGGACAGGCAGTGGTTCCCGGAAATCGCCGGCACCGGCGATGCCATGGCAGTGCTGCGCGACCTCTGGGCCAATTATCGTGACGAGAGCTTCGTCTCGCAATTCCTCAGCCCGCATCTGATGCGGAAGATGCGGATGTTCCACCTGACCGACGATCCCGAAGAGGAAGAGGGTTTGAGGGTGGCGGCGATCCATGACGAGCGCGGCTACCGGCGCATCCGCCGGGAACTGGCGCGGCAATATGACGTCGGCTGGATCGATCCACATATCGAGATCGTCGATGTCGATCTCGCCGGCGACAGGCGGTTGATCGTCCGGCACACGGTGCTGAACGGCGCGCTGCTTGACGATATGGACGCCAAGCGGGTACTCCAGCATCTTGCCGACCTGTGGAGTTATGATGTGGTGATGCAGGAAGTCGATGGCGCCGGGACGGTGCTTCGCGACCATCTCGTGCATCCGCGCTCTTCCGTGCTCGCGGCGTGAGAGCTGCAGACCTTCTATGATGACTTTTCAGGTCGGCGGTGATGGCCGCTCACCTGCACACCATCTTCCGGCTGCAGCTTGAGGAAGCCGGGTATGCCGAGCAGCGGGATCACGGCCATCAGCAGGAAAACCAGATGGAATTTCTCCGGCGTCAGCGCAGACCCATCCAGCGTGACCAGACCGAGCAGCATGGCGGCAACGGAAATGCCGAAACTGACGCTCAATTGCTGCAGGACGCCGCCGAGGCTGGTCGCGCGGCTAAGCTGGGCTGCCGGCGTATCGGAATATGACAGCGTGTTGGAGGTCATGAATTGCGCCGCGCGCGCCAGCCCGAAGATGAAGACATAGACAATGATGAACCAGTGCGGCGTCTCGGGCGTGATCAGGGCGAAACCGGCAACGACGGCTGCGCCTAAAACGGCGCTCCATGTCAGGATGCGGTCGAAGCCATAGAGCTTCAATAGTTTCACCGAAACGGGCCGCACGACGAGCGCACTCAGCGCACTGACGAAGGTCAGCGTGCCCGACACGATCGGGCTCAGGCCGAAGCCGACCTGCAGCATCAGCGGCAACAGGAAGGGAACGCCGTTCAGCCCGACGCGACAGATGCCGCCGGCAAGCGTGCCGACGCGGAACGTGCGCAGCTTGAACAACGTGAGATCCACAGCCGGCGATACAGCCGTCCTCGCATAGCGGATGAAGCCGACGAGCAGGAGACCGGCGGCGGCAAGAACGAGGAGGATGGCCCAGAGCGGAATTGTGGGACGGCCGATATTTTCGATACCGTATTGCAGCAGCACGCAGCCGACACCGACCATGATGAAGCCGGGAAAGTCGAACTTGATCGACTTGTCGCGTGTGGTGTCCTCGACATAGCGCAGCGCCATAAATATGCCGATCAGGCCGAAGGGCAGGTTCACCCAGAATATCCAGCGCCAGGAAAGATAGGTCGTCAGGAAGCCGCCGAGCACCGGACCGATCACCGGGCCGATGACGGCAGGCAGGGTCATATATGTCATCGCGGTCACAAGCTGGCTGCGCGGAAAGCTGCGGATGAGGATGAGCCGTCCCACCGGCGTCATCATCGCGCCGCCAAAACCTTGAAGCGCGCGCATGGCGATCAGCATGGGCAGGCTCGTTGCCACGCCGCACAGGATCGAGCCGGCGGTGAAGATGAAGAGGGACAGGGCAAAGATGCGACGGGCACCGAAGCGATCCGCGAACCAGCCGCTCACCGGGATGAACATGGCAAGCGTCAGGATATAGGTTGTCACCGCGAGGTTCATGCGCACCGGAGTGGTGCCGAGGCTTTTGGCGATATCCGGAACGGCGGTGATGAGAATGGTCGAATCGAGCTGTTCCATCAGGAAGGCGACAGCGACCACGGCGGGTATGATGTAGCGGAGGCGAGGGTTGCGTTCGACCGCGAAAGTCTGGCCCTGCGGATTGGGGTCCGTCGAATCCATCGGATGTATTAGCTTTCCACCGCCGGAGGGGGATCCGGAGTGTTTATGATAGGCATGAATCCCTTCGGAAACCGCTTCGTGCTCTTGGGAATCATGTTGCTTGCGGCCGGTGATCCGCCGACCTTCGGAATCGTCCTCATATGACCACCATCCATGGCGCGGCGCAACAAAAACCGGACAGACCGAAGGCTCGATCGTCATCCGGTATTTGCCTGATCGCCTGGAGCGGTAACGCGTTTCACGGAAGCGCCTAGCCGCTCGATGCTATTGTTTTTGCGCAATTCCGGACGGAAAACCGCTACGCACTTTTCCTCGAATTGCTCTAGTTGATCGATAAGGGGGAGGGCAGCGTCCAGCGCGCCTTATCGAAGACGATGGCCGTCCGGATCTGCTCGGGCGCGGTTCTGCGCAATTCCAGCTGAAGATTGAAACTGTTGTTGCCCCGGAATTCCTTGAAGAAGCTGAGCTTGGCGCCGAAGGCTTGCAGCGTCACGTCCTGCAGTTTGCCGATCGCATCCATCGCCGTCTGAAAGTCCAGCCAGTGTGTCTCGTTCAGCAGCAGCACGACGGCATCGACGAAGGTGCCACCGATGGCCTTGCCATCGGGATTATCGGGCATGATCACTTTGATGCGGATAGTGTCGAGTTCGCCGGTCGGCTTGCCGCGGGCGATGATGAAGAAAGATGCCGCGTTCGCGTTGCCATAGGCGCCCTTCTGGACGGCATAGCTGCATTCGGATGTGCCGGTGCCCAATTCACTTTGCCGCCATTCACCCACGGGCAGGCCGAATTTTGCCAGATCGGCGCAGAGCGTCTGGCCCGATATCCGCCAGTTTCGTACGAAGGCGCTCAGCAGAGCGTCGACGGGGGCGTCAAACAAGTGGGATGTTTTGGTATGTGGCGGTTTGGCCGCCGCCGCCTTGGCCGGTGTCGCGGGGGCATGTGCCGCTGTGCCAGCTACGACAGTCGCGGCATTTCCAACCGTATTGTTCGAGGCAGCTCCGGCAGGCGGCGGAGTCTTGACCCTGGCGGCTTTTGCCGGTGACATTGCGGCCTGTTGGGCCGGTCGGGAAAACAGGTTCAGGTGATAGCGGCTGTCCAGCGCCCGCAGGTTACGCATGTCGTTGGCAAGCAACGCAGTCGCCAAGATGATCGAGCCGATAATGATCGCCGCAATCCAGAAGACAGCCATGCTTTTCTTGCTAGGTGGCGCCACCGACATGATTCAGATCTACAGCTACTCCCGAGGAAATCTGCCTTGCTGCAATAACTGTCTGTTGCGCAGCCCGTCCATCGCTACAGCATATGCGTTTATGAACGATTGATCATTCTAATGTTTCTTTGTCAATTCATGACGTTGCTCAGGCGAAGTAGGCCTTGAGCGCCCTGACGGTCGCCGCATCGGTGTGGCGTGCGGATACCGTCGAGAATCCGAGGGTGAGCAGGCGTTCGTCCGTCTCGGCCGTGGTGACGGCGCAGGAGGAGTGCACTTCGCTGATCGTCAATCGTGGCCACAATTGACCGATCGTCGCGATGTTGACGCCCGAGCCGGGCATGATGGAGATGCGGCCGGCGGCAATAGTGATCGCCTGCTCGAGAGCGGCGACCCCTTCTGCGGCAGTCTTTGCGCCTCCCGATGTGAGGATGCGTTCGAAGCCGAGAGAAATGGCCACTTCCACGGCCTCCCCTATATCGGGGACCAGATCGAACGCGCGATGCAGCGTCGTGCCGAGACCTTCGGCATGGGCGGCGAGCGCCGCCAGCGCATCGAAATCCAGCCGTCCATCCGGCAGCGATGCGCCGAGCACGACGCCCGCGAGGCCCGTATGCCGGGCCGCATCGATATCGCGCTTCATGATGGCGAGTTCGTCGGCCGAATAGACGAAGCTGCCGGCGCGCGGGCGGATGATGGCATAGGCGGGAACGGGCATGCTGGCCGCGGCAGCCATGAGGCCGGCGCTCGGCGTCAAGCCGCCGACGGCGAGTGCGCTGCAAAGCTCGATGCGATCGCCGCCACCCTCGACGGCAGCCATGAGGCCGGCGATGTCCTCGATGCAGACCTCAAGCAGCATGGTCGCGCTCTCCGGCATATTGCAGCCCCAGCAGGGCAGCGCCGATGAGCCCGGGCTCGAGCTTGCATTGGCTGGGCACCACCAGTGGCCGACCGAACTTGCGCAGGATTCGGGCGCGCACCGCCTCGTCCAGCCGCGCCAGCAGCGGTTCGACATTGGAGAGACCGCCGCCGACCGGAACGATGGTCGCGCCTGTTATGTTGACCGTCAGCGCGAGCGGCGAGGCGACTAGGTCGATCATGACGTCGATCGTGCGCCGTGCCTGCACGTCGTCCTTCAGCCAATGGTCGATGATTTCTTCACTGGTCAATTCCAGCCCGTGCAGCGTCTTGTGCAGGCGTTCGATGCCGCGGGCGCCGCCGACGGTATCGACACAGCCCTTCTGGCCGCAGCCGCAGGGATAGGCCGGGATGGCGACCGGCGGATCGCCGGCATGGGACGCGATGATGGGTCCGTGGCCCCATTCGCCGGCAAAGCCGCCGGCAGCGTTGACGAGACGGCCGTCGGCCACCAGACCACCGCCGACGCCGGTGCCGAGAATGGCGCCGAACACGATGCGATGACCGCGGCCGGCGCCGGACATGGCTTCCGCCATGGCGAAGCAATCGGCATCGTTGGCGATCAGGACGGGATGGCCGAGTTCGGCCTCCAGGTCTGCTGCCAGGCGTCGACCATGGATGCAGGGAATGTTGGCGCAGGTGAGTGCCTGGGTATCGGGGTCCACCACGCCGGCAATGGAAAAGGAGAAGCAATCCGGCTTCTCGCCTGCTTCGGCGATGACGGCGCGCAGAACACCCACGAATTCGGCGAAGTCGTGCTTGGGTGTGGGGCGCCGCGCCAGCGGCATAATATCCGTCATGGAGCGGGCAATGCCGCCTTTGATGGCGCTACCGCCGATGTCGAAGGAAACGATCATGAATACCGACCTGCAGGAAACATGCGGCACTTGCTCGCACCCTTTGCCGGTGTTTGCAAGATCAATCCGTGCCGGGCTGCGAAGCGGTCAGCCGGCAGGCAGCGTGATCCTGGCCTCGAAACCATCAGCTCTGCCCGTGGCGGGCGACAGCAGTTCGATGCGTCCGCCGATCTGCTCGACGATGCGTTCGACAATGGAAAGCCCGAGGCCCGAACCGGTGGCGTTCGTCTTGCCGCGCCAGAAGCGTTTCTTCAGGCCGGCCAGCTCTTCCTGCGAAAGCACATCGCCAGCGTTGACGACGCGGACCGTGCCACCGTCGACGCTGATGGTTACTTCGTCGTCGACCGGGCCGTGGATCAACGCGTTTTCGATCAGATTGCGCATGACGATGGCGAAGGCATCGATATCGACGTTTCGGATCAGTTTTTCCTTGGCTCCGGTCTCCAATAGGACGCGGCCGGCGGTGCCGGTGTCGCGGTCGTAGTCGCCGATAACGCTTTCGATGACCGCAATCAGATCGGCGGGCTTGTCGCCCGTGCCGATACCGGCCTGAGCGCGGGAGAGCTGGAGCAGCTTTTCCGCCAGCCGGGCGAGGTTGGACAGCGAGGTCTCGATGCGGCTGGCGCGTTCCGTCAACTGGCCTTGCGGCAGTTCGGCGAGCAGGCGTTGGGTCTGCGCGAGAGCGCCCGCGATCGGCGTGCGCAATTCATGGGCGCTGTTGGCGGTGAATTCGCGCTCGGCCTCGAGGGCGAGCCGCAGACGATCGAGCAGCAGATTGACGGAGCGGGCGATCGGCTGGAGTTCGCGCGGCAGCACGTCGCTATCCAACGGCGCCATATTGCCGCTGTCCTTGGTGGCGATCTGCGATCTCAACCGGTCGATCGGCCGCAGGGAGCGGCCGACGACGAAGCCGATGGCAATGATGCTGGCGGGGATGAGGGCCAGCAAAGGCCAGAGCAGCGCGACGCCGCTTTCCCGCGAGGCTTCCCGGCGATTCTTGAAGGCATCGGCGACATGCAGGAAGACCGAGCCGTCCTGGGATGATTCCGTGTAGATGCGATATCGCGGCGTATTGTGGAAACCGATCTTCAACGGCACGTCGTAGACCGTGGCCGGCGCGTCGTGCGAATGGAGGATGACCTTGCCGTTTCCGTCGAGTACCTGATAGGTCAGATATTCGCGGTTCAGCCCCTTGTTGAGTTCCTTGAGGCTTTGCGGATCGCTAGAGGGATCGCGATTGGCAAGATCGTCGAGTACCAGCGGCATCAGCCGCTCGGCGGTTTCCTGCAACGCCCCGTCAAAGGTCTCCGAGAGTTCCTTGTTGACCACATAGACGCCGATGCCGACCGCAATCAGCCAGAAGACCACGACCGTGCCGGTGAGCGCGGCGATGAGACGCCTGGTGATGCTGGCGCGGCTAGGCCCCGTGCGCTCAGTCATCGGTCGCCCAGGCAATAGCCGACGCCGCGGGCCGTCCGAATGCGGTCCCTGCCGATCTTCTTGCGCAGACGGCTGACATAGACTTCGACCGTATTGCTCTCGATCTCGGAGCCGAAGGCGTAAAGCGCTTCCTCTATCTTGTCTTTCGACACGATGGCGCCCGGTCGTGCCACAAGCAGATCGAGCACGGCCCATTCGCGTCCGGTGAGAACGATGTCCCTGCCGTCAAGCCGGACGCGCCGCTGCGGCTGATCGATTTCGAGATCGGCGAACCGAATGGTCGGTTGTGGACTGCCGGTATAACGGCGGGCGACCGCCAGGATGCGGGCGGTGAGTTCGCCCAGATTGAACGGCTTGACGAGGTAGTCGTCCGCGCCGCTGTTCAGGCCTTCGATGCGATCGGAGATCTGGTCGCGGGCGGTGAGGATCATGACCGGGGTTTCATCCGGTCTGCGGCGCAGTCTTTTCAGAAAATCGACGCCGCTGCCATCCGGAAGTTGCAGGTCGAGCAGGATGAGGCCGTATTGCACGGCGTTGGTGACCTCTTCGGCATCGGCCAGGTTTTTAACCCAGTCGACGGCATGGGGACCTGCCGCGATATGATCGCGAACCGCGCTGCCGATCGTATCATCGTCTTCCACCAGAAGAATTCGCACCTGTGCCTCTCAGCTACTGACCGGACCTCAGTTAATGCCGGTGAACGTATCGGGTCAATAACGGCCGAAATAAGCCGTGCTGAGATGAGCGTATTCATAGCCTGATTTCCTTCCGAAAACGTTCCCGGTGCCTATGGACAGATAGGAACGCCGTAGTTACTTCTTTGCCCCGGAGAACGAGGCGGCCGCGGGAGAGCCGCCACTGGCAATCAAAGGATGCTCGATCATGTTGAAGGGAATTTCGCCGCTGTTGAATGCGGATGTGCTGTATGCGTTGAAGTCGATGGGGCACGGGGACATGCTGGTCGTTGTCGACACCAATTTTCCCGCCGAAGCCATCGCTCAGCAGACGACTTTGGGCCATCTGCTGCGCATCGACAACGTCTCTGCTGCCGACGCGGTTGCCGCGCTGCTGTCCCTGATGCCGCTCGATACGTTCATCGATGATGCGGCGACGCGCATGGAAGTGGTCGGCGCACCCGACGAGGTGCCGCAGGTCCAGCACGAGGTGCAGGCGGCGATCGACAAGGCCGAAGGCAAGCATTGGCCGTTGTCGCCTGTCGAGCGCTTCGCTTTCTACGAGCGTGCAAAGAATGCCTATTGCGTTGTTCAGACCGGCGAACGCCGCTTCTATGGTTGTTTCACCTTGACCAAGGGCGTCATCCCGCCGGAAACTGAGTGATCCGATACTCGGACAAGAGCGCTGTTTCGGTAAAGGAATGCGATGGCGAAGAAGCTGGATTCCCAGGGGCGGCTTGACGACGCGGCGCGAGCCGGGTGGCTCTACTATGTCGCGGGGCGGACACAGGACGAGATTGCGGTCGCCATGGGGATCTCCCGACAATCGGCGCAGAGACTGGTATCGCTGGCTGTCGCGGAACGGCTGATCAAGGTGCGGCTGGATCATCCGATCGCCGCCTGCCTGGAATACGCCGCGGCGTTGCGCGAGAAATTCAATCTCCGGCATGTCGACGTGGTGCCGAGCGATCCCGACGGCACGTCTTCCACGATCGGCATCGCCCAGGCGGGCGCCGCCGAGATCGAGCGCTGGCTTAGGCGCAGCGATCCGATCGTGCTGGCGATCGGTACCGGCCGCACGCTGAAGGCCGCGGTCGATCAATTGCCTGCCATCGAATGTCTGCAGCATCGCGTGGTGTCGCTGACGGGCAATATCGGCCCGGACGGCTCGGCTGCCTATTACAACGTCATCTTCAGCATGGCCGACGTCATCAAGGCGCGGCACTTTCCAATGCCGCTGCCGGTGCTCGTGTCCTCCGCCGGGGAGCGCGAGCTGCTGCATGCGCAGGCGCTGGTGCGTTCGACGCTCGATATCAGCGCGCAGGCCGACGTGACCTTCGTCGGTATCGGCGAGATGGGCATCGAGGCGCCCCTTTGCCTCGACGGCTTTCTCGAGAAGGATGAGATGCTGGCGCTGATGAAGCGCGGCGCTGCCGGCGAGATCTGCGGCTGGGTCTTCGATGGCGAGGGGAAGCTGATGCCTGATGACGTCAACGATCGCGTCGCAAGCGCGCCCCTGCCGTCGCGCGACACCTCTTCCGTCATTGGAATCGCCAAGGGAAGACGCAAGTTCGAGGCGATCAAAGCGGCCGTCGTCGGCCGCCAAATCAACGGTTTGATTACCGATGAGGCTGTTGCCGAATTTTTGCTCAGGGCGTGAGCAAAAAATATAGTCCATGAAAACAAATAGATAGGTTGTTTGCACGGCAATGCAGCAACGAATTCGCATTGACATTTTGTCGCAAGAGGTGAGTAATTGCCCACGAGCAAAGCGAATGCTCATTTTTAATCTTCTGGGAGGAAGATATGAAATTGAAAACCATATTGCTGAGCGCCTGCTCGGCCCTGATGTTTGCCGGCTTGGCGTCTGCTGAAACCCTTACAATTGCGACAGTCAACAATGGCGACATGGTCCGTATGCAGAAGCTTACGGACGATTTCAAAGCCAAGAACCCCGATATCGACCTGCAATGGGTCACCCTTGAAGAAAACGTATTGCGCCAGAAGGTTACGACCGACATCGCCACCAAGGCGGGCCAATACGACGTTCTGACGATCGGCACCTATGAAGTGCCGATCTGGAGCAAGCTCGGCTGGCTCGCCCCGCTCGACAAGCTCTCCGGCGACAAGAACTATGATGTGAATGACCTGCTCCCGGCCATTCGCAGCGGCCTGACCACGGACGGCAAGCTTTACGCTGCGCCGTTCTATGGCGAAAGCTCGATGGTGATGTACCGCAAGGACCTGTTCGACAAGGCCGGCCTGAAGATGCCGGATGCGCCGACCTGGGATTTCATCGCCGATGCTGCCCGCAAGATCACCGACAAGGATCATGAAGTCTACGGCATCTGCCTCCGCGGCAAGGCCGGCTGGGGTGAGAACATGGCGTTCCTGACGGCGATGTCGAATTCGTTCGGCGCGCGCTGGTTCGACGAGAAGTGGAAGCCGCAGTTCGATCAGCCGGAGTGGAAGAACACGCTCGACTTCTACGTCAAGCTGATGAAGGACGCCGGCCCTCCGGGCGCATCGTCGAACGGCTTCAACGAAAACCTGTCGCTCTTCCAGACCGGAAAGTGCGGCATGTGGATCGACGCGACGGTTGCCGCTTCGTTCGTTTCCGACCCGAAGCAGTCGAAGGTGGCAGACAAGGTCGGCTTCGCGCTGGCTCCGGACAAGGGTCTCGGCAAGCGTGGCAACTGGCTCTGGGCATGGAACCTCGCCATCCCGGCCTCTTCGAAGAAGACTGAGGCCGCCGAGAAGTTCATCGCCTGGGCAACCAGCAAGGATTACACCAACCTTGTCGCCCAGAAGGAAGGTTGGCTGAATGCACCTCCCGGCACCCGTACGTCGCTCTATGCGAGTGCGGATTACCAGAAGGCTGCGCCTTTCGCGAAGATGACGCTCGACTCGATCAACTCTGCTGATCCGACGCATCCGACCGTCAAGCCGGTTCCCTATGTCGGAGTCCAGTTCGTGGCGATCCCCGAATTCCAGGGCATCGGCACGGCCGTCGGCCAGCAGTTCTCCGCAGCCCTTGCCGGCCAGATCTCCGTGGATCAGGCTCTCAAGGCCGCACAGCAGCTGACCAGCCGCGAAATGACGAAGGCTGGTTATCCGAAATAGAAGCTGTTGAAGGTATGGAAAGCAGTGCTCCTCTCGGGCATTGCTTTCCACCAGGCCGCCGAGCGCCCGCATTGCCCTTGGCGGCCCTTTTTATTTCAGCCGGTCCACGGCCACCTCTCCCTGCTTAAAAGATAGGTCGGTACTTGCCATGGCAACGTTGCACACCCGTTCCACCGCGCGCATCATGATGGCGCCATCGGTTCTCCTCCTCTTTGCGTGGATGATCGTCCCGCTCGTGATGACGATCTATTTCTCGACGCTGAATTACAATCTCCTGTCGCCCGGCGCGCACGACTTCGTCGGTTGGCTCAACTTCGAATACTTCTTAAGCGATCCGGCCTTCCTGAGTTCGTTGATCGTGACGCTGTTGCTCGTCGGTGGTGCGTTGCTGATTACCGTGGTCGGCGGCATAGCGCTGGCACTCCTTCTTGATCAGCCGATCTTCGGCCAGGGCATCGTGCGCATGCTGGTGCTTGCGCCCTTCTTCGTGATGCCGACGGTCGCCGCCCTCATCTGGAAGCATATGTTCATGAACCCGGTGAACGGGCTGCTGGCGCATCTCTTCCGATTGTTCGGGCTCGATCCGCTGACTTGGCTGGAGACCGTTCCGCTGCTGTCAGTCATTATCATCGTCGCCTGGCAGTGGCTTCCCTTCGCCACGCTCATCCTGCTCACCGCTTTGCAGTCGCTGGACGAAGAGCAGAAGGAAGCCGCCGAAATGGACGGCGCAGGCCCGGTTTCGAAGTTCATCTATATCACCCTGCCGCATCTGGCCCGCGCCATTACGGTCGTGATCCTGATCGAGACGATCTTCCTTCTGTCCGCCTTCGCCGAAATCCTCGTCACCACCAATGGCGGCCCGGGCACGGCCACGACCAATCTCACCTATCTGGTCTATTCGCAGATCGTGCTGTCGCAGGATGTCGGCGGCGCATCGGCGGGCGGCATCATCGCAGTCATCCTCGCCAATATCGTCGCGATCTTCCTGATGCGCGCGGTCGGCAAGAATCTGGAGGCTTAAGATGGCACGCAAAGTCACTACGCAACGCAAGGTGCTCATGTCGGTGGTCGCCTGGATCGTCGCCCTGCTCATCTTCTTCCCGATCCTGTGGACGATCCTGACGAGCTTCAAGACGGAAGGCGACGCGATCGCCTCGCCGCCGCAGTTCCTCTTCTTTCACTGGACGCTGGAGAATTATTTCGAGGTGCAGTCGCGCTCGGATTACTTCCTCCACTTCGGCAACTCGGTCATCATCGCCTTCGGCTCGACGATCCTCGGCCTTATCGTCGCCGTTCCGGCCGCCTGGGCCATGGCATTTTCGCCGACCAAGCGGACCAAGGACGTGTTGATGTGGATGCTGTCCACGAAGATGATGCCGCCGGTCGGCGCCTTCATCCCGATCTATCTGCTGTTCCAAGGTTTCGGGCTGCTCAACAACCAGTTCGCCAGCCGGGTGGGTATGGTGGTCGTGCTGATGCTGATCAATCTGCCGATCATCGTCTGGATGCTCTACACCTACTTCAAGGAGATCCCCGGCGAGATCCTCGAAGCCGCCCGCATGGACGGCGCGACGCTGGCAAAAGAGATCATCTACGTGCTGACGCCGATGGCGATCCCCGGCCTTGCCTCGACGATGTTGCTCAACATCATCCTCGCCTGGAACGAAGCCTTCTGGACGCTCAACCTGTCCGCCGTCGACGCGGCGCCGCTGAGCACCTTCATCGCCTCCTATTCCAGCCCGGAGGGCCTGTTCTATGCCAAGCTTTCGGCGGCATCGACCATGGCGATCGCCCCGATCCTGATCCTCGGCTGGTTTAGTCAAAAACAACTCGTTCGCGGCCTTACCTTCGGCGCGGTTAAGTAAGGGAGAGAAACATGGGTAGCATTGTCCTTAAGAAGGTTTCTAAGGTCTTTGGCGAAGCCAAGGTCATCCCTTCCATCGACCTCGAAATCAGCAATGGCGAGTTCGTGGTGTTCGTCGGCCCGTCGGGTTGCGGCAAATCCACGCTGCTGCGTCTGATCGCCGGCCTCGAAGACGTCTCCGGCGGGCAGATCCTGATCGACGGCAAGGACGGCACCAATCTGAAGCCGTCCGACCGAGGGTTGGCCATGGTGTTCCAGTCCTATGCGCTCTATCCCCATATGAGCGTACGCAAGAACATCGCCTTTCCGCTGAAGATGGCGAACCTGCCGCAGGCGGAGATCGACAGGAAGGTGTCGGACGCAGCACGCGTCCTCAACCTGACCGATTATCTGGAGCGTAAGCCTCGCCAGCTTTCCGGCGGCCAGCGTCAGCGCGTCGCCATCGGCCGGGCCATCGTGCGCCAGCCGGCAGCCTTCCTGTTCGACGAACCCTTGTCGAACCTGGACGCGGCGCTGCGCGTCAACATGCGCCTCGAGATCAGCGAGCTGCATCAGCAGCTGAAGACGACGATGGTCTATGTGACGCACGATCAGGTCGAAGCCATGACCATGGCCGACAAGATCGTCGTGCTCAACCGCGGCAATATCGAGCAGGTGGGCTCGCCGCTGGAGCTCTATAAGCGACCGCGCAATCTCTTCGTCGCCGGCTTCATCGGCTCGCCGAAGATGAATTTCGTCAAGGGCGCCTATGCGCAGAGTCTTGGCGGCGACACGATCGGCGTACGGCCGGAGCATGTCCTGCTGTCGACCACCTCGGGCGACTGGCAGGGCAAGGTAACCGTCGCCGAGCACCTTGGTTCCGACACGTTCCTGCATATCGACGTCGACGGGATCGGTGTCATGACGGCACGCGGTTCCGGCGATTTCCCGGCCCGCGCCGGAGATACCGTCTATCTGACGCCGGACAAGTCGCAAATTCACCGGTTCAATGCCGAGGGATTGTCGATCTGAGCCCCGCGCCGGCGCCTTGCTCGCCGCATGCGCTCGGCAAATGCATCTGTCCCGGTCCGCATCCATCGATATCAGCGGGCCGGGAAGCATACCAGCCGGAGCGGTCCTCCCAAGCCGCCCGGAGCTAGAGACCTTTCCAGAAGGACTAGAGACATGACGTGCAAACTATCGCTCGCAACTCTCCAGGAGGCGGCCGCAACAGCCGCCATTCCCGCATATGATCCGAAGTCGCTGTCGGCGGGCATCGTGCATTTCGGTGTCGGTAATTTCCATCGCGCGCATCAGGCAATCTATCTCGACGACCTGTTCAACGCCGGCCACGACCATGACTGGGCGATCGTCGGCGCGGGCGTGCTGCCGTCCGATGCCGCCATGCGGGAGAAGCTCGCCGCCCAGGACTTTCTGACGACCGTCGTCGAGCAGGACAACAACCGCACGGCTGCCCGCGTCACCGCGCCCATGGTCGGCATCCTGCCGGTCGGCGATGCCAAGACGATCATCGCCAAGCTTGCCGATCCCTCCATCCGCATTGTCTCGATGACGATCACCGAAGGCGGCTATTTCATCGATGCCTCGGGCAAGTTCAATCCGGCCCATCCGGCGATCGTCGCCGACGGGCAGAACCCGGATGCGCCGAAGACGGTGTTCGGCCTTATTGTCGCCGGCCTCAAGGCGCGCCGCGCTGCCGGTCTGCAGCCGTTCACCGTCATGTCCTGCGACAATATCCCCCATAATGGCGGCGTCACCAAAGCCGCCGTCATCGGTACGGCGCGGCTTTCCGATCCGGCCTTTGCCGACTGGATCGCCGAAAATGTCGCCTTCCCGAACGGCATGGTCGACCGCATCACGCCGGCGACCGGCACGCGCGAGATCGATCTGCTCAAGGATGTCTTCGATATCGAGGACAATTGGCCCGTCTATTGCGAGGAATTCAAGCAGTGGGTGCTGGAAGACAATTTTCCGGCAGGCCGCCCGGCGCTTGAGAAGGTCGGCGTTACCTTCGTTCCGGATGTCACGCCCTATGAGCACATGAAGATCCGCATCCTCAATGGCGGTCATGCGGCCATCGCCTATCCGGCGGCACTGATGGATGTGCATTTCGTGCATGAGGCGATGGAGGAACCGTTGATCCGCGCCTATCTCGCCAAGCTCGAGAATGACGAGATCATCCCCGTCATTCCACCGGTGCCGAACACGGTGCTCGCGGATTACTTCAAGCTGATCGAGCGGCGCTTCTCCAATCCGAAGATCGCCGACACCATTCCGCGTCTGGCGCAGGACGGCTCCAACCGCCAGCCGAAGTTCATCCTGCCGTCCACGGCAGACCGCCTCGCCCGCGGCGAGGATGTGGTCGGTCTCGCGCTGGTCTCCGCCCTGTGGTGCCGATATTTCGCCGGCAAGACGGACAGCGGCCAGGACATCGTCTTCAACGATGCCAGCGCCGACCGGCTGCACGAAGCCGCTTTGAAGGCAAAGGACGATCCGGATGCCTTCCTCGTGTTCGACGATATCTTCGGCACCGTCGCCAAATCCGATCTCTTCCGCAAGCGCTTCGCGCATGCCCTAAAAACGCTGTGGGAAAAGGGTACCCGCGTCACCCTGCAGCTATACCTGGACAACAAACTCGCGGAATAACTTTTGAACGGTCGGAGTTCTCCTGCTCCGGCCGTTTTTCATTGTCATGTCGATATTAGGGTCGGCGGGACAGCAACAGAATTCGGGTTGGATCTACGATGACCGATGCGAAGAAGGGACTCGTAATCTTCGATTGCGATGGCGTGCTTGTCGATAGCGAGCCGCTGTCGGTCAGCGTGCTCATCCGGGCGATGCACGATGTCGGCGTGGATATGAGCGAGGAGGATGTCTACAGCCGCTTTCTCGGCAAGAGCCTCGCGACGCTCGTCGACACGCTGCAGACGGAATTCGATGTTTTCATCGACCAGGTTTTCCTCGATCGCATCCGCAACGACCTCTACGAGCGCTTCAAGCACGAGCTGAAGCCGATCGACGGCATTGGGGCAACGCTGGATGCACTGACGCTTCCCCGTTGCGTCGCATCTTCGAGCCAGCTGGAGCGTATCCGGCTCTCGCTCGGGGTGACCGGCCTTCTGCAGCGGCTGGAGCCGAACATCTTCAGCGCCAGCATGGTCAAGCGGGGCAAGCCCGCACCCGATCTTTTCCTCTTTGCCGCCAAACGGATGGGGGTCGCTCCAGGAGATTGCATCGTCATCGAAGACAGTCCGGCGGGGATCACGGCGGCGCGGGCGGCGGGCATGACGGTCTTCGCGTTTACCGGTGGTTCGCATGCTCATTCACCCAGTTATCGCGCGGAACTGGAGCAGCTTTCTCCGGAAGTCGTGTTTGACGCGATGCCGGATTTGATACAACTTGTCCGCAACAAGAGATAAGTGGTCGGGACCTCTTTTGCATGCGTGATCACGTGGTTGCGGTCGATATCGGCACAGGCAGCGCACGCGCCGGTGTCTTCACGGCGAACGGCTCACTGCTGGGAAAAAGCGAATTTCCGATCCTGATGAATCGCCCGCGTGAAAACCACGCCGAGCATGATTCCGAGGACATTTGGGCCGCCGTCTGCGCGGCCGTTCGTAGTGCGGTGAAGGTCTCCGGTGTCGATGCATCCGCTATCGGCGCGATCGGATTCGACGCTACCTGTTCGCTGGTCGTGCGCGACAGGCAGGGCAGGCAGTTGACGGTTTCCACAGGAGGCGAGGCCCGTTTCGATACCCTCGTCTGGCTCGATCACCGGGCGCTTGCCGAAGCGGATTACTGCACGGCGACGAGGCACGAGGTTCTCGACTATTCCGGCGAGTTCATGTCGCCGGAAATGGAAATGCCGAAGCTGATGTGGCTGAAAGAGAACCTGCCGGAAAGCTGGGTGCAGGCCGGCTATTTCTTCGATCTCGCGGATTTCATGACCTGGAAGGCAACGGGATCACCAGCGCGCTCGCGCTGCACGCTCGTGGCGAAATGGAACTATCTCGCCCATCGCCAACCGGGCTGGCAGGCGGATTTCCTGAACGTGATCGGCCTCGGCGACCTGCGCGAGCGCGGCGGCCTGCCCGAAGAGAGCGTTCCCGTCGGAAAGAGCATGGGAACGTTGACGCCGGAGGCTGCCGAAGCGCTGGGGCTCGATCGCGCCTGCCATGTTGGCGCCGGCATGATCGACGCCTATGCGGGTGCGCTCGGCGCGCTCAGTGGGCATGCCGGGGATCCCGGCACTCTGGAACGCCAGCTGGCGCTCATCGCCGGAACGTCGAGCTGCATCGTCTCCCTCGCGCGCGAACGAAAGCGTAGCACCGGCATGTGGGGCCCTTATTACGAGGCCGTCTTTCCAGGCATGTGGCTTGCCGAAGCCGGGCAATCGGCAACGGGCGCGCTGCTCGACCATATCGTCAGCATGCACGCGGCGGGCGGCCAGCCGACGGCGGCATTGCATGACCGTATCGTCAAGAGGATCGCGGAGCTTCGGCTTGCCGAGGGCGAATCCCTCGGCGGGCGCATCCATGTGCTGCCCGATTTTCATGGCAATCGGTCACCGCTGGCCGATCCGCACGCGATGGGCGTTATCAGCGGTATGACGCTTGACGCGTCCTTCGATGGCCTTTGCCGGCTCTATTGGCGTACCAGCATCGGCATAGCGCTCGGTATCCGCCATATCCTCGACAGGATGCGCGACTATGGCTACGTGCATGACACGCTGCATGTCGCAGGCGGCCATGTGAAGAACTCGGTGCTCATGGAGCTATATTCCGACGTCACCGGCTGCAGGGTCGTCGTTCCGAAAATGAACGAGGCGGTGCTGCTCGGGACCGCAATCGCGGCTTCCGTTTCCTGTGGTCTTCATGAAAGCCTGGCTGTTGCTGGCGCCGCTATGTATCCGGGCGGTTACGAACGTCTGCCTGACGCCGGCAAGAAGGCGCTTTACGATCGCGAATACAGGCGCTTCCTTGCCATGTATCGGCATCGGGCCGAACTGGACGCGATGGAATAGGCGGTCGGCTTGCCGCGAGGGCGTCCGCTACCGCAGCGGTGCATAGGCAAACATGCCTTGCAGCTCTTCGATCCGGCGAATTCTGGTTTCCGCGGTTTCGCCGGCGGCTTGGATGACGGCTATGGCCAGGAATTCCAGCAGCGACATCATGGCCGAGAGATTCTCGCGGCTATTGGCCCGTTGAGGCGGCAGCGAAAGCGTGATGTTTGCGAATTCATGCGCCCATTCCGTGAATTGGCCGGTTGCCAGCAGCACCTTGTGTCCGGCGCGACGGGCGGAACGTGCCAACAGCCGCGATGCGACAAAGCGCGGCGAATCGATGACGATGAGCAGCTCGTCTTGGGACTGCCCGCCCAGCAGCTCAACATAGCTGCCGTTGGCCCCGTCGAGGAAGAGCACATGATCGCGGGCAAATGTCAGGCGGTCGCAGAAATGGCGCCCGAGACCTGCGAGGCTGGGATGGGCGGTGATGAAGACATTCCCGGATGAAAGGATCGTTGTCACCGCTTCCAGCCATTGCGGCTGGTTGGCGAGATTGTAGATATGCTGCAGCATCTCGACCTGTTCGGCGATCTGGGTTGCGAGCGGGCGACCCTCGCTGGCGTCCTTCTGAAGCTGCTCCAGAATGTTAGGCAAGTGTAACGTAACCGGGGCCAGGTTGTCTTTCAGATGGACCTTTATTCCATCCAGTCCGTGATAGCCGAGAGATCGCAGGAAACGCCCAACTGTCATCGGGCTCAATTCCAGTCTATCGGCCACGGAGGAGGCCGTCTCGAAGGGCAGTTCATTCAGGTGCTCAGAGAAATACTTGGCAATACGTCGCTCGGCCGGTGTGCCAACCTTTATATATTCCCTAAGTTTCTGGCTAAGGTCTTCCAAATTTTGCGCCTCGCTGACGGTCTTTCCGATGTCTGGTCGCACCAACTGCTGGAACAATCGGGCGCGCAGATTTCACAAAGCCGCCGATCTTGTTTTGGTTGTTGTTCTTAATATGACTCGCAGAATATATTAGCTTAAACTTTATTACAACAATGCAAATTTTTAATTGAGCGTATTCGTATATCGGCGGAGATATTGATATCGGCGTCGCCGATACCTAGGTGTCGGTTCACCAACCAGGAGATGTCGACCCGAATGATTGTTCTTGCTGTGCGCCTTTCCCTGGCAAACCTCTTCGCACCGGAAACGCGCAAGGTCTTCTGGAAGGTTCTTGGCCTGACCTTGCTGGCGCTCGCCGCGTTCTGGTTCCTGCTGCGCGGCGTGTTCAATTCTTTCGCTCTACCCTGGCTGCAGGGTTTCATGCCGTCCACTTCGGATTGGACGAGTTGGCTTACATTCTTCCTCGCCATTCTGGCCGGCATCGCGCTGGCGCTCGCAATGGCGTTGCTGATCTCGCCAGTGACGGCATTGATTGCCGGCCTGTTTCTGGACGATGTGGCCGAGGTCGTGGAAAGGCGCGACTATCCTTCCGATCCACCGGGAAAGGCCATGCCGTTCGCAGCAGCGATGAAAAGCTCGGTGCGGTTTCTGGGCGTGGTCATCGTCGGCAATATCGTGGCGCTGTTCCTGCTGTTCATTCCGGGCGTCAATCTGATCGCCTTCTTTCTGGTGAACGGTTATCTGCTCGGCCGGGAATTCTTCGAATTCGCCGCGATGCGGTTTCGTTCGCCGGAAGAGGCGCGGCAGTTCCGCGTCAAGCACGCCTTCACGGTGTTCCTCGCCGGCCTCGCGATCGCCGCTTTCCTCGCCATCCCCCTTCTCAATCTGCTGACGCCGCTATTTGCAGCTGGCATGATGGTGCATCTGCACAAGCTGATCTCGCGCCGGGAGATGGGTCTGCGCGTGTAGCGGGATCTAGCCGGCGGCTTCTGCACCGATGATCTGAGCGGGTAGTTCGACCAGCGGGGCGGGGATATCCCAGGTCTTTTCGGGCGAGCGACAGAGATCCGCAATGACGCAACGCTCGCATTCCGGCTTGCGCGCCTTGCAGCAATAGCGCCCATGCAGGATCAGCCAATGGTGGGCGTGGTAGAGATATTGGTCAGGGACCACCTTCATCAGCCGTTGTTCGACTTCGTCGGGCGTTTTGCCGGGCGCCAACAGCAGCCGGTTGGCAATGCGGAAGATGTGCGTGTCGACTGCCATCGTCGCCTGACCGAAGGCCATCGACAGCACGACGTTCGCGGTCTTGCGGCCGACGCCCGGCAAGGTCATCAACTCTTCACGCGTCCGTGGCACCTCGCCGCCGAAATCCGTGATCAGCTTTTCCGACAGCGCCACGACGTTCTTGGCCTTGTTGCGGTAAAGGCCGATCGTCTTGATGTAGTCGCGGATGCGTTCCTCGCCGAGATCGAGCATCTTCTGTGGCGTATCGGCAATGGCGAAGAGGGCGCGGGTCGCCTTGTTGACGCCGGCATCGGTCGCCTGTGCCGATAGCGCCACGGCAACGACGAGGGTGAAGGGATTGACGTGCTCCAGCTCGCCCTTCGGCTCGGGCCGCTGAATGGAGAAGCGGCGGAAGATCTCTTCCAAATCCGCCTTCGAATAAAGGCTCTTCGACGCCGGCTTGCGGCCTGCGGTCGCATTTGACTTTTTCGCGTTTTGGGCGCTGGATTTGATCTTGGGATTTGCCATGAACGACCTATACTCAAGTCCTATGATGGAACGCAACGCCGATACTGCGGCAGACGGCAACAGGCCGGTTTTCGCCGCCGAATTGTTCCCCCATCGCTCGCTGGGACGAAAGGGGTTCAGGATCATGCTGGCCCTGGCAGGTGCCTTCTGCCTCTTCTACAGCGTTCTGTTTGTCGCGAAGGGCGCATGGCCGATCGGCCTCTTCTTCGGCGCTGATTTCTTCCTGCTTTACGGGGCTTTCTGGCTGAATTACCGTTCCGGGCGCGTGTGGGAGGAGGTCACGGTGTCGCGTACCAATGTCTCCATCCGCAAATTCTCGCCCACCGGGCGAATGGTGGAGCATCGCTTCAATCCGTTCTGGACGCGCTTCCTCGTTCGCCGCCACCGTGAAATCGGCGTCGTATCCATGCATGTTCGCGACAGACACCACGATACCGATGTCGGCTCCTTCCTCAATCCGGAAGATCGGGAGAGTTTTGCCAAGGCTTTCAAGCGTGCCTTGGCGACGGTGACGCAGCGGATATGAGTGGGCCTGTCAAAACCGACGGCATCACATTTCCGCAGGCGGGCCGCCTGCGCAAGAAACGGGTGGTTTTGCCTCCGTTGCCGTGGTTTTCTCCTTCCCAAGGAGAAAGATCATGAATGCGATTGCACAGTTGAAGCACGACATCACGCCGCAGGGTCAGGACTACGAGACCGTTCGGCGGGTCATCGAGCTCATCACCGAGGAATATCGCGACCAGCCATCGCTGGAGATGCTCGCCGATCGGCTCAGCCAGTCGCCGACCCAGTTGCAGAAGACGTTCACCCGCTGGGCCGGGCTGTCGCCCAAGGCCTTTCTGCAGGCGGTGACCCTAGATCATGCCAAGCGCCTGCTGCGCCAGGAAGATCTGCCGCTTCTCGAGACCTCGTTCGAAGTCGGCCTTTCCGGCCCGAGCCGGCTGCACGATCTCTTCGTCACGCATGAGGCGATGTCGCCGGGCGAATGGAAGGCCAGGGGCAGCGGTCTGGTGATGCGCTACAGTTTCCACATCTCGCCCTTCGGTCTTGCCCTGATCATGGTCACGGATCGTGGCCTCGCCGGACTTGCCTTCAGCGATTCCGGCAATGAAAGGGCTTGCCTGGAGGACATGACCTGCCGTTGGCCGAATGCGCAATTCATCGAGGATTCGCAGGCGACGGCACCCTACGCGGCGCGCATTTTCGAACGGTCGAACTGGTCGAGCGATCAGCCGCTGCGCGTGGTGCTGATCGGCTCGGATTTCCAGCTGCGCGTCTGGGAAAGCCTGCTAAAGATTCCGATGGGTCGCGCCGTGACCTATTCAGATATCGCCAGTGATATCGGCCAGCCGACGGCGATGCGGGCGGTGGGGGCAGCCGTCGGCCGCAACCCGATCTCCTTCGTCGTGCCGTGCCATCGCGCGCTCGGCAAGAACGGCCAGCTTACCGGCTACCATTGGGGGCTGACGCGCAAGCGCGCGATGCTGGGATGGGAAGCGGGCGACGCTTGAGGGTTGGTGTATTCTTGAAGGTTTTGAGTTTGCCGAACCTGCGTAACCCTCCGCAAACACGGAATTAATTGATCAAGCCGCCTTCGCCATAGCCATCTGCAACAGCGCCTTGGCGGCACTCTCGTCCGTGATCAGCGTGTTGCAGCCGATGCGCTTGATGGTGGCGCTGATCGCCCGGGCGCGGTGCGCGCCGCCGGAAGAAAGGACGATATGCTTGGCTTTCTTCAATGTGTCGAGGTCGACGGACATGACGCGTTTGTTGATGGGGTGATCGACGGAATTGCCCTCGGCGTCGAGGAAGTTGAACATAGTATCGCAGACGCAGCCGGCGTCGATCAGCTGCTGCAACTCGCTCTTTGAAATGAAACCCTCCGACAGCGACGTCGATTGCGGGCCGATGTCGCCGCAGCTGACGATGGCTAGGTCGAGGTTCTCCGCCAGCCGATAGATCGCTTCCAGGCCGCATTTTTCGATGAGGTTGCGCTTGGTCTCGATGGAATCGACCAGCAATGGCGCCAGGAACATGTAGCATTCCGCGCCGAGCTGGCTCGCCAGACGCCACGTGTAATCGATCGGGTTGGTCTGATGGACGGCGACGATGCCGCCGAGCAGGGAGACCACCTTGCAATTGTCACGCCGGGGAGGGCGGAAGCTTGCAAGAGAGGCCGTCATCGTCCGGCCCCAGCCGACCCCGATCGTATAATTGTCCGGGATAGCTTCCGTCAGGAACTGGCCGAGCGCCAGGCCAACGCTTTTTGCCTGCGCGTTGACGTCGCCACCGGCTGGCTCGGGAACCACGATCGCCTCATCCAGCCCATAGATACGCTCCAGCTTGATCGCCAGCTCGACGCAATCGTCGATGCCTTCGGTGATCCAGATCTGCACCTCGGCGCGGCGCATCGCCTCGTCGAGCAGGCGGATGACCGTGGTGCGGCTGATGCCCAGCTGTTCGGCGACATCCTTCTGCGTCAGGCCCTGGTTGTAGTAGAGCCATGCGGCGCGAAGCCTCAGGGACGAGGTCTCCGAATAGGCGGTATGCGTCCCGCGTCTCAGTTTGGCCACAGGTCCTCCGGCATGATTGTCGCATGCGCCTTTTAGCGTCATGATCGCCCCGAACAGGAATTGTGGCGATGGCGGATGACAGGGGCAGGCGAGATCGGCTCTTCTGCTGCCGATATTCTATGACATGAAACTTATGTCAATTGAATTGCACAAATGTCCTTGACTTTTCGTTGCCAGATTGCTGATAGTCGGTGCTGAGGAATTCGGTCTTGTCCAATCGAGGAGGACAATGTGCGAGTGTTGCTCCGAGCAAGTGCCAGACCGGACATGGGACCATATAGGGCGCCCGGTGCCGGTGAAAAGCTTGTCGTCGGAAGGTTGTTTGTTCACCGCTCGGCCGTTCACCGGAAATGGAACTTTCGCGCTTTTTATCCCGTTATCGACACATAGGAGAAGGAAGGGCGCGCTCCGCCTGACGCCTTCAAGCCGTCCATCGACCGGACGGAATTTGCAGCCCGGCATCTCCCCATTCAAATGGGCCTCATTCAACAAGGATACCTGTTATGACTTCCAAGCTTGACCAACTCCGCGCCATGACCACGGTCGTGGCCGACACCGGCGATATCGAGGCTGTCGCACGCCTGAAGCCGGTGGATTGCACCACCAACCCGACCATCGTGCTCAAGGCGCTCGGCACGCCGATGTTCGCCGATGCGATCAAGGAAGCCGTCGCCTGGGGCAAGAAGCAGGGCGGTGCGTCGGAAGCAGTGATTCACGCCGTGGCAGACCGTCTGGCCATCTCCGTCGGCGCTGCGCTGTCCGGCCTCGTCCCCGGCCGTGTTTCGACCGAAGTCGACGCCGACCTGTCCTTCAATACCGAAGCCTCGCTCGCCAAGGCTCGCTCCATCATCGCTTCCTACAAGGAGCGCGGCATCGAGCGCGACCGCATCCTGATCAAGCTTGCTTCCACCTGGGAAGGCATCCGCGCCGCCGAAGTGCTGCAGAAGGAAGGCATCGACTGCAACCTGACGCTGCTGTTCAGCAAGGCTCAGGCCGTTGCCTGCGCCGATGCGAAGGTCTTCCTGATCTCGCCCTTCGTCGGCCGCATCCTCGACTGGTACAAGAAGTCGACCGGCAAGGATTACACGCCGGAAGAAGATCCGGGCGTTCTGTCCGTTCGCGAGATCTACAACTACTACAAGGCCAACGACATCAAGACGATCGTCATGGGCGCCTCTTTCCGCAGCGCTGCCGAAGTCGAAGCTCTGGCCGGTTGCGATCGCCTGACGATCAGCCCGAACCTGCTCGACGAGCTCGCCAAGGACGAAGGCAAGCTGGAGCGCAAGCTCTCGCCGGAAAACAAGACCGCCGTCGCCAAGATCACCGTCGACGAGAAGACCTTCCGCTGGATGATGAACGAAGACGCAATGGCCACCGAAAAGCTCTCCGAAGGCATCCGCGCCTTCGCCAAGGATCTTGGCACGCTACGCGCCATGGTCAGCAAGGAACTGCAGCTCGCTGCTGCCTGAGGCGGTTTGGCTCTCCTTTAAGGGGAGCTGTCATTTTGAGAGGGTGCCGCAGCAATGCGGCACCCCTTTATGTTTTCGCGGGTGCGGCGGATGAGAAGTCTGAGAAGACTACCGACCCTCAATAAACTCCGCCCGGATCTTATCCGACTGACTACCGATCGCCGGCGCAGCCAATCCGTTCTTGGCTCGTACGCCGTTCACGCGGATCGGGCTTGCCGTCGTCTGCACGGAGACGTCATCGCCGCGCGTGACGGTCTGCAGCATGCCGAGTTGGCGGAAGGCTGACGTCTGCAGCAGCTTCGGCCAGTCGAGTACTTCCGCCGCCCAGATATCGGCGGGTTCCATTATATCAAGCCATTCCCTGATCGCCTTTTGCTTAAGGCGGCTAGCGATCAGGCTCTTGATCTCGTCGCGGCGCTGAAAGGCATCGTCCGGCGTGTAGTCGGCAAGGGCAGGGAGGTCCAGCAGCGGGGCAAGCTTCGCCAGCGGCATCATCGCCAGCGCCAGCCAGCCATCGGCACAGCGATAGACACCATACGGGGCTGCGAGATAGGCGTGGGCATTGCGCACGGCGGATTTCTTAGGAAGGCGTCCGCCATCATTCAGGTGCGTGGTCAGTACCTCGAACTGGAAATCGACCATTGCTTCCAGCAGGCTCGTTTCGACATGAACGCCGCGCCCGGTCACGCCACGCCGCACCAGGCCGGCAAGGATCGCCTGGACGAGGAGGTTGCCGGCCAGCATGTCGGCGACGGCAAGCCCGAATGGCACCGGTCCGTCATCGGCTTCGCCATTCAGCCACATGGCGCCGGAGCGGGCCTGGGCGAGCAGGTCCTGTCCCGGGAAATGCCGCCACTCATTGTCGGGGCCATAGCCGGTTATGCTGCCATAGACGATGCGTGGATTGATGGCGGCGACGGAGGCATAATCGAGGCCGAGCCTCTCGATGACGCCGGGGCGGAAATTCTGGATCACGACATCGGCCTTGGCGATCAGCGTGCGCAGTTCCTGTAGATCGCTTTCATCCTTCATGTTGACGGCAAAGCTTTCCTTGCCGCGGTTGATGGCGTGAAACAGCGTGGAATCGCCGCCGATCTCGGTGTCGCTGAGATAGAGCCGGCGGCAGAGATCGCCGCCGTCGGGCCGCTCGATCTTGATGACGCGCGCGCCGAGATCGCCGAGCCGCAGGGCGGCCATCGGTCCCGCAAGAAACTGGCTCATATCCAGCACGATAATGCCGGAAAGCAGGCCCTCTTCGTTTTTCGTAGTCATGTCAGGCTTTCAGCGGCGGCGCGTCCGCCGGACGGCCGTTCTTGTAGCGCACGGTCTGGATATGCTCGCAATAAAGCACCAATTCGCCTTCGCCCTTGAAGACCTCGTAAGAAGAGCGGATCAGGCCGAGTTCGGCATATTTCGGCTGCTTATCCAGATTGGTGCGGATGGTGTAGATGGTGTCGCCGATGAAGGTGGGTTTGATGAAGCGCAGCTTGTCATAACCATAGGAAAAGGCGTTGACGCAGTTGGTAGCCACAAGCCCGAGGCCGGCGGAAAAGACGAAGGCGCCGGCGACGAGCCGCTTGCCGAACAGGCCTTCGGTTTCGGCAAAGATCTGGTCGCTGACATAGGGATGCATGTCGAGCACCAGCGCGTTGAACTGCTGGGACTCGCCCTCGGAGATCGTGCGGCGCAGCGAGCGGATCTTGTGGCCGACTTCGAAATCCTCATAGAACCAGTTTTCCGCATTCCAGACGGGAATCTCCGCGTGATCGGCCGGCATGGTCTTCGGATAGGTGCTGGATACGCCGACGGTGGCGGTCATGGCATTGTCTTTCGATGGAAAACTGTCCGGCCTCAGAGAGACCAGAGGCGCTTGGCGTTGAGATGATAAAGCCTGTTGCGTTCGTCGGCGCTGACGCCTTGCATCAGCGCATGGGTGGCGGCGACCCAGGTGGAGAGATTGCCTCCGAGGGTGCAGACCGGCCAGTCACTGCCCCAGATGACGCGGTCCCAGCCGAAGCTTGCGATGCAGTGTTCGACAAAAGGACGCAGCGTTTCGGGCGTCCAGTTGTCGGGATCGGCATAGGCCACAACACCGGAAATCTTGACGACGACATTCGGACGTCTCGCAATTTCTGTGATCCCTGACGACCAGCTCTCGCTGAGCCCATCCTTGACAGCCGGCACGCCGCAGTGATCGAGAATGAAGCTGACGTCGGGGTTGAGGTCGACGAGCGCGATCGCCTTGGATATCTGGTGCGGCAGAACGCAGAGGTCGAAGGTGAGGCGAGTGCCGGCGAGCCGTTTCAGGTTCTCGCGGAACAGTGCCCCTTCGGAAACATCATCCGGCACCACATGGAGCACGCGACGGAAGCCCTTGACGAAGGGATCGGCAAGCACGCGTTCGAGGTAGGCGGGAAAATCTGTACTCTCAGGACGGCAGGCGGCGATGACGCCGCGCAGGAGGCTACCCGGCTCGCGGCTCAGGCTTTTGACATAGTCGGTCTCCCGCTCGATATCGGTCTCCGCGACATCGACTTCCATGTGAAGCGTGTCGGTGATTCCGAGCCGCTTCGCCTCGCGGGCATAGTCCTCGTAGAGGCTGTCGCGATTGAGCGCGCCGGCGTCGGTCAGCCAGGGATAGGCGAGACGTTTCCGGTCGACGATGTGCAAGTGGCTGTCGAAAAGCATGGCGTTCCTCCCATACCTGCTTGCCCAATATATACTCACAGAAGAATAGTTTATTCAAATAAAAATTATAGTTCAGCCTTGTCGACCGTGCCGGCCACGGTTTCGGAGATCTGTTTTGCGGCGTCTCGCACATATTCGATGACTTGATCGTAGGTGGGCGCCTTGGGGTTGACGGGCTCGATATAGGGACAGGTAAGAGCGGCAAGCCCATTGCCGTCCATGGCCAGAACCGGCGCGGAAATGTTGCGCACGCCACTGGTCTGCAGGCTGTCCATGGTCTCATAGCCCTTTTCGCGGATCGCCCGCAGCTTCTCCTCGAGATCGGCAGGCGGTTCCTCGGCGTCCTGCTCCTGACGCCTCTGCTCGTTGATCATCATCTGCCGCTGCTTGTCATCCCGGAATGCGAGGAGGATGTGACCCGATCCGGTATTGTAGAGATTAATCTGGGCGCCGACCCGGATCGAGATGCCCCAATAGGTCGGCGAATCCTGCTGAGCGATGACGACGACCGAGCCGCGGTCGTAGATCGCCAGATGACAGGCCTGTTCGGCCCGATTGGAGAATTCGCGCATCAGCGGCGTGGCGAAGGAGACGAGCCGGCGCACCGGCGCATGATAATGCGCCAGGCCAAAGAGCTTCAGCGTCAGATAGAAGCGATCGCCATCCTGTCTCTGCACGTAGCCGCGCCGCACCAGGCGGTCGAGCATGCGATAGAACTCGTTCGGGC
This sequence comes from Rhizobium sp. SG741, assembly GCF_012275435.1. Taxonomy (NCBI): domain Bacteria; kingdom Pseudomonadati; phylum Pseudomonadota; class Alphaproteobacteria; order Hyphomicrobiales; family Rhizobiaceae; genus Rhizobium; species Rhizobium sp. SG741. Next base: position 125,741 of record NZ_JAAZQP010000001.1, read on the forward strand.
TTTTATTGAGCGCCTTGGCGATTTCTGCCTGCGTCAGGCCGCCATCGATCGTCGCGAGCAGCTCAAGGATATCCAGCCCCTTGTCCAATGCCGGCGCGCGATAGCGATCACTGTCGTCTTCTACATTCATCAACAGGCCCCCTGAACGAAGAAACATGAATCATCATTCATATATGAATGACTGCATTTTACAAGCATGCGATCACGGCTTGACGGCATATGAATAAGATGTTTACTTATAAATCATTGATCCATATTTGGGTCGAGAGGACTATCGGACAAGGGGTCCGGTTTTTTGGGAGGAATTTCGATGAGGAATTGGAGGGCCGGTCTTGCTGCCGGCATGATGGCATTGCTTGCGAGCACTTCGGTCTTCGCCGCCGATCTGCCCGGCAAGTTTCCGGGTGTGACGATCGACGCCAAGCTCATCGGCGGCCAGCAATATGAGCCGCTTTATGCACGCATTTCCGAGTGGGAGAAGGAAACGGGCGCCAAGGTCAACATCCTGTCCAAGAAGAACCATTTCGAGCTCGACAAGGAAATCAAGTCCGACATGGCCTCGGGCAGCATCTCCTGGTGTGTCGGCTCGAACCACTCGTCCTTCGCGCCTCAGTACCCCGACCTCTATACCGACCTCGGTAAGCTGCTGCCCAAGGAAGAAATCGGCCAGTTCGTCGATTCCACCATTCAGGCTTCCACCATCGACGGCCGCCTGATCATGCTGCCGCGCGCCCAGTTCGACGTTTCGGCGCTCTACTATCAGAAGAGCCTCTACAAAGACGAAGCCAAGAAGACGGCGTTCAAGGCGAAGTACGGCTACGATCTGGCGCCGCCGAAGACCTGGAAGGAAGTCTCCGATCAGGCAATCTTCTTCTCCAATCCACCGAACTTCTTCGGCACGCAGTTCCCCGGCAAGGAAGAGGCCATCAACGGCCGCTTCTTTGAAATGCTGGTCGCCGAGGGTGGCGAATATCTCGATAAGGACGGCAAGCCGGCCTTCAACTCCGAAGCCGGCGTGCGCGCGCTCGACTGGTTTGTCAACATGTACAAGGCAAAGGCCGTTCCTGCCGGTACGACCAATTATCTCTGGGACGATCTGGGCGCTGGCTTTGCTTCCGGGTCCATCGCACTCGATCTCGACTGGCCGGGCTGGGCGACTTACTTCAACGATCCGAAGTCCTCGAAGGTCGCCGGCAATGTCGGCGTCGTCGTGCAGCCCGTTGGCTCCTCCGGCAAGCACACAGGCTGGTCCGGTCACCACGGCTTCTCGGTAACCGAGGCTTGCGCCCACAAGGATGCGGCTGCTTCGCTCGTCTGGTTCCTGACCAACGACGACTCGCAGAAGCTCGAAGCTGCCAACGGCACGCTGCCGACCCGCAAGGCGGTCTGGGAGTGGGACATCCAGCAGGCTGCTTCCGACCCCTACAAGAAGGAAGTGCTGAGTACCTTCCAGGAATCGATGAAGTACGCCTTCCCGGTTCCGCGCACGCCGCAATGGATCGAAATTTCCAACGTCGTCTATCCGGAACTGCAGGCGGCCATTCTCGGTGACAAAACCTCCAAGCAGGCGCTCGACACCGCGGCCCAGAAGGCAACCGATGTCCTGAAGGACGCCGGCGCGCTGTAAGCGATGCAATCGAAGTCCCGCGCGGCAAGTGCGCGGGACTTCTGCAATCTGACTTCGAGAATGGCTTTCGACCTGCGCCGCAAGGAGCCGGTCTATCCAGCCGGTTTCGTGCCGGCCTCTCGTCCTCACGCAATCCATTCCAAGCAGTCCGGGCCACGCTGCCGAGGAATGCCGACAGGTGCAAACCATGTTCAAAAAGATATCTCCACCGGTCCTGCTACTTCTTCCGGCGATCATCGTTCTTGTCGCCGTGGTGCTGTTTCCGCTGCTTCTGTCCTTCTATTCGAGCTTCACGCCGTTTCGCCTGACACGTCCGGCCACGCTCTTCACCTTCATCGGCCTGCGCAACTACATCCGCATCCTCACCGATCCGGTGTTTCTGGCCGCTTTCGTGCGCACCGTCGTGCTGCTGACGATCGCGCTCAATCTTGAAATGCTGCTCGGCCTGGGATTGGCCTTGTTGGTCAACAAGGCGACGCACGGCAAGCGCATTCTGCGCACGCTGATGATGTTCCCGATGATGTTTTCGCCTGTTCTCGTCGGCTTCCAGTTCAAATTCATGTTCAACGACAATGTCGGCATCATCAACAACGCCCTGCAATCCCTAGGCATCACAAACGATGCCATCCCGTGGCTGATCGACGGCAATCTGGCGCTGTTTTCAATCATCGTCGCGGAAGTCTGGTCGTCGACGTCAGTCTTCGCCATCCTCATTCTGGCCGGCCTGTTCGCGATGCCGCAGGAGCCGGTCGAGGCCGCCAAGGTCGATGGCTGTACCGGATGGCAGACCTTCCGTTACGTGACCTGGCCGTTCCTGATGCCCTTTGCCTTCATTGCCATGACGATCCGTTCGCTCGACGTCGCCCGCGCCTACGACATCGTCAAGATCATGACCGATGGCGGCCCGGCGCGGCGCACGGAGCTGATCTGGACGCTGGTCGGGCGCACCGCCTATGCCGACGCGCAGATGGGTCTCGCCAACGCCATGGCCTATGTCTCGATTATCCTGTCGATCGCCTTCACAGTCTATTTCTTCCGTAAGCTGGCGCTTGCCCGCACCCAGATAGGAGCGGAGTGGTAATCATGGATCGCAACGCTCAACAACGTCTGCAGCGCCGTCTGCGCAAAGTCGCCTATCTCATCGGCCTCTTCATCGCGATGCTCATCATCTGCCTGCCGGGGCTCTGGATTATCATCAGTTCGCTGCGCCCGACGGTGGAGATCATGGCGAAGCCGCCGGTCTGGATCCCGAGGGAGCTTTCGCTGGAAGCCTACCGCTCGATGTTCAGCGGCGTCGGGCAGGGCGGCATTCCCGTTTGGGATTACTTCCGCAATTCGTTGATCATCTCCATCACGTCGACGGCCATCGCGCTCATCATCGGCATGTCCGGCGGCTATGCCTTCGCCCGCTTCCGGTTCCGCGGCAAGTCGACGGTGTTCCTGGGGCTTATGCTGACGCGCTCGGTGCCGGGCGTCGCCCTGTCGTTGCCGCTGTTCATGGTCTATGCGCGGCTCGGCATCATCGACACGCATTTCGGCCTGATCCTCACCTATGTCGCGCTGAACGTGCCCTTCACCATCTGGCTGATCGACGGCTTCTTCCGGCAGGTGCCGAAGGATCTCGCCGAGGCGGCGCAGATCGATGGTTGCACGCGCTGGCAGGCCTTCTGGCAGGTAGAGTTCCCGCTCGCCGGCCCCGGTATCGCTTCGGCCGGCATCTTCGCCTTCCTCACCTGCTGGAACGAATACGCACTGGCCTCGCAGCTGACGCGCTCGGTCGATTCGAAGACGCTGCCTGTGGGTCTGCTCGACTATACGTCCGAGTTCACCATGGACTGGCGCGGCATGTGCGCGCTCGCGGTCGTGATGATCATTCCGGCACTCGCTCTCACTTTCATCATTCAGAAGCATCTGGTGTCGGGTCTGACATTCGGTGCGGTCAAAGGTTGATCCTCATGGCTCAGGTTTCTCTCAAAAAACTCGTCAAGCGCTACGGTGCGTTGGAAATCGTCCACGGGATCGATCTCGACATCGCCGACAAGGAGTTCATCGCGCTCGTCGGCCCCTCCGGCTGCGGCAAGTCGACGACGCTACGCATGATCGCCGGCCTCGAAGAGGTTTCCGGCGGCACGATCGAGATCGGCAATACGGTCGTTAACGAGCTGCCGCCACGCGATCGCAACATCTCCATGGTGTTCCAGTCCTACGCGCTCTATCCGCATATGACGGTGCGCGAGAACATGGGTTTCTCGCTGAAGATCGCCAAGCAACCGCAGGCCGAGATCGATCGCCGCGTCAACGAGGCGGCGGCCATTCTAAGCCTCGAGGCGCTGATGGACCGCCGCCCGGCGCAGCTTTCCGGGGGCCAGCGCCAGCGCGTCGCCATGGGCCGTGCCATCGTTCGCCAGCCGGAAGTCTTCCTCTTTGACGAGCCTCTGTCGAACCTCGATGCCAAACTGCGCACGCAGATGCGCACCGAGATCAAGAAGCTGCATGCCAAGGTGCAGTCGACCGTTGTCTACGTCACGCACGATCAGGTGGAGGCGATGACGCTGGCCGACCGTATCGTCATCATGCGCGACGGCTATATCGAGCAGGTCGGCACGCCGGATGAGGTGTTCAAGAAGCCCGCCACCCGCTTCGTCGCCGGCTTTATCGGCTCGCCGCCGATGAATATCGAGGAGGCGACGGTGAAAGCTGGCGAGCTGGTGTTCAAGAACGGCGACCGGCTGCCACTGCCCGGCCAGTTTGTCGGCCGGGTCAAGGAAGGCGATAAGGTTGCCTTCGGCCTGCGGCCCGACGATATCTTCCCGACCGGCCACGGCCTGCATTCCGGTGCTGAATCGGCGGTACACGAGCTGACGCTGCCTGTCGCCATCACCGAGCCACTCGGCAATGAAACGCTTGTTTTCGTTGAGTTCGCCGGACGCGACTGGGTGTCGCGCATGCTCAATCCGCATGCTCTGAAGAGCGGCGAGCAATTGAAGATGAGCTTCGATTTCAGCCAGGCGCATCTCTTTTCCGTCGAAACCGGCAAGAGCCTGGCAATCTGAGGAGCCGTCCCATGGCACGTATCGAGAAGATAGAACTGCGCATGGTCGACCTGCCGCCGAAGGTGAAGCGGACGGATGCGATCCAGAGTTTCGTCAGCCAGGAGACGCCGATCGTCACCATCACGGATTCCGACGGCGCCGTCGGCACCGGCTACAGCTATACGATCGGCACGGGCGGTTCGTCCGTCATGCGGCTGCTATCGGATCATCTGGTGCCGCTGCTGATCGGCGAGGATGCCGATCGCATCGAGGTGATCTGGCACAGGCTGGAATTCGCCACCCACGCGACGACCATCGGTCCAATAACCGCGCTGGCGCTTGCCGCCGTCGACACGGCATTGTGGGACCTGCGGGCCAAGAAGCAGGGCTTGCCGCTCTGGAAGCTCGCCGGCGGCGCTAGGGATCGTTGCCCGCTCTACACCACGGAAGGCGGCTGGCTGCACATCGAGAAGGAAGCCTTGGTCGAGGACGCCCTGCGGGCGAAGGCCAAGGGCTTTTCCGGCTCCAAGGTAAAGATCGGCAAGCCGCATGGCTCGGAGGATTATGATCGGCTTGCGGCGATGCGCCTGGCGCTCGGCTCCGGTTTCGAGATCATGACCGATTGCAATCAGGGCTTTACCGTCGATGAGGCGATCCGCCGGGCCGCGCGCCTCAAGGAGCTTGATCTCGCCTGGATCGAGGAACCGCTGCCAGCCGACGATCTTGACGGCCATATCCGGCTGACGCGATCGACACCGACGCCGATTGCGGTCGGCGAATCCATGTATTCGATCCGGCATTTCCGTGAATATATGCAGAAGGGCGCCTGCTCGATCGTGCAGGTCGACGTTGCCCGCATCGGCGGCATCACGCCCTGGCTGAAGGTCGCACATGCGGCCGAAGCCTTCGACATCCCGGTTTGCCCGCATTTCCTGATGGAGCTGCATGTCAGCCTCGCCTGCGCGGTGCCGAACGGTAAATATGTCGAATACATCCCGCAGCTCGACGATCTCACCACCAAGGGCATGGAGATCGTTGACGGCAAGGCGCTTGCACCCTCCGAGCCTGGTATCGGCATTGCCTGGGATTGGGAGGCGGTGAAGGCTCGATCGATCGGCGAATTCACCCTGGAAATTCACGGCTGAGGAGGAACTGGCCATGCAACGGATGGGTATGGTGATCGGCCTGGAGCCGGCCAAGATCGCGGAATACAAGGCGCTGCATGCGGCCGTCTGGCCCGAGATCCTGGCGCTGATCTCAGACTGCAACATCACCAACTATTCGATCTTCCTGAAGGAGCCGGAAAACCTGCTCTTCGGCTATTGGGAATATGTCGGCACGGATTTCGAGGCCGATATGCGCAAGATGGCCGCGAGCCCGAAGAACCAGGAATGGTGGTCGGTTTGTATTCCCTGCCAGAAGCCATTCGAAACCCGCAAGGAGGGCGAGTGGTGGGCCATGATGGAGGAGGTGTTTCACCTTGATTAGGGATAGGAATGGAAGGCGCCATGAAGCGGTCACCTCCCCCTTGAGGGGGGAGGTCGCGCAGTACGCGCGGGTGGGGGTGACGCTCGGGATGCACATGTCTGTCTTTCTTACACGGGGAGGGATCACCCCACCCCGGACCTTTGGTCCGACCCTCCCCCTCAAGGGGAGGGTGTAATGACCTTCGATCCCAAATCCCTCCGCCAATGGTGGCCTAAGCCTTCGAATCCCCGCCCGATCGTGATCTTCGGTGCCGGCAGCATTGTCGGCGACGCGCATCTTCCGGCCTACAAGAAGGGCGGTTTCCCGGTGGCGGGCCTTTATGACCCGAACGCCGAAAAAGCGGCGGCGTTGGCCGCTCAATGGAACATCCGCGCATTCGCCAATGAGGCCGAGGCGCTAGCCGTCGAAGGCGCGATCTTCGATCTCGCGACGCCGCCGGCCGCCCATGCGGCGATCCTTGCGAAATTGCCGCGCGGCGCTTTTGCTTTGATCCAGAAGCCGATGGGCAGCGATCTCACTGGCGCCACGGAAATCCTGCGGGTCTGCCGCGAGCGCGACATCAAGGCGGCGGTCAATTTCCAGCTGCGTTTCGCGCCGATGATGCTGGCGCTCTATGACGCGGTGGAGAAGGGCTATCTCGGCGAGGTCGTCGACTTCGACGCCTGGCTGGCGCTTGCCACGCCATGGGGGCTCTGGCCCTTCCTGAAGGGCCTGCCGCGGATCGAGATCGCCATGCACTCAATCCACTACCTCGATTTCATTCGCGGGTTGCTCGGCAATCCGCAGGGGGTCCATGCCAAGACCATCGGCCATCCCAACCACGATGTCGCCCAGACGCGGACGGCGGCGATCCTCGACTATGGCGACAAGGTGCGCTGCGTGCTGTCGGTCAATCACGACCATGATTTCGGGCGTAAGTACCAGGCGTGCGAGTTCCGCATCTCCGGCACCAAGGGGGCTGCCTATATCAAGCTCGGCGTCAATCTCGACTATCCGCGCGGCGAGCCGGACGAGCTGTGGATCCGCCCCGACGGTGGCAGCGAATGGGTGGAGGTGAAGCTCGAAGGGGCCTGGTTTCCGGATGCTTTCGTCAATCGCATGGCCAATCTGCAGCGCTTCGCCTCGGGCGAGGACAAGGTGCTGGTCGGTTCCGTCGAGGATGCCTGGCAGACCATGGCGCTGGTCGAAGCCGCCTATCAGTCGAGCGCCGCTCCGGCGACGCCGATTGCCGAACTTCCGAAGGCTTGAGGAATGTCTGAACAAACAATCCATTTCGAAGACTACGAACTCGGTCATGTCAGGGTGACCACCGGACGGACGATCACAGAGACCGATTTCGTCGTTCATGCCGGCCATACCGGCGATTTCTTTCCGCATCATATGGATGCGGAATTCGCCAAGACCTTGCCAGGTGGGCAGCGTATCGCTCATGGCACGATGATCTTTTCGATTGGCGTCGGGCTCACGGCGTCGCTCATCAATCCTGTCGCCTTTTCCTATGGCTATGACCGGCTCCGCTTCGTCCGTCCCGTGCATATCGGCGATACGATCCGCACCCGCGTCACCATATCGGCGAAGGAGGACGATCCGAAGCGGCCGGCGGCCGGCCGCGTCGTCGAGCGCTGTGAGGTGCTGAACCAGCGGGACGAAGTCGTGCTCGCCGCCGATCATATCCTGATCGTCGAGCGCAAATCGGCTACGGAGAAGGCATGATGGTGAAGCTCACATGATTAAGCTCAGGGGAATGACCTGGTCGCATCCGCGCGGCTACGATCCGATGCTGGCATGTTCGAAGATCTGGCAGGACAAGACCGGCGTCGCGATCACCTGGGAAAAGCGCTCGCTGCAGGATTTCGAGACCTTCCCGGTCGAGGAGCTTGCGGCCGCCTACGATCTTATCGTCATCGATCATCCGCATGTCGGGCAGATCATGCGCGAGAACTGCCTGCTGCCGCTCGACGATGCCGCTTATACGGACGAGATCGCCGCGATTGCCGCCGGCACGGTCGGCCGCTCCTATCCGAGCTACAACTGGCAGGGTCGGCAATGGGCCTTTCCGATCGACGCGGCGACGCAGGTGCAGGCTTACCGTCCGGATCGCCTGAGCGCCCCGGTGGCGGACCTTGCCGAGTTCGTGACGCTCGCTGCAAAGGGCAAGGCAATCCTGCCGATGCGGCCGCCGCATTCGCTAATGACCTTCATCACGCTTGCAGCTCATCTCGGCACGCCCTGCAGCATCGAGGGACCGGATTTCATCGGGAAGGCGGCTGGCGAGGCGGTGCTCGACTGGATGGCAAGGATCGTCGCCGCGATGGATGTCCGCTGCTATGAGATGGATCCGATAGCGGTGCTCGATCTGATGAGCCAACCCGACAGCCCATACAATGTGTCTCCGTTCGTCTACGGTTACGTCAACTATTCCTTCGCCGGGTTCAGGCCGGCGCGGATCGCCTTCGCCGACATGCCCGTCATCGATAGCCGAATGCCGAACGGTTCGGCGCTTGGCGGCACAGGCATTGCCGTCTCGGCCCGAACGCAAGCGCTGGAAGAGGCGAAGGCCTTTGCGCGCTGGATCGCCGGCGGCCCGGTGCAAGCAGGCATTTATGCCGCCAGCAACGGTCAGCCTGGTCATTCCGACGCCTGGGTCAGCGATGCCGTCAACGGCGCGGCGCTCGATTTCTACCGCAACACGCGCGCCACGCTGGAAGGCGCCTATGTGCGGCCGCGGCACGACGGTTACATGGCGTTCCAGAGCGAGGCGTCTGAGATGATTAGCGATGGACTGCGAACGGGCGAGCGGCATACAGTCCTCGTCGAAAAGCTCAACCGGCGCTTCGCGCGATCGTTCGAAGGTTAAGGCAAAGGCTGCGCCATCTGTTTGTTATTGCATGATCTTATCTGACATACCGCCGGTGACTTTTCCGGCGGCCGGAATGGATGAGATCATATTCCCGAGGAAAGGATCAGGATTATGGGTCACGGGTTGGAAGGCAAGAAGGTCGTCATCACGGCGGCGGGGCAGGGCATCGGCCGGGCGACGGCGGAGCGCTTCATTTCGCTCGGTGCGCATGTATACGCGACCGATATCAACGAGCAGACGCTTTCGACGCTGGAAGGCGCCAGCAAGCATGTGCTTGATGTGCTGAACAGTGCCGCGGTCAAGGCTTACGCCAGCGAAATCGGCCCCATCGACGTGCTCTTCAATTGTGCCGGCTTCGTGCATGCGGGCACGATCCTAGACTGCGAAGAGAAGGATTGGGATTTCTCCTTCAACCTCAACGCCAAGGCGATGTACACGACATGCCGCACCTTCCTGCCGGGCATGCTTGACAAGGGCAAGGGCTCGATCGTCAACATGGCTTCGGTTGCCTCCAGCGTGAAGGGCGTGCCCAACCGCTTCGCCTATTGCGCCTCGAAGGCCGCCGTTATCGGGCTTACCAAGTCGATCGCCGCCGATTTCGTCTCCAAGGGCATCCGCGCCAATGCTATCTGCCCGGGCACGGTCGACAGCCCCTCACTGCACGAGCGGCTGCGGGCAACGGGCGACTACGACAAGGCGATGAAGGATTTCATTGCACGCCAGCCGATGGGCCGGATTGCAAACGCCGAAGAGATCGCTGCGCTGGTGACCTACCTGGCTGGCGACGAGGCAGGCTTCACGACGGGCCAGATCCACGTCGTCGACGGCGGCTGGACCGGCTGAATCCCTCGCTTGACCGATAAGAGGCTCCGTATTGCGGGGCCTCCTTTTATTTGCCACTCTCGTTTGCGAATCGGTTCTGCAAGGCGATTTTCGATCGGGAGAACGGCGCATGAGCACCAACGGACTGTTGCAGCGTTCCAGGGGTCTCGTGCTGTTGCGCAAGCATCAAGTGATCCTGATTGCCGTACTCGCCGGTATCGCCGTGTTTCTGCTGCTGACCTCCAGGGATCTCGACACGAGCAATCTGCTCATCGCCTGGGATACGACTGCCGTCGTCTATATCCTCTATAGTCTCTACCGGATGCTGACGGCCAATGTGCAACGGATCCGCAAACGCTCCGCCGATCTCGATTTTTCGGACGGGTTGCTGCTGTTCCTGTCGATCGCGGCCGCGATTGCCAGCATCGGCGGTATCGTGTTGGATCTGATTGGTGTGAAGGATGCGTCGCCGGAGGTCGCATTCTTCCGCGTGATGATGGCGATCGTGACGATCCTGATTTCATGGGCGTTTCTGCACACGTTGTTTACCACCCACTATGCGCATCGCTTCTATGGCAGCCTGGGCAAGGGGCAGGGGCTTAAATTCGCCGAGCCGGTGGAAGAGCCGATCTATTGGGATTTTCTCTATTTCTCCTTCACCATCGGCGTCGCCGCGCAAACCGCCGACATCGGCGTTTCCACCGTCGGGATGCGTAAGCTGGTGCTTCTGCACGCCATCCTGTCGTTCCTGTTCAACACGACCATCCTGGCGCTCGCCATAAATGTAGGGGCGAGCCTGATCTAGGCCCGCCCTTCAAAAATAGCGGCTTATATCCTCAGACCACGGCGTTGCCGGCCATAACAGCCAGAACCAGGAACACCAGGAAGATGATCAGGAAGATGGCGAAGAGGACGCGCGCGATGGTTGCGGTTGCCGCCGACACGCCGGAAAAGCCGAAAAAGCCGCTAATCAGCGAAATAACAAAGAATATAAGTGCCCACTTCAGCATGGTGAATCTCCTCTGCGTTGCACTCCTTAAAGACGCGGAAGGACGGTAAATTGTTCCGAAGCCGTTTCGATTAAGGAGTGTTATCGCAGGTGCTGCTGAATTTGTGGCGAGTGGGGCACCCCCTCTGTCACTTCGTGACATCTCCCCCACGAGGGGGGAGATTGGTAACTTGTGGCATCCTCTCATCTCACGCCGACATTGCATCTGCTGGCACGGATGTCCCGATTTTGGTGAAGGCGGGCGTCAAACGCCCAACGATCTCCCTCCTTGTGGGAGAGATGTCCCGACAGAGAGGGAGGGGGCACAATGCTGTCCCAAATTCGGAAAACCGACCTGATCGAGATCTATGCCTCACCCATGATTGATCATCACATGTCGGACGGCCGTATAATCTTCGATAGCGTAGACTGACATATCCTTGCCATAGCCGGATTGTTTCAGGCCGCCATGCGGCATTTCGTTGACCAGCATGAAGTGGGTGTTGATCCAGGTGCAGCCATATTGCAGTCGGGCGGCCGTCCGCATTCCGCGGCTGATGTCCCTGGTCCAGACGGAGGAGGCAAGGCCGTAGTCGCTGTCATTGGCCCAGGCAACGGCGTCGTCGGGATTGGTGAAGCGCGTGACCGAGACCACAGGGCCGAAGACTTCGCGGCGGACGATCTCGTCGTCCTGCGTTGCGCCGGCAACCACGGTCGGGGCGTAGAAGAAGCCGCGCTCGCCGGAGGTCTTGCCGCCGGTGGTGATTTCCATGTGCTTGTGTTCGGCGGCGCGGGTGACGAAGCTTTCGACGCGATCCCGCTGGCGCTTGGAGATCAGCGGGCCGATCTCGTTCTCCGTGTCGTCGGCCTGGTTGAACTTGATGCTGGAGACGGCGGAAGTCAGGTCGGCGACGAAATTGTCGTAGACCTTGGCGTCGGCATAGATGCGGCAGGCGGCCGTACAGTCCTGCCCAGCATTATAATAGCCGAAGGTCCGGATGCCGGCGACAACGGCGTCGATGTCGGCGTCGTCGAAGATGACGACGGGCGCCTTGCCACCGAGTTCGAGGTGGGTGCGCTTGACGGTCTTGGCGGCAGCGGCAAGCACCTTCTTGCCGGTGGCGACATCGCCCGTTATCGAGACCATGCCGATCTTCGGATGGTTGATCAGCGCATTGCCGACGCTCTCGCCGCGACCGAGGATGACGTTGACGACGCCCTCGGGCAGGATCTCTGAGAGCAGCTTCGCCATCTTCAGCGCCGTCAGCGGCGTTTGTTCGGAGGGCTTGAAGACCACGGTGTTGCCGCCGGCAATCGCCGGCGCCAGCTTCCAGGCCATCATCATCAGCGGATAGTTCCACGGCGCGATCGAGCCGACGATGCCGATCGGGTCGCGGCGGATCATCGAGGTGTGGCCGGGCAGATACTCGCCGGCGACCGGGCCATGCAGGTTGCGCACCGCGCCGGCAAAGAAGCGGTAGCAATCGACGATGGCGGGGATCTCGTCATTAAGGACGGCATTGATGGGCTTGCCGCAGTTGAGAGCTTCGAGGGCAGCGAAGCCTTCGGCATCCCTCTCGATGGCGTCGGCGATCTTGAGGAGATAGGCCGAACGCTGGCTCGGCGTCGTCTGTGACCAGCTCGTGAAGGCCTTTTCGGCAGCATCGACGGCGGCATCGATCTGGCCGAGCGAGGCCTCCGGCAGGTCGAGCACGGTCTCGCCCGTCTTCGGGTTGAGGACATGCTCTTCCGTTTCCGTGCCGGCTTCGAAGCGGGAGCCGATCAGCATCTGGGTATCCATATTTATCTCCCTTTCATTTGCCGCCGCCGGCGATCTGGTCGCCGTCGCGGGTAAGATAGTAGGCTGCCAGGATCGGCAGGAAAGTGACAAGCACGACGACCATGGCGACGACGTTGGTCACGGGTCGCTGGCGCGGGCGGATAAGCTCCTCCAGCATCCAGATCGGCAGGGTCATCTGCTGGCCGCCGGTGAAGGTGGTGACGATGACTTCATCGAAGGACAGCGCGAAGGCGAGCATGCCGCCGGCGAGCAGCGCCGTGCCGATATTCGGCAGGATGATATGGCGGAAGGTCTGGAAGCCATCGGCGCCGAGATCCATGGACGCCTCGATCAGCGAACCGGAGGTGCGGCGGAAGCGGGCGACTGCGTTGTTATAGACAACGACGACGCAGAAGGTCGCATGGCCGAGAACGATGGTCCAGACTGAAAACGGGATGTCGAACAGGCTGAAGGCGGAACGCAGCGCAATGCCGGTGATGATGCCCGGAAGCGCGATCGGCAGGATGACCAGCAGCGAGATCGCCTCGCGGCCGAAGAACTTGGTCTGGCTGACGGCGGCGGCGCAAAGCGTGCCGAGCACGAGCGCAATGGCAGTCGCGATGGTCGCCACCTGCACCGAGAGCGCCAGGGACGACCAGATGTCCGGCCGGTTCCAGGCAATGCCGAACCATTGCAGCGTGAAGCCGGGTGGTGGCCACTGATAGCTCTTCTCCTCGGTCGTGAAGGCATAGACGAAGATCAGCAGGATCGGCAGATGCAGGAAGAGCAGGCCGCCGGCAGCGGCTGTCTTCAACGATAGGGAGGCGCGTTGGCCGCGATCAGAGCGCATCGAAAGCTCCCTGTTTCTTGGCGATCCAGAGATAGATGGCCATGATGACAATCGGCACAACCGAGAAGGCTGCGGCAAGCGGCACGTTGCCCGCGGTGCCCTGCTGCGCATAGACGGCCTGGCCGATGAAGAGGCGCGAGGAGCCGATGATCTGCGGGATGATGTAGTCGCCCAATGTCAGCGAGAAGGTGAAGATCGAGCCGGCGACGATGCCGGGCAGCGCCAGCGGCAGCAGCACGGTGCGGAAGGTCTGATTCGGCGTCGCACCAAGGTCGGACGAGGCTTCGAGCAGATTGGCCGGCACGCGCTCGAGAGCAGCCTGCGTCGGCAGAATCATATAGGGCAACCAGATATAGACGAAGACCAGGAAGGTGCCGATATAGCTCACCGACAGCGAATTGCCGCCGATGATGGGCAAAGCGAGCACGCCGTCGAGCAGCCAACCCAGATGCAGCTTGTCGAAGATCCAGGTGAGGATGCCCTCCTTGGCGAGGATCAGCTTCCAGGCGTAGACCTTCACCAGATAGCTCGACCAGAGCGGTAGCATGACGCCGAGATAGAACAGCGCCTTCCATTTTCCCTGGGCATAGCGCGCCGCATAATAGGCGATCGGGAAGGCGACGAAGGCGGAGGCTAACGTGACGAGGGCGGCCATGACCACCGTGCGGACGATGATATCGAAATTGGCTGAATTCAGCAGCTGCGCATAGGTCGAGAGCGTGAATTCGTAGTTCACCATTCCCGAGAAGTCGTCGATCGAGAAGAAGCTCTGCAGCAAGAGCGCGATCAGCGAGCCGATATAGATGACGCCGAGCCAGAGCAGCGGCGGCGTCAGCATGAGGAAGAGCAGCAGTCGCGGACGGCGCCAGAAGAGATCCGAGAGGCGGCCGAAGAAGCCGCCACGGCTCGGCAGGATCGAGGCCGGCGCTTGCGCTGACGAGGCTGGGAAGGCGGCGGCGTTCATGCGGCATCATCCATGTAGTGCACATCCGCGGGTAGCCATGCGAGGCGGACGGAAGTGCCGGTATCCGGCGTCGGCTGGCCGGCGGGCACGGTTACATGCAGGTGCGCGCCATTCGCCTCCACCGAGAGGCGGGTAGCAGCGCCGAGAAAGCTCATCGCTTTCACGGTCGCTGCCACGCCGCTCTCCTCAGTCAACCGTATTGCTTCCGGGCGCAGGCTCGCCCAACGCCGCTCGCCGCCGAGCGACGACATCATCTCAGGGGCAATGACGTTGGAAGAGCCGACGAAATCGGCGACGAAACGAGTCTTCGGCCGTTGATAGATGTCGTGCGGCGTGCCTTGCTGCACGATGCGACCATCGTTGAAGACGGCAACGCGGTCGGCCATCGAAAGCGCTTCGCCCTGATCATGGGTGACGAAGACGAAGGTGATGCCGAGTGCCCGTTGCAAGCCCCTCAGCTCCTCCTGCATCTGCTCGCGCAATTTCAGGTCCAGCGCGCCGAGCGGCTCGTCGAGGAGCAGGACTTTCGGCTTGTTGACAAGGGCGCGGGCAAGCGCCACGCGCTGGCGCTGCCCACCGGAGAGCTGACCGGGGCGGCGGGCGCCATAGCCTGGCAGCTTCACCAGTTCCAGCGCCTGCTCGGCGGCGCGTAGCCTCTCGGCCTTGCCCACACCCTTGACCATCAGGCCGTAGGCGACATTGTCGAGAATATTCAGATGCGGGAAGAGCGCATAATCCTGGAAGACCGTGTTGACGTTGCGCCGGTAAGGCGGCACGCCTTCGGCGGTCTCGCCGAAGATCTCGATATGGCCGCCTGTGGGTTGCTCGAAGCCGGCAATCAGCCTGAGGCAGGTGGTCTTGCCGGAACCGGAAGGGCCGAGCATGGCGAAGAACTCGCCGGACGCGATCTCCAGATCGACGCGATCCACAGCGCGGACCTGGCCGAAATGGCGCGACACCTGCTGGAAACGAACGGCGGTCATTGGTTTCTCCCCAAAATGGTTATGTCTTGCGCCGGCTTGATGTTCGAAGGGCGCTTGGCGGAGACACTTCTCCTTCTCCCCAGCGGGGAGAAGGTGGCCCGAAGGGTCGGATGAGGGCTAGCGCGGCATAAGCTGTCCTTCGTTTATCGCTCAGGACGTTCGTCGCTTCGCTCCTCGCCCCCTTATCTGCCCCGACGGGCATCTTCTCCCCGCTGGGGAAGAAGAGACGTCACCGCCCGCCGATCACGCCGATATAGTCGGAGACCCAGCGATGATAGGGCACGCATTCGCCCTGCGTGCCGCATTTCGCGACAGGGGTTTTCCAGAACTTGATCTTGTCGAAGTGATCGTAGCCGTTGGTGGCGCAACCACTGTCGGTCAGCAGCTCATTGCCCTTGCAGGCGGCCGGAACCGAGGGCACGGCGCCAAACCATGCTGCCGCGTCGCCCTGAACCTTGGCCTGGAGCGAATGCTCCATCCACATGTAGGCACAGTTCGGATGTTCGCTGTCGGCATGCAGCATGGTCGTATCGGCCCATCCGGTCGTTCCCTCATCCGGGAAGGTCGAGGCGATCTTCTGCTTGTCGGCCTGCAGCAGGTTCACCTGGAACGGCCAGGAGCCGGAGGCAACAACGCCTTCGTTCTTGAAGTCGTCGGTCTGGATCATCGCATCATGCCAGTAGCGGCTGACGAGCTTGCGCTGGCCGCGCAGCAGGTCGAGGGCGGCCTTGTATTGATCTTCGTTGAGCTCGTACGGGTCCTTGATGCCGAGTTCGGGCTTGTGGGCCATCAGATAGAGGGCGGCGTCGGCGATATAAATCGGGCCGTCATAGGCCTGGACGCGGCCCTTGTTGGATTTGCCGTCGGGAAGGGTCGTTTCTTCGAAAACGACGTTCCAGCTCTTCGGTGCCTCACCCTTGAAGGCGTCGGTGTTGTACATCAGCACGTTCGGCCCCCAGAGATAGGGAACGCCGTAATGGACGCCGTTCACCGTGTTCCAGGGAGCATTCTTCAGCCGGTCGTCGAGGGTCTTCCAGCTCGGGATCAGGTCGGTGTTGATCGGCTGGACGCGCTTGCCGGCGACGAGCCGCAGCGATGCGTCACCGGAGGCAGTGACGAGGTCGAAGCCGCCTTCGTTCATCAGGGCGACCATTTCGTCCGAGGTCGCGGCGGTCTTGACGCTGACCTTGCAGCCCGTTTCCTTCTCGAAACCGGTGACCCAGTCGTAATTCTTGTCGCTTTCGCCGCGCTCGATATAGCCGGCCCAGGCAACGATGCTGACGGCGCCTTCGCCCTTGCCGAGCGTCTTCAGCGGCTCAGCAGCTATGACCTGCGTGGCGAAACTTAAGCATGCGAATGCAGCCGTGCATGATTTCAGCAGATGCTTCATCGGACTCTCCCGGTTTTTGAGCCTTGATATTGGCGGAGCCAGTAGCTGGCTTTTTGTTCCCGGAAGAAAAGGTGATCTGATTTCGCCGCATTCGCAAATTCATTTATCAGAAAGTCGATATCGGAAATTCCGATTGCTTCGTGTGTGACCGTAGGTGAGGGGGAATATGGCCTGCTTGAGAGGCGATCGCACTCCATATGCACCAAGTTAAAGCGCGGCGCTGCTAGTTGCGGTCGAAGACTTCAGGCCGCAAATGTTCAGCCTTCATAAGGTGTTGCAGGGTATATGACACCGAAAGTGCATCGTCGAGCGCGTCATGACCCTGTAAATGCGGATGTTCCACGCCATAGTAGTCGGCAAGCTTGTTGCTCGGCGTCTTCGCCAGATCCTCGATCGGCATTCCCGCCGCAATCAGGAGCTTGACGGCATTGTCGAACCGGTGGGCGGGAATTGGAGGCTGAATTCCGGAGACATAGCAGCTGATCGCCACCATGTTCAGTTCGTCCTTGCCCCAGGACCAGAAGCGGGCGCCGTCCGAGAAGCTGTCGAGGCCAGCAAGCGCATCCTGCAAGGCCACTCCTTCGGCCTTGATATTCTCGTCGGTAATGCCGGTCAGCGTGGTGAAGAACGGGTCGAGCGCATATTGGTTGCCAAATCTGTCGATCGGGCGAACATAGGCCTTATAGGTGCCCAAAATAGGAAAATCGCCTTCCAGCCCCAGCTTGACGGCGCCGATCTCAGCGATGACCGGATCGGGATCATGGGCCGCGCACCAGAATCTGCGTTGCGAGCCTTCAAGACAAAGAAATTCGCAGTCGAATATGATTGCGTTCTTCATAATCGGTCCCTTTCCTTCGCAATGATTGGCGTTGCGTTATCTCTGGCGCCCGGAGCGCATGCTCTCCGCGACGCCGACGAAGTCCCGGGCGGCCTGCGGCAGGCTTGATCCCTTGCGCCACACCATGCCGACCTGCACGACCGGCAACGAGCCGGACACGTCGCGGCTCTCGATGCGGTCGCCTTCGAGCGACCAGGGGCGATAGACGAGGTCCGGCAGCAGCGCCACGCCGGCGCCTGTTGCAACGAGGCTGCGCACCGCCTCGACCGAGCGTGTGCGGAAGGCGACGTGAGGGCGGGCGCCAAGCGCGGTCAGCAGCTTGCCGGTGTTTTCCTCGATCTCGTCGATGGTCAGCATGATCAGCGGCTCGCGGGTGATATCGGCGACGCTGATGATGTCGGCCGAGACGAGCGGATGGCCCATGGGCAACCAGAGCCGGTAGGGCGACGTTTCAAGGATCTCGGCCTGCAGGGCCATGCGGTCGCGCAGGTTGGAAATGACCATGACAGCGACGTCGAGCTCGCCACCAACCAGAAGATGTTCCAGATAGCCGCCATTGTCTTCGATGGCGCTGACCTCGACGCCGGGGCAGGCACGACGGTAGCGCGCCAGGAGATCCGACAGGACATAGCCCGCGACGAGCGATGTGACCCCGATGTTCAGCGTGCCGCCGGCTGCATTCTGCTGGCCGGAAAAGCTCGTGCGGGCATCGGAAACGGTCGCCAGAATCTTCGTGGCATGACGCAGGAACTGATGGCCGTTATGGGTGATGGACAGTCCGCGCGGATGCCGGTCGAACAGCTCGACACCGAGGTCGCCTTCCAGCTCCTTCAGGGCCTCGGTGACCGAGGATTGCGAGATAGACAGGTTCTGCGCGGCGCGGGTGATCGAGCCCTGTTCCGCCACGGCGACAAAGTATTGCAGCTGTCTCAAGGTGAACGCCATGTTGCCGTTAGAGCATGTGCGCGGCACCGAAGGCAAGCGTCGCCATCGCTGTGAAAGTTCGGACCTTTTTTGTGTCGATGCCGTTAGAGTTGCAAGTTTCGCTTCTGCTTTAAGTATTCCGAAACGCCATTTCCCTAACGTGAGGGTTGATCATCTTTGTTGCCTTGGAGCGGTCTATGCGGGAGCAGTTGGCGTGAGCGCCTTACTGCACATTTTCCGGATTCCCCGGAAGCTTGTCGTCATAATCGGCGGAGTGGCCTTTCTCATAGGCACCTCCGGCGTTTTCGCGCTTTGTATCGGCAAAGACAGACTGCTTGGTTTTATGTCGCCTTCGCCCAACGGGTTGGAGTGCACCGACGTCAATCTCGTGACCATTCGCAAGGAAAATCGCTTCTGGGTGCGCAAATATATCCGCACCGATCCGACCGATGGTTTGACCCGGGTAAGAACGGCGCTTCGTGTCGCTAAAGCCGTATACCAGGAGCAAAAGCCCGATCTCGTTCAGGTTGTGGTTCTCGACAAGAATGGGCCGTCGCTTCGATCCGACATACGCGGTCGGGCGCTGGGTGCCGATGTCGTCTACGTCCCGCATCCCGACAAACTTACCGAAGGCAGTGTCGAAGAGCCGGTCACAGCACGTTATTACAATGGCGGCGCAAGCACTGCTGGCTTGTTTTACGGCGAGGAGATCACGATGCCCGCCGAGGATATCGATGCAGCACTGGCCGGATTGAAGGATTACAGCGATTGTGACAATGCGCTGGCGGCCGACGCCGGTGCTGGCGGCAATGCCAAGAAGGATAAGGTCAAGGCAGCGATCGCCGCCGAAGAAAAGGCGTCTGCCAAGACGGAAGAGCGGGAAGCGAAGCCGGCTCCTCCGGAGCCGAAGTCGACCGGCAACGTGCAGCCCGGATATGACAAGAATGGCGAATTCATCGGCGCCGATGCCAGCGACAGGGAAAAGAGCCCCTCACCGGGGCTCGATCCGACCATGACGGGTGCTGCCGAACGACGCTCGCCGGTAACGAACTGATCTAAGCTGGCTTTGCGCCGTGAGCGGAAGGGGAATACCCGTCAATCCGCCAGATGCTTCTCGCCAATAGCTTGGTAAAGCGCGAAGAGCGCCTCGTGAACTTCGCCGGCAAGACGGTAGAATTCGGGATCCGCGACGATGGCGGGGTGTTGCAGCAAGTGATCGTCGGTCATGTCGAGCATGAGCGACGTCGTGTGCATCGCCTCGTGGCAGCCGAAAGTTCCCGGCGCGTATTGCGACAGATCGATATCGCCGATCTCCGCAAGATCGGCCAGCCGCTGCTGCTCGCTGTCGGCATCCGCGGCCAATGTCTCTTTCTCGGTCATGGTTCACCTTTGATTTTCGGAGGGCGGAACTGTCAATCCGCCTTGGCGCGACGCGCCGGGAAGAGGATGATGTCGCGGATCGACGGCGAGTTGGTGAGCAGCATGATCAGGCGATCGACGCCGATGCCGAGACCGCCTGCAGGCGGCATGCCCTGGTCGATGGCGTCGAGGAATTCCTCATCCAGTTCCTTCTGCTTCTCGCCGCGCGCATGGGCCTGCTCGAGCTGCTCGACCATGCGGGCGCGCTGCTCTTCCGGATCGTTGAGTTCGGAAAAGGCGTTGCCGAGCTCCCAGGCATTGCAATAGGTCTCGAAGCGTTCGACGAGGCGCGGCTCGCCCGGCACTTCCTTGGCGAAGGGCGAGATGTCCTTCGGGAAATGCGTGACATGCGCCGGCTGGATCAGCGTGCCTTCGACCTTCTCTTCGAAGATGAAGGCGAGGCATTCGCCCCAGGTGGCGTCCTTCTCGACAGCGAAGCCGGCAGCCTTGGAGGCGGCACGGGCTTCCTCGTCGGTCTTGATCGCCAGGAAATCGATGCCGGTCGCTTCCTTGACTGCATCGGGCATCGGCACGCGACGGAACGGGCCCTTGAAGGAAATCTGCTTGTCGCCGAAGGCGAATTCGGTGCTGCCGTGGATCGACATGGCGAGCGTCGAGAACAAGCGCTCGACGAGGTCCATGATGTCCTCGTAGTCGGCGTAGGCCCAGTAGCACTCCATCATGGTGAATTCAGGATTGTGCCGGGTGGAGACGCCTTCGTTGCGGAAGTTGCGGTTGATCTCGAAGACCTTGTCGGTAAGGCCGGAAACCAGAGTACGCTTCAGAAACAGCTCCGGCGCAATGCGCAGGTACATGTCAAGCTTCAGCGTGTTGTGATGCGTCTTGAACGGCTCGGCGGTGGCGCCGCCATAGACCGAATGCAGCATTGGCGTCTCGACTTCCATGAAGCCGTCATTTTCCATGAAACGGCGAATGCCGGAGACGATGCGGCTGCGCTGCTGGAAGCGCAGCTTCGATTCCTCGTTGGTCATGATGTCGAGGTGGCGCTTGCGGTAGCGCAGCTCGATATCGGAAAGCCCGTGCCACTTTTCCGGCATCGGCAACAGCGACTTGGTCAGCATGGTGATCTGCTGCGCATTGATCGTCAGCTCGCCGCGCTTGGTGCGGCGGACGACGCCGGTGACGCCGATGATGTCGCCGATATCGATCATCGGCAGCAAGGCGCGGGCTTCTTCGCCGGTCACGTCCTTGTGGCTGAAGATCTGGATCTTGGCCGAGGCGTCGTGGATATCCATGAACATGCCTGAGTTGCGCGAGGAATAGACGCGGCCGGCAACGGTGACGACATCGCCGGTCTCGGTATCCGGCTCCAGGCCTTCGTATTTCGCAGCCAGTTCGGCATTGGTCATGGTCCGGTGGAAATGCGCCGGATAGACGTCGCCGACCTGTTCGCGCAGCAGCTTCAGCTTCTGGCGGCGAACTTCCGTTGCGTCGGAGGAGAGGGCGGAGGCTTCGGTCTTGTCGTTCATGGTTTTAAAGTCCGGTTCAGTTCTTCGGGCCGACGAGGGTCGCAACGGTCTGGGCGGCAAGTTTCAGCCGCTGGCGCACGACGGAACGGCCGAGGATCGCCATGCTATCGAAAAGCGGCAGGGAGCGCGAGGAGCCCGAGACGGCGACGAAGAGCGGCGCGACGATGACTTTCAGCTTCTTGCCCATGCGGTCGGCGATGGCGCGCAGTTCGGCTTCGATGGTCTCGACATTCCATTCGAGGATCTTTTCGAGGTCGGGCTGCACCGTGTTCAGGATTTCCAGCAGCTCTTCCGGCGTCGACTTGATCCTGGCGAAAGCAGAGGGATCGAGGTTGAGGTCGGATTTGAACAGGAAACCGGCGAGGTCGGGTAGCTCGCCGAGCTTGGTGATGCGCGACTGCGACAGCTTCAGGCCTTCCTTCAGGCGGTCGTTTTCCATCGCCCAGGTCAGCACCCGGTGCTGGAATTCTTCTTCCGACAGCTTTTCGCGGATCCAGCGGCCGTTCAGCCAGTCGAGCTTCTGGATGTCGAAGATCGCGCCGGCCTTGGAGAGGTTTTCCGGATCGAACTTTGCGGCAAGCTCATCCATGCTCAAGAGCTCTTCGCCTTCGGCGATCTGGATGAAGAACAGGCCGAGGAAGTTCATCAGCGCTTCGGGGATATAGCCGAGGGCCGTATAATAGGAGATCGAGGTCGGGTTCTTGCGCTTCGACAGTTTCGACTTGTCGGCATTCCGCATCAGCGACAGGTGCATGAACACCGGCGGCTCCCAGCCGAGATACTGGTAGATCAGGATATGCTTCGGCACCGAGGCAAGCCATTCCTCGCCGCGTGCCACATGCGTGATCTTCATCAGATGGTCGTCGACGACGTTGGCCATGTGATAGGTCGGCATGCCGTCGGCCTTGAGCAGAACCTGCATGTCGACGGCATCCCACGGAATTTCGACGTCGCCATAGACGCCGTCGTGGAACTTGCAGGTGCCCTCGGTCGGGATCTTCATGCGCACGACATGCGGCTCGCCGGCGGCAACGCGCGTTGAGACTTCCTCGGCCGAAAGGTTCAGACAGTGGCCGTCATACTTCGGCGGCAGGCCGGCGGCGCGCTGGGCGGCGCGCATCTGCTCCAGGCGCTCGGGTGTGCAGAAGCAGCGGAAACCGTGGCCGGCCTCGACGATCTTCTCGACGTAGGGCTTGTAGAGATCCTTGCGGTCGCTCTGGCGATAGGGGCCATAGGGGCCACCGACATCGGGTCCCTCAGGCCATTTCAGGCCGCACCATTTCAGCGCGTCGAGCACCTTGGTCTCGAATTCCGGGGTGGAGCGGGTCGCGTCGGTATCCTCGATGCGCAGGATGAACTCGCCGCCATGTTTCTTGGCGAAGAGATAGTTGAACAGCGCGATATAGGCGGTGCCGACATGCGGTTCGCCTGTCGGAGAGGGTGCGATGCGGACGCGAACGCCTGAAGTGGTCATTTTGTTTGCCCGTCATAAAAGGCCGGGCCGCGCTCGGGACAAGCGCTGTCCAGCCGAAGATGTGTATCTGGATCAGGAAACCGGTCGGAAAAGGGCGTGTTGCCGCTTCAATCCCGCGTTTTCCGTATGGCTGGCCTTAGGCCATATTCAATGGATGACGTCAAGGGAAACTGCGCCGCAAGATCAACCGGGTAATATGCTAGGGACAGTACGGCGCGACGATTCGAGCCGACCTATCAAAGTCATGATGCCTCTTTACCCCTCATAAGGCTATCGGGATAAAACAGGGTCGCTCGCTGAATTTTATTTGCAATTCTTGGGGCAGTGACGGAATAGGTCTTCAATCAATCACCGCGAGGAAACAATGAAGAGATTGATTTTGAGCTTCATATTGGCAGCCGCCGTTTTCGGTCCCGCCGCGGCCCAATCGACGATTACGCGCGACAGTTCGGCGAAGCTGATCGAGTCCTATCGTGCCTATATCGGCAGCGACGACCTATACAACTCGAAGGGGGAGCGTCTGACGCTGCCCTGGCAGATCATCCGTCAGGATCGCGCGAACTATCACGCCTACCGCCGCCGCGACCGCGGTGATC
Source organism: Rhizobium sp. SG741 (assembly GCF_012275435.1). Taxonomy (NCBI): domain Bacteria; kingdom Pseudomonadati; phylum Pseudomonadota; class Alphaproteobacteria; order Hyphomicrobiales; family Rhizobiaceae; genus Rhizobium; species Rhizobium sp. SG741. Next base: position 149,266 of record NZ_JAAZQP010000001.1, read on the forward strand.
AGGGCGACAGCTTCTTCTCGCTGCCATCAAACCGTCAGAAGCTTGAAGCCATGCTGGCAAGCGGCAATATCGCGGACGATGCCGGGAACTTCATCGTCCGCGGCAATGTCTGGATCAAGGTCGATATCTATGGGCGCGGCGACACCGGCGAATGGGTCGACGTCCACGTTCAGGAATGAACGCCGCACCCGTTTCGGGGTGCGGGTCTTGTCCTCAATGGCTGCCGGATGCCCTTTTCCGGCGGTTTCGCGCCAGCATGTTGAGCACTTCCACGAGAGCGGAGAAGGCCATGGCGGCGTAGATATAGCCCTTGGGCACATGCACGCCCATGCCTTCGGCAATCAGCGTCGTGCCGATCATCAGCAGGAAGGCCAGTGCCAGCATGACGATGCTCGGGTTCTTCTCGATGAAGTTGGCGAGCGGATTGGCGGCCACCAGCATCACGGTAACGGCGGCGATCACGGCGATAAACATGATCGGCAGGTGCTGTGTCATGCCGACGGCGGTGATGATGCTGTCGATCGAGAAGACCAGGTCGAGCAGCAGGATCTGACCGATGGCGGAAGCGAAGGTCGATGTCGTCGACTTGGCGATGAAATCCTCGCCTTGTTCCTGGGGATCGACGTTGTGATGGATCTCCTTCGTCGCCTTCCAGACCAGGAAGAGGCCGCCGCCGATGAGGATCATGTCCTTCCAGGAGAAGCCCTGACCGAAGATCTCGAAGACGGGCGTCGTCAGTTGCACGATCCAGGCGACCGTGCCGAGCAGGACGAGACGCATGCCAAGGGCAAGGCCGATGCCGATCTTGCGCGCCCTGTCGCGGTGTTCCGCCGGCAGCTTGTTGGTCAGGATCGAGATGAAGATGAGGTTGTCGATGCCAAGCACCACCTCCATGACTACGAGCGTGACGAGTGCGACCCACGCACTCGGATCCTGCACCAGCCCAACAATATCCATAGACTATTTCCCCTTTGGTCAGCATATGCCGATGCTGACCCCCAGCCCGGCCTGTCAAGAATGGCCGTAATGTAAGGAGCGTCGCCGTCCGTACAAGACAAGCGCCGCCGTCATTTTCATGGCGGCGGGCGCATCTACGCCTTGAGCGGGATCCAGATCTCGGTCACGCCCATGCCGGTACGCGGATCGAAGCGATCGTCATAGCGCTCCATCATGTCGGGGGTTCCGCCGTGCTGATGGCCTGATTGCGGAAGCCATTCGCCGAAGATCTGATGCACGGTAGCGGAAATGCCCGATATATGGCCGCGATGGGTGAAAACCGCATAGCGTTGCTGCGGCAGTCTTGTCGTCGTGAACCCTTCGGGCAGGCCGTCGGTGCCCGTGACCTCGGCGGCGGACATATAGCGAAAGCCTTCGCTGCCCTCGTCCGCCTGGGTGCAGACGCCATAGGCGACATTGCCGACCTGGCCCGGGATGTGGCCGAAATGCTGATTGAACTTCTGCCAGAGCGAAGGGATCGCCTGCGTGGCTTCATAGGCATAGGTTTCCACAAGGCCGGCAAGCAACATTGCGGGGCGGGTCTCGAAGCGCGGGGCATCGAGCTTGGGAAGGCGGGTGTCGTCCATTCTGATCGGCTCCTGTAGAGCGAGGTTGCGAACGTGCCCCTGTTTGCGCAGGTTTTCCGGCGTCATGCCGAATTGCTCGCGGAAGGCACGGGTGAAAGCCTCGTGCGAGCCGTAGCCGGCATCGAGGGCAACCTGGAGAATTGTGGAGGAGCTGTCGATCAGGGCGAGAGCTGCCCCGCTGAGGCGGCGGCTACGGATATAGCCGCTGATCGAATGGCCTGTCGTCATCCCGAAAACGCGCGACAGATGATAGCGCGACAGACCGGCCGTTTCGGCGATCTCGTCCAGCGAGATGTCGGATGCAAAGTGGCTTTCGATAAACCATATCGCTCTTCCGATCGCGCTCAATGCTTAACTCCCCTGGTTGCCGGGCCAGTCATAGCCGCATGGTGGCCGGGACGCTTGATCGCCATTGCGGAGTTGGGGTGCCTCCGCTCGCTGGCAACTGGGAAGATTGTCAGTCTTGATCCCGGCGATTGGGGCCATAAGCGGCAAGGAAGACGCGCACGGCACCGCGCACGACGTAGTCGATCTCCTCTTTCGAAGGAGGGACGTCCATGTCGCCGAACAGCCGTAATTTGAAGTAACCGCCGCTTGCCATCTCAAGAAACTGCCGCGCGGCCATATCGAAGTCGTCGATCTTCACCTGGCCTACCGCAGCCTTGCGTTCGAGAAAGCCGCGCAACACGGTTCGCAGGTTTTCCGGGCCGCTGAAGAAGCGTTGACAGAGCGAAGGCATGCGCGCGCGCACGCCGATGACCGTGCGCATTGCGCTGATGGTCTTGTCCGAGGTAACATGCGTCCCAAATACCATGCCAAATTCATAAAGACAGGAAGCGACATCCGCTTCGTCGGCAAGGACGGTACGCACCAACTCGACGAAATGAGCGCGCTCGCTGTCCATCATCGCGGAAAACAAGTCTTCCTTATTGGCGAAGTAGACGTAAAGCGTGCCTTTGGAGACGCCGGCCTCACGGGTAACGTCGTTCATGCTCGCCGCGTCAAACCCCATCTTCATGAAGACGCGCTTGGCGCCCTCTAGAATCTGGTGACGTTTGACCGGATCTTCGCCAGCGGCCCAACGCCCACCAGATGCAGGCGCTGTGGCGTCGAGTGCAATGGCATTTTGCGGTTCGTGTTTCATCGTCTCCTTCAATCGATCATTTTTTATGAATCTTAAACAGACTCGTCAAATAATCGAACCATGCAGTTCGATATCTCTTGATATGGAGTGAAAAAGGCTCTATGTCAATTGAACTGAACCGTTCGGTTCGATTATTTTACCCAGAATTCCGGTGGTAGGGCAATGTCGTCAAGTCATGGTAACAATGTAGCGCGCATCGTGAATGAGCCCGCTGATGCCGGAGCGGAAGCCCAGGAGGTCGGCGCATCTGCCGATGCTCCCGTTGCTGAAACGCGCGGCAATCCGGCTCCGGCCCAGGCTGCGCCCGCATCTCCGGCTCCCGCGGCCCCACCGCCGCCGGCAAAGAAGCGGCGCAGCCTGGCCATGCGGATCATCGTTGTCCTGGCCCTCGCAGCCGGCGGTTGGTACGGTTATGACTGGTGGACGACGGGCCGCTTCATGGTCTCCACCGATGATGCCTATATCGAAGGCGATATCGCGACCATCCAGCCGAAGGTTACCGGCTATGTCGCCAAGGTGAACGTCGTCGCCAACCAGCTGGTCAAGGCGGGCGATGTGCTTGCCACGCTCGATGACGGTGACTACAAGCTGGCGCTGGATCAGGCTCAGGCCTCGTACGACACCGAACAGCTTTCGCTCCACACCATCGATGCACAAATTGCCGCCGGCCAGGCCGCTCTTGCCCAGTCGCAGGCGCAGAAGGTTGCCCTGGAAGCCACTGTTCGTGGCGCCCAGATCACCCAGACGCGCGCTGCGGAACTGCAGTCCAAGTCGGTCGGCACCACGGCCGCCTTGGATAGCGCTAACATCGCGCTCGACCAAGCAAGGGCCAACCTGGTCGGTGGCGATGCCGCCATCGCTTCCTCGCAAGCCAATATCAACCTGCTGCAGGCCCAGCGGCGCCAGGCCGAAAGCACGATCAAGGGTCTCGCGGCTGCTCGTGACAAAGCTGCCCGCGACCTGTCCTTCACCGTGCTCAAGGCGCCTTATGACGGTGTCGTCGGCAATCGTTCCGTTCAGGAAGGTGACCTTGTCTCTCCCGGACAGAAGCTGATGGCGATCGTGCCGACCCGGCAGCTCTATATCGATGCCAACTTCAAGGAAACGCAGATCCAGCACCTGGTTCCCGGTTCCAAGGTCAATGTTCACGTCGACGCCTACGGCGATCATCCGATCGTCGGCACCGTCGAGTCGATCTCGCCGGCGTCCGGCTCGGTCTTCTCGCTCCTGCCGCCTGAAAATGCGACCGGTAATTTCACCAAGATCATCCAGCGTGTGCCTGTTCGCATCGCATTGCCACAGGATGCGCTCGATACCGGTCGTCTGCGCGCAGGCCTCAGCGTCGTTGTCGACGTCGATACCCGCACGGCACCGGAAAAGTAAGCGATCAAGCTCGGGAGAGACGCGCCATGTCGTCCGCCAGCACTACAGCCGGGTCGCCCCCACGCGCGGCCGGGCCCGCCGCGCCACCGGCGGTGGATCATATCGAGCCGAGAAAGCTCATCGCCTTCCTGGCGATGGTGCTCGGCATGTTCATGTCGATCCTCGACATTCAGATCGTCTCGGCCTCGCTCAGCGAAATCCAGGCCGGCCTCAGTGCCGGCTCGGACGAGATCGGCTGGGTGCAGACGGCCTATCTGATCGCCGAAGTCATCATGATTCCGCTGTCGGGAACGCTGGCGCGCATCATCTCGACGCGCTACCTGTTCGCGATCTCGGCCGCCGGCTTCACCGCGGCGAGCGCGCTCGCCGCGACCGCCACCAACATCGACCAGATGATCGTGTATCGCGCTCTTCAGGGCTTTATCGGCGGCGGCATGATCCCTTCGGTCTTTGCGGCGGCGTTCACCATCTTCCCGCCGTCGAAGCGCAATGTCGTCTCGCCGATCATCGGCCTGATCGCGACGCTGGCGCCGACCATCGGCCCGACGGTCGGCGGCTATCTCTCCAATGCCTTTTCCTGGCACTGGCTGTTCCTGGTCAATATTCCACCTGGTATCATCGTTGCCATCGTCACCTGGAACTACATCGATTTCGACAAGCCAGAACTATCGCTGTTCAAGAAATTCGACTGGTGGGGCCTGGTTTCGATGGGCGTTTTCCTGGGCGCACTGGAATATGTGCTCGAGGAAGGCAACACCAACGACTGGTTCAACGACAATTACATCGTTGCCGGTGCCATCGCGTCTGCCATCGCAGCTGTGATTTTCTTCTACCGTGCCTTTACGGTGGATTTCCCCGTGGTCGATCTGAAGGCCTTCACGAATAAGAACTTCTCCTTCGGTTCGGTGTTCTCCTTCGTGATGGGCATCGGCCTCTATGGTCTGACCTATATCTACCCGCTCTATCTTGCCCGTATTCGTGGGTACGATTCGCTGCAGATCGGCGAGACTATGTTCGTCTCGGGCCTGACCATGTTCTTCACTGCGCCGCTTGCCGGCTTCCTGTCGAGCAAGTTGGACCTGCGCATCCTGATGATCATCGGCTTCACCAGCTTCTCGGCCGGCACCTACATCATGATGCATCTGACGACGGATTGGGATTTCTGGGAACTGCTGATCCCGCAGATCCTGCGCGGTTTCGGACTGATGCTCTGCATGGTGCCGATCAACAATATCGCGCTCGGAACCATGCCGCCCGCCCGCATGCGCGGGGCTTCCGGCCTGTTCAACCTGACGCGTAACCTCGGCGGCGCCGTCGGTCTTGCGATCATCAATACGCTGCTGACGGACAGGCAGGATCAGCATTACTTCAACCTGCGCGACAATATCCATTGGGGCAACCAGGCTGCCGTCGCTCAGCTGAACAACATGGCCGCCAACTTCAGCGCGTCTGGCCTGGATGGGAAGCAGGCTGCGCTGAAACAGATGGTCAACATGGCGACGCAACAGGCAATCGTCATGTCCTTCAGCGATATCTTCCTGATGCTCACCATCCTGTTCCTGGCGATGATCCTCGGCGTCCTCATGCTCAGCAAGCCGAAGGCACCGGGAGGCGGCGGCGGCGGAGGCCATTGACCTCGCCGCGATGCCAGCATCAATGTAAGGCCCCTCGCTCCAAGGGGCCTTTTTTCGTTTCAGGAGGGCGAACGACAGGAAAATCGGGCCGTCGAAAATTTCTGATTTACGTACATCAGAAATCGCAGTAAGGATTTCAGCAGGAGGAGCTGATGAGACCGACTGTGCATGATATCGCCGCCGCTGCGGGCGTCAGCCTCGCCACCGTGGACCGCGTGCTGAACCAGCGGCCGGGCGTGCGGCTGGTGACGCGGGAGAAGGTGGAGGCGGCCATCCGCCAGATCGGCTATGTCCGCGATGTCGCCGCCGCCAATCTGGCCAAGGGGCGCGTCTATCCCTTCGTTTTCATCCTTCCGACGGGCGACAATTCCTTTATGCACGGGCTCCGCTCCGAAGTGCATCACGCGACGTTGCGCTCGAGCTTCGAGCGCACGGAAATCCGCATCGTAGAGGTACCGGCTTTCGACGTATCGGCGCTGGTTGCGGCACTCGATGCCCTTCAGGGGCAGGATATCGCCGGCGTCGCCCTGGTGGCGACGGATGCGCCGGAGGTGCGGGCTGCGGTCGATCGGCTCGTATCCAAGCGAATCCCCGTCGTCACCCTGGTCTCAGATCTCACCGATTCCACCCGGCATCATTATGCCGGCATCGACAATATCGCAGCGGGGCGGACTGCTGCCCGGCTGCTCGGCCGTTTTCTCGGCGGCCACGAGGGCGATATCACCGTTCTTGCAGGCTCGATGCTGGTGCGCGACCATCGCGAGCGCGTGGAAGGGTTCTCGGCCGTCATGGCGGCGGAGTTTCCGAGGTTGCGGCTGCTGCCCGTGCTCGAGGGGCGAGACGATCCGGAGCTTGCCAGATCGCTCGTGTCCAAGGCGCTTTCGGCAAGCAAGGACATCATCGGCGTCTACAGCCTCGGCGCCGGCAATCGAGGGCTGATCGCGGCGCTGAAGGCCGTCCGGCCCAAGCGGGAGCTGACGGTGGTCGTGCACGAGCTGACACAGCATACGCGGGCCGCGCTGATGGACGGCACGGTCGATGCCGTTCTCAACCAGGATGCCGGTCATGAAGTGCGCAGCGCCATTCGCGTCATGAAGGCGAAGGCCGATGGTCAAAGCGTCATCGCCGACCAGGAGCGCATACGTCTCGACATTTTCTTGAAGGACAATCTGCCCTGATCATTCGAAAGCGGCAGAACATAGGGAGTAGCATCTGATGTATTTGGGTCTCGATCTCGGAACGTCCGGCGTCAAAGCAATGCTGATCGACGGCAATCAGAAGATCATCGGTTCCGCCAATGGCGACCTCGATGTATCGCGTCCGCATTCCGGCTGGTCGGAGCAGGAGCCGGCGCACTGGATCCGTGCGACCGAGCAAGCGGTTGCCGGCCTGAAGGCGGCGCATCCGAAGGAGCTGGCTGCCGTGCGCGGCATCGGCCTTTCCGGTCAGATGCACGGCGCGACATTGCTCGACGCCGACGACAAGGTGCTGCGGCCCTGCATCCTCTGGAACGATACGCGCAGCTATCATGAGGCGGCGGCGCTCGATGCCAACCCGCGTTTCCGCGCGCTGACCGGCAACATCGTCTTCCCCGGCTTCACCGCGCCGAAACTTGCATGGGTCGCCAAGCATGAGCCCGACGTCTTCGCCAAAGTGCGCTGGGTGCTTTTGCCGAAAGACTATCTGCGTCTCTGGCTGACGGGCGAGCACATGTCGGAAATGTCCGATTCCGCCGGCACCTCCTGGCTCGACACCGGCAAGCGCAAATGGTCTTCCGAGCTGCTGGCCGCAACCAACCTCGATGAAAAGCAGATGCCGACACTGGTCGAGGGCACCGAAGTCGCCGGCAAGCTGCGTGGCGAACTGGCGTCGAAATGGGGCATTGGCGGCGATGTCGTCGTCGCCGGCGGGGCAGGGGATAATGCGGCCTCGGCTTGCGGCATGGGCACGGTGAGCCATGGCGCCGCCTTCGTTTCGCTCGGCACATCCGGCGTGCTCTTCGCCGCCAACGGCTCCTACCTGCCGAAGCCGGAAAGCGCCGTTCATGCCTTCTGCCATGCGCTTCCGAACACCTGGCATCAGATGGGCGTCATCCTGTCCGCGACCGATGCTTTGAACTGGCATTCGAGCGTGACAGGCAAATCCGCCGCAGACCTTACTGGCGAACTTGGCGAGACGCTGAAAGCGCCTTCCAGCGTCACTTTCCTGCCCTATCTCTCTGGTGAGCGCACGCCGCACAATGATGCGACGATCCGCGGCGCCTTTATCGGTCTCGGCCATGAAAGCGGCCGCGTCGTCTTGACCCAGGCCGTGCTCGAAGGCGTCGCCTTCGCCATCCGCGACAATCTCGAGGCGTTGCGTTCGGCCGGCACCGATATCGCGCGCGTCACCGCCATCGGCGGCGGCTCGCGGTCGCGCTACTGGCTGGCCTCGATCGCCACCGCGCTCGGCGTACCCGTCGATCTGCCGGCGGACGGCGATTTCGGAGCTGCCTTCGGTGCGGCACGTCTCGGCCTGATCGCGGCGACCGGCGCCGATCCGGTTGCGGTCTGCACCCCTCCGCAGACGGCCGGCACGATCGAACCGGTTGCTTCGCTGAGCGATGCCTATGCGGATGCCTACAAGCGCTATCGGGCGCTCTATCCGGCGATCAAGCCGTGGTCTGCGCATTGAAATACCGTGGCGTAATGCCCCTCATCCGCGCTGTCGGGCACCTTTTCCCCGTTTTGACGGGGAGAAGAGGAAAGCGGCAGCTACTGCCCGTCCCTAACGATTTTCTCGGCGAGGATACAGAGGTCATCCCCTCTCCCCGCAGGCGGGCAGAGGGTTAGGGTGAAGGGCTAAGCGACACGACACGAACAACAACATTTGAACAACCAACCCAAGGAGATAGATCATGAGCACCGGATTTTTCGGCGACATCAGCAAGGTAAAATATGAAGGCCCCGACAGCACCAATCCGCTGGCCTTCCGCCACTACAACAAGGACGAGGTTGTTGCCGGCAAGCGCATGGAAGACCATCTGCGCTTTGCCGTCGCCTATTGGCACACCTTCACCTGGCCGGGCGGCGATCCCTTCGGCGGCCAGACCTTCCTTCGCCCCTGGTTCAACGACACGATGGAAGCCGCCAAGCTGAAGGCCGATGTCGCCTTCGAATTCTTTACCCTGCTTGGCTCGCCCTATTACTGCTTCCACGATGCAGACGTGCGTCCGGAAGGCAAGAATTTCGCCGAGAACACCAAGAACCTCAATGAGATCGTCGATTACTTCGCCCAGAAGCAGGCCGATACCGGCGTCAAGCTGCTGTGGGGTACGGCTAACCTTTTCTCCAACCGCCGCTTCATGTCGGGCGCTGCCACCAATCCGGATCCGGATGTCTTCGCCTTCTCGGCTGCGACCGTGAAGACCTGCATGGACGCGACTCACAAGCTCGGCGGCGAGAACTATGTGCTCTGGGGCGGCCGCGAAGGCTATGAAACCCTGCTCAATACCGATCTGTCGCGCGAGCTGGACCAGATGGGCCGCTTCCTCAACCTCGTGGTCGAATACAAGCACAAGATCGGCTTCAAGGGCACGATCCTGATCGAGCCGAAGCCGCAGGAGCCGACCAAGCATCAGTACGATTATGACGTCGCGACGGTCTACGGCTTCCTGAAGAAGAACGGCCTCGAAAACGAAGTGAAGGTCAATATCGAGCAGGGCCATGCGATCCTCGCCGGCCATTCCTTTGAGCATGAACTGGCACTTGCCAACGCGCTCGGCATCTTCGGCTCGATCGACATGAACCGCAACGACTACCAGTCCGGCTGGGATACCGACCAGTTCCCGAACAATGTTCCGGAAATGACGCTCGCCTACTATCAGGTCCTGGCAGGCGGCGGCTTCAAGTCGGGCGGCACCAACTTCGACTCGAAGCTGCGCCGTCAGTCGCTCGATCCGGAAGACCTGCTGATCGGCCATATCGGCGGCATGGATTGCTGCGCCCGTGGTCTCAAGGCCGCCGCTAAGATGATCGAGGACAAGGCGCTCTCCAAGCCGCTCGCTGACCGATACGCCGGCTGGGATTCGGCCGAAGGCCAGAAGCTGCTTCGCGGCGAATATTCGCTCGATCAGATCGCCCAGTGGGTCGAGGCCAAGGATATCAATCCGCAGCCGAAATCCGGCAAGCAGGAACTGCTTGAGAATATCGTCAACCGCTACGTTTGATCGACGACATCCGAGAGGCGATCACTCATCGCCTCTCGGGCTACCGCCTGAATGCGCGGCTGGAAATAGCTATGGGATTTCCAGAGGGATCCTTGGCATTGGCGAACACATAGCCGTCGGCCTGATGCAGAGGTCCGAATTCAAGTCCCTCGGCAGCGCATTTGGCGCGGAAGGCTTCGACATCTTCCACGTCGAAGCCCAGTTTCACCAGCACCTGGCCCATCTTTTGAGCCTTTCCTGCGAGATGGATCATCAGATTGGCGCCACCATCCTGCGCCAGCAGCTCGACAATCCGATCGCCCTCCTGCCGGAGCGGCTTGAACCCAAAATGCCTCTCGTAAAAGCCGATCGTCGCCTCCACATCGCGGACATAAAGAGTGATCCTGCCGAGCGGCATCGCTTCGCATTCCTATCGCCTGATACGCGACGGCGCCGAGACCGAATTGCGTACCACCAGATCCGGCCGGAGCAGAATTTCCGTCTCGGCCGGCTGGCCGTCGGACAAGAGTTCGAGGAGAAGCGCCATGGCATGCTTGCCGATGGCGGTGCGCGGCTGGCGGATCGTCGTCAGCGACGGCGTCATGAACACGGCTTGCGGCACGTCGTCGAAGCCGGTCACCGAAAAATCCCCGGGAATGTCGTAACCGCGCGCCTTGAGGCCGATCATAACGCCGATCGCAGTCTGATCGTTGACGCACATGAAGGCTGTCGGCAGCGTGTCGCGCATGAAAAGCCGCTCGACGGCCAGCCGGCCGCTCTCGATGGTGCCGTCGCCTTCGAAAACGATGCGGAGATTGGCGCTGATATCAGCGGCATCCATCCCCGCCTCATAGCCCATGCGCCGCCGGCTGTAGGCGAGGCGGGTACGGGAATCGCCGATGAAGGCGATCTTCCGGTGGCCTTCGGCGATCAAGAGGTCGACGGCCTTGCGGGCTCCCGCGATGTCGTCGACGCCGACATAGGGGATGCCGCCATTGAAGACCGGCTCGAAGACGCCGACGCTCGGCGGCAGCCGTGCCGTCATCGTTTGATGTCCGAAGGGCAGGATGCCGGTGAACAGGATCAGACCCGCCGCCTGGTTGGAATTCAGGAATTTCAGATATTCCAGCCCGCGCTGGGCATCGTTCTGCGTGTGGCCGATCAGAATGCCGTAGCCGTGCGAACGCGCCTCGTTCTCCAGCCCGATGAGAATATTAGAGAAATTGGGGTCGCCGATGTCAGGTGCGACCACCAGAATCATGTTCGAGCGGCCGAGCCGAAGGCTGCGCGCCATGGCATTGGTCGTATAACCGGTGACTGCGATCGCCTGGTTGACCTTCAGCCGCGTCGAGTTGGCGACTTTCTCCGGCATATGGATTGCCCGCGAGACCGTTGCGATCGAAACATTGGCAATTCGGGCGACGTCTTCGATGGTTGCGGGCGTGGAATTCGACACTGCGCTCTGCCTTGGGTCTCGTCTCGCACCGGACACTACACAGACTTCCGTGGAGGTCAAAGGCGACCGCGAAAAATTGTGCAATATCCAAAGATGTAAACCTTTACACGTTATATGTAAAGGTTTACATAGCATGGAAAGCGGGTGGAGCCGCAAGGGAGGAAGCCATGAGTTCGGAGGCCGTCGACGGTGCAGTTGTGCTGTCCGCGAGGCGAATCTGCAAATCCTTCAGCGGCGTGCAGGTGCTGTTCAGCGTCAACTTCGATCTCCGCGCCGGCGAAATCCATGCGCTCATGGGCGAAAACGGCGCCGGCAAGTCGACGCTGGTCAAGGTTCTCTCAGGTTTCGAGCAGCCGAGCTCCGGCGAAATCCTGCTCGACGGCCAGCCGGTGAAGCTGCCGCCGAATGGCGCCGCCGAAGCGCTCGGCATCGTCATCATCCACCAGGAATTCAATCTCGCCGAACATCTGACCGTGACCGAGAGCCTGTTTCTCGGCCGCGAGGTCACGCGTTTCGGCGTGCTCGACCGCAAGCATATGCGCGCCGAGACGCGGCGCGTGCTTGATCTCCTCGGTTCGCATGTCGACGAGAATGCCCTGATCGGCACGCTTTCGATCGCCGACAAGCAGATGGTGGAGATCGCCAAGGCGATCAGCCGCGACGCGAGGATCGTCTTCATGGACGAGCCGACCGCCGTGCTGTCGCGGGAGGAAACCAATTTCCTGTTCAAGCAGGTCCGCAAGCTCCGCGACCAGGGGACGAGTTTCGTCTTCGTGTCCCATAAGCTCGACGAGGTCATGGAATTGACGGACCGGGTCACGATCTTGCGCGACGGCCAGTGGGTAAAGACATCGCCGACTTCACTGCTCGACGGTGAATCGATTGCGCAATTGATGGTTGGGCGCGAACTCTCCAGCCTCTATCCTGCCAAGAACGAGCCCGATGTCGATGAGAAGGTCGTGCTCGCCGTGAATTCCGTTTCGACGGGCTATGTCCGCGATGCGAGCTTCGAGCTGCGCAAGGGCGAGATACTCGGCTTTTCCGGTATGATCGGATCCGGGCGTACCGAATTGATGGAGGCGATCGTCGGTCTGCGCTCGCGTGCCGCCGGTGAAGTCATCGCCAATGGGCACCCCGTGCCGCCGCATGATGTGCATGCCGCGATCGACGCCGGTCTTGCCTATATGACCAAGGACCGCAAATCCAAGGGCCTGCTTCTGAACTCAGGCATGACGGCGAACCTTACCCTGCAATCTCTCGATCGGCACGGCAAGTTCGGCTATCTCAGCGCCACGAGCGAGGCGAACGCCTTGGCGCGGGCGCGCCGTCGCTTCGATATCCGTGTCCGCGATGGAAATATCGTCGCCGGCCGCATGTCAGGCGGCAATCAACAGAAGCTGCTGCTGGCAAAGGTCATGGAGACCGAGCCGCAGATCATCATCATCGACGAGCCGACCCGCGGCATCGACGTCGGCACGAAGCAGCAGATCTATCATTTCATTTCGGCGCTGGCGCGCGACGGCCATTCGATCATCGTGGTTTCGTCGGAGATGCCTGAGGTCATCGGGCTGTGCACCAGGGTTGCCGTGATGCGAGAGGGCCGGATCGTCGGCGTGCTCGAGGGCGAAGAGATCTCCGAGCAGGAAATCATGCGGTATGCGGCGGGCCTGAAGAAAAAGACGGCCGCCTGAACGGGCGGCGAAGGCATGGGTGAATTCCCAGCAATAATGGGACGGGAGGTTGGTTTTGGATATGAGCGTGGGCGAGGATAGCGGCGAGAAGACAGGCAGACGGGGCCGATCCTGGCGGGATGTCGATCTGCGGGCAGTCGCACCGTTTGCGGCGCTGGTGCTGCTTCTGATCGTGGGCGCATTGGTCAATCCGAATTTCATCGGCATGACCAATCTTACCAATGTCGCGACGAGATGCGCCTTTATTGCGATCATCGCGGTGGGGGCAACCTTCGTCATTTCGGCCGGCGATCTCGATTTGTCCGTTGGTGCGATGGTCGCCTTCGTCGCGAGCCTGATGATCCTCTTTATGAACTCGGGCGTCATCGCCGATCCCAGCCTGATGTTGGCGGCCGCGGTATTGTTCTCGATCATCGCCGGTGTCCTGTGCGGCCTGGCCAATGGCCTGATCACGACCATGGGCAAGATCGAACCTTTCATCGCGACCCTGGGCACAATGGGCGTCTACCGCGGCTTGACGACCTGGCTGTCGCAGGGCGGCGCGATCACCTTGCGCCCGGCGAATCTGCAGGCGCTCTACAAGCCCGCCTATTACGGCTCCGTTCTCGGTGTGCCGGTGCCGATCGTGGTCATCCTTGTCGTCACCTGCGTCGCGGCCTTCATTCTTTATCGCACCCGTTACGGGCGGCATGTCATCGCCGTCGGCTCCAGCCGCGACGTTGCGCGTTATTCCGGCGTGGCGGTCAATCGCGTCCGCACCGTCGCCTTCGTTATCCAGGGTCTGTGTGTGGCGATTGCCGTGCTTCTCTACGTGCCACGGCTTGGCTCCACCTCGGCAACGACGGGTATCCTCTGGGAGTTGCAGGCGATCACCGCCGTCGTCGTGGGCGGCACGGCGCTGAAGGGCGGTGCGGGCAGGGTGTGGGGTACGATCTGCGGCGCCTTCATCCTCGAGCTGGTCGGCAATATCATGCTGCTTTCCAATTTCATCAGCGAGTATCTGCTGAGTGCCATCCAGGGCGCGATCATCATCATCGCCATGCTGGTTCAGCGCTCGCTTGCTCGCAAATCATGAATAACCGGGTCAAGGGGCGCCCGGTCATCAGGACAAGGCCCTGTTTCTATCTGGGAGGATAAATCATGCGTAAAAGACTAATTGGTCTGGCCGTCGTGCTCGCCGCTCTGGCCGGCACGGTGCATGCCGAGGACAAGAAGGTGACGATCGGCGTTTCCATTCCGGCGGCGGATCATGGCTGGACCTCGGGCGTCGTCTTTCATGCCGAGCGTGTCGCCAAGCTGCTGATGGCGGAGCATCCGGGGCTCACCGTCATCGTCAAGACCTCGCCGGATGCGGCAAGCCAGGCGAATGCCGTGCAGGACCTTGAGACCCAGGGCATCGATGCGCTCGTGATCCTGCCTTCGGACCCTGATCCTCTCGTCAACGCCATCAAGGAAGTGAAGGACAAGGGCAAGTTCGTGACGCTTGTCGACCGTGCGCCGAGCAACAACGACAATTCCGTCCGCGACCTCTATGTCGCCGGCAACAATCCGGCGCTCGGCCAGACCGCCGGCGAATATATCAAGAAGAATACGCCGGACGCTCAGGTCGTCGTCATCCGCGGTCTGCCGATCCCGATCGATCAGCAGCGCCAGGACGGTTTCGACAAGGGTATTGCCGGCTCGAACGTCAAGGTTCTCGACCGCCAATACGGCAACTGGAATCGAGACGACGCCTTCAAGGTCATGCAGGATTATCTGACGAAGTTCCCGAAGATCGACGTGGTCTGGTGCCAGGATGACGACATGGCCGTCGGCGTGCTGCAGGCGATCGATCAGGCCAAGCGCACCGACATCAAGTATGTCATCGCCGGCGCCGGCTCGAAGGACATGGTCAAGAAGGTCATGGACGGCGACAAGCTGATCCCGGTCGACGTGCTTTACCCACCGGCAATGGTCGGGACGGCCATGGAGCTGACCGCCGCCAACTTCTACAATCAGGTTCCGGTTCGCGGCAATTACATCCTGGATGCGACCCTGGTCACCAAGGACAATGCCAAGGATTTCTACTTCGCCGATTCACCCTTCTGATCGGTTGATTTGAACGGATGCGCCCGCCGGTTCCGGCGGGCGTTTTCTATGCAGCTGCCGCTTCGTTTCGCACTGGGCGGCGATTTTTGCGGCACGTACCTCTTGCCGTCGGCGGCGGGCCGTGATTAGGTCACGAGGCATTCGACTTTCAGCCAAACGACCCTATGTTTTTTGAGGTAACGGTGTCAAAACCACCTCGAATAGAGGTTCGAAAGGCTTCGGAAACGTTTACAGAACGCGATTAGGGAGGAATTACGGATGAAGACGATCAAGGGCCCCGGCCTGTTTCTCGGCCAGTTCGCAGGCGATGCGGCGCCGTTCAACTCATGGGATTCGATCACCAAATGGGCGGCCGATGCCGGCTATATCGGCGTACAGGTTCCGACCTGGGCCGGCCAGCTCATCGACCTGAAGAAGGCGGCCACATCCAAGGACTATTGCGACGAATTCGCCGGCGTTGCCCGTTCGAACGGCGTCGAAGTGACGGAGCTTTCGACCCATCTGCAAGGCCAGCTCGTCGCTGTCCACCCGGCCTATGACGAGGCTTTCGACGGCTTTGCGGCGCCGGAGGTGCGCGGCAATCCCAAGGCGCGGCAGGAATGGGCTGTCGAGCAGGTGAAGATGGCGCTGACGGCCTCGAAGCATCTCGGCATCAAGGCGCACGCCACCTTCTCAGGCGCGCTCGCCTGGCCCTTCATCTATCCCTGGCCGCAGCGCCCGGCCGGTCTCGTCGAAACCGCTTTCGAAGAGCTTGCCCGCCGCTGGACGCCGATCCTCAACCATGCCGACGAAAACGGCGTCGACGTCTGCTACGAAATCCATCCCGGTGAAGACCTGCATGACGGCATCACCTTCGAGATGTTCCTGGAGCGCGTGAAGAACCATCCGCGCGCCAACATGCTCTATGACCCCTCGCACTACGTCCTGCAGTGCCTCGACTATCTCGACAACATCGACATCTACAAGGACCGGATCAAGATGTTCCACGTCAAGGACGCGGAATTCAATCCGACCGGACGTCAGGGTGTTTATGGCGGCTATCAGGGCTGGGTCGAGCGCGCTGGCCGCTTCCGTTCGCTCGGCGATGGCCAGGTCGATTTCGGCGCTGTTTTCTCGAAGATGACCGCCAACAATTTCGACGGCTGGGCCGTGGTCGAATGGGAATGCGCACTGAAGCATCCCGAGGACGGCGCACGCGAAGGCGCCGAGTTCGTCAAGGCACATATCATCCGGGTGACCGAGAAGGCCTTCGACGACTTCGCCGGCAGCGGCACGGATCAGGCAGCCAACCGGCGCATGTTGGGGCTGTAATCAAGCCCGTTCGCCCTGCAAAGCGGGGAGAAGGTGGACTCGAACGGTTGAGTGGGGCGAAGCCGAGAGAGGACGGATGAGGGGCCTTTTCGATATCCATCGCGACGGCAGAGTTTGCCGGACCCGCGGTAGCCCCTCACCCTAACCCTCTCCCCGCAGGCGGGGAGAGGGGACGATTGCGGCAAGCGATCGTGTTCAAACAATTCATTTCATTGAGGAGGAGCCTTATGGCAATCGAAGGATCATCGGAACAGACGCGGGAGCCGCGCATTCGGCTTGGCATGGTGGGCGGAGGGGCTGGCGCCTTCATCGGCGCGGTGCACCGCATCGCCGCACGCATTGACGATCAGTTCGATCTCGTCGCCGGCGCGCTGTCGTCCTCGCCGGAAAAGGCCATTGCTTCCGGGCGCGATCTCGGGCTGGATCCGACCCGCACCTATTCCAGCTATCGTGACATGGCGATCCGCGAAGCCAAGCTGAAGAACGGCATCGAGGCTGTTTCGATCGTGACGCCGAACCATGTCCATTACGATGCTGCCAAGGAATTCCTGAGGCGCGGCATCCACGTCATCTGCGACAAGCCCCTGACATCCAATCTTGCCGATGCCAAGAAGCTGAAGAAGGTGGCCGACGAGAGCGGCGCGCTCTTCATCCTCACGCACAACTACACCGGCTATCCGATGATCCGGCAGGCGCGCGAGATGATCGCCAATGGCGAGCTCGGCGATATCCGCATCGTGCAGGCGGAATATCCGCAGGACTGGCTGACGGAGAATATCGAGCAGTCGGGCCAGAAGCAGGCGGCCTGGCGCACCGATCCCTCGCAGTCCGGTGCTGGCGGTTCCACCGGCGATATCGGCACGCATGCCTATAATCTCGCCTCCTTCGTCACCGGCCTGGAACTCGACAGCCTTGCTGCCGATCTCGACAGCTTCGTCGAAGGCCGACGTCTAGATGATAATGCCCATCTGCTGCTGCGTTTTAAGGCCAAGGGTTCGGAAAAGCCGGCCAAGGGCATGCTCTGGTGCAGCCAGGTGGCGCCGGGCCATGAGAACGGCCTGAAGCTCCGGGTCTATGGCACCAAGGGCGGCCTCGAATGGACGCAGGCGGATCCGAACTATCTCTGGTACACGCCGTTCGGCGAGCAGAAGCGGCTGATTACCCGCAATGGCGCCGGCTCGGGAGCTGCTGCGGCCCGTGTTTCGCGTATCCCGTCCGGCCATCCGGAAGGCTATCTCGAAGCCTTCGCCACGATCTACACCGAGGCGGCGCGCGCCATCAACGCCCGCAAGAAGGGTGTGGCCGTCGATCCCGCCGTGATCTATCCGACCGTCGATGACGGCGTGAAGGGTGTTGCTTTCGTCGAGGCTTGCGTTGCCTCCTCGAAGCGCAATGGCGCCTGGATCAAGCTGTAGGGTTCGAGCTTCTTGTTCGAGGCGGCGTAGGCCGCCTCGAACTCATGGAGAAATCGCAGTTCAGGCGGCAAGTTCCTGCTTGCGCTTTGTCAGCGCGTCGACACTGAACGGGCCGCTGCCGGCGCCGACGAGAAACAGGAAAATGAAGCAGAAGAGAATGGCGGAGACGCCGCCGTTTTGCGCGGGATAGAAGCTCTGCGGCGCATGGCGCAGGAAATAAGCGAAAGCCATCAGGCCTGACAGCACGAAGGAAGCGATCCGTGTCTGGAAGCCGATCAGAACGAGAAAGCCGAGGACAAGCTCGAGCAGACCGGCAATCCACGGCAAGGACCAGGCGGATGGCACGTTTTGAGCGGCGGGAAAATGCAGGATCTTCTGCGTTCCATAGCTGAACAGCACGAGCGACGAGACGATGCGCAGGAGGCTCAGCAGATAAGGGTGGAGAGAGTGGAGCACAGGGAGCATTTCGGTCCTTCCGTTTGGGAAATGACTGCTACCCTCAATTGATCCAGGTCGAAAACACAAGTCACGACTGTTGACATTGATGTTATCGGACCACCCGAAAGGCTCTGGCGCCAGTCGGAGCAATCTTCCGAAAAACCGGTAGCCGGCTCGCATTTTCAGGGTCTGTAACGTTGCAGCTCTTTGATATCGGCACTGTACTTTGTCACGCGGCTTGGCTAAACCGCAGCCAACGAAGCCTATAACAGACGGGATTTTCATCATGATCGATCCGAAGCTTCTTGCCGATCGCTTCCCCGGCGATTTCACGTTCGGCGTCGCCACCGCCGCTTTCCAGATCGAAGGCGCCACCAAGGCGGATGGCCGCAAGCCCTCGATATGGGACGCCTTCGCCAACATGCCCGGCCGCGTCTTTCAGCGCCAGAATGGCGATGTCGCCTGCGATCACTATAACCGGCTGGAGCAGGATCTCGATCTGATCAAGGAGATGGGCGTCGAAGCCTATCGCTTCTCGATCGCCTGGCCGCGCATCATCCCCGACGGCACCGGCCCGGTGAACGAGGCAGGCCTCGACTTCTACGATCGTCTCGTCGACGGCTGCAAGGCCCGCGGTATCAAGACCTTCGCAACGCTCTATCATTGGGATCTGCCGCTGACGCTTGCCGGCGACGGCGGCTGGACGGCGCGGTCGACCGCGCATGCCTTCCAGCGCTACGCCAAGACCGTCATGGCACGCCTCGGCGACCGTCTGGATTCCGTCGCCACCTTCAACGAGCCGTGGTGCATCGTCTGGCTGAGCCACCTCTACGGCGTCCATGCGCCGGGCGAGCGCAACATGCAGGCGGCACTCTACGCCATGCACTATATGAACCTGGCCCACGGTCTCGGCGTGGAGGCGATCCGTTCCGTGGCGCCGAAGGTGCCTGTTGGTATCGTGCTCAACGCAGCCTCTATCCTGCCGGGTTCTGACCGTCCCGAAGATCTGGCTGCGGTCGAGCGCGCCCATCAGTTCCACAACGGCGCCTTCTTCGATCCGATCTTCAAGGGCGAGTATCCGAAGGATTTCGTCGGGGCGCTCGGCGACCGCATGCCTGTCATCGAGGATGGCGACCTCAAGACCATCAACCAGAAGCTCGATTGGTGGGGCCTGAATTACTACATGCCGATGCGCGTCTTCGACGACGCTTCCAAGAGCGGCGATTTCCCGTGGACGAAGGAAGCGCCGCCGGTCAGCGACGTGAAGACCGATATCGGCTGGGAAATCTACGCGCCGGGCCTGAAGCACGTCGTCGAGGATCTCAACAAGCGCTACGAGCTGCCGGAGTGCTACATCACCGAGAACGGCGCCTGCTACAACATGGGGATCGTCAAAGGCGAGGTCGATGATCAGCCGCGTCTCGATTACTACATCGAGCATCTCGGTATCGTCGCCGATCTCATCAAGGACGGCTATCCGATGCGCGGCTATTTCGCCTGGAGCCTGATGGACAATTTCGAATGGGCTGAGGGTTATCGCATGCGCTTCGGCCTTGTGCATGTCGATTACGAGACGCAGGTGCGCACGGTGAAGAAAAGCGGCAAATGGTACCGAGAGCTCGCCGCCCAATTCCCGAAGGGCAACCACAAGGCGGATTGATGCGGTTCTGCCTCCCCCTTGGGGGGAGGTCGCACGGAACGCGCGGGTGGGGGTGACCTCCGGTGTCCGCAATGGTCAGCCCACCCCTGACCTCTGGTCCGACCCTCCCCCTCAAGGGGGATAGCTATCGTCCGAATCGGTGGAGCCTGTTAGGTCTAGCGCATGAGCTCGCCTCCGCTTTTCCTTTATGCACTCTGCGGCAGCCAGCGGCAGGCTTCGGCCAGCCGTCGGCTGCTGGAAGCCCTGCGGCTCGCATGCCCCGAGGGCATCACCATCGAAATCTGCGATCTGATCGCCGGCCTGCCGATCTTCAATCCGGATGACGAGGGCGAGAGGACGCCGCCTGTCGTCGCAAAATTCGCCGGGAAGATCAGCGAAGCCGATGGCTTGATCGTCTCCTGCCCCGAATATGCCCATGGCATTCCCGGCGGATTCAAGAATGCGCTGGACTGGCTGGTGTCGCGCGACGAGGTGCCGTTCAAGCCGCTGATGTTCGCGCATGCCTCTCATCGCGGCGACCTTGTGCTGGAACAACTTGCCGACGTGCTGCAGACCATGTCGCTACGCATCGTGTCGGATGCCTTTTTGCGTTTACCGATCGCTGGCAAGGGCGATGAGGCGCAGGCGGCAATTCTGTCGCAGGCGCGCGAAAGCGGCCTGTTGCAGGCCAGTCTCAGCCGTTTCGCGGAGGCGATTTGCACAGAGGCGTGAATTCCATCGCCAGCGGCAGACATATAACTCCGTCCTGTAGGGATCTCGAACTCGCCTTAACCGTTTGTTGAAGACCTGACGGCAGACTTCCATGCCAAGGAGAAAAGGCGTTGGGCGCAATTTTACAGTCATTTGGGCGAGGTACGCACATCGGTCGTCATTCCATCGTGACGGCCGTTTTGATTTCTTTCGCAGTAGTCGTTGCCGTAGTGACCCTGATGGTGCTTACCGCGATCGGTCGCGTCGCCGATTACTCCAATAAGCTGGATGACGAACGTTCCTGGGAAACGACGGTCGGCGCCCTCAAGACTTTTCAAGGACAGCTCGAGGCGACGCTGCACGATCACTCGGCGCGCAATGATGCCGCGAGAAGTATCTACGGGAAGGACGAGCAAGGCTGGATCGCCGGCAATTACGGCGACATATCCTCCAATGGCGCCCTGTTCGATATCGCCGTCATCGTCGATGACAACAACAAGCCGATCGTCGCCTATCACGATGGGGAGTTGGTGACGGAGGGAATCGAGGGCATTCTCGGCACCGCCGTTTGGGCTCTGGTCGACCAGGCCCGGATGACGCGTGTGACCGGAGTGCCCGAAGCGGGCGGCTATATCATGACCAGCAACGGCATTGCCGCTGCCGCGGCCGCGACGATCCGGGAAAGATCCGGCCGTATTCCCGTGCCCGAAGGCCAGCGGCGCTACCTGATCCTCGTGCGTTATCTCGATGCCGCCAGGATCACGATGCTGTCCAATACCTATGTCATCAGCGGTCTCAAGCTGGTGCCGCCGGATACCGTCGTGCGCTATGCCGTTTCCATAGTCGATCCGCTCGGCATGTCGCTGGGACGGCTGATCTGGAATTCGCGCCAACCGGGTGACCTCAGTTATCAGCAGGTCCGTCCGCTGGTGCTCGGCGCGCTCGGTCTGGTCGGGCTGTTCTTCGTCGTGCTGCTCATTCTGGGATCGCTGGCGGGGCGCCGGTTGCGCGCGGAGGAAGTCCAGGCGCGACAGGGCTCTCTTCGGGATCGCTTGAGCGGCCTTCTCAATCGCGAAGGGCTGCGCCTCGATGTGGACCGCCTGGTCGAGCAGGCGCGCGGCGACGGCGGCAATGTTCTGCTTCTCTATCTCGATCTCGACGGCTTCAAGGAAATCAACGATTCCTATGGGCATGGCACCGGCGATCAGCTCATTCGCGCTGTGGCTGCAGGCCTGGGCGTCCTCGTTCCGCCCCATGCGGCACTGGCGCGGCTCGGCGGCGATGAATTCGCCATTGCCTTTCCGACCCGGGAGCTCAACGATGCGCCGGCGCTGCGGCTGGCGGAACAGGTACTGGATTTTCTTTCGGAGCCTTTGGAAATCGGCCGGCGGGTGGTGGTGGTCGGTGCCAGCATCGGTATCGCCAGCTCACCGGAAGGTCGGATCGACCGCGAGGAGCTGGTGCGTCGCGCCGACCTTGCCATGTACAAGGCCAAGGAAGCCGGCCGTGCCCGCATGACCTGTTATGAGACGGCCATGGACGCCCATCGCGAGGAACGCAACGCCCTGGAGCTCGATCTGCGCCGCGCGATCGAAATGGAGGAGCTGACCGTCGCCTATCAGCCGCTGGTGGATGCGTCGAGCTGCCACATGATCGGTGTCGAGGCGCTCGTGCGATGGAACCGGCCCGGTCATGGGCCGGTTCCGCCCGATGACTTCGTTCCCGTTGCCGAAACCAGCGGCTTGATCGAGGCGCTGGGGCTGCTGGTCCTGCGCAAGGCCTGCGAGGCGGCACGGCGCTGGCCGGACCTGCGGATCGCCGTCAACGTCTCGCCGGGGCAATTCCGCAATCCCGCATTCGCCGACTATGTTCGCAACGTTCTGAACAGCGCGGCCATCGAAGCCGATCGCGTTACGCTAGAGATCACCGAGGGCTACATCATTCAAAATCCGGAGCGCACCCGCCGGTCGATCGAGCGGCTGAAAGCGCTTGGCGTCAAGGTGGCCCTCGACGACTTCGGATCCGGTTTTTCCTCCATCGGCTATCTGCGCCAATTCGGTTTCGATCGCATCAAGATCGATCGCTCGATGACGATGAATATACTGGAGGACAGCAGCGCCCGCGAGATGTTGCAGGCGACGGTGGCGCTGGCCCGCTCGCTCGACATTCCCGTCACCGCCGAAGGCATCGAGACGGAAGAGCAGGGATGGGCGCTGCAGGGCTTCGGCTGCGACGAGTTGCAGGGCTATTTCTACGGAAAGCCTATGCCGGAGGCCGAAATCAGTAAGCGCCTTGCCGCGCAGATGGCGACTGTCCTCGATGAAGAGCGTGTCGCCGCCGCCTGAGATCGTCAGCCGCCGATATGCTCCTGCCCGCGCTTGCGGGCGAGCGCGATCTGCCGCTGCCTTTCGCGATAGCGCTCGCGATCTTCCTCGCTGCGCTCATGATAGCAATGGCTGCAGGAGACGCCCGCTTCGTAGAAGGGCGATGTCACTTCTTCCGCGGTGATCGGCTGGCGGCAGGCGTGACAGAGCTTGTGATTGCCCTCTTTCAGGCCATGCTCGACGGAGACGCGTTCGTCGAAGACGAAGCATGCGCCTTCCCACAGGCTCTCTTCCGGCGGCACTTCCTCCAGATACTTCAGGATGCCGCCCTTGAGATGGAACACCTCGTCGAAACCCTGCTGTTTCATGAAGGCGGTCGCCTTTTCGCAGCGGATGCCGCCGGTGCAGTACATGGCGATCTTCGGCTTGTTGTGCAGGCCGGCATTCTGGCGCACCCATTCGGGGAATTCGCGGAAAGTCTTCGTCTTCGGGTCGACCGCGCCCTTGAAGACGCCGATGGCCGTCTCGTAATCGTTGCGGGTATCGATGACGATGGTATCGGGATCGGAGATCAGCGCGTTCCAGTCCTTCGGCGCGATATAGGTGCCGACGACCCTGGTGGGGTCGATATCCTCGACGCCCATGGTGACGATCTCCTTCTTGAGTTTCACCTTCATGCGCACGAAAGGCATTTTCGACGCACGGCTTTCCTTGTGCTCCAGGCCGGAAAATTCCGGCTGCGCCCGCAGGAAGCCGAGCACGGTGCCGATGGCGGCGTCCGTGCCGGCGATGGTGCCGTTGATCCCCTCGTGCGCGAGCAGCAGCGTGCCCTTGACGCGGTTTGCCTCGCAGAGCGCAAGCAGCGGCTCCTGCAGGCTTTCGAAGCGCGGAAAGGAAACGAAATGGTAGAGCGCCGCAACGAGGAATGCGCCGGTCGCCTCATGCCGTGGGCTGGAAAGGATGTCTGTCATGCGGGGGAAATACAATTTTGTGCGTCACCAGGCAATCAGGATTTACGCGGAAGCCCTGCGTGATCGGCATAATGTCGCGGCAAGTGCTTCATTCCGCCATCTCTAGCCAAAGTCGCTTGATCGTTCGCGCCTCGCGCTCCGGCTTGTCGGCAAAGACCCAGCGGCCCCTGTTCAGCGCTTCCTCGCGAGCAGTCTGCTGACGGGAGATGATCGCTTCCAGCAAACGTGCGCGGTCGTCGCTTCCATTGAAAAGATGCGGCTCGCGGTCCGCGACGCCGGATAATATCGACAGGTCGAGATAGCGGCCGAGTACGTCGACCAATGCCTTGGCCTCGAGTTGCTTGGCATGCATGGCCGCCGGCCAGACATCCCGCAGCAGCATATGGTGCATCCAGCAGTCCTGGCTGCGTTTGCGCAGGTCGTGAAAGCTCTCCGCATGGGCAGCTTCGCCCTGGCATTCGGAGAGTGCCTGCATGGCCTTGTCGCCGTTCCTGCGCCAGCTTTTCTGGAAAAGGCGGGCGGTGTCGCGCCGGCCGCTCTCGAAGGAGGCACCTTTCAGCGCCTGGATCGCTTCGCCACAGGTGGCGATTGCCGCCTGTGCCTTGTCCTCAAGGTCGGTCTCTGCCTCTGACAAGCGGTCACGCCGGGTTGTCAGGACCTCGGTGACGCGAGCGAGTGCGTGAAGCTCGTCCTCGGACGTCGCAGTCGCCTGCAGATAGTGGCTGACCTCGATCAGTGCCGTGGCGTCACGCACGCCTGAGAGCGTACGGGCCATGTCCCGAAGCCTGTCATTCTCCTGCTGCTGAAATTCGCGCGCGCGCGGGGCGATCAATCGATAAAGGCCGCGCACGCGCTTGATGTTCTTGCGGGCGGCATGCACTGCTTCGTGCAGGCCTTGCGGTCGGTCCGTCAGGACGGCCATCGCCTTGCCGAGTTGATGCGCGGCGACCCTTTGCACCTCGTCATCAAGGGGCCGGTCAGGCCGTATGCGATAGCTCATCGTATTCCTGTTCGAACTGCGTCGCGAGGGCCTGGTTGGAATAGCGGTATTCGCCGGTCACCTCGCGGCCGATCCAGTCCGGCAGTTCCGGAGCATCGCTTTCGTCCTCCATCTCGACCTCAGCGATCACAAGGCCGCGATGGGCGCCGCGGAAGACATCCACTTCCCAGACAAATCCCTTGAAAGGCACCTTGTGGCGGGTCTTCTCGATGACAAGACCGATTGCCGTTCCCAGCAATTCCTCCGCGTCGGGGATAGGGATTTCATACTCGAATTCGTCACGCGTCAACGACCTGCCGATCTTGATCGTCAGGGTCGCCGTTTTGTCGTTCGTCAGCCTTATGCGCACTGAACGATCGTCCATGGAGGCGATATAGCCTTGTCTCAGGATAAGCTTCTCGGAGACGAAATCACGCCAGTGATCGCCGCGCACCAGAAACTTCCGCTCGATCTCTTTTGCCATGCGTTTGACATGCTCCACCGGCACAGATCAGAGTAGACTATAGCAAGTTCTGGCGATTTCCTACCCGTCGTATCTAACGCGGGCTTTTGTCTCGACAAGCACCTTCGGGAAGGCTATTCGAAGGCCGGATTTCAATCGTTTTAAGGGAGCGCACCGACCATGGGCGAGAAAACCAAGAAGCTTCTTTCCGTTCTGAAATTGCAGCCGGTCGTTCCCGTGCTGATCGTCGATGATGCGAAATCGGCCGTTCCGCTTGCCCGGGCGCTGGTTGCCGGCGGCCTGAAGGCAATCGAGATCACGCTGCGGACCGCCGGCGCGCTCGACGCCATCCGCGCCGTCGCCGAAGAGGTGGAGGGCGCCGAAGTCGGTGCCGGCACGATCCTGAACGTCGCCCAGTGGGACGCGGCCGTCGAAGCCGGTTCCAAGTTCATCGTCAGCCCCGGCACGACGCAGGAGCTTCTCGATGCCGCCCGCGCCTCGCATGTGCCGCTGCTGCCGGGCGCTGCCACGGCAAGCGAGGTCATGGCCCTGCGCGAGGAGGGCTACACGGTGCTGAAGTTCTTCCCGGCCGAACAGGCCGGCGGTGCCGCCTATCTCAAGGCTCTGTCCTCGCCGCTATCAGGCACGCTCTTCTGCCCGACCGGCGGCGTCTCGCTGAAGAACGCGCATGATTATCTGTCGCTGCCGAACGTCATCTGCGTCGGCGGCTCGTGGGTCGCGCCGAAAGAGCTGGTTATGGCCGGCGATTGGGCCGGGATCACCAAGCTCGCAGCCGAGGCCGCAGCCCTCAAGGGCTGAACGATTTCTCTCCCATCGATTTCAAAGGCGTGCATGGCTTCATGCGCGCCTTTTTCTTTGTCGCGGATTTGTATTTGCGGTTGCGCTTCCTATCTCCCTTTCACCATCAAAAGGACGGAGGACCATTCAGATGATCGACGCCCGCAAGCTTCTTGACCAATTCCTGGGGTCGCAGGTTCCAGGAATGCAAGGAAGCGTGAAAGACAAGGCAACCCAGGCAATCAATCTCGCCAGGGATAACCCGATGGCGACCAGCGCCATCGCAGGCGTGCTGCTCGGCACGAAAACCGGGCGCCAGGTCGCCGGCAATGCGCTGGCACTCGGCGGCCTCGCCGCTATCGCCGGGCTCGGCTATCAGGCCTACAAGAATTATAGGGACGGCAATCAGCCGCAGCCGGCGCCGCAATCGGTTCCGCAGGCCGAGCCGCAATTCCTGCCGCCGCCGTCGAACTCCGGCTTCAGCACTGCACCTGCAGTCGCGAGCAATGATTTTGCGCTCTCCCTGGTCCGGGCAATGATCGCAGCTGCCCGCGCTGATGGCCATATCGATGACGCGGAGCGTCAGCGCATTCTCGGCAAGGTGCAGGAGGCCGGCGTCGGCTCCGAGGCGGAAGCCTTCTTCCAGCGCGAGCTTGCCAACCCCGTCGATCTCGACGCCATCGTCGCCTCGGCGCAGACCGAGGAGCAGCGAGTGCAGGTCTACACGGCCTCGCGCCTCGCAATCGAGCCGGATTCCAGGGCCGAGCGCGGCTATCTCGATCTGCTTGCCGGGCGGCTCGGCCTGGCCGATGCGCTGGTCGATCATATCGAGGCGACGGTTGCGGGCGCCAAAGTGCAACTCTGACGGACAGCGCGGTAAAGCGTTTCATGGGATCGCTTTACCGCTCTATGCTATTGTTTTTACGCAATTTCGGACGGAAAGCCGCAGCGCACTTTTGCTGGAATTGCTCTGGGGACCGTTGCCTTTCATCGGCGGCTGGCCTAAGCCTTCGCCGAAACATTTCACGGCGCGCTAGGGATCGGCGATTTGACGGACAGAAAAAGCGACACCCGTTCGGCGGCGATCGCCGCCGGTATTATTCTGCTGGTCGCAACAGCCGTGCTCTATCTCATGCCGAACGTCATCGTCTGGCTCGGAACGATTTCGCCATGGCTCGGCACCGGCTTCGGCGTATTGGTCATCCTGGCCTTCTTCTTCGTGTTCTGGCTCAGGGCTCGCTATCAAAGGCGCAAGGGCCTGTAGGTTCGGTTCCCGTCAGGTCTGCAACGAGGCGCCGAGGAGGATGACGCCGGTGCAGATGACCAGCAAGGCACCGAAAATTTCGATGCCATCGCCGACCCATGTCGAAAGCTTCGAACCGCGGCCGGTGAAACGCACGGCGGTACCCTTCGCGAAAACGGCGATGATCGCAAGCAGCGAGACGGTGAGCGCCGTGCCGATCGACATGGCGAGCACCGATAGCAGCCCGCCGAGATAGAGACCGTTCAGCATCGAAAAGGTCATGACCAGCAGCGCGCCGGAGCAAGGCCGCAAACCCACAGCGATGATCGCCGACACGGCTTCACGGGCGCTGAACTGCTCGTTCGACAGCATTTTTGGATCGGGAAGATGCGCATGGCCACAGGTCTCGCAGAAGGCGCCGTCGCCTGTCGCGTGAGCGGGGTCATAGCATTGATAGCCGTCGGCGGCAGGCATGGCAGCTGCGCGGCTGCGGGAAAGGCTTCTGGCGGGGCCCGTGCCGGTTGCGGCGTCTTCGAAAAGCGCCAGGCCGATCGGGCCCGCGGAGGTCGCCAGCTGGACCTTGCGGTACTGTGCCCTGTTCCGGATCATCGTGCGCAGCTTGCGAAACAGAAGCCAGCCGCCGAACAGGATGACCATGACGAAGCTCGCGATCTCCATGGCGTTGGTGGCCATCGTCATGGTGATGCCGGAGCCGCGCAGGACGAAATAAGCGGCTCCGACCACGAGGACTGCGACGACGCCCTGGATCAGCGCGGAGACGAACGAGATGGCGACGCCGCGCTTCAGCTCGATTTCATTGGCGACCATGTAGGAGGAGATGACCGCCTTGCCGTGGCCGGGGCCGGCTGCGTGGAAGATGCCATAAGCAAAGGAGAGACCGATCAGCGTCCAGAGCTGCCAGGGGTCCTGGCGCATCGCTTCGATCGATTTGGTGAGAGCCCGGTAGAAAGCCTGCTGCTCGTAATTCACATAAAGGAAGATGGGCGCCAGCGGGCCGCCCGTCGGCTGGAAGCTCGGTTCGGCCGTGCCGATGCCCAGCGGGGATCCCGTGGCATGCGCAAGCCCCGCTGCCGCGAGAAGGGCAAGCATTGCCACTGGAAGCAACCGCCATGGTTTCGAAATCAGCATTGGACGTCTATCCGCGTTGCGAAGAGCTTCGACATGGTCGTTCCCGTCGGATCGTTGAAGAAGGCATCCGTCAATGTCGTCCTGTTTTCGGCGATGACTTCGTCCGGATTGGGGCGGACGATCTGGTGCGTGCAGCTTTTGAAGGCGTCGCCCTCCGTCACCAGTTCCTTGTCGTTCGGGAAGTCGATCGATGTGTAGAGCGTCGGGTCGTAGATGCCGAAGCTGAGCTTGTTGCCCTTCGTCAGCGGCATCGGCTCGGACGGCTTGACGGCGAAGAACATGAGAAGCTGACCATCGCGATAATCGACATTGATGACGTCAGGCTTGGCCACCTTGATCGTTTTGCCGTTAAGCGTCAGGTTCGTGTAATACTCGTACTCGGCGAGGGAATCGCGCACCGTCTTGCCGACTTCCTTCAGCTCGTCGGGATCGAGCTTCAGATTGGTGTTCTTGTCAAAGTCCATCAGCACGGAGGAGGAGAACACCTCATCGAAGCGCCAGACGTTGCGCAATTCCTGCACGTTGCCGTCCGGCCCGGCCAGAACCTCCAGGCGCGCTTCCACGAAAATATGCGGATGCGCCGACACCACGGCGGGCGCGAGCAGCAGACCCCCCGCGAGGGCGGCAGTGTGGATAATCGTGGATTTTCTCATGCGTCCGATATGTTTCGCGAGCATTGATTCACTTCGACTTCTGGTCAGAAAATAAGACGGAATTGGGACCGGACGGCCCGTCTGCGCCGCTCAGCCGTTCTTGCGGAACCAGTTATGCAGGTAGTCCACAAACATACGCACCTTGGCCGGGAGATAGCGGCGATGCGGATAGACCGCATAGATGCCGCGATCGGTCGGAAGATAATCGTTGAACAGCGTCAACAATTGGCCGCTTTCGATCGCCTTGCGACCGATGAAATCCGGAACGACGGCAACGCCGAGACTGTTCAGGGCAGCTCGCAAAGTCGCATGCGGACTGTTGACCTCGAGCGTGCCGGTGATGGCGACGTTGAAGGTGGTACTGTCGGCATCGACGAAGCGAATATTGCCTTGCGAACGGTTGTTGCTGTCGATGATGAAAGGCACTCGTGCAAGATCGGTCGGGTGCTCCAAGGCCGGATAGCGATCGAGGAATTCCTGGGTTGCGCAGAGATGGACGCGGAAATCCGAGATCTTGCGGGCGATCATGCCGGAATCCTCAAGCTTGGTGATGCGGACGGCCACATCGAAGCCTTCCTCGATCAGATCCACGAAACGGTCGTCGGCGGCGATTTCCAGTGCCAGGTCGGGATTTTCCTTGGCGAAATCGATCAGTGATTGCCCGACCTCGGCATCGACGAAGGTGCGCGGCACCGAGACGCGCAGCCGTCCCTTGAGCTGCTGGTTGTTCTCGCGAACGAGGTCGGCGAGATTGTCGATCTCCTTCAGGATGTCGGAGGCGGTGCGATAATATGTGTGGCCGGCTTCGGTCATGGAGAATTGGCGGGTGGTGCGGTTGAGCAGCAGCGCCCCGAGCTCGTCTTCGAGCTCACGGACATATTTGGAGAGAAGCGCCTTGGAGCGGCCGGTCTTGCGCGCGGCCGCTGAAAATCCTTCGGCTTCGACCACGTCGATAAAGGCGCGAATCCGGGTCAACGTGTCCATGGTGAAGTCTCCCGTTAATTGTTGCCGGATGTTGAACAAAACCCGCCGGTTTGTTCAATTATTTTTTTAGGACGCGGGTGAAAAATTTTCTTGATTATGACGGCGAATATACCTATTTCCCGATCAGCCCAAAGTCGCACGTGCCCGTGGGTGTCCGCCGATCCTCGATGTGGTGAGAAAATCGGTAAGGTACCTGGAACTAACCCCTCCAGTCGCTATTTCGGCCAACCGAAAAATGCGAGGACATCTAAAGCAACGACGGTGCGGGCCTTTTTGTTCTCTCCCGGCTTTCCATCAGCCGGGGTTACTGAAGAGGCACACCTTCATTGCCGGAAGTGCGGTTGGGATAATCCCTCCAATCCATGGCAGACAAAGCGAATTAGCGCCGCTTGCGGCACTCGTTCATCATCCGCGCTTCGCGCATTTGCACGGTACCGGGGTCTCCACCGGCTGGTTCCTGAGCGAATGAGCGTCGCCCTTTGTCCTCTGGGTTTTCCCCGGAGCTATTGGAATTGAAAGGGAATTGACATGACCACGCAACGTATTCGCGACTTTCTCGCTACCCGACGTCCGGACGGTCCCTGCCTGGTGGTTGATCTCGATGTCGTCCGCGACAATTTTCGTGCCTTTCGTCATGCCATGCCGGACAGCGCCATCTACTATGCCGTCAAGGCCAACCCGGCTCCGGAAGTGCTGCGCCTGCTCGCAAGCCTCGGTTCCAACTTCGATTGCGCGTCCGTCGCCGAAATCGAAATGGCGCTCGACGCCGGCGCGACCGCTGCCCGCATCTCCTTCGGCAACACGATCAAGAAGGAGCGCGATATCGCCCGTGCGCATGCGCTCGGCATTAGCCTCTTCGCCGTCGACAGCCACGAGGAAGTCGAGAAGATTTCGCGTGCCGCTCCCGGCGCCCGTGTGTTCTGCCGCGTCCTGACGGATGGCGAAGGCGCCGAATGGCCGCTGTCGCGCAAGTTCGGCTGCGTCCCGCAGATGGCTGTCGACGTGCTCGTCTATGCCCATCAGCTGGGTCTGGAATCCTACGGCGTGTCTTTCCACGTCGGCTCGCAGATGACCAAGGTCGATGCCTGGGATGCGGCTCTTGCCGATGCCAAGCGCGTCTTCGTCTCGCTGGCCAAGCAGGGCATCCACCTGCAGATGGTCAACATGGGCGGCGGTTTCCCGACCAAGTATCTGCGCGACGTTCCGTCTGCCGAAGCCTATGGCAAGGCGATCTTTGCGTCTCTGCGCGCCCATTTTGGCAACCAGATCCCGCACACGATCATCGAGCCGGGCCGCGGCATGGTCGGCAATGCCGGCGTGATCAAGGCTGAAGTCGTCCTGATTTCGAAGAAGTCGGACAATGATGCCGCTCGCTGGGTCTTCCTCGACATCGGCAAGTTCGGCGGTCTCGCCGAAACCATGGACGAGGCGATCCGCTACCCGATCCGCACCGAGCGCGACGGCGACGAGATGGAAGCCTGCGTCATCGCCGGCCCGACCTGCGACTCCGCTGACGTGCTCTACGAGAAGAACCTCTATCCGCTGCCGGTGACGCTCACCATCGGCGACGAGGTCCTGATCGAAGGCACCGGCGCCTACACCACGACCTATTCGGCTGTGGCGTTCAACGGTTTCGATCCGCTGAAGGCCTACATCATCTAAGGTCTGACTTTGCCGACCCCGTAATCAGCCGGGGCGGCACCCTCACAATTATTTGTCACCACCGCTGATAACGGTATTGGGCAACGGGAGGCCGAGATGGCCGCTGTTCTTGATTCTGTCCGCGCATTCTTTGCGCCCACTACTTTCACACTCGACCTGGAAAACGCAGGCGACGTCGTTGCTCGCGAAAATCTGCTCGATCGCGCCATGGGCGCCGACCGCCGCAAGAAGTCGTCGGAAAAGCTGCGCCGGGGCCGCGTTCCGGCCGAAGGTCTGGCACTGGTCGCGCGCGATCGCACCGGCCACGTCATCGGCACGGTTCGCCTATGGAACGTCGAAGCTGGCGTCGATCGCGAGACCCGTCCGGTCGATGCGCTGCTGCTCGGTCCGCTGGCCGTCGATCCTGCGTATGAAGGCAAGGGTATGGGCTCGGCGCTGATGCGCGCCGCCATCCTGGAAGCCAAGAAGCGCGGCCATGGCGCCATCCTGCTCGTCGGCGATGCACCCTATTACGAGCGTTTCGGCTTCTTTGCCGAAAAGACCCGCCATCTGGTGATGCCAGGCCCGTTCCAGCGCGAGCGCTTCCTCGCTCTTGAACTCAAGGAAGGCTGGCTCAACGGCGCTGCCGGCATGATCGTCGCCAGCGGTCGCAAGCTGGCCCAGCCGCCTGTCGCAAGGGCCGCCTGAGACGCCGAGGCTGCCTCGCAAACCGCAGCGAGACAGCCTCAATTTGCTATGTTGAATTAAGAGAACCGCAAGCGGCCTGTCGTATCCTCGAACTCTCAGAGGGTCGACAAGGGACGACGTCATCATGGTGCTGGATCTGCGGACGATCTATGTTGTCTGTGGTTTCGCTTGTCTTGTGCTGGGCTGCGTGCAGCTTCTCGCGTTTGCGACGGGACGGTTCGAACGCTGGCCTCTGTGGTGGGGCGGAAGCAATGTGCTGTTGGGCCTTGGCTCTCTCGGCGTCGCCTTGCGCGATATCGCTCCGGATTTCATAACGGTCGGCGTGGCGAACAGCCTGACGCTGGCGGGTTACGTAGCCTTGCTCGCGGCTATCAAGATCTTTGCCGGAAAACCCATCGATTTACGGGGCTATGCTGCCGTCATCGCCATCGGCTCATTGCCCTTGTTTCTCGTTTTCGATGACGGCGCCAGCTATTTGCCGCGCATCGCCTATCTCTCCTTCATCTTCAGTTTCTGCGATCTCGCGATCATGCGTGAGGGATACAGGCTTGTCCGGCGCGAGACTTTGGCTTCCGGCTGGATCCTCGTTGGCCTTTTTGCCCCGACATCGTTGATCTTTGCGGGACGGGCAACGCTTGCCCTCCTGGGCCGGCTGGGTGGCGACGGCCTGTTCGACAAACCCAGCGGCGATCAGTGGCTGGCGCTGACGGCCGCGGTTTTCATCTGCCTGCGCGGCATCACCATTGTTCTGATGGCTTCCGAGCGCAACCGTAACAAGCTGATCGAGCTTGCCCATCACGATCCGCTGACCGGCGCGATGAACCGCAGCGGTCTTGCCAGCGCCTATACGCGGCTGGCCGGAAGGCTGCCCGTTGCCGTGTTCCTGATCGACATCGATCATTTCAAAACGCTCAACGACAGCCATGGCCATGCGGTGGGGGATCGCATCCTCAGTCTCTTCGTGCAGGTGGCGAAATCGCAGCTTGGCGTCCGAGGCATCGTGGCACGTCAGGGCGGGGATGAATTCGTGCTCGTCGTCGAATACACCGCGGCGGACGAGGCGGTGCGACTGGCGCAACGCATTCGTGCAGCCTTCGCCGATGCCATGTCGCGGGAAAGCGACCTACAGGTCTCGCCGACTTTGTCGATCGGTATTGCCGAGGGCCGCAACAGCCTCGAACGGCTCCTGGAACGAGCTGACGAAGCCGTTTATCGCGCCAAGCGCAACGGGCGGGATCGCGTCGAGTTTCAGACCCAGCCCAAAGAAGCCGTTGAAAAAGCGGCTTAATTCGCCGCCTTCACACTTTCCTTCGCAGGGTCGTAACCGTCCGTCAGCGTCTTCAGGAATGCGACGACATCGGCGATCTCGACGTCGTTGAGCGCCGGTGCGTCGCCGAGCTTGCGGTTCATCGGCGCGTCGATGACGTCGATATTGGCCCGGTACTGCTCAGGCAGATCGTTGTATTTCATCACCTTGCCACCGGCATCCTTCGGATAGATCTTCCCAGGATTGGTGTCGCGCTTGACGTAGAAGCGCGTCACGTCCTCGAGCGTGCGATAGACGCCATTGTGGAAGAAGACGTGGCGAGCGGCGACGTTGCGCAATGTCGGCGTCTTGAACAGCCCGCAATTCTGCGGCTGGGCGGAATAGGTGTCATTGCGCAGCGGGCCACAAATGCCGGTATCGTCGTAGTTCGGATCGGCATTGGCCGGAATGGCCGGATTGCGCGGCGCTCCCAGGGCTTCGAATTCGAAATCCGTGAAGTTCGGCATCTGTCCGTCGCCGGTCATCTTGTCGAGGTGACACGAGGCGCAATTGCCCTTGTTCGGATCGTCGAACAGCTTCAATCCCCGTGCTTCCGCATCCGTGAGCACCGCCTTGCCGCGAAGGTAATAATCATATTTGCTCGTATAGGGATGGAAGGACGGCTCCTCGATCTGGTAGCGGGCAAGGGCGAAGCCGATTTCGGCGATCGTCATGTCCTGATCGTCGAGGATATTCTTGCCGAAGAGTGCGGAGATGTCCTTGCCGTAGCCTTTCTTCAGCTTCGCATAGACGGTGGCCGCATCCACATTCGCCATTTCGAACGGTGAGATCATCGGCTGCAAAGCCTGCTCTTCCAGCGAATCCACGCGTCCATCCCAGAACATTCCGCCTTGCGGCACTAGATCCGGAGCGGTCGAATCGGCCTTGACGACGGCTTGCGCCGTCAGCGGCCCGGCTATGGCCGCCGGCGCGTTGGCGAGTGCCACGCCTGAAGCTTCGGTCATCGGCGCGGCTTCGGCAGCCTCGTCGGCAGCGCTTTCCGCCCCGACCGAGAAGGAAGGCGTCGACATCTTGTAAGCGAGGCTCGGCACGGCGCGGATGCCCGGCTGGTCGAGATGCGGGCCGCCGAGCTGCACGGCGCGATCGTTGGCGGGCGCATAATGATTGCCGGGATCGTGGCAGGTGGCGCAGGACATCTGGCCGCCGCCCGATAGCGTCGGATCGAAAAAGAGCTGCTTGCCGAGCTGGGCGACGGCACTCAGCGGCGCCGGGCTGTCATAGCCGTCCGTGGCGGCAGCATTGGCGACCGGCTTGCTTGCCGCGCCAATGGCCGCACTCGCGAGCGATAGGCCCGCGAGTGCGATGAAGGGCAGGAGACGGCGGTCGATCTGCAAGGGCATTTTCGTCCCCCCTTTGTGCATCAAGAGGCCTGGTTGCCGGTCTTCGGATCGAGGATCAGCTTCGGCGTATCGCCCTTGGACCAGTCGAACATGGCCTTCAGCGAGCCGGAGATGGCATCGAATGAGCCGCCGCCAAGGCGGGCGCCGCCCATCCAGTTATCCTCGATGAAACGCATGACCGAGGTCTGGTCGGTCAGCGTGTGATCGACGAAGTTGACCTTGGAGTAGGGCGAGATGACCAGCAGCGGCTGACGCGTGCCGTAGCCGCAACGGCCCTGGGCCGGCTGTCCGCTCACACCGGGCAGCGGCGTGCCGGTCGAACAGCTGTCGCCACCTGTCAGCACGTCATAACCCTTGACGCCGAGTTTGGACGGATTGACGACTGCATGGGCGTGATCATACCAGCCATCGGAGTCGTCGTAGAGGATGATGATGGCGGTGTCCTTCCAGTCCGGCGAGTCCTGGACGGTGTTGACCAGCTGGGTCACGAATTCCTGCTCGTCGAGCGGGTCGGAATAGCCGGCATGGCCGTCCTGATAGGCAGGCGCCTTCAGGAAGCTGACGGCCGGCATGTTGCCGTTCTTCAGCGCCGCATAGAAGTCGGTTGTGTCGTACTGATGGTTGGCGGCGTCCGTGGTGCCGATCGCGGCCACGGAGGACGGGCGCGCATGCGTCGGATTGGCGGTCGAGGCGTAGTACTGGAACGGCTGGTGATGCGGGATGTAATCCGTGTAGTTGACCTTGGTGACGGTCGAGGTGGTCGCACGCTTGCAGCCGGTCGTGCCGTCGGGGTTGGTCAACGTCAGGTCGAAGCCGCCTTCGAAGAAGCCCCAGGTGATCTTGTGCTCGTTCAGCATGTCGCCGATGTTCTTGCCATACATCAGGGCCGTCTGGCCGGTCGAGCAGACGTCGCCTGTCGGGTCGAAATCGCTGATCGCGGTCCAGCCGCCGCTGCCATCGGGCACGATGCGCCCCTTCGAATAGGTGCCGTCGCTTTCCAACGTGTAGCCGGGCGGCAGGATGGCACCATTGGTCTGGCCGGAGATGAGGTTCAGGGCGCCGGGGGTCGAGGGGCCAAAGTTGGTAGAGAAGGAATTGTCGTTCAGTGCGTAATGCTGAGCGTAGTTCCAGAGGGCGGTGACGGTGTTGCCGTCATAATAGCCCATGACCTGGCCCTTCGTGCCGAAGGCGCCGGCCGCACCCTTGGTGCCCCTGCCGGTATTGGCCGGAAAGAGGTCCATGGCGAAATTGTTATAGGCGGCCTGCTCGGCAGTATAGCCGTGGTTCTGGGACTGGGTGGCCGCCTGCGTGCGATCGAGGCGGAAGGGGGCTGCGGCGTCGGCGCCGTTCGCCGTGTTGGTCTTGTTCGGATTGTTGTCCAGCAGGCCCGCATTTGCCAGCGTGTTGATGTCGGTCGGCGTGTTGTCGGCGGCCTTGAATTCCGGCTCGCCGGCGATGTTGGCGGCCTTGGGGTAGGTCGCGAAGTAATGGTCGAAAGAGACGTTTTCCTGGAAAATAACCACCAGGTGCTTGATCGGCGTTGCGGTATTCGGCGCGGGCGCCATATCGGCGGCGCCGGCGGTGGAACAGAGCGAAATAAGGGTAAGCGCGCTGCCGGCTGCAAGGGCGGCGCGACGCGAAAGACTGGTCATCGTCATATCCTCTTCGAGTGGGGGCATTGCTCCGGCGCTTGTTGCGCCGCGCCGGGCATAGAGAACTCTTTCGAGCTATCAACGGAGTATGACAGTTCCATGAAGGGGAGGAGGATTGCGCGCGTGAGGGGTGCGGCTGGGCGGCTGATTTTGCTGAGATGACGGAGAGGTTTGTATGCTGGCGAGACATAACGGCGCTGGCGATGCTACCTTATGTCACGGGCGGGGGAGGCAGCTGATCACCCGCCCTCGGGGGTCAAGACGGCCCCGTGGGCCTCCTCACCATGAGGGCTAGTTCTTCCCCACTTGGCGGCAAAGAAGGCTCAATCGTTTGTCGTGGCTCCGAACTCACCCCGCCTTATCCCGATGTGCGCAGCCCCTGAGCCTGTCGAAGGGGGCGGAGCCTCGAAGGAGGGGTGGCCACGATGGCTCGGAAACTAGAATTAGATATTCTGATCCATCGTTTCCGCCGGGATCTCGTCGGCTGGGTGGATGCGCACCACCGTGGCCGGGACGCCGGCAACGGTGCAGTGGGGTGGGACGGGCTTCACCACCACGCTGCCCGCCGCCACCTTGCTGAAGGCACCGACTTCGATGTTGCCGAGGATCTTGGCGCCGGCGCCGATCATCACGCCGTGGCGGATCTTCGGATGCCGGTCTCCGCTTTCCTTGCCGGTGCCGCCAAGCGTGACGTTCTGCAGGATGGAAACCTCATCCTCGATCACGGCTGTCTCGCCGATGACGATGCCGGAGCCATGATCGAGCATGATGGAAGAACCGATCCTGGCCGCCGGATGAATATCCGGGCCGAAGACGAGCGAGACGAGGTTGGAAAGCCAGCTGGCGATTTCGGTGCGGCCTTCGGTCCAGAGCGCATGGGCGATGCGGTGGGTCTGCAGGGCGTGAAAGCCCTTCAAATTCAAAAGCGCATGCAGATAGGTCGTGCAGGCGGGATCGCGGGTGCGCACGGCGACGAGATCGGCCTCCGTCGCTTGCAGAATTGCGACATGCCGCGCCAGCACGCCGGACAGCAGCGAAAGCAGATCGTCGTGCTCGATCCGGACGACGCAAAGCCGTGCGGCGAGCACATTGGCAAGGCTGTCTGCATCCGAGCGGCTGGCCAGGATCTGCGCTCGCAGCAGCGGGGCGAGCGTCGGCTCGCGCTCAGCGAGATCGGCGGCCTCGCGGCGGATCACATCCCAGACGTTTTCGGCTGGGGCAGGGGCATTTCCGGCAATTGCCGTTCCCGACTGAGGCATGATCCTGTCTTTCTGTTCAACCGGAAACGTCTACGACGCCGCAATCGCCGGCCTCGGAGGCAAAGGCGAGCAGCTTGCCGGATTTGCTCCAGCTCATCGATGTGATCGCACCCTTGCCCGGCCGGCGCAAGAGCGCTTCCTTGGCGTCGCCAAGACGGACCGCCAGGATCATGCCGTCGATGAAGCCGATGGCGAGAATATCCTCGGCGGCGTGGAATTTCACCGAGGTCGCCATGATGTTGGCGCGGGTGCCGAGCTCGAGCGGCGCCTTGCCCATCGGTCCGTCCTTGCCCTGGAAGGGCCAGACGATCGCCGCCGGCGCGCCGGAAGAGGCGAGCCATTTGCCCTTGTTGGACCAGGACAGGGATTTCACCTTGGCGGGATAGCCCGTCATGCGCATGTGCCTGGCTTCGGCGCCTGGCTTGACATCCAGCTTCCAGCCATGCAGGGCGTTTTCCTGCATGGTTGTCACGATGAACTGGCCGTCCGGCGAGAAAGTGACGCCGGTATGGGCGCCCTTCCATTCCAGATTGACCGGCTGCGCGCTCATGCCGACCCAGTGAAGCGACACGCCGTTGTAGCGGGCGACGGCGATGCGCAAGCCCTTGGGAGCGAAGGCGATGCCCTCGACCGTGCGTTCTTCCGGAAACTCCTTCGTCGTGCCGTCGGACAGCCGCACGAAGGTGCTCTTTCCATAGGAGTAGGCCACCGCACCCTGCGGACCGGCGGCAATCTGCCCGATCCATTTGCGCGGGACCTCGGCCAGAACCGTCACACTGCCATCGGCCGCAATCCGCAGGACTTTACCGTCCTCGCCACCGGAAATCAGGCTGTCGCTATGGGGGTCGCGAATGCAGGTCAGCATGCCCCGATGTGCCTCGGTGACCTTGTCTCCACCTTCCAGGCGATGGATTGCGCCGGCGGCGCTGGCGAAGAAGGGGGTGTCCCCCAAAAATTCGACGGCCAGAACGTGGCCGTCGATATCAAGCGGAGCGACAGTCGGCATCAGGCAGACGCCTCGCAAGCCTTGAAGCTTGCTTCCAGCTTTTCGCGGTCGAGTTCGCGGCCGATGAAGACCAGGCGGCTCTCATGCTTTTCGCCATCCTTCCAGGCACGCTGATGGTCGCCCTCGATGATCATGTGCACGCCTTGGACGACATAGCGCTCCGGATCGTTCTTGAAGGCGATGATGCCTTTGAGGCGCAGGATGTTCGGCCCCTGAGTCTGCGTGATCTTCTGGATCCAGGGGAAGAAGCGCTCCGCATTCATCTCGCCGCCGCGCAGCGACACCGATTGCACGGTCACGTCGTGGATGGGCGAAGGGGCGTGGCTATGGTGGTCGTGGTCATGATCATGGTGGTGATGGTCGTGGCCATGATGGTGGTGATCATGGTCGTGATGGTCATGATCGCAATCCGGGCCGCAGACATGGTCGTCATGGCCGTGCTCGAGGAAATGCGGGTCGTTTTCGAGAGCCCGTTCCAGATTGAAGGCACCCTGGTTCAGCACGCGGGCGAGGTCGACGCCGGAGCGGGTCGTCTTGTAGACGCGGGCGGCCGGGTTGATCGCGCGGACGATGTCCTCGATCTGGGCCAACTCGGCCGGCGATACGAGATCGGACTTGTTGATGACGACAACGTCAGCAAAAGCGATCTGGTCTTCGGCCTCGCGGCTGTCCTTCAAGCGCAGCGGCAGGTGCTTGGCGTCGACAAGCGCAACGACGGCGTCGAGTTCGGTCTTGGCGCGGACGTCGTCGTCCATGAAAAAGGTCTGGGCGACGGGAACCGGATCGGCAAGGCCCGTCGTTTCGACGATGATGCCGTCAAAGCGGCCAGGGCGGCGCATCAGGCCCTCGACGACGCGGATGAGGTCGCCGCGCACCGTGCAGCAGACGCAGCCATTGTTCATCTCGTAGATTTCTTCATCCGACTCGACGATGAGGTCGTTGTCGATGCCGATCTCGCCGAACTCGTTGACGATGACGGCGTATTTCTTGCCGTGGTTTTCGGAGAGGATGCGATTGAGCAGCGTCGTCTTGCCGGCGCCGAGATAGCCGGTGAGAACGGTAACGGGAATGGGCTTTTGCGTGGCTGTTTCGGTCATGGGAGCCTCGAAATATGGAAGGTTGCCCCGGGGAGCGGACATTGATCGGGTTCCATATAAGGAGTTGGCAACGTCAGTTCAAAGGCTTTTGTATGTTATAAGATCACATTAGGTTTGGGATCAGGAGATTGGGCCGCGTGGTCAGGTCAGCGTCGTCACATCGAAGCTGTCGACATCCTCAAGCAGTTCGACAAGCCCTTGCACCGCATGCGCAATCAGCCTTTCGCCTTTTTCCGCTGTGGCGGCGCCAGCATTGCCGGTGACACCCTGAGTGCTCAGATCGGACATCTTCCAGCCGAATGCATGCGGCCCATAGGCTCGCAAGTGCTTGAAGCGCTGCATATAGTCGGACTGCAGGGATGGGAAATCCGCAGCCTTCGACATATCGACTTTTTCAGGATGCAGGGCAAGCATGACAGAAGTCTCGATATCGCCGCCGTGAATGTCGATGGCCTTGTCATCAGGCGCGATCAGTCCGTCCGGAATGCCGAAGCGGGTCCAGCTGGTTGCCACCGCCAGCATGGCGAAGCGCACGCGCGCTTCCGTCGCGACGATGGTCATGAGCGGTGAGTTTCCGCCGTGGGCATTGAGCATGACGAGTTTGCGGATGCCGAGCCCGCTCATCCGCTCGGCGATGCCGAGCCAGCGGCAGATGGCTTCGTCGAAGGCCAGGGTCTTCGAACCGGCGACGTCCATATGCTCGACGGAGTAGCCGACAGGCTCGACGGCCAGGAAGGTGACGGGTAAATTGGCGGGCAGGGCGACCTTCAGACGCGAGACGATGCCTTCGGCGATCAACGTGTCGGTCTCGAAGGGCAGATGCGGGCCGTGTTGCTCATAGGCGCCAAGCGGCAGCACGGCGATCCAGTTTGCCCGCTCCCGCGGCGTCAATGTCCCATCATTGTCGTCGAAACATGGCAAAGGATGCGCCATCTGAGGGTGTGCCTCTTGTTTATGTCAATAACCTGCGCAATGTCATAGCGTGATGGCGCATCGGCGAAAAGGTCAACGGAATCACGATGGGTAAGAAGAACAAGGTCGGGAAGAAAAGTAAGTCAGGTAAAAAGAAGGATCACCGCGACTACACGCTTGCCGATCTGTCGCCAGCATTGACGCAGGCGGCGCGGTCGATGCGTACGGTGATAACGCGGAGCCTTACGGCGAGCGGTCTTTATGCCGGGCAGGATGGCGTCATTCTCGCGCTCGCTGCAAGCGATGGCTTACCCGCCGGATCGCTGGCGCAGAAGCTCGGCGTCAAGGCGCCGACGATGACGCGTACGATCGGCCGCATGGAGGCGCAGGGCTTCGTCGAGCGGCGGCCGGATGCCGAGGATGCCCGATTGACCAAGGTCTATCTTACCGAAACGGGGCGCAACAGCGTCAGCGAGATCGAAAGCTCGGCGGCCAGTTGTGACGAACTCGCTACACGCGGCTTCTCCGAGAAGGACATCCGCTCGCTCGTGCGCCTGCTCAAGGCGATCGAAAGCAATCTCCAGGCCGGGGATGACGACGAGGACGAAGACGAATTTTGAGAATCCCCGAGAATTCAAGTTGCACGACGTGATTAAACCTTTTAATTAAATATTTTAAATTCCGGAATCGCTAAACGACGGAATGTGAATATGGCTGCGTTTCACGGGGAGGGTGCGCGTGGCGCAAAAGATAAAGCTTTCGACGATTGCGGAAACGCTTGGCATTTCAACAGCAACGGTATCCTTAGCCTTACGCGACAGTCCGCTGGTCGCGACCAACACGCGCGAAAAGATCAAGGATCAGGCTCGCGCGCTGGGTTATATCTACAACCGTCGCGCGGCCAGTCTCAGGACATCGCGGTCCGGGATCATCGGCGTCGTCGTTCACGACATCATGAACCCCTTTTACGGGGAAATCCTCAAGGCGATCGAAAGCGAGCTCGACCGCAGCCGCCACACCTTCATCCTTTCCAACCATTATGATTCGGTCGAGAAGCAGCGGACCTTCATCGAGACGCTGCTGCAACTCGGCGGCGACGGTGTCATCATGTCGCCGGCGATTGGAACGCCGCCCGAAGATTTCGAGCTGGCGGAAGAAAACGGCATGCCGGCCATCCTTGTGGCGCGCCAGATCGAGGCGCTGGATCTGCCGACCTTTCGCGGCGACGACAGCTACGGAATTTCGCTTGCGACCAACCACCTGATCAGCCTCGGCCATCGCACCATCGCCATGATCGGCGGCACGGACCAGACCTCGACCGGGCGCGACCGTTATCAGGGCTATGTCAATGCGCTGCGCAAGGCGGGCATCGAAGTCGATCCCGATCTGCGCATTCCCGGCGCGCGCTCCAAGCAGGGCGGTTTCGAGGCAGCCGTGCATTTCCTGTCGCTGCCGCAGAAGCCGACCGCGGCGGTCTGCTGGAACGATCTGGTCGCCATCGGCCTCATGAACGGCATTTCCCGCGCGGGTCTCGTGCCGGGACGGGACATCTCGGTCACCGGCTATGACGACCTGGAGGAGGCGGCGATCGCAACGCCTGCGCTGAC
The DNA here is from genome assembly GCF_012275435.1 of Rhizobium sp. SG741. Taxonomy (NCBI): domain Bacteria; kingdom Pseudomonadati; phylum Pseudomonadota; class Alphaproteobacteria; order Hyphomicrobiales; family Rhizobiaceae; genus Rhizobium; species Rhizobium sp. SG741. Next base: position 192,058 of record NZ_JAAZQP010000001.1, read on the forward strand.
CACCGTGTGGAACGGCCAGGCCGAGGTCGGAAGGCTTGCAGCCCGAGCACTTTTGGATAGGTTAGCGGGAAGCCATGAGCCGGATGGTATTCATCTTATCAAGCCGGAAATGCGCATCCGCCAGTCGACGACGCCCTACAAAGCTCGCCAGTAGCGCCGAACCGTTTCTCAAGAGGAAGATCCATGTCCGATAATCGCACTACCGTCCTCGTTCCGGGGAAGATACACCCGCGTGTTCTTGAAAGGCTTGGGAAGCAATTCGAGGTCGTCTCCGTCGATCGCACCGATGGGCCTCAGGTCGATGCGGACGTCGCGGCGCGTGTGCGCGGCATTGCGGTCGCCGGTGGCGTGAATGCCGCCTGGATCGATGCCTTTCCGCATCTCGAAGTCATCGCCAATTTCGGCGTCGGTTATGACGGCATCGACGTCAAGCATGCCGCCTCGAAGGGGATCGTCGTCACCAACACGCCCGATGTCCTGAACGATGAAGTTGCCGACACGGCGATCGCTCTTCTGCTGAACACGCTGCGGCAATTTCCGAAAGCGGAAAGCTGGCTGCGCGATGGGCGCTGGGTGAAGGATGGTGCCTTTCCGCTCTCGCCCTTCTCGATGAAGGGACGCCGAGTCGGCATTTACGGTCTCGGCCGCATCGGCCTGGAGATCGCGAGAAGGCTTGAGCCGTTCAAGGTGAAGATCGGCTATCACACGCGCTCGCCGCGCGACTCGTTGCCCTACGACTACTATCCGACCCTGAAGGAGATGGCTCAATCGGTGGATACGCTGATCTCCATCGTGCCCAAGACGCCGGAAACGCATAAGGTGATCAATGCCGAGATCCTTTCGGCGCTTGGACCGCGAGGCGTGTTCATCAATGTCGGTCGCGGTTGGTCCGTCGACGACGACGCCCTGATCGCGGCACTCTGCAACGGAACGCTCGGCGCCGCCGGCCTCGACGTGTTTTACGACGAGCCTAACGTTCCGGCCGGCTATCTCACGCTGCCGAACGTTTCGCTATTGCCGCATGTGGCTTCCGCCTCTGTGCCAACACGCGACGCTATGGCCGATCTCGTCGCCGACAACATCATCGAGTGGTTCGAAAAGGGCAAGCCGCTGACGCCGGTGCCGGAAACTCCGGTCAAGCCGCGCGGCTGATCAAACGGCTTTTTGCTGATGAGAAGCGGCGACGAGCCGCTCCTTGCTCGCAGCATAGTCGCGCACGGCGTCGCCGAATGCCACAAAGAGCTTGCGTGACGGCGAGTCCGTTTCCGCCCAATATTCCGGATGCCATTGCACGCCGACGGCAAAGGCCTTCGCGCCGATGACGGAGACGGCTTCGATCGTGCCGTCTTCGGCCAGAGCCTCTACCTGCAGTCTCGGGGCCGTATCGGCAATCGCCTGGCGATGCAGCGAGTTGACCCGCACTTCGCCCGGGCCGACGACGCGGGCGATGCAGGAGCCTTCCTTGACGAAAACGCTCTGGCGGATGGAATACATCGTATCGCGATCGACATTCTGCGGCTTGCGATGGTCCCAGATGCCCGGCTGTTCGTGGATCTCGCTTGCAAGCGTGCCGCCGAGGGCGACGTTCAGTTCCTGAATGCCGCGGCAGATGGCAAGCATGGGAATGGCGCGATCGATGGCTCGGCGGATGAGCGGCAAAGATGTCGCATCGCGTGCCGGATCGAAAGGACCGTCGCTCTCAAGAGCCTCTTTGCCATAGAGCGATGGATGAACGTTGCTGGCAGAGCCGGAGACGAGCAGTCCGTCGACGCGGTCCAGAATGGCGTCCGCATCATTCTCTGCTTCCAGCGCCGGGACGATCAGCGCCATCAGCCCCGCAGCCTTGACGGTGGCCTGGACGTATTGTTGCTGCACCGCATGCCAGGTCGCGCCGTCGAACTCGCGGATGTCTGCGGGAATGGCGATGATCGGTCTGGACATTCAAGGCTCCGGAAGATGCGAAACGATTATTCGTTGAGACCCCTGAATGATCATGATGTCAATCCGAGGGCGGATTATCCCGGCTGCAAATCTACGCGAAGAGCGCGCGGCCGGCAACGCGGAGCGGTTTCGATAAGGCTTTGTTTCCGTTCGTCATGAGGATGTACAGGAATCGCCATAATGCGATGCGAAAGCAAACTTGAAAGACCGTGTGCGGCGTGGTTAGTTCCATGCCTTGCGCCATGACCGGGAACGTCGTTCCCCAGCAATGCCGTCCGTATGGGAGATTTCAATGGATCGCCGTTCCTTCATCAGGCGGGCAGGAGCAGTTGGCGCGGGTGCTGCCGCCTCCGCGCTTGCGAGCCCGGCCCTGGCCCAGGAATATCCCAAGATCACCTGGAAGATGACATCGTCCTTTCCGAAGAGCCTGGATACGATCTACGGCGGTGCCGAGGATATCGCCGCGCATGTTTCCGACGCGACAAACGGCAATTTCGTCATCCAGACCTATGAAGCCGGCGAAATCGTGCCTGGCGCGCAGGCTGCCGATGCGGTGAGCGCCGGCACGGTCGATGCCGCGCACACCTGTTCCTATTATTTCTGGAACAAGGACCCGACCTACGCCATTGGCACGGCCATTCCCTTCGGCCTGAATGCCCGGCTTACCAATGCGTGGTTCTACCAGGGCGACGGCAACAAACTGATGAACGAGTTCTATGCCACGCAAGGCATAATGGGCCTCCCGGCCGGTAATACCGGGGCGCAGATGGGCGGCTGGTTCCGCAAGGAAATCAATACGCTGGATGATCTAAAGGGCTTGAAGATGCGCATCGCGGGCCTTGCGGGTAAGGTGATCGAGAAGATCGGCGTGATACCGCAACAGGACATTGCCGTCAGTGGCGTTTACGACGCGCTGGACAAGGGCACGGTCGATGCCGCCGAATGGGTCGGCCCCTACGACGACCTGAAGCTCGGGCTGCAGAAGATCGCCAAATACTACTATTATCCCGGATGGTGGGAGGGCGGTGCTGTCGTGCACGCCTTCTTCAATCTGGAAAAATGGGGCGCGCTTCCGAAAAACTATCAGGCGATCCTGGCCGATGCCTGTGCCTTCGCCAACACCAACATGCTGGCGAAATATGATGTCAAGAACCCCCACGCGCTGAAGGATATCGTGCAGCAGGGCGTGACGCTTCGTCCTTTCAGCCAGGAGATCATGGAAGCTTGTTTTCAGGCGGCCAGCGGATTGTACGCCGATCTTTCAAAGTCGAACGCCTACTTCAAACGTATCTATGAGGATCAGGTAGCCTATAAAAAGGATGCCTATCTTTGGATGCAGCTCTCGGAATATACTTTCGATACGTTCATGATGATCCAGCAGCGGGCGGGCAAACTTTGATCGACGTTGTTTAAGCCTCGGTAATACTCTGCTTTTCATGAGTGACTTGAAACATATATCGCGGGTAGAGTAATCGTTAGGTGAATGCGCGAATACGATGTGGTGTGCAACTTTAAATCAGCGTAAGTTACCGGCATGATTGGTAAATTCGCCCGGATGCATCCTATTTGGGCAATCAAATTTTAAAACGTTTCACCTAGGGTGTCCGCCGCATCAGGGGAACTCTGAATGAAGCCTCCAAGCCCGGACACCGTACCGACAGATGTCTATCTGTCGTTCGTCAGTTCGCTTTTCGGAAACCGTAAAACGCTGTTTACGGGGGTGTTCGTTCACATCCTGACATACGTCGTCGTTTTCCTGAGTACGCGTGCAAATATATATCTCGTTCTGTGCCTGGCTTTTGCCGCTGTCTTTGCGTTACGCATGTACTCCTTCTGGTTATTCGATGCCGCCGACAAGCACAGCTTCGCGCGTGCCGATATCGCTCGTTGGGAAACCCGCTATGTGATCGGTGCTGCGGCAACCGCGTCCATTCTCGGCATCGGCAGCGGCTATGCCATCCTGATCGTGCAGGATCCGCTGGCTGAATTCATCTGCATCGCGGTGACCATGGCGTCGATGGTGTCGATCGTCGGCCGCAACTATGGTTCCCAGAAAGCGATCGACCTCCAGACCCTGGCATGCTGCCTGCCGATCATCATCGCCTGCCTGATGTCGCAACAGCTCTATAAGGCGATCGTTTCCATCATGCTCGTTCCCTTCGGGTTGACGACGCGCGCGATGGCAAACGGCGTGCGCGAGTTTCTCTATAAGAATGTCATCGCGTCGCGTGAGATATCGCAGATTGCCGACCGGTTCGACACCGCGCTCAATAATATGACGCATGGCCTGTTCATGCTGGATGCCCATAACCGTATCCTCGTGGTCAATCGCAAGGCATGCGAACTCCTGAATTTCACACATCAGGAGCAGCTGAAGGATTGCGAATTCGACGTCGTGCTGCGGTATGGTGCGCGTCATGCATTCATCGACGGCTCCTTGCCTGGATTGATCCAGCGGCAGATGGCGCAACTCGTCAGCGGTTCGCTCTCCCGCACGCTCATTCAGTTCAATGAGGATCAGTTTCTGGAGTTCGCGGCCAGCCGTCGCGCCGACGGTGTCGTTATCCTGATCTTCGAGGATGTGACAGTGCGTATCCGGGCGGAGCGCAAGATCCTGCATATGGTGCGCTACGACCCACTGACGGGCTTGCCGAACCGTGAATATTTCGTCGAGCTGGTCAAGGAGCAGCTTGCCGCTCGCACCAGAGAAAGCCAGATCGGCATCCTGGTTCTCGATGTCGACGACTTTAAACATGTGAATGACACCAAGGGGCATGTGACCGGAGACCGTCTGCTGGTCGCCATCGCTGAGCGTCTGAAGGAGCTTGCCGGCACCACGGCGCTTGCCGCGCGTCTGGTGGGCGATCAGTTCGTGCTGTTTTTCCCGAATGAGGATGGCGCGTCGGACGTGGGTAGCTGCGTGCAGGCGTTGCATGCCGCGGTGACGGGCACTTACGATGTGGATGGCAACAGCTTTCGGATTTCCTTCAGCGGCGGTTACGTGACCATGTCGAGCCGCGAATTCCGCTCGGAGGAATGGCAGATCAAGGCCGACCTGGCGCTGTTCGATGCCAAGCTGCGGATGAAGGGTGGCTGCACCGCCTTCGAAGAGGAGATGGATGCGCGCTACGTCGAGCGGCAAAAGCTGAAGGAGGATCTGCGCGAGGCGGTGGAAGCCGGCCGCCTTCAGGCGGTGTATCAGCCCATGTTCACGCCGGATGGCTCCCGCATCGATTGCTGCGAAGCCCTGGCGCGATGGATTCATCCGGAGAAGGGCTCCATCCCTCCCAACATCTTCGTGCAGATCGCCGAGGAGATGGGCATCGTTGGCGGTATCACCCGCTTCATGATCAACCAGGCCTGTCGGGATTGCGTTTCATGGCCAGCGCCAGTGTCGGTGTCGGTCAACCTCTCGGCACAGGATCTGCGCAGCAACGACATCGTCGATATCGTCATGGATGCACTGGAAGCATCGGGGCTGGAGCCGTCACGGTTGCATCTCGAAGTCACGGAAAGCTGCCTGATGGACGAGGTGGCGACAGTCCGGTCCATTCTTGCCGATCTGCGTGCCAGAGGCATCACGGTCGCCATCGATGATTTCGGAACGGGCTTCTCCAGCCTTAGCTATCTCGATTCGCTGCCCGTGGATGTCGTCAAGATCGATCGCTCCTTCGTCCGCGACATCACGACCGACAGCCGTCGTTTCAAGCTGCTGTGCGGCATCGTCGATCTCTCCCGCGCCCTCAGCCTCCACATCGTGATCGAGGGTGTGGAGACGCTCGAGCAACTGGCGCTAGTCGTTGAGAAGAACCTGGCTGACATCATCCAGGGTTATGTGTTCTCTGTTCCCGTGTCGCGCGAACAAGTCGCCGAGATGGTCGACAGCCTCAGCCGCCGGCAGCCGGCCCTGCGGCAGGACAATGTCGCGTGAGGCGGTCGAAGCTTTTCAGACCGCGTCGCTGAAGCACCTGCCCTGAAAGGCGCATAGTAACGACCGTGTCTCACCGCCCCGCCGGTGCATGCCATTCACGTCGTTCTTTCCACATCAGACCAGAGCTGACAGTCACCTGACTGCCTCCACGAATATCAGGCCTGTGCCTTCATAGGATGGTTCCGGTGGCCGCATGCGCACCTTCATGAATAGCAGTAATGCAATATTCAGAACCTGATCATATTCGAATCTATACCGGTATTCGTTGAAAAATTAACCTTTATGAACGAATAGTTAATGAAAATTTGAAACAAACATTGATCAATTTTTCTCTTAATACCAATAATGTTCCGTTAATCATAACGGAACATTAACCATGACTCATGTGAGTATTAAAGAAAGCGGCTTTGCCGGCAAGCTGATGGAGGTGCTCGATCACGTAGAATACCGCCGAATTGAAAGCAGCGAGGACATGGAGGATGTCGCGCGGCTGCGTTACAAGGCCTATAAGGCGCACGCAGTCTTGCCCGTGGCGGCCAAGAACCTGATCGACGACATAGACTTCGACGACCATGCCTATATCTTCGGCGTCTACTATTACGAGGAGCTGGTGAGCACGGTGCGGATACACCATGTCACGCCGGATCATCGCGTGTGCCAGTCAACCGGCATTTTCCCGGACGAAATTCATGCCTTCCTCGATGCCGGCATGACGTTGATCGACCCGGCACGCTTTGCCGTCGACCCCGATTTCGAGCTGGAATTGCCGGCCTTGCCCTATCTGACGCTGAGACCGGCGATCGTGGGTGCCATCTATTTCGACACCGACAGGGTGATGCAGCATATTCGTCCGGCGCATGCGGCCTTTTACAAGCGTGTGTTCTACGCCGATACGGTCGTTCCGCCCCGCATGACCAAGACCTATGGTTTCGAATTGACGCTTCTGGCATCTCGATCAAAGGAGATCCGCGGCAAGCTGATGCAGCGATATCCGTTCTTCGATTCCGAGCCCTGCGAGCGGCGCATGATGTTTTCCCGCGGCGAGGATACCGGCTCGCCTCCCTTGACCATTCTGCCGACCGCGAGACTGGCAAGCGGCGTCCGGCGTGATATTCGCGGGCAATTCGGCTAGCCTGCGCACTGATGCGACCTTCTCGTGCATTGCATTTTTCGTCGCTTTGTGTAACCCCTCGGTAGAGGAAATTCGGCTGCGGCATCTCCTTACCAGATGCCGTGGCTTTTGAGGACGAACTCCAACCGCCCGTCTGTTGTCGGGTCTTTCGGGAGGAGCGCATCGAGGGGAGATTTTTGAATGGCCGAACATAATACCGGACCCGCTGAAACCGGTGCTCCTATGGACTACAAGGAGCATGAGAAGACTTATAATCTTTTCCTCTCGAGCGCCCGGGTCGGATCTGCGATCATTGCCGCATTGTTGATCGCCATGGCGGCAGGCTTCTTCGGCCATGCCGGCTTCCTCGGTGGCGTCCTCATTTTCATTGTTCTTTCCATCGCCAGCATTATCCTGTTGCGCTGACATTCCAGCGCTGATCGACGCCGGGCCTATCTGGCTCGGGCCTTCCCGTAATTCTGCGGGCTGTCACGCCACCGCATTAGGGCGTGCGGCCGTTTGATGCGAGGTGTTGTCGTTGGGTAATTTGGTTTTCGTGGCCAAGGAAAGCGTGGCGGAGGAAGCGCGCGTCGCGGCGTCCGTCGAGACAGTGAAAAAGATGAGAAGCCTCGGCTTCGACGTCGTGATTGAAGCCGGTGCGGGCGCTTCCTCGCGCATTCCTGACCGCGAATACGAGGCCATCGGTGCGCGTATCGGCGCTGTGAAGGATGCCAAGCGGGCCGATGTCATTCTCAAGGTCAGGCGACCGACGAGCAAGGAGATGACCGGCTACAAGACCGGCGCGATCGTGATCGCCATCATGGATCCCTATGGCAACGAGGCAGCCCTTGTCGAGATGGCGCGCGCCGGGCTGACGAGCTTCGCCATGGAACTGATGCCCCGCATCACGCGCGCGCAGTCGATGGATGTCCTGTCGTCGCAGGCAAACCTTGCCGGTTATCAGGCAGTCATCGAGGCTGCCGCCGTTTATGACCGGGCGCTGCCGATGATGATGACGGCGGCGGGTACGGTGCCGGCGGCAAAGGTCTTCGTCATGGGCGCCGGCGTCGCCGGTCTGCAGGCGATCGCGACGGCAAGGCGGCTGGGTGCTCTGGTGTCGGCCACCGACGTGCGTCCGGCAGCCAAGGAGCAGGTCGCCTCGCTCGGCGCGAAATTCATCGCTGTCGAGGACGAGGAGTTCAAGGCCGCCGAAACCGCCGGCGGCTACGCCAAGGAAATGTCCGGGGAATATCAGGCCAAGCAGGCAGCGCTGGTCGCGGATCACATCGCCAAGCAGGATATCGTCATCACAACAGCGCTTATCCCTGGACGTCCTGCCCCTCGGCTTGTCAGCCGCGACATGCTGAAGGCCATGCGCCCGGGTGCGGTCGCGGTCGATCTCGCCGTCGAGCGCGGCGGCAATATCGAGGGCGTTGAATACGGCGCCGTGGCCGATGTCGAAGGCGTCAGGGTGGTCGGATATCCCAATATGGCCGGCCGGATCCCGGCGAGCGCGTCGGCTCTCTATGCCAAGAACCTCGTCACCTTCCTGGAAACGATGGTCGACAAGGACAGCAAGAGCCTCGGCCTCAATCGCGCCGACGAGTTGATCAAGGCGACGATGCTGACCGATGGCGGCGAAGTCGTGCACCCGAATTTCGTCGATCCCGACCAGCCGACGGTCAAGAAGGGAGATCTCTGAAATGGCCAGCCAAGCAATGGATCGGGCACTCCAGCAACTGAATGATGCCGTTACCGCCGTCATGACCGCTGCGGCACAAGCGCCTGAGGCGGCCAGCGCCGCAACCGGCGGGGCGATCGATCCCTTCGTCTTCCAGTTCGCGATCTTCGTGCTGGCGATCTTCGTCGGCTACTATGTGGTCTGGTCGGTGACGCCGGCCCTGCACACGCCGCTGATGGCGGTAACGAACGCCATCTCCTCGGTCATCGTCGTCGGCGCGCTGCTGGCGGTCGGTATTTCCGCCAGCGGATTGGCCACGGGCTTCGGCTTCGTGGCGCTGGTGCTCGTTTCGGTCAATATCGTCGGCGGCTTCCTTGTCACCCAGCGCATGCTGGCGATGTACAAGAAGAAAGACAAGTGAGGGCGGCATGCTGACCAATATCGCGGCTTTCCTCTATCTGGTTTCCGGCGTCCTGTTCGTTCTGGCGCTGCGCGGCCTTTCCCATCCGGCAACCAGCCGGCGCGGCAATCTGTACGGCATGATCGGCATGGGCATTGCCATCGTCACGACGTTGGTGCTGGCGACGCCGTCCTTCGGCGGCTTCGTGCTGATCGTTCTCGGCCTCGCCATCGGCGGCGGAGCGGGCGCCTACATTGCCCGTGTCATCCCAATGACCTCGATGCCGCAGCTCGTGGCCGGCTTCCACTCGCTGGTCGGCCTGGCGGCGGTTCTGGTGGCGGCGTCGGCGCTCTATACGCCGTCCTCCTTCGGCATCGGCAATATCGGATCCATCCACACCGAGGCCCGCATCGAAATGGCGATCGGTGTGGCCATCGGTGCCTTGACCTTTACCGGTTCGATCATCGCCTTCCTGAAGCTCGACGGGCGCATGTCCGGCAAGCCGATCCTGCTGCCATACCGGCACATCATCAATGCCGCCCTGCTTATCCTGATCGTGTTTTTCATCATCGGCCTTGCGGTAAGCGAAAGCCATTTCGATTTCTGGGCCGTCGTCGTCCTGTCGCTGGCGCTCGGCGTGCTCTTGATCGTGCCGATCGGCGGGGCGGACATGCCTGTTGTCGTGTCGATGCTGAATTCCTATTCCGGATGGGCGGCCGCCGGCATCGGCTTCACGCTCGGCAATCTGGCGCTCATCATCACCGGCGCGCTTGTGGGGTCCTCCGGTGCGATCCTGTCCTACATCATGTGCAAGGGCATGAACCGCTCCTTCGTCTCGGTCATTCTCGGCGGCTTCGGTGGTGAAAGCGTGTCGGGCGGCGCCGATAATTCCGACAAGACCGTCAAACTCGGCTCGGCTGAGGATGCAGCCTATCTCATGGCGAATGCCTCAAAGGTCATCATCGTGCCAGGATACGGCATGGCGGTTGCCCAGGCCCAGCATGCGCTGCGCGAGATGGCCGATCGCCTGAAGGCGCACGGCGTCGAAGTGAAATATGCTATCCATCCGGTCGCCGGACGGATGCCCGGCCATATGAACGTGCTGCTCGCCGAAGCAAACGTGCCCTATGACGAGGTGTTCGAGCTCGAGGACATCAATTCCGAATTTGCGCAGGCCGATGTCGCCTATGTCATCGGTGCCAACGACGTCACCAATCCGGCCGCGCGCGACGACAAGACCTCGCCGATCTACGGCATGCCGATCCTCGACGTCGACAAGGCCAAGACCTGCCTCTTCGTCAAGCGCTCCCTCGGCTCCGGCTATGCCGGCATCGACAATACCCTGTTCTACAAGGACGGGACGATGATGCTGCTTGGTGACGCCAAGAAGGTGACGGAAGAGATCGTCAAGGCTATGAACGAGTAACGTTCACACCCCATTCCCGATCGTAACCCGTTCTATGTTCGCTTGCGCTCCATCGTGGCGCGCGGGGCGGTGAGTATCCATACGAGGCCAGCGGGCCGGAAATCGATCTCGACATGACCGCTGAAGGATGCGGCGGCATGGGCTTTCGTGACCGTCGTGCCGAAGCCGGTCTCGGTCGGTGGTTTGACCGGCGGGCCGTCGCTTTCAGTCCAGACGAACCGGATCATCGGTCCGGTCTCACCTGGCTCGTTCGTCCATTCGATGGCAATCTTGCCCTCGGGGGCCGAGAGCGCTCCGTATTTTACCGAATTCGTTGCCAGCTCGTGCAGGATCAAGCCGAGATTCTGCACCGCTTCGGGCTTCAACAGGAAATCGTTGCCTTTTACGTCGAGCTGTTGCGGCCCTTGCAGGAAGGTCGCCAGATGGATGTCGATCACGCGGCGCAGCGAGACGCCGGACCATTGCTCGCTGGTCAGGACCTCTATCGAGCGCGCCAATCCTTCCAGCCGGTCGGCGACCGCGCGCTGGAAGGTATCGACGCTATCTGTCTGGCGTGCGAGCTGGCGGGTCATCGCCTGGGCGAGCGCCAGCAGGTTCTTGGTGCGGTGGACGAGCTCGTGCATGACGAAATGCAGCCGGTCTTCGGTGACGCTGCGGTCGAAGGACGCGTTGGAAAGCGCGACGGCCACCTGATTGGCCTCGACGACACTGCTGTCGATCGGCGACACGATCTCGCCCCGGCCCATGCGATCCGCCATGTCGGCGATGCTCTGTATGGTTATGCGCACCTGGCGCGCCAGGGCATAGACGGCGATCAGCGCGACCAGCAGCAATGTGACGCCGCCATAAATCAGGAAACGCCATGTGCTCATCAGCGATGCCTGTGCCGAGATGACAGGCCCCCACACGACCGCTTTCCATGACCAGCCGGAGATCTGCGCATAGCCGAGCAGCGAGTGCGGCAGGACCTTGTCATCCTGATAGACGCCGCTGGAAGCGATCAATTTGGGCAGAATATCCTTGTTGAATGTATCGCCGGGGGAAAGGATCGTCGGGCCGCCGGCGGCGACGACGTGGCCGGATTTGTCCAGGACCGCGGCCGACCAGCCCGGGGGGAGCGCTTCTGTCGTGATGAGCTTGGCGAGCTGATCCGCATCCTGGGTTATCGCCAATGCGGCGCCGGCCGGCGAATGATCGAGCGGGAGGGTGACGTTATAGACCCATCGACGGGCGTTCGGGCCTACGAAGACATCGGACGCCTCGATGCGTCCGGAGTCCAGCGCCGATTGCAGCGCGGCGATGTTGCCCGTCTTGCCAAGCGGCTTGCCGAGCGGCCAGCGTGTGTTCAACCGAAGTTGGCCATCCTTTTCCAGGAGCAGGACGAAAAGCGCATCGGTGCGCAACACCGTCTCCGTCCGGGTGAAAAAGGTCTCGATATCGTTGTGCTCCAACTCAGGCGAAGAGGAGAGCAGCCGCAGGGTCGTCGCCATATCCTGCAGTTGCCGATCGATCACGCGGGCCAAAGACTGGGCGTCCTGAACGGTGTCGCCTTTCAATGCATCGCGTTCATTGTTTTCGAGCTGGACCAAAAGCAGCGCGACGAAGGCGAGAATGGGCAAGGCAATCGCCAGTGCGATGGCGATCAGATAAGCCCCAATCGACGCCTTCGGGAAATGCAGCTTCCTCATGGTGCGATCAACCGATCGTACCTCGATGACGATCGGGAGCGCTTGCGGAAGCAAGAATAACGGTTCCGGTCATCATGCCAAGCGCCCCCATGCCTAGACCCTGAGCTACATACTCTCAGGGCACCCATGTTAGGGCTCGGCAAATTGCCTTGCAACATCTGAAAATTCATTGCCGTGAAATCGTAAATAATCCCGGGCGTTTACGGGGCGGTGATGCATCGTTGTGGTTGCGCGTCCGCACCCCATCGTCCGCCTTAGGCGAAGCGCGATAGTCGGAAAGGGGAGAGTTCCGTAACCTCCTTGCCATCGAGGATTTCCTCCGCTGCCAGCAGCCCGACGAGCGGCGCGAGCGTGACGCCGGAATGAAGGACCGCAAGATAGAGCCCTGGCCTGGCGTCGACACCGCCGAGGATGGGCAGGCCGTCTTTCGGTGTCGGACGATAGCCGATGGTATGGAAATCGAGTTCCAACGCATCGCCTCCCTTCAATGCCGCCTTCACCTTGGCGAAAAGCTCGCCTGCGGCTTTCTGTGGATTGTCGCCGGGAGCGGTGCCGCCGAAATCACCGCCGGCAATAATCCGGCCTTCCATCGTCTGGCGCATGTGAAGTTCCGGAGCCATCACCAGGCCGTTCAGCAGTTTCGGCGTGGGGCGGGAATGAACGATCAGACCAGGCGGCGTTTCGAGCGGCACATGAATGCCGGCCGATGCGGCAATTGCTGCCGTGCCGGCGCCGGCGGCAAGAACGACATGATCGGCGTGCATCGGCCCTTCATTTGTCTCGACGCCGGCGATCCTGCCGTTCTCAGTCAATAGACTTGTCACCTCGACACCGTGCAGAAGCCCGACGCCATGACGACCGGCGTCCTGCAGCAGCAGCTCGGCTGCAGCAACGGGCTCGACGGCGCCTTCCTCGGCGATATGCAACGCATAGTCGGGTGGGGTGGCGAGGTTCGGCTCGATCATGACGCTCGTCGCACGATTGACCGGCTGTATGCCATAGCCCCAACCATGATGTTGCGCGGCATAGGCATCCAGTGCGGCCTCCGGCATATCCCAGCACAATCCGCCACACCAGGACAGTGGCAGACCGGGCAGATCCGCCGCAAGCCGCGACCATTCGGCCATCGAGCGGTGACGGAAATGAAAATAGAACTCGGGATTGCCCCAGCTGGCATTGATCCAGGCGAAGGAATTCGGTGTTGCCTCGCCGCCAATCTTTTGCGCGATTGTCGTGACGGACGCACCCTTGCGCTGGAGATGCCAGGCGATGGAGGCGCCGATGATGCCAGCGCCGATAACGATGATTTTCTGGGGGGAGGGCATGTCGTGGTCTCGTTTGGATGGGGAGATATTCGAGACTAGGCGTTCGATGACGCAAAGAAAAGCCGCCGGACGAAGGATCGTCGGCGGCTCAACGTCTCATTGCTATGCGGCTATGTCAGGAGCCGGCGCCCACGCGCGCCAAGCCATCTCTGGCCGGCTGGTAGTTTGGATCAAGGTTGACGGCATGCTGGTAGGAACGGCGGGCTTTCGCCTTGTCGCCTTTGCGCTCGTAGACGAAGGCTTGGTTCGCCCAGGATTGGGCGACCTTGTTGTCAAGATCGATCGCATGGTTGAAGTCGGCGAAGGCGTTGTCGTCGTCGTTCTGTGCAAGATAGGAAATGCCGCGGCTGTTGTAGGGCTCGGGCGAGTTCGGGGACAGCGAGATCGCCTTGGAGAAATCGTCGATCGCCTTATCCTGCTGATTGCGCTTCTGATAGATCACGCCGCGGCCGTTGAAGGCACGGCCATCCGTCGTTCCCAAGCTGATCGCCTTGGAATAGTCGTTGAACGCGTCGTCGTCGCGACCTGACTGGCGATAGAGATTGCCCCGGCCGATATAGGCGACGTCGTAGTTGGAATTGATCTGCAGCGCGGCATTGTAGTCCGCGACCGCTTCCGGCAGCTTGCCCATGTTGCGGTAGATAAGCGCGCGGTTGGCATAGGCCTGATAGAACTTCGGATTGAGCTGTATCGCCTGATTGAAGTCCGCAAGCGCGCGGCTGAAATCTCCGCCGCGGCCGTAGGCCGTACCGCGAACATTGTAGCCTTCCGGATCCTGTGGATTGGCATTGATGACCGAGGTCAGCGAAGCGATATTCTCCGAGGAGCCCTGCGCCTTGTCGATGCGGATCACGTTATCGGTGGAAGCAGTCTGGCAGCCGGATAGGCTGATTGCGGCAAGAATCGCCAAAGCTGGCAGTGCGGCGGCGCGCTTCGAAACAAAAAAGAGCAGGTTCGAAGTACGGAGCCGTTCGGTAGTCGTGATTGCCATTATCGGGTTCGCTTTCCCATGCGTCATATCAGGCTGTTCTGATCTAATCCGATTTGTACGCAGAATAAATCAAAAAGGCGGCGGCGAACGACTCGCCCCCGCCACACATACATCTGAAAACGTCGAAAAGACGACGATTAGCGTGCGACCAAGCCTTCACGCTGCGCGCGCTTGCGTGCCAGCTTGCGAACACGACGAACAGCTTCAGCCTTCTCACGAGCACGCTTCTGCGACGGCTTTTCGTAGTAGTCGCGCATCTTCATTTCGCGGAAAATGCCTTCGCGCTGCATCTTCTTCTTGAGAGCGCGGAGAGCCTGGTCGACATTGTTATCGCGGACAAGTACCTGCACGAGAATCACGTTCCTTTGGTTTGGTTAATGCCAGCGGCGACGGCGGCGCCAGGAGGCAAAAATATAACGTTCGCGCAGCCGTAGCCTTGCGATTGGTTAGGCGAGATAGCAGATCGGTTTGTCAAAGTCTAGCCAGATCGTGAGTTTGCCGGGTAAAAAGCGGCTTGTCGAGCCCTGAATTGGGCTATTGGTACCTTCGCCGTATAGGGTGCGGACTTGGTTTTCGATGTTTAGCGACCGCTGACATGCCGGTGCAAAGGTTCTGTATCACAACCATTCGCGCGTCCGTTCAGTCGTCCGATGCGAGAGGAGGAATCACTTTATGGAATCACTCGGCCTCGTTGCTGCCGGGAGGCTGCTTGCAATGCCCATGGTTGCTTTGGTCGTTCTTGCTGCAATGCTTGCGCCTGCCGCAGCCGGTGAGGTGCGTTTTGGTAAGAACGTCCGCGTCGGCGGTCATGATTTTTCGAACCAGACCTTCGATAGCAAGCATCGCGCGAGAATCTACCTTTACAACCATAAGCCGCGCAAGGAAGGATGCATCTGGCGCAGCGACGGCCGTGGTGGCCGGGTGAAGGTTTGTCACCTACAGCGCAAGTAGGATGGAGCTGGGAATTATGAGCGATAAGACCATGCCAACGAGCGTTCGATATTACGAACGCCTCACATATGCTGGGGTGGCGGTTGTTTTGATAAATCAGGTGGTGAACTGGGATCGGACGGCCAGTCGTTTTGCTGAAGCACCATTGGCTTTCACGATTTTACAAATTGCGATTCTTTGCATCCAAATCTTCTGGGTTTGGCTGGTTGTCCATAAACGGGTGAACTGGGCGCGCTGGATGACACTTTGCGGGCAATTCGCTATGATGTTTTTGATTGGTTTCGGCTTCGGAGTACTCGCTATTAAGGGTCACGCAGAGGGAACGGTTTTCGAATTTGCTTTGCTAATTTTGATGACTTCCTTTTATTCGCTTGCCGCGTGTCTTCTTTTTACCCGTGACGCAACAATGTGGTTTGTTCTTCAAGCGGACATGAATTCGGCCACATCGGCACAGACTCCACAGATGGTTTGACGTTGCGTTCGCCCATTCTTTTTCACCGTGTCGAAAGCCGGTCCTGAATGCGTCGCAAAAGAGCCGTTGTGTCGGTTTTTGATTTGCGATCTGTATGACCCATAAAAGGGCGTCATGCCTGAAGGAGTTGAGGGCGAATGCGTAAATACTCGGTTTTTGCCGTGGCAAGGGAAGCGATGCGGGCTCACAAGGGCTGGGAGGCTCAATGGACCTCGCCGGAGCCGCGCAAGGAGTATGATGTCGTCATCATCGGCGCCGGCGGTCATGGCCTGGGCGCGGCCTATTATCTCGCCAAGGAGCACGGCATCACCAATGTCGCCGTTATCGAGAAGGGCTGGCTCGGCGGCGGCAATACCGGCCGCAACACCACGATCATCCGCTCGAACTATCTCTATGAAGAGAGCATGCACATCTACGAGCATTCGATGAAGCTCTGGGAAGGGCTGTCTCAGGATCTCAATTACAACGTCATGTATTCGCCCCGCGGCGTGATGATGCTGTCGCACAATGTGCACGACCAGCAATCGTTCAAACGGCATATCCACGCCAACCGCCTCTACGGCATCGACAATGAATGGCTGACGCCGGAGCAGGCCAAGGCCTTTTGTCCGCCGCTCGATATTTCCAGCACCGCGCGTTACCCCATCAATGGCGCCGCCCTGCAGCGTCGCGGTGGCACGGCGCGGCACGATGCGGTCGCCTGGGGCTTTGCCCGCGCGGCGTCGGATCGCGGCGTGCATATCATCCAGAATTGCGAAGTGACCGGCATCCGCCGCGGGTCGGACGGCCGCGTGACCGGTGTCGACACGAGCAAGGGCTTCATCGGTACCAAGAAGATCGGCGTTTCCGCAGCCGGTCATACCACCGTTGTCATGCAGATGGCGGGCGTGCGTGTGCCGCTGCAGTCGAGCCCATTGCAGGCGCTGGTCTCCGAGCCGCTGAAGCCGATCTTCCCCTGCGTCGTCATGTCGAACACGGTGCATGCCTATATCTCGCAGTCCGACAAGGGCGAGCTCGTTATCGGCGCCGGCACGGATCAGTATAATTCCTACAGCCAGACCGGCGGCCTGCAGATCATCACCCACACGCTGGATGCGATCTGCGAACTCTTCCCGATGTTCCGGCGCGTGAAGATGATGCGCTCCTGGGGCGGCATTGTCGACAACACGCCGGATCGGTCCGCGATCCAGTCGAAGACACCGGTGCCGGGGCTCTATGTCAACTGCGGCTGGGGCACGGGCGGCTTCAAGGCAACGCCGGGTTCGGCCAATCTGTTTGCGCATCTGATTGCCCGCGACGAGCCGCACAAATTCAATGCCGGGCTTAATCTGGATCGTTTCCGCACTGGCCGATTGATCGACGAGGCGGCAGCGGCTGCCGTGGCGCATTGATGCTGGCGGCGGTCGGGATCGTTCTTGCGGCGGGATTTTCGCTTCCGGCAGGGACGATCGTGACCAAGGTCAGCGATCTCTTTCCGGGGGCCGGGGATGTTCGCATGCAGGTGATCCACAAGGCACAGGACGAAGCGGATTGGCCGTTCGTGGCCGAAAGCGGCGTGCTTGCCTGCGTCAAGGTGCTGAACAAGCCGGCCGTTTATTTCGTGCCGGAACAGACGCCGGCGGCCACGAGGGCTTTCGAAGTCGACACGGATCTGCTGGGCATGAGTCTGATCAATCTGGGGATGACCAACGTGCTGAAACCCTACGGGTCGCTGGAGGCGCTGCTGAAGCGCATAACGCCTTTCGTCACCATGGGACGGCAGCTTTGCGCGCAGCCTCCCGGTACAAGCCTTTCCGGCTCCGAGCTTTAACACAGGTAGAAAACGATGCTGCTGATTTACTGCCCCTATTGCGAGGAAGAGCGTTCGGAACTCGAATTCCGCAACGCCGGCGACGCGCATATCGTGCGGCCGGCCAATATCGCCGGGATCTCTGACGAGGAATTCGAGGAATATTTCTTCCTGCGCGACAATCCGAAGGGCCTGATCTTCGAACGCTGGCGGCATATCCATGGCTGCGGCCGCTTCTTCAATGCGGCGCGCGACACGGTGAGCGACCATTTCTACCGCACCTACAAGGCCGGCGAGCCGAAGCCGGATCCTTCAACGCTGCTGCCGGGCGCATCCGAGCCGATAGCCCCGAGCCAGTGCGAACAAGAACAGACGGCACAAAAAGAGGGATTTGCTGAATGAGCGGCGCCAATCGTATTGCGGGCAAGGGGCGTCTGACGCCCGCCAGAACCGCCCGCTTCACCTTTGACGGCAAAAGCTACACGGCGCTCGAAGGCGACACCGTCGCCTCCGCACTGCTTGCCAATGGCGTTCATCTCGTCGGCCGTTCGTTCAAGTATCATCGCCCGCGCGGCATCCTGTCGGCCGGAGCCGAGGAGCCGAATGCGCTGCTCGACATCTCCCGCGATGCGGCCCGGCGCCAGCCGAACGTCCGCGCCAGCGTGCAGGAGGTGTTCGACGGCATGAAGGCGCAGTCGCAGAACCGTTGGCCGTCGCTCGCCTTCGATATCGGCGGCGTCAACAATTTGATGTCGCCCTTCTTTGCCGCCGGCTTCTACTACAAGACCTTCATGTGGCCGAAGGCGGCCTGGAAGCACATTTACGAGCCCTTCATCCGTCGCGCTGCCGGCCTTGGCGTCGCGCCGACGGAAGAGGATCCGGATCACTATGCCAGCCGCTATGCCCATTGCGACGTGCTGGTCGTCGGCGCCGGCATTTCCGGCCTCTCGGCGGCATTGGCCGCTGCCGAAGCCGGCGCGAAGGTCATCCTCTGCGATGAGCAGGCGGAAGCGGGCGGCGCGCTGCGCTTCGATACCGGCGTCAAGATCGACGGCGTCGAGGGCTATGCCTGGGCGCAGGAGATTGTTGCCAGGCTGAAGGCGATGCCGAATGTCGAGGTGCTGACCCGCACGACGGCCTTCGGCTACTACAATCACAATTTCTTCGGGCTTGCCGAGCGGGTGACCGATCATCTGGCGAAGCCGGGCCGCAACCTGCCGCGCGAGCGCCTGTGGCAGGTCCGCGCCAAGCGCGTCGTCCTGGCGACGGGCGCGATCGAACGCCACATGGTGTTCCCGAACAACGACCGGCCGGGCATCATGCTGGCATCGGCCGCGCGCGCCTTTCTCAACCATTATGGCGTCGCCGTCGGTGCCAAGATCGGCGTCTATACCGCGCATGATTCGGCCTACGAAGCCGCTTTCGATCTCAAGCGCGCCGGTGTCTCAGTCGTTGCCATCGTCGACAGCCGGGTGCGGCCGGGCGAGGCAGTCGTTGCCGAGGCAAAGCGGCTCGGCATCGAGGTCATGGCTGATTATGCTGTTGTCGATACGGCCGGCAAGCTGCGGGTCTCGTCCATGACCGTTGCGCGCAATGGCAGCTCCAGCTCTCGCAAGATCGCCGTGGATGCGCTGCTGGTTTCGGCCGGCTGGACGCCGTCGGTGCATCTGTTCTCGCAATCGCGCGGCAAGCTGAAGTTCGATGCGGAGAAGCAGCGTTTCCTGCCGGGCACCTATGTCCAGGATTGTCTTTCCGTCGGCGCATGCAACGGCACCGACGGGCTGCAGGCGGCAATCGAGGAATCACTTGCCGCCGGCGAGCTCATGGCGCGCGCAGCCGGAGCAAGTGGCGGGGAAAAGATCCAGCTCCAGGCGGAGCAGGCTTTCGAATGGACCGGTGGCATGATCGGTGCTGCCGAGGGCGCAGGACCGGACACCAATGCCAAGGCCTTCGTCGATTTCCAGCACGACGTCTGCGCCAAGGATATCCGCCTTGCCGTGCGCGAGGGCATGCATTCCATCGAGCATATCAAGCGCTTCACCACCAACGGCATGGCGTCCGACCAGGGCAAGCTTTCCAATATGCACGGGCTGGCGATCGCCGCCGAAATGCTTGGCAAGGATATCCCGCAGGTGGGTCTCACCACCTTCCGCGCTCCCTATACGCCGGTCACTTACGGCACGCTGATCAGCCATTCGCGCGGGTCTCTTTTCGATCCCGCCCGCAAGACGCCGATGCATGCCTGGGAAGAGGCGCATGGCGCAATCTTCGAGGATGTCGGCAACTGGAAGCGCGCGTGGTTCTATCCGCGCGCCGGAGAAACCATGCATCAGGCCGTCGACCGCGAATGCCGCACGGCGCGCGAGGTGGCGGGCGTGTTCGATGCCTCGACGCTCGGCAAAATCGAGGTGGTCGGGCCGGATGCGGCGGAGTTCCTGAACCTGATCTACACCAACGCCTGGGACACGCTGAAGCCCGGCCGCTGCCGCTACGGCATCATGCTGCGCGAGGACGGTTTCGTCTATGACGACGGCGTCGTCGGACGTCTGGCAGACGACCGCTTCCACGTGACCACCACAACCGGCGGCGCACCGCGTGTGCTGCATCACATGGAAGACTATCTCCAGACGGAATTCCCGCATCTGAAAGTCTGGCTAACGTCGACGACCGAACAATGGGCTGTCATTGCCGTGCAGGGTCCGAAGGCGCGCGAGATCATCGAGCCGCTGGTCGAGGGGCTCGATCTTTCCAACGAGGCCTTCCCGCATATGAGCGTGGCCGAGTGCAAGGTGTGCGGCGTGCCGGCGCGGCTGTTCCGCGTCTCGTTTACCGGTGAGGTCGGCTATGAAATCAACGTGCCGGCCGATTACGGCCGGTCGGTTCTCGAAGCCGTCTGGGCGCGGGCCGAGCCGCTGGGCGCCTGCGCCTATGGCACCGAGACCATGCACATACTGCGCGCCGAAAAGGGCTATATCATCGTCGGTCAGGATACCGACGGCACGGTGACGCCAGACGATGCCGGTCTCTCATGGGCCGTCTCCAAGAAGAAGACGGATTTCGTCGGCATCCGCGGCCTGAAGCGGCCTGATCTCATCAAGGACGGCCGCAAGCAGCTCGTCGGCCTCGTCACTCGCGATCCGAAGGTGGTGCTGGAGGAAGGCGCGCAGATTGTCGCCGATCCCAATGAGCAGAAGCCGATGACCATGCTCGGACATGTCACTTCAGCCTACTGGTCGGAAAATCTCGGCCGCTCCATCGCCTTCGCTTTGGTCGCCGGCGGCCGCGATCGCCTGGGCAAGACGCTCTATGTGCCGATGCCCGACAAGACGATATCAGTCGAGGTGACGGATCTGGTGTTCTTTGACAAGGAAGGAGGCCGGATCAATGGTTGATCTTGCAACCCGTAAACTGCCGCTCGCCGGCCGCCACGGCGGTTCCGCCACCGTCAGGCTGACGCCTGCCGCGCCCGCAAGCCGCATTTCGCTGCGCGCGCCGAGCGATTCCATCGGCGGCCTTTCGCAGGCGCTCGGCCTGCAAATGCCGAACCGGCCGAAGACCTCTGCCAGCGCCAACGGCCGTCATGCCCTTTGGCTTGGCCCGGACGAATGGCTCGTCATCGATGAGAACGGCGCCGATCTGGTCGGCCTTGCGGCCTCGGCCGGCGTGCTGCACTCGGCAGTCGATGTCTCGCATCGCAATACCGCCGTGATCGTGTCCGGCCCCGGCGCGGAAGCAACGCTTTCGGGCGGCTGCCCGCAGGATCTTTCGCTGCAGGCTTTCCCAGTCGGCGCCTGCTCGCGCACGCTGTTTGGCAAGGTCGAAGTCGTGCTGCTGCGGCTCGACGAGGAAACGTTCCGCGTCGAGGTCTGGCGCTCCTTCTCTGACTATGCCTTCGGCCTTCTGGCCGAAGCGGCGGAGGATGCGAGCCTTTAATGGCTCCGCATCCCGGCTGGTCAGGCTTCTACCGGCCGATCCTTCGGATCGAACTGCGATATGGTCGTCCATGTCGCAGTCAATGCCGGCTTGCGTTCATTCTCGATTTCGACCGTCACATCATAGGTTAGCATCAGCATATTGGCGCCGCGCAGCCGGGTTTCGGCGAGCATGAAACGGCCGCGCACGCGCGCGCCGCATTTGACCGGCGACATGAAACGGATCTTCTCGAAGCCGTAGTTGATGCCCATGGTCTGCTCGCGGATCTTAGGCAGGGCGCTGTAGTTCAGCGCCGAGAGTAGCGAGAGCGTCAGAAAGCCATGCGCGATGGTACCGCCATAGGGCGTTTCCGCTTTAGCGCGCTCGGGATCGACGTGGATGAACTGGTGATCGTGCGTCGCGTCGGCGAAGGTATCGATCATAGTCTGGTCGACCGCGAGCCAATCGGAAATGCCGATCTCCGTTCCCACACGTTTCATGATTTCAACAAGCGAGATATCGCCGGGCATTCCCATCCTCGTCAGTCTAAGGGGTCAATGGCCCTTTCTGGCGAATTGGGACAGAAAGTGCAACCGGGTCAAAATTCGACGAAGAAACTGACGGAGCGGGCGGGGATCGTGATCTGCTCGCCGGCTAATGGTTCACCCGACGGGCTCAACAGCGACCAACCGCCTTTTTCGGATGGTGGCAGCGTGGCGTGGAGTTCGTCGGCTGCGCGATTGAGGAGGATGGCGAGTCGCACTGGCCGGCCGGCTTCTTGGTCTTGCGTCTCGATTGCCATGGCGAGCACGTCGGCTGCCGGTGCATCCCAGTCCGGCACGGACATCGGCGTACCCGCGGCGGAAAACCAGAGGATGTCGCCGTCCCCCTTGAAGAAGTCCATATCGCTGAAGGCGCTGAAGCGGCGGCGTAGGCCTGCAAGCCACGCCGTGTGGCCGATCAGATCCTCGTCGAGGGCTGACCAGTCCATCCAGGTGATGGCATTGTCCTGGCAATAGGCATTGTTGTTGCCTTGCTGGCTGCGACCGCCTTCGTCGCCGGCCGTCAGCATGATCGTGCCGCGCGTGGCAAAGAGCGTCGAAAGCATAGCTTCGATGTCGGCGCGGCGCTTGTTCTGGATGGTCTGGTCGTCCGTCTTGCCTTCGGTGCCGTTGTTCCAGGAGAAATTCTCGTTGTGACCGTCGCGGTTGTTCTCGCCGTTGGCTTCATTGTGCTTTTCGGCATAGGAGACGAGGTCCATCAGCGTGAAGCCGTCATGGGCGGCGAGGAAGTTGACGCTGCGCGTCTGCGTGCGGCCGTCGCGGCCGAAGATGGAGGAGGAGCCGGCAAGGATCGTCGCCAGATCGCCGATCCTGCTGTCACCGCGCCAGAAGCGGCGGAGATCATCGCGGGCGCGGTCGTTCCATTCGAGAAAAGGTGCTGGAAAATTCCCCAGCTGATAGCCGCCGGGACCAATGTCCCAGGGTTCGGCGATGAGGATGCGATCCTGAAGTACGTCATCCGCCAGCATGGTGCGCAGTGTCATGCTTTCGGGATCGAACCCCTTGGTGCCCCGCCCGATCACCGTGGCAAGGTCGAAGCGGAAACCGTCGATGCCGGCGTGCTGGACGAAATGGCGGAGGCTGTCGATGATGAGCTTGCGCGTCGCCGGCAGGTCGCAGGCGACGGTATTGCCGGTGCCTGTGTCGTTGACCAGCGTGCCGGGCTGATCCGGCAGATGACGGAAATAGGTTGGGTTGTCGAGACCGCGCAGCGATAGCGTCGGCCCCTGGCGATCGCTTTCGCCCGTGTGGTTGAAGACGAGATCGAGGATGACCGCGATCCCCTCGGCATGGAGAGCCGCGACCGTCTCGCGTAACTCCGTGATACCGCCGGGCACGAGACGCGGGTCGAGCGCCATGAAGGCGACGGGATTGTAGCCCCAGCCGTTGGTGAGACCGAGCGGCGGCAGGTGCCGTTCGTCGATCCAGGCGGTGATCGGCATCAGCTCGATGGCATTCACCTGGAGGCGCTTGAGATGGGCGATGACGGAGGGATGGGCGAGGGCGCCGAGCGTGCCGCGCTTTTCCACCGGCACGTCCGGATGCAGCATGGTGAACGGCTTGACGGCGATCTCGTAGATCAGGCCGCCCGGCTGAAACAGCGGCTTGGCCGGGGCAACAGTGACATCGCGTGAGACGATCGCCTTCGGCATGAGATCCTGCGTGTCTTCGCCGAAGGTTCCGAGGCGCGGATCGTATCGGAACGGCCGGTCGATCTCCTTGGCATAGGGATCGATCAGCAGTTTGGACGGATCGAACCACAAGCCTTGGTCGGGATCGTATGTGCCGTGGGCGCGCAGGCCATAACGCATGCCCTCCTTGGCACCCTTGACGAAAAGGCGATGCTCGTCGCCGTCGCGGGTCAATGGCAGGCGCGAGATTTCCTTCTTGCCCTCGGCATCGAACAGGCAAAATTCGATCCGTTCGGCATGTCTGGACCAGACGGCAAATTCAATGCCCGTTTCGGTGAGGGTAGCGCCAAGGCAGCGGATTGTCGGCTCTGACATGTCTGGCGGGCTTTCCGGATCGCTAGAGATGGTTCCCTCTCCCTGCTTGCGGGGAGAGCTGGGGTGAGGGGCAGAGCGTCCGGCAAGTTCTGCGTTCGCGGCGAATTTTGAGAAGGCCCCTCATCCGACCAGTCGCCGCTTCACTTCATTCGGCGGCTCCCAGCCACCTTCTCCCCGCAAATGTGGGGAGAAGGGGCTTAATCCGTAGGTTCAGGTGATAACAGTCGGGGCGTCGCGGCCGGTGCGGCCCTTGATGTCAGCGATTTCCTGGGCTGCGGTGATGAGGTCTGCGAGCGCTTCCTGCGTCTCGATGTTGTGACGGGTCGGGTCGGGCTCGTAGCGTTCGATGTAGACGCGCAGGGTCGCGCCCGTCGTGCCGGTGCCAGACAGGCGGAAGACGACACGGGAGCCGCCCTCGAACAGGATGCGGATGCCCTGATGCTGGCTGACGGACTTATCGACCGGATCGTGATAGGCGAAGTCGTCGGCGGCGGAAACAGTGAGATCGCCATACTTCGTGCCCGGCAGGGTCGGCAGCTTCTCGCGCAGCGCGGCAATCAGGCCGTTGGCGGCATCGGTGTCGACGCCTTCATAGTCGTGGCGGGAATAATAGTTGCGGCCGTAGGTGGCCCAATGCTGCGTGACGATATCGACGACGCTTTCGCCGCGCACGGCGAGAATGTTGAGCCAGAGCAGCACAGCCCAAAGGCCGTCCTTTTCGCGAACGTGGTTGGAGCCGGTGCCCGAGCTTTCCTCGCCGCAAATCGTCGCCATGCCGGCATCGAGCAGGTTGCCGAAGAATTTCCAGCCGGTCGGGGTTTCGTACATCCCAATGCCGCGCTTTTCGGCGACGCGGTCGGCAGCACCGCTGGTCGGCATGGAGCGGGCGATACCGGCGATGCCGTGCGAATAACCGGGCGCGAGGTTGGCGTTGGCCGCGAGGATCGCCAGACTGTCCGACGGCGTGACGTAGATGCCCTTGCCGATGATCAGGTTACGGTCGCCGTCGCCATCCGATGCCGCGCCGAAGTCGGGCGCATCGTCGCCCATCATCTCGTCGTAGAGCTCCTTGCAGTGGACGAGGTTCGGGTCAGGGTGATGGCCGCCGAAGTCGGGCAGTGGCAGGAAGTTGCGCACCGATCCATCGGGCGCCCCGAGGCGGATCTCGAAGATCTCCTTGGCATAGGGCCCGGTGACCGCGCTCATCGCATCGAAGCAGAGGCGGAAGCCGAGGCTGATCAGGTTGCGGATGGCGCCGAAATCGAACAGCTCCTCCATCAGGGCAGCGTAGTCTTCGACGGGGTCGATGACAGAAACGATCATGCCGCCGATATCTTCGCGGGCGATGCGGTCGAGATTGATGTCCGGAAAATCCGATATCTTGTAGCTGTCGATGACCTTGGAGCGCTCGTAGATGGCATCCGTGATCTTTTCCGGCGCCGGGCCGCCATTGCCGATATTGTACTTGATGCCGAAATCTTCGGTCGGGCCACCGGGATTGTGGCTGGCCGACAATATGATGCCGCCGAACGCCTTGTACTTGCGGATGATGTGCGAGGCAGCGGGCGTCGAGAGGATGCCGCCCTTGCCGACCATCACTTTGCCGAAGCCGTTTGCGGCGGCCATCTTGATGGCCTTCTGAATGACGTCGCGATTGTAGTAGCGGCCGTCGCCGCCGATGACCAGGCACTTGCCCTGATAGCCTTCGAGCGAATCGAAAATCGATTGAATGAAGTTTTCCGCGTAATTCGGCCGCTGGAATTCGGGAACCTTCTTTCGCAGGCCCGAGGTGCCGGGTTTTTGATCCGCGTAGGGGGTGGTGGATACGGTTTTAATCATCGGGTTAAGCGCCTCTCGAGACAAGACTGGAGTAGAGAGCGGCGTAGCGTTCTGCGCTTCTGCCCCAGGATACGTCGGATTTCATGCCCTGCTTTTGCATCTGCGTCCAGACCTTTCGATCCTGGAAAAGGTGCATGGCACGGCGCATGGCTTGCAGCAGCCCTCCGGCAGTGACGGGAGAAAACTGAATGCCGGTCGCGACTTTGGCCTGCAGCGCGGCGTGGTTGGCGTCGATAATGGTATCGTTGAGCCCGCCCGTACGCGCGACAATCGGCAGACAGCCATAGCGTAAGCCATAAAGCTGCGTGAGGCCACAGGGTTCGAAACGCGAGGGGATGATAATCGCGTCGCAACCGCCCTGCATGATATGCGACATCGGCTCGTTATAGCCGGCCGACACCCCGACGCGGCCGCGATGGCGGCCGGCTGCGGCGAACAACGCGCCTTCCAGCGCTGCATCACCGGCGCCCAGGATGGCGAGCTTGCCGCCCATGTGAACGATCTCGCTGGCGACGCCGGCCAGAAGATCCATGCCTTTCTGCCAGGTGAGGCGGCTGACGACGCAGAAGATCGGCCCATCATCGTGGTCAAGCCCGAAGTATTCGATGACGCGCTCACGGTTGACTGCGCGGTCCTTGAGTGTCGCGGCGCTATAGGTCTGCGCGATCATCGCGTCGGTCGCAGGGTTCCAGATGTCATCGTCGATGCCGTTGACGATGCCGTGGAGGCTGTTCGCCCTGCTGGCGATGACACCCTCGAGACCCATGCCGAATTCCGGCGTCAGGATTTCCTCGGCATAGGACGGGCTGACGGTGGTCAGCGCATGGGCCGTCTGCAGGCCGCCCTTGAGGAAGCCGACATCGCCATAATATTCGACGCCTTCCATGGAAAAGGCGTGCGCCGGCAAGCGCAGGCCGGGGAAGATGCCGGGGCCGAATTGACCCTGAAAGGCAATGTTGTGGATCGTGAGCACACTCGGCAGTTCCGGCGTCGGATAGTAGCGCATGTAGACCGGCACCAGGGCGGATTGCCAGTCATGGGCATGCACCAGATCCGGCTGCCAGCCGGGCAATCGGCCGGCGGCGATTTCCGCGCCGGCCAGCGACAAGGCGGCGAAACGCCGCCAGTTGTCAGGGTAATCCCTTCCCGTGGCATCGACATAGGGTCCGCCGGTGCGGCTGTAGTAGGCCGGCGCATCGAGCACGAGGAAGGAAATGCCGCCATGCTCGACTTCCAGCACGGTCGCTTGTTCGCCGAGCAGATCGGTGAATTCAAGGCGAACCACTGGGTTGCGAATGGCTTTCATCACCGCGGGATAGCCCGGGATGAGGGTCCTGGTTTCGACACCATAGGGTCTCAGTGCAATGGGCAGGGCGCCGGCCACATCGGCCAGGCCCCCCGTCTTGATCAGGGGGAAAACCTCGGATGCAACCGAAAGGACCTTCATGCCTCAGATATCCAGCTTGTCGATCATCGTCTGGGTGATCAGGCAGATACCACTTTCCGTGCGGCGCCAGCGCTTGGCGTCCAGTTCCGGATCCTCGCCGACGATCAGGCCCTCCGGAATGGTGACGCCATGGTCGATGACGACATTCTTGAGCTGCGCTCGGCGGCCGACCTTGACGCTCGGCAGCACCACGGCTCCCTCCAGCTTGGAGTAGGAGTTGGCGCGCACGCCGGTGAACAGCAGGCTGTTGTAGAGACTCGCGCCTGAAATGATGCAGTCGCCGGCGACAACGGAGGAAACAGCCGAACCGCGGCGGTCCTCGTCGTCATGGACGAATTTGGCCGGCGGGCTGATTTCCGCATAGGTCCAGATCGGCCAGGACTTGTCATAGATGTCGAGTTCCGGCACCACGGCGGTCAGGTCGATATTGGCCTGCCAGTAGGCGTCGATCGTGCCGACGTCGCGCCAATAGGCCTCGCGCTCGAAATCGGAGCGGACGCAGGATTGCGCGAAGCGGTGCGCGACGGCTTTGCCGTTCTTGACGATGTAGGGAATGATGTCCTTGCCGAAGTCGCGGCTGGAGTTGGGGTCGGCGGCATCACGTTTCAGGCATTCGATCAGGAACTTCGTGTGGAAGACGTAGATGCCCATCGAGGCCAGCGCGAAATCCGGATTGCCGGGGATGCCGGGCGGATCAGCGGGCTTCTCGACAAAGTCGATAATCTGGTCTTTTTCGTCGACGTGCATGACGCCGAAGCCGACGGCTTCCATGCGGGGCACTTCGAGGCAGCCGATGGTGACATCAGCGCCAGAATCGACGTGCTGCTGCAGCATCCATTCATAGTCCATCTTGTAGATGTGGTCGCCGGCGAGGATGACCATGTATTCCGGGCCATAAGGCTCGATGATGTCGATGTTCTGGTAGACCGCGTCGGCCGTGCCTTCATACCACTGCGTTTCCGACACGCGCTGCGAGGCCGGCAGGATATCGAAACTTTCGTTTCGCTCGGGCCGGAAGAAGTTCCAGCCGCGCTGCATATGGCGGATCAGCGAGTGCGCCTTGTACTGGGTGGCGACACCGATGCGGCGGATACCGGAGTTGAGTGCGTTGGACAGGGCGAAATCGA
This sequence comes from Rhizobium sp. SG741, assembly GCF_012275435.1. Lineage (NCBI taxonomy): Bacteria > Pseudomonadati > Pseudomonadota > Alphaproteobacteria > Hyphomicrobiales > Rhizobiaceae > Rhizobium > Rhizobium sp. SG741. Next base: position 220,658 of record NZ_JAAZQP010000001.1, read on the forward strand.
TGATTCGGGTCTTGCCGCCGAAGTAGACGGCCGGCTTCGCGCGGCGGTCGGTGAGTTCCTTCAATCGGCTGCCTCGACCCCCGGCAAGAACGTAGGCCATGGCGTCGCGTGCCAGCGGCTGGAAACGTTTTTCTACCATTTTATTCCTCCCTGTCGGTAATGATCTCAAAATTCCGGTTCGAGCATGATGGTCGCCAACGGAGGCAGCGTTATCGTCGCCTGTACGCCTCCGCCCGCGTTGACGGCCTGGACACGCCCGCCGTTCCCCTTGCCGCTGCCGCCATAAATGTCGGCATCGGTGTTCAGTATTTCACGCCACCGCCCCTCCGCCGGCAAGCGCAACGTATAATTCTCGCGGTAAACTGGCGTAAAATTGGTGATGACCGCAACCGGTTTTTCACCGGGTGCCTTGCGCAGCCAGGCGAAGACCGAATTCTCGAAATCATCGACGATCAGCCATTCGAAGCCATCGCCCTCGCAGTCGCGGGCATGCAATGCCGGTTTGCTGCGATAGGTGAAGTTGAGATCACGCACGAGGCGCCGCATGCCTTCATGCATGCGATATTGCAGCAGGTTCCAATCCAGCGCCCGCTCTTCGCTCCACTCGCTCCACTGTGCGAATTCCTGACCCATGAAGAGCAGCTTCTTGCCGGGATAGCCCCACATGAAGGCATAGAAGGCACGCAGGTTGGCGAATTTCTGCCAGTCGTCGCCGGCCATCTTGGCAATCAGCGATCCCTTGCCGTGCACCACTTCATCATGGGAGAGCGGCAGGACGAAATTTTCCGAGAAGGCATAGATCAGGCCGAAGGTCAGCTCATTGTGGTGGTACTTGCGATGCACGGCCTCGCGGGAGAGATAGCTCAGCGTGTCGTGCATGAAGCCCATGTTCCACTTGAAGCCGAAGCCGAGGCCGCCTTCGTGGACCGGCTGCGACACTTTCGGCCAGGAGGTGGATTCCTCGGCAATGGTCATGACGCCCGGATGCGCGCCGTAGACCCTCGCATTCATCGACTGGAGAAAACGGACCGCCTCGAGGTTCTCGTTGCCGCCATATTCGTTCGGGATCCATTCGCCGTGCTTGCGCGAATAATCCAGGTAGAGCATGGAGGCAACGGCATCGACGCGCAAACCGTCCAGGTGGTACTTTTCCGCCCAGAAGAGCGCATTGTTCTCGAGATAGGAGAGAACTTCGGTACGGCCGAAATTGTAGATCGCCGTATTCCAATCGGGATGAAAACCCTTGCGCGGGTCTTCATGCTCATAGAGCGCCGTGCCGTCGAACCAGCGAAGGCCATGCTCGTCGGTCGGGAAATGCGCCGGCACCCAATCGAGGATGACGCCAATGCCGACCTTGTGGCAGCCGTTGACGAAGCGGGCAAAACCTTCCGGCTCGCCGAAACGGGCCGTTGGTGCATAGAGGCCGGTGGTCTGATAGCCCCAGGACGGATCGTAGGGATGCTCGGTGATCGGCAGGAACTCGATATGGGTGAAGCCCATATCGACACAATAGGGGATCAAGCGCGAGGCGAGCTCGTCCCAGGACAGCATGGAACCGTCGTCGCGGCGCTGCCAGGAGCTTGCATGGACCTCATAGATGCTGATGGGCTGACGGCGCTGGTCGACGCTCGCCCAATGCTCGCGATGGGCCGCATCCTCCCAGACCTGGGTCAATTCGTTGGCCGTGACGGAAGCGGTCTTCGGGCGCAATTCGCTCCGGCGGGCAAAGGGATCGGCCTTCAGCGGCAGCACAACGCCGTCCTTGCCGCGGATTTCGAACTTGTAGGCTACGCCGGCCGGCACATCCGGCGCAAAGATCTCCCAGATGCCGGAATCCGATCGGTAGCGCATGACGTGCCGCCGGCCATCCCAATTATTGAAGTCGCCGACGACAGAAACGCGCTGGGCGTTCGGCGCCCAGACGGCGAAATGAAAGCCCTGGACGCCCTCATGCTTCATGGGATGGGCGCCCATCTTGTCGAACAGCCGCAAATGTGTGCCCTGGCGAGCGAAATAGTCATCCATCGGTCCGAGAACCGGGCCGAAGCTGTAGGGGTCGGTCACCGCCCATTCGGCATCGCCGCGCCGGGCGCGATAGCGCACCGGTTGCTGCTTGGTAAGTTTCACATCGCCGGAAAAGAAGCCCGCCGGATCAAGGCAATCCAGCTCGCCGATGACGGAACCGTCCAGTGCCATGGCGGTCACGGCCTCGGCGCCAAGAATGAAGCAGCGGGCCACAAACCCATCATCCGTCCGATGCACGCCGAGAACGGCGAACGGGTCCGAATGCGTGCCTGCGAGAATTGCAGCAATTTCGTCTGCCGAAATGTCCCTCAAGCTTGTGCCGTCAGCGGGTCTTTTCGGCTTTTTCATCCGGCTCTCCAAATTTCCTTGGCATATTGACGGATCGTCCGGTCGGAGGAGAACCAGCCCATGCGAGCGGTGTTGTTGATCGTCTTGGCATACCACTCGGACGGATCGGCCCAGAGTATATCGACCTCGCGCTGAGCGGAGGCATAGGCGTCGAAATCGGCGGCGACCATGAACCAGTCATGGCTGTAGATGCCCTCGATCAGGGCGGTATAGCGATTGCGGTCGTCGGGAGAGAAGACGCCCGACGCGATGGCCGCAAGCGCTTGCGACAGCTCGCGCGAGCGTTCGATGACGGCGCGGGGGTCATGGCCGTCGCTACGCAGGCTGGCGACTTCGTCCGCCTTGAGGCCGAAGATGACGATGTTGTCCTCGCCGACATTGTCACGCATTTCGACATTGGCGCCGTCCAGCGTGCCGATCGTCAGCGCGCCGTTGAGGCCGAACTTCATGTTGCCGGTGCCGGAGGCTTCCATGCCCGCGGTCGAAATCTGCTCGGAGAGATCGGCGGCCGGAACCATGACTTCGGCCAGCGAGACGTTGTAGTTCGGCACGAAGACGACCTTCAGCAGGCCGCGCACCGACGGGTCATTGTTGATGACGCGGGCGACGTCGTTGATCAGCTTGATGATGAGCTTTGCATTGTGGTAGCTCGGCGCCGCCTTGCCGGCGAAGAGCTTGACGCGCGGCTGCCAATCCAGCTCGGGATGCGAACGGATCTGATCGTAGAGCGCTACGGTTTCGATAATGTTCAGGAGCTGGCGCTTGTATTCGTGGATGCGCTTGATCTGAATGTCGAACATTGCATTCGGATCGAGCTTGATGCCCATCCGGCTGGCCACGAGATTGGAAAGCTGCACCTTGTTGGCGCGCTTGACGGCGGCGAATTTCTCCTGGAAGGCGCTGTCCCGGGCGAACTTGTCGAGTGGCTTCAGCTTCTCGGCATCGTCGAGGAATTCATCGCCGATGGCCTCGCGAATGAGGCCGGTCAGGCCGGGATTGCACTGCATCAGCCAGCGGCGCGGCGTGATGCCGTTTGTCTTGTTGTTGATGCGGTCCGGATAGAGCTTGTGCAGGTCGGCGAAGACGGTGACCTTCATGAGGTCGGTGTGCAGTGCGGAAACGCCGTTGATCGAATGCGAACCGACAAAGGCGAGATTGCCCATGCGCAGACGCCGGTCACCGTTCTCGTCAATCAATGAAATCGAGCGGATTTCCGAGTCGCTGAAATTGCGGGCCTTGCGGGCTTCGACGAGGATCTTGGCGTTGATGGCGTAGATGATCTGCATGTGGCGCGGCAGGAGCCGTTCGAACAGCGGCACGGGCCAGCTTTCCAGCGCTTCCGGCAGAAGCGTGTGATTGGTGTAGCCGAAGGTATTGCGGGTGATATCCCAGGCCTTGTCGAATTCGAAGCCATGAATATCGACCAGCAGGCGCATCATTTCGGCGACGGAGACGGCCGGATGCGTATCGTTCAGCTGGATCGCGACCTTGTCGGCCAGATTGGTCAGATCGTCATATTGCTGCAGATGGCGGCGAATAATGTCCTGCAGCGAGGCCGACGAGAAGAAAAACTCCTGGCGCAGGCGCAACTCCTGGCCGGCGGGCGTCCCATCGGCCGGATAGAGAACACGCGTCAGACTCTCGGCCTTGTTGCTCTCCCGGAGCGCGCCGATGTGGTCGCCGGCATTGAAGGCGTCGAGCAGGATCGGATCGATCGGTTGAGCCGACCAGAGACGCAACGTGTTGACGCGCTTAGCACGCCAGCCGACGACGGGCGTATCGAATGCAGCAGCAATCACGCGTTCGGCCGGCTTCCACACATAGCGAGGCTGATCGTCATGGCCGCTGACTGTTTCGACACCGCCGCCGAAGCCGATTTCATACGAGCTTTCCTGGCGTTCGAATTCCCAGGGATTGCCGTGGGCGAGCCATGTTTCCGGCAATTCCACCTGCCAGCCGTCGGCCATCTGCTGACGGAACAGGCCGTGCACGTAACGAATGCCATAGCCATAGGCCGGCACTTCGACGGTCGCCATGGATTCCATGAAACAGGCGGCCAGACGGCCAAGGCCGCCATTGCCGAGCGCTGCGTCCGGCTCAAGGCCGGCGATGACGCGGACATCGACGCCGAGAGAAGCCAGCGCGTTGGTGATTTCTTCCATCAGGCCGAGATTGGAGACGGCATCGCGCATCAGGCGGCCGATCAGGAATTCGAGAGATAGATAGTACACGCGCTTGGCACCGGTCTCATAGACCTTGCGGGTCGATTCCATCCATCTGTCGATAACGCGGTCGCGAATGACGAGGATCGTCGCGGTCAGCCAATCGTGCGGCTTGGCAACTTTCGCATCCTTGCCGATGCGGTAGGTCAGGCGTTCGATGATTTCTTCCGCGAGGATTTCAGGGCGGGAACTGCGGGGCGCTGGAACGGGGAGATCGGCCTTCGTCAAGTTATTCATACTATCAACTCTCGCCATTTGTGTTTTATATTCAGAGTGTTATGTCTGAATAAAGCAAATTGCCTTTCCGTTTCACTATCACTTTACGCACCGATGTAAAGCAGTTGCAACAGGTGAATGACGCGGATGCGAAAATAGCGAGCCAACGCTTCCGGGGCGGTGAAAGGACTTGATTTCGATTGTTTTTCCGGCTCTTATCGACAGATTGATCGACAAGAAAAAGCCGCTCCAGAGCAATCTGGAGCGGCTTTCTTGTGAATCAAGCGGCGCACCTATTACTTCGTTAGGAGCGTAGTTTGTTTCGATGCCTGCGCGCCGATGGTTTTGAAGGCCGCGAGGAGATCGGACATTTGTTGTGCATCAAAGTAATTGGAGGAGTTCGATGCACAACTCCGCAAGAGATCTTGACCACGAGTCGGCGCCATGAAGGCGACGGTATAGATTTGTACGCCGGCAGCTTTTGCCGTCGTGCATGTGTCTAGTGTCTTCTGATCCGAACTGGTGGCATTGTTTTCTCCATCGGTCATCAAGACGATGAATTTCTGAAATTTCGTATTGCCCTTCTTGGCTTGTTCGGTTGCTTCGGCGGGTGCAATGAGGCTGTTATACGCCAATGTCATCGGTGCACTGGACTCGGTGCCGCCATCGGCATTCAGCCCGCTAATGACATTGTTGCGGGTCGACTTCGTCCCCCAGGCAAGTGTGCTGGAGCTATCGACCTGGCTGCTCCATGCTATGGCCGCCGTGCGGACATATCGCGAACTGGGGTCGGCCGCATCGAGCTGGTCGAGCAGAGTGCCGACCGCCGTCTTCAAAGCTGCGATCTTCTTGATATAGCAAGGGCTTTTGGGCTTCGAATACTGATATAGGTAGATTCCGTCAGTATAATATTGGATACAGCTGGTCTGTGTTGTATCGATGACGTTGGTGTTCAGCAGCATCGAGCCGGACTTGTCGAGCGCGATCTCCATCGACAATGCGGTTTTCTCAACTGCAGTTCCGCTGGTTGTAGAGCTCGATGCGGAAATGGTCATCGCATGCAGGCCGAGCAATTGGCTCATGCCGTTCACTGACAAATTGTAGGATGCGTTGACGGCAACGGAATAGCTGGTGCCACCGGATGAGTTGCTGCTCGACGTAATGGTGGTCGAAGTCCCTGCCTTGAGGGCATTCGTGGTGTTCGTATCCCCGGCAAGATAGTTCGACATCTGGCCGAGGACGAAATTGTTAGCGAGATCCTTGGCGGTCGTCGTCGTGGCGCTGCCTTCGGCAAGCGCCGTTGCAGCGGCAAGCGCGGCGGAATCCGTAGCTTCCTGGAGCTGGCTGTGCGATAGCGACATGTTTGTGACATCGATCGCGACGCCACCTGCAGCGGCCAACACCGGCACCGCAATCGCTGTAAGGATGCCGAAGTTTCCCGCCTTATCACGTAGAAGTTGTTTTAAGGTGCGAAGTTTATCCGAACCGGAGATCATCATGTCCGCCTGTTGGAGAGAGTTAAAGGCCTCAAGAATGGGCGGGACTATCGGTCACAAATATTAGGCGACCGTTTAAGCGGCAGTTCGAAATTTAACAAACTGCCGGATCGGTCTCATTTTGGCTTGGTTTATTACTGTTTTACCGGAACGACATCCACGGCCTGGACGGTTTTCTGGCTGCCATAGCCCTTGAGCACGCCGATGACCGGCGCGACATCGGAATAATCGCGGCCATAGGCGACGACGATATGATCGGTTCCGGCGGGAATATTGTTCGTCGGATCGAGCTCGATCCAGCCCGCGGTTTCTCCGCACCAGACGCGCACCCAGGCATGCATGGCGTCTGCTCCCTCCAGCCGCTCCTTGCCCGGCGGCGGGATGGTGCGCAGGAAGCCGCTGACGTAGCCGGCCGGGATGCCCAGGCTGCGCAGCGCGATGATCATCACATGCGAGAAATCCTGGCAGACGCCGCGTTTCAGGCGGAAGGCCTCCTTGGGCGTGGTATCGACGGTGGTCGCCTTCGCATCGTAGACGAAATCCTTGTGGATCTGGGAGCAGATCGCATGGGCGATCTGCATGGTCGTCAGGTTCGTCGTCTTCCATTGCCTGCTGTAGCTGGCGATTTCGCCTGTTTCGGGCAGGCGGGGGCTGCTGGCGAGGAAATGGTGCGGCGAGGAGGGGTCGACCGACCAGCAGTCGCTGACCTCATCGGGCAGTTTGGCGAGCAAGGGCGAGAAGTCGGCCGCGACGGGCTGGCTCTCCACCTGAACGCGCGCCTGCATGCGGATATCAAGCTTCTCGTGCGGATCGCGCACCAGGATCGATGTTGCCGAATGCTGGAAGAAATCGGTGAAATTCGATTGCTCGTCCGGATGCGGCGTAACCTTCAGCGAGCCGGCGATCAGCCGCTGACGGTTGGTCAGCGACAGCGGCAGCAAACGCACGATGTGACGTGCGCCGCTGGCCGGCGCGTCGTAGATATAGCCCATGTGCAGCGACAGGTCGTATAGCATCACATCATCCGAGATAAGTTCGGGCCAGCAGGTCCGAGAGGCGTTCCAGCTCGCGTTCCAGCCGCTGATAGACCTCGCCGGTCATCGTTTCCGGCGTCATGACCGCAAGGCCCGAATGCAGCCGCATGGCTTCGCGATAGAAGGGCGACATCTGACCGTTGACGAAGGCGTTCGGCAATTGCTCCACTTCGCGGTGGATCTCGTTCATCTGGAAGAGGATCGAGCGTGGGTTGAGCGGATCGAGCGCCAGAAGGTCGGTCACCGTCAGGCGCGCTGTGTTGACGTTGTAGCGGCGGCGGTGGGTCATGACGCTGTCACCGATTTCGAGCAGCATGTCGAGCGCGCCATCGGGCGCCTCGGGACCGGACATATGGCCGAGAAGCCGCGTCATGTGCAGCCCGCGCTCGATATAGCGCCCGAGCGACAGGAAGCGCCAGCCGGTGAAGCGATACATGTTCTCGTGCACGAGGCCGGCAAAACCCGCAAGCTTGCGCAAGAGGATCGTCATGGCGTGGCTGGCGTCGTCGCCGTGCTTCACCCTCTCCTTGAAACGGCGGGCGGTCTTGGCAAGATCGGTCAGCGCCAGCCAGCCGTCCGGGGAAAAGCGGTCGCGAATGTTGCTGGCCGAGTAGACGGCGCTGTCGATGTTGCGCAGCAGGCTTTCCGGTACGGCTTTCTCGGTGTCTATGTCGATGGCGGCCAGATACGCGGTGACGTCGGCGAGCAGCGGCTGGTTGGGATCGGCGGCTTCGGCGAAGCGCCCATGCCAGGCGCGCAGGATGCGCAAGGCCCCCTCGGCCCGCTCGATATAGCGGCCGAGCCAGAAAAGATTGTCGGCTGCGCGGCTCGGCAGGCTGCCCGGCATGTTGCGGGTGAAGGTCTCTTCCGCCGGCAGCAGCGTGTGGGCTTCCACAGGCTTGTCGGAGACGATCCAGACGTCGGCGGCCGAGCCGCCCGCCTGCATGGCAATGGCGGCGACATCATCACCACTGCCGATGCGGGCAAATCCGCCCGGCATGATCTGCCAGCCGTTGTCCGTGCGGGCGGCGAAGACGCGCAAGCTCATCGGCCGCGGTATCAGCTTGCCGTTGACCCAGGCCGGCGTCGTCGAAAGGGTGACGACTTCCTGGCCGACCAGCTTGTGACCGTCGGTCGCCAGCCAGTCGGCGATCGAGTCGCGGGCGGTGCTGCGCAGCGTCGAGCCCAGCACCGATTGGCCGCTGTCGTCGAAGAAGGGCATGCGGGAATAGGCCGGGCCGATCACCATCTTCTCGATATTGGTCGCGACATGCTGGCGCTCGCTCTTCTGGCCGCACCACCAGGTGGCGATCGATGGTAGTTTCAGCTCTTCGCCGCGCAGATGCCGACAGATGGTGGGCATGAAGGCAAGTAGGGCGCGGGTTTCGAGAATGCCGGAGCCGAGGGCGTTGACGATTGAGACGGTCTGCGCCCGCAGCGCCTCCACCAAACCCGGCGTGCCGATATGGGAGTGCTGATTGAGCTCCAGCGGATCGGCGTAGGAGGCGTCGAGGCGGCGCCAGAGTACGCTGATCGGCCGCAGCCCGGCCACGGTGCGCACCATCAGCTGGTCGTTGACGACGGTGATGTCTTCGCCCTCGAGCAGCATGAAGCCGAGATAACGGGCGATATAGGCGTGTTCGTAATAGGTTTCGTTGGCCGGGCCCGGCGTCAGAACGGCGACGCGTCCTTCAGTGCCGTGCTTGTCGCCAAGCAAGGCATCGCGAAAGGCGCCGAAGAAGGAGGCGAGGCGGTGCACCCTGGTTTCGGCATAGATGTCCGAGAAGGCGCGGGTCGTGGCAACGCGGGTTTCGAGCGCAAAGCCGGCGCCGGACGGCGCCTGGGTTCGATCGGCCAGCACCCACCAGTTGCCGTCAGGACCGCGGCCGATCTCGAAGGCCAGGAAGTGCAGATAGTGACCGTTCGCAGGCGTGACGCCGACCAGCGGCCGCAGGAATTCCGGATTGCCGGCGATCAGGGCCGGCGGCAACAGACCTTCGTTTACCAATCGGTTGTCGCCGTAGATGTCGGCAATGACCTCTTCAAGCAGGTCGGCGCGCTGGCGCAGGCCCTCGGAGAGCGTCTGCCATTCGCGCTCGTCGATCAGCACCGGGATATGGGAAATAGGCCATTCGCGCTCGCTGACGCCTGTCGCTCCATAGGCGCGATAGAAAACGCCGGCATCGCGCAGGTAGCGATCGGCGCGGGCGAAACGCTCCATCAGCTCCTGTTCCGACATGCGGCTCAGCGCTGACAGCAGGTTCTGCCAGACCGGCCGCACGGCGCCGGTATTGTCGACCATCTCGTCGGCAACGCCGGGCAGCGCGCTATAGGCAAAGGCCGGATCGTTGCCGATGCCAGCCTTTACCTCGTTGCGCCGTTCCGCTGCCGGTTTTCTAGCCATGCATATTTCCGCTTCAAATTCCCGCCGGCCGTCTGAGGTCGAGCGTCAGCGGGAATTCCGCCGATACCGCCTCCGGCCGCAGGCCGTAGCCGCCAGCCGTATGCCCCCAAGGTTCGAATCGCGCAAGGCGTCGCGCTTCGGCCTCGTTGCCGTTGACGGGAAAAACGTCATAGTTCCGGCCACCCGGATGGGCAACATGATAGATGCAGCCGCCGATCGAACGGCGTGACCATGTATCATAAATGTCGAAGGTCAGTGGCGTATCGGTGGGCAAAACCGGATGCAGGCCCGAAGCCGGATGCCATGCCTTGTAGCGCACGCCGGCGACAGAAACGCCCGAGGCGCCTGTCGACGTCAACGGCATCGGGCGCCCGTTGCAGGACACTGTGTAGCGCGTGGGGTTGCTGGTTTCGAGCCGTACCTGCAAGCGCTCCACCGACGAGTCGACGTATCGGACTGTACCTCCAATCGCGCCCTCCTCGCCCAGCACATGCCAAGGCTCGAGCGCCTGGCGCAGTTCCAGCTTGTTGCCTTCGTATTCGACCTCGCCGCAGAAGGGAAAGCGGAATTCCAGCTGCGCCTGGAACCATTCGGAACGCAGATCGAAGCCGTTTTCACGGAGATCGGCGAGCACATCGAGGAAATCCTGCCAGACATAGTGCGGCAGCATGAAACGATCGTGCAGCGTCGTGCCCCAGCGCACGAACTTGCCGTCGATCGGATTGCGCCAGAAGCGGGCGATGAGGGCGCGCACCAGCAATTGCTGGGCAAGGCTCATGCGGGCATTGGGCGGCATTTCAAAGCCGCGGAACTCGACCAGACCGAGGCGCCCTGTCGGTCCGTCCGGCGAAAACAGCTTGTCGATGCAGATTTCCGAGCGATGGGTGTTGCCGCTGGAATCGGTCAGAAGATTGCGAAACAGGCGGTCGACAAGCCAGGGCAGGGGCGGAATGCCATGACCGGGCGCCGGCACCTGGGCTATCGCGATTTCCAGCTCGTAGAGGCTGTCGTGACGCGCTTCGTCGATGCGCGGGGCCTGGCTGGTCGGGCCTATGAACAGGCCGGAAAAGAGGTAGGAGAGCGAGGGATGTCGCTGCCAGTGCAGCACCAGGCTCTTCAGCAGGTCAGGACGGCGCAGGAACGGGCTGTCGTTCGGATTGGCACCGCCGACCACGACATGGTTACCGCCGCCGGTGCCGGTGTGGCGGCCGTCGATCAGGAACTTGTCGGTGCCGAGACGCGTCTGACGGGCCTCTTCGTAAACCGCCGTCGTGATGTCGACGCATTCCTGCCAGCTCGATGCGGGATGGACGTTGACCTCGATCACGCCGGGATCGGGTGCGACGCGGATGACGTTGATGCGCTCGTCCTGTGGCGGCGGATAGCCTTCGATATGCACCGGCAGCCCGAGCTCAGCAGCCGCATTCTCGGCGGCGGCCAAAAGTTCGAGATACTGCTCTATCCCCTCGGTCGGCGGCATGAAGACACACAGCCGGCCGTCGCGCGGCTCGACCGAGATGGCCGTGCGTACAGCACCTCGGATATCGCCGAGCGTCTGTTCGACGCGCGATTGCCCGCTTTCGTCGGCCTGGAACGAGGCTTCCGGCATGGCGCGGCCCGCCGGCACGATGACGTCGGGCAAGGGCGTGCGCGGAATGGAGGGATCGACGGTATGGATATAGGGATAGCGCGATGGCGGCACATAGGGCAGGGTGCCGAGCGGCAGGCGGTAGCCGATCGGCGAGTCGCCCGGCACCAGGTAGATCTTGCCGCGGCGCGTACGCCATTTCTCGCTGACCCAACGCGTGCCCGAGGCCCGTGCATTCCAGGCTTGCACGGGAAGAACATAGCCGGTCGCCGTCGTCAGGCCGCGCTCGAAGACGCGGGCGATGCGGCTGCGCTCCTCCGGGTCCTTCAGTTTGGAATTGGACGGGTCGACGTTTTCCGGCAGGCTGCCTTCCTTGATGATCCATTCGGCGGGGTCTTCATAGGCCGGCAGCACCATGTCGGGGTCGATCGCCAACTCCTTGGCAATTGCGCTCAGAAGCTTTCCAGCATCGTCCGCAGTTGCGCCGGTCTTGGCGGTCTCTTGCGCGATCAAGGCCGGGTTTTGCCAGACGGGCTTGCCGTCCTTGCGCCAGTAGAGCGAGAAGGTCCAGCGCGGCAGGCTTTCGCCCGGATACCATTTGCCCTGGCCGTAATGCAGGAAGCCACCGGGCGCGAAGCGATCGCGCAGGCGGCGGATCAGCTGATCCGCCCTGTCGCGCTTGGTCGGGCCGACGGCGGCTGTGTTCCATTCCTCCGATTGGAAATCGTCGATCGAGACGAAAGTCGGCTCGCCGCCCATGGTCAGGCGCACGTCGTCTTCCTTGAAAATGCGATCGACTTGGTTGCCGAGCGCATTCAACGCATCCCAGCTTTCGTCGGAGAATGGTTTGGTGATGCGCGGATGCTCGGCGACGCGCACGACCTTCATGTCGAAATCGAATTCGGTGTTGGCTTCGCCGAAATAGCCGCCGGAGATCGGAGCGGCATTGCGGTAATGCGGCGTGGCGGCGAGCGGAATATGGCTCTCGCCGGTGAGCAGCCCCGAGGTCGGGTCTAGGCCGACCCAGCCGGCGCCGGGAAGATAGACTTCCGTCCAGGCATGCAGATCGGTGAAATCGACTTCGGTGCCGGAGGGGCCGTCGAGCGCTTTAAGGTCCGGCCTGAGCTGTATGAGGTAGCCGGAAACGAAGCGGGCGGCGAGGCCGAGATGGCGGAGAACCTGAACGAACAGCCAGCTTGAGTCGCGACAGGACCCTCTCGCCGTTTCCAGGGTCTCCTCCGGCGTCTGGACGCCTGCTTCCATGCGGATGACGTAGCCGATTTCTCTTTGCAGTCTTGCATTGATGCCGACGATCATGTCGACGGTCGGCTGTTCGGAGCGGTCGAGCGTGTCGAGGAAGGCCTGCAGGCGGGGGCCGGTTTCTTCCGGCGTCATATAGATCGACAGATCCTCGCGGACCGTCTCGGGATAGGCGAAGGGCCATTTGGTGGCCTCCTCTTCGACGAAGAAGTCGAAGGGATTGTAAACGGTCATATCGGCAACGAGGTCGACCTCGATCTTCAGCTCGGTCACCGGATCGGGAAAGACGAAACGGGCGAGGTAATTGCCGTAGGGATCCTGTTGCAGGTTCACGAAATGATTTGACGGCGTGACCTTCAGCGAGTGGCTGAGAACGCGGGTCTTGGAATGAGATGCAGGTTTCAGGCGAATGATCTGAGGGCCGAGGCGGATCGGATTGTCGTATTTGTAATGGGTGAGATGATAGATGCTTGCCTTGATCGCCATATGTCTCTTTGCCTTGCCCGCATCGTTGTGCGGTGGTTGCTGTTCCCAAAGGCAGTGTGTGCAATGCAGCGAGAGAATGCAAGACATCTCGGTGGACTGCCAAAGTCTTGTCGCACAATACCAAAATAAAAACGGCGGGTTTGCGCCCGCCGTTTCGAAATCTTTGTTTTACTGCGGGAATTCAGCTTCTGCCGAATTCGTCGACTAGGCGGATGATATCGTCTTCACCGAGATAGGAGCCCGTCTGCACTTCGATCAGTTCGAGCAGGATCTTGCCGGGGTTGGAGAGACGGTGCACTTCGCCAAGCGGGATATAGATCGATTCGTTTTCGCGCAGCATCTGCACGTTCTCGCCAACAGTCACTTCCGCCGTGCCCTTGACGACGATCCAGTGCTCGGAGCGATGGTGATGCTTCTGCAACGACAGCTTCTTGCCTGGCAGCACGAAGATGCGCTTGACCTGGAAGCGCTCGCCGTTCAGCACCGAGGTATAGCCGCCCCAGGGGCGATAGGATGTCGGATGCGTCTCGGTGAGCTTGGCGGTCTTCTTCTCGCTCGCCAAGAGCTTCACGAGCTTGCCGACTTCCTGGCTATCCTTGAGATGGCCGACATAGACGGCGTCTTCGCTGGCGATAACGGCGACGTCCTCAAGGCCTTGCACGGCAATATGGAGGCTGTGCGACATCACGAGTGAGTTCTTGGTGTTGACCAGCGTCGTGGAACCGGCAGAGACATTGCCGCTTTCATCGCGATTGCCGACCTTCCAGACCGCATCCCAGCTGCCGAGATCGGACCAGGTGAAGGGCGAGGGTACGACGGCTGCATTGGCCGTCTTTTCCATCAGCGCATAGTCGATGGAGATATCGGGGCTCTTGGAGAAATGATCTGCATCCAGGCGGGTGAAATCGAGATCGCGTGTCGATTTGGAAACGGCCTTGCTGGCGGCCTTTTCGACATCGGGTGCATATTCCTTCATCTCGGCAAGAAGCTGGGCAGCCGAGAACATGAACATGCCCGAGTTCCAGTAGAAGCTGCCGTTTGCAACCATCTCCTGGGCTTTTTCCAGCGCCGGCTTCTCGACGAAGCGCTTGACGGCATGGGCACCGGTCGGCAGCGCCTTGCCGCTTTCGATGTAGCCGTAACCGGTCGCGGGCTCGGTCGGTGTGATGCCGAAGGTGACGAGCTTGCCTTGGAGTGCCGTATCGCGAGCCAGACGCACGCAGTCGTAGTAGGTCGCGTTGGCGTGGATCTCATAGTCGGAGCCGAGGACGTGCATGATCGCGTCCTTGCCGAAAAGATCGGTGATGAGTGCGGCGGCGGCGGCGACGGCGGCAGCCGTATTGCGGGCGACCGGCTCCAACAGCACGGCGGCCAGCTTAAGGTCCAGTTCGCGTGCCTGCTCGGCGACGAGGAAGCGGAACTCCTCGTTGGTGAGGACGATCGGCGCCTCGTAGAGTTCCGGATCCGAAACGCGTTCCAGCGTATTCTGAAACAGCGTTCTGTCGCCGATGAACTGGATGAATTGCTTCGGGGCGGAGGCGCGCGAGAGCGGCCACAGACGCGTGCCCTTGCCACCTGCCATGATCACCGGAACGATTTTGGCTGCCATGCTCTGCCTCTCCTAGACACTTCATTCGGGAGCTTATCGCGACAGATCGCAACTTTTGCGTTCCTCGCTCACGCTTCTTGGACAACTTCTATCGCCATTGCGATATTTTTGCAGAAAACGCTAGGCCTATCTGCTGTGATCGCAAACATTCGGCGATCTTCGTGTGGAAATTCTGATGAACGCACGCAGGACCATGGTCCCGGATATCGAGACGAAAGCCCTCGAAAGGGCTTCGACGTTGCGAAATATGGCCGCCAACCGGCTCGAGATGCGGCGGCGGCCATCGCTTGCGCGCTTACGCCTTCGCCCTGTGGCTCCGTTCATCATGCGCAACGCCGTTATGCTTGTTGTAGCGGATCGACGACCAGAGAGAGACACCGATCAAGGCAGCACCACCAAGGCCGGTGATGACTTCGGGGATATGCATCAGCGTCTGCATGTACATGATCACCGACAGGATCAGGATGGCATAGAAGGCGCCATGCTCGAGGTAGCGATAGTGGGCGAGCGTGCCCTTCTCCACCAGCATGATCGTCATGGAGCGAACATACATCGCGCCGATGCCGAGACCGATGGCGATGACGAACAGGTTCTGGGTGAGTGCGAAGGCTCCGATCACTCCGTCGAACGAGAAACTCGCGTCGAGGATTTCCAGATAAAGAAAAGCACCGAAACCGCCCTTTGCGGCTGCGCTCATCGTTTTTTGGGAGGCATCGAGAAATCCGGCGAGAACCTCGACCAGCAGGAAGGTCAGGAGACCGTAGATCGAGGCATGAAGGAATGTCGTCGACTCATTGCCGTCGAGCAGGGAGCTGAAGATGAGAACAAGGATCAGCACGAAGGCGATTTCGACGCCCTTGATGGTAGCGAAATGCGCCATCCGCTTCTCCAGGAAGCTGATCCAATGCACGTCCTTTTCATGGTTGAAGAAGTAGGTGAGGCCAACCATCATCAGGAAGGTGCCGCCGAAGGCGGCGATGGCGAGATGCGCATCCTGCATGATCCGCGCATATTGTTCCGGTTCGGCGGCCGCAAGTTTCAGCGCTTCCCACGGGTTGATGTGGGCCGCGATGGCGACGATTGCCAGCGGAAAGACGATGCGCATGCCGAAGACGGCAATAATGATACCCCAGGTCAGGAAGCGATGCTGCCAGACCGGGGTCATTTCCTTCAGCTTGTTGGCGTTGACGATGGCATTGTCGAAGGAGAGCGAAATCTCCAATACGGCCAGCACCGCGCAGATGAAGAAGGCCGTGGCAAGGCCGCCGAACGTCCCGGTGGCGTTCCAGCCCAGCAGGCCGCCGAGAGCAAGGCCGCCCAAGGTGACGGCGAAAGCCCAGCCGAAATAGCTGAGCACGGATTTGGAGGCTGCGGGCGGCGTCATGGGCGCACCTCGCGGCAGACGAAATGACGATATCCGGATCGAGCGCGCAACCACATGCCGGAGACGGCATGCGGATAACGCATGGTAAAGCTGTTCATAAGAAGAAATCCGCCGGCTCATCTGCAGGCGGTACCGACATCGCGAGAGCGCCGTAAAAACTCTCGCCAGAGGGGCCCGGCACCAAAGTTCAATCCGTCGCCGATGTCAGAAGGCGCGGAGATGACCCATAGTTAGTGAAGTCGCGACGCACGTCAAGGGTTGAAATCGCGGTCGAGACCATTGCTCCCACTAATTGAGAATTCGGGGAACCAAACGGGAAAGGCGGCGTTTGACCTTCGGGCATGTTTGTCCCATCTGCCAGGCGGCTTCTAGTGTCTGGATAACAGCGACCGACAGGAGAAACGTCCATGAGTCCCAATCCCATCCAACGAAATGCACGGGAGCCGAAGCCGGAACTGACGGAACGGCAGAAGAAGGCGCGGTCGAATACGCTGCGTCAGGCGCAGGTATTGCCGCCGCACCAGGTCGATCTGACGCTGCACCCCGTGACGCAAGAGGACGTGCATGTTCCCGCCCATGTCAACGGCGCCGATCTCTCGCGCGAAGCGCCAGCCGATGCCAATCACGGCAACAGGCGAAAAGGCGGTTCGCACTAATAGGCCGCCGCCGACTGTTTATTTGTGACGTGGCGTCTTGCCGTCGGACGTAAAGCTGCCGTTGAAGCTCATTTCAGTCGATTTTGCCGAGCATTCGATGGTGACCGGCTTGCCCGAATAGGGATTGCCGAAGGTGCAGGTGCCCTTGGCTTCGACTTGGCCTGACATCTTGTTGCCGGCGCCGGTGGAGATGACCTCGATCGGCAACTGCGCCGTGCCCTTCTGACTGCCGGGCTTGATGCCGCCGCCGTTGCCCTGGAAGCCGAGCATCTTGCCGCCGGATGTGAAAATGAAGGTCACTATGCCGTCCGGCCCCGTCACGCTGGCGACCTCGGTCTTACAGCCTTTGCTGACGTCGAGCTTGCCAACCACGAGCTTGGAACATTTTCCGCTGACCGCGGTGACGCCCTGAGCCGGAAAATTTTCCACGGCCGCAGCCGACGTAGCGGCCAGCGCCGTCAATCCAAAAGCAATGCATGCGAATCGCATAAGCGGCTCCTTTTAAGCCCCTATAGGTTTGCCGATCAAAATGTGGCAGTCAACCCAAAGCCGCGATGCGCAGGCGCGCTTGCCGTCATTCCGGCACGAGTGAGCCGATCAGCTGCAGCAGGGCTTTCTGCCGATTACCGCCGCCGGCCAGGAACTCGTAGAGGCTCATGGCTTTCTCGCTGCCACCATCGACGGTGTAGTCGGCCTGGCGGATCACGAAGACTTCGCCGCTTTCGGAGTCGCGGGCAAGGTGGAACATATATTCGTCGCCATTAGGCTTGTGGTTCTTATAGAACTGCCGCTTCACCACCGTCATCTCATCCTCCCGTATGATCGATGCGTTAGTGTGACAGTAGGATGACGGCGCGGCCGGAAGTCAAGCGGCTTATGGCGGGAAATCGCCCCGACGGATCCCGGGTGACCGCAACCATGACGGACAGCAGCATGTGATTGGCTATCTGTAAAAAGGTGATTATTCTCGGGCTTGCGCTCGAATATTCGAGACGCGAAAAGCAGGAGATTAAAGCACATGAGAATGATGTTAGCGCTGGGGGCGATTTTGAGCCTGGCATGCGTCTCCGCGGGCGAGGCGCCTTCTAATTATCAGACATACCACGGCGTCCGAGTCGACAGTGATCCGGTGCTGCTGGCAAAATACAACAAGGCTCTCAACTATTGCGAGCCCGAGGCCTATTCCTGGCACCGCGGGTCGCCGGACCCGAACAGCACCCTCTACTGGCTGGCGCTGAGAGATTGCCTCTATCGCCACAGCTTCGTGGATCGCGGCGCCTATGCCTATCCGACGACGGCGGTATTCCGGAATTTTCTGGATCGCTGACGGCCGACAGGTCAATTCGGCTCGCGGAACATTGCTTGGGACAAGCAGGCGCCGCGACCAGATGAGCGCAGCTCGACAAAGCGAAACTAAAAAGGCCTTTCGATTGCTCGAAAGGCCTTGCTTTTCAGCGAATTAGGATGGTGGGCGTGACAAGGATCGAACTTGTGACCCCTACGATGTCAACGTAGTGCTCTCCCGCTGAGCTACACGCCCATCCGATGGCGGCGCATAGATCACAAAACCTTGGTTGCCGTCAATAGGCTTTTTTTCGGTTTTGTGACGCGACCGCCGGAAGCCTTAGGCGGCAAGGAGTTTGTTGACTTCGTCGACCAGTTCGCGGAGGTGGAAAGGCTTGGAAAGCACCTTCGCATCCTTCGGAGCCTTCGAATCAGGGTTCAGCGCCACGGCGGCAAAGCCGGTGATGAACATCACCTTCAGGTCGGGATCGAGCTCGGTGGCGCGGCGGGCCAGCTCGATGCCGTCCATTTCCGGCATGACGATATCGGTCAAAAGCAGCGAAAACGGCTCTTCGCGCAGCCGGTCGTATGCGCTTGCTCCATTGTCAAAGGACAAGACCTTGTAGCCGGCTTTTTCGAGCGCCTTCACAAGGAAGCGACGCATGTCGTTATCGTCTTCGGCAAGAAGTATCTTTTGGGTCATCATCTCTTCGCTAATCAATCTTGTCTTGTTGGACTCGTCCAGCGTTTAGGTTAGCGCTCTGCCGTAAACAAGCCGTGAATACCGGCCGGATGCGGCATTCCCTGTTTATTCGAGGCGTGAGTGCATCCCACGAAAACGCTTTGCGTTTCCGCTGGTCGGGCATTCGGAGATTTCGGTTACGGCGCTTTGGATTAAGGCCATTTTGCTCAAGTTACTATGGACTTGCAGGCATGCAACTGGCAACATGATTACTGCGACAAGTTGTTGACATGGTAAAGACGTTGATGTCCGCAGAAATGCGCAGTTTCGAGATTTACGAAGTATTGGAGCCCGTCTCCCAGACGATACCGTTTGTCTATAGCTCGCCACATAGCGGCCGCATCTACCCCCCCGATTTCATCGCTCAATCCCGCCTGCAGGGCATCGCCATCCGCCGCTCGGAGGATCACTACGTCGATGAGCTTTTTTCGGCGGCGAGCTCTCTCGGCGCACCGCTGCTGTTCGCCAATTTTCCGCGCGCCTATATCGACGTCAATCGCGAGCCCTACGAGCTCGATCCGCGCATGTTCGACGGCGCATTGCCATCCTATGCCAACATCAATTCGCTGCGGGTTGCCGGCGGTCTCGGCACGATCCCGCGAATCGTCGCGGAAAATATGGAGATCTATGCCCGGCGGGTGCCGGTGGAGGATGCGCTGAAGCGCATCGACACCATCTACAAGCCTTATCATTCCACCCTTCGGCGACTGATCGCGCGCACGCATGTCAAGTTCGGCTTCGGCGTGTTGGTCGATTGCCATTCCATGCCGGGCAATATCCGCATCGCCGGCAGCAATGCGCGGCCGGATTTCATTCTCGGTGACCGCTACGGCACCAGCGCATCGGCGGAACTTTCGCGCGCCGCCATGCAGATCCTCGAAGAACTCGGCTTCAATGCCGTGCGCAACAAGCCCTATGCCGGTGGCTTTATCACCGAGCATTACGGCCGTCCCTCCCGCGGGCTCCATGCCCTGCAGATCGAGGTCAACCGCTCGCTCTACGTCGACGAGGTGACGCTGGAGAAGCGCCCGGATTTCGATCAGGTCGCATCCGCCATCACGCTTTTCATGAAGCGCATGGCCGAGCATGTGGAATCCTACACGGGCGATCCGGCGCTGGCGGCGGAATAGGGGCATCTCTCCCGCCCATTCGGCACGCTAAGGATGGCAAGATATCGCCCCGCGTTGGTCGCGCCGTTCCCATGAGACAAAATAACCCCGACAAAAAAAGAACCGCGCTCGTGGCGCGGCTAAGTCTAGGGAGGAAACACCCAAGGAGGGTATTTACAGTCAAAAGACTGTAGCTGGATATTGATCCCGCACTGCACAAATGTCAAGCATTTTATTGCGGTGCAAAATATTTAGGCAAATTCTGAAATTTTGCCCGATTGACAGGCATTGCGCCCACTGCGTCATCATCCGGTTTGCTTCAGGAGCTATATGCGCTATGGATCGCTCATCCCGTCACTTAATCGGATTGACCATGCTTCCCGATCACACGTTCTTCTCTCGTCTGGCCGAGGCGGCCAAGGCCGAAACCCTGCCGCGCTTCCGCGCCGGCGTCGATGTGGTCAACAAGGAAGCCAAGGGCTTCGATCCGGTGACCGAAGGGGATCGTGCCGCCGAAGTGGCGATTCGTTCGCTGATCGAGGCTGAGTTTCCCGATCATGGCATCCTGGGCGAGGAACACGGCAGTATCGGTCTCGATCGCGAGTATGTGTGGGTGATCGATCCGATCGACGGCACGCGCGCCTTCATCTCGGGCGTGCCCGTCTGGGGAACGCTGATCGGCTTGCAGAAGAACGGCCGCGCCATCATGGGCCTGATCGACCAGCCCTTTACCGGCGAGCGTTATTTCGCCGATGGCAACAGCTCGACTTACTCAGGCCCCGACGGCGAAAGGCGACTCGAGGTCCGCGATTGCGGCAGCCTGTCGAACGCGATCCTGTTCACGACTTCGCCGCATCTCTTCGTCGGCGAGGAGCTTGCCAGATATCGCGAGATCGAGAGCCAGGTCCGCCTTTTCCGCTACGGCACGGATTGCTACGCCTATGCGTTGCTCGCCGCCGGTCACGTCGATCTCGTCATCGAAAATTCGTTGAAGCCCTATGATGTCGGCGGCATCATTCCCGTCATCGAGCAGGCTGGCGGCATCATCACCACCTGGGATGGCGGCCGGCCGGAAATGGGCGGCACGATCATCGCGGCAGGCAGCCGCGCCGTGTATGACCAGGCGCGCGCTATCCTGTCTCGATAAGCGCTAGGCTTCCGCCTCCACCTCATAGGCAGTGGTTTCCGCATCGCTGCCGGGAATGAACGCATGGATGGCCGCAAGGGCCTGATTGCGATAGATATCCCGCTCCTGCAGGATTTCATGCTTGGCGCCGTGAATGGGCACAAGCTGTGCTGCGCGAAAATAGCGCGACAGCCGCTCCTGATCGACATAAGGCACGACGCCGTCTCGCGTCGGCGCGATCAGCACGGTCGGAATGGGGATCGAAAACAGGTGTTCGGGCCTGTTGACGCGCTCGATTGCATGGAAGGCTTGCGACAGCCAGCGCGCCGTCGGCGGGCCGAGGCTGAGTTGCGGATAGGCCTCGCCAATGCCGACGTTGCGCCGATAGCGCTGCTCGTCGGTGGTCAGCGGATTCTCGCCGAAAGGCCGTTCCTTGAATTTCTTGCTGAATTGCATCCGTCCGAGCCCGACGCCGCTGACCGCACCGGAAAGAAAGCGGATAAGGCCCGGAGAGACGCCGTGGCCGGTCAACCCGATAAAGGGAGCCGACAGCACCATGCGTTCAATACGGGTTGCGAGCCTTGGCGCTGCGGACAGGGCGATCAGGCCACCGGTCGAATGCGCGAGAAGAAAGAAGGGCAGGCGCGTATCCGGCAGAACGATTTTGTCGAGGAAGGCAGTGAGATCGTGTTCGTAATCCGAAAATCGCCTGATATGGCCGCGCAGCGGATCCTTCAACAACCGCTCCGAGCCGCCCTGGCCGCGAAGATCGAAGGTTGCCACCCATAGGCCCTTGGCCGTGAGATCGCGGATCGTCTCGAAATATTTCTCGATGAACTCGTTGCGTCCTTGAAGCAGCACGACGGTGCCCTTGGCGACCGGCTGCTCGCAGCGGAAAACGGCGTAGCGCAGCTTGCGCCCGTCGAAACTCTCGAAGAACCCCTCGGTGCGGTTCTCCGGCACCGGATTGTCTGCCGTGGAATAGAGGATCGAATCCATTGCGATGTCGCGCCTCGCTGACAAATGGCTCACCTCAAGGGGATAGCGCAGGTTGGGGGAATTGCAACAGGTTTGTTGGCCGCGATATCCCTCCATCGGCGTTTCCGATGATACTATCGTTTTTCTCCGTTTCCTCTCCTTGCGCCTCTCTGCGAATTCTCAGCCATAGTCATCACCTGTGGGAATGAAAGCCATGGCAATTGCTGAAATCGCGAATTCAAGAATTCTTATTGTCGGCGGCAGCTCCGGAATGGGCCTGGCGCTGGCAAGACGCACGCTCGCCATCGGCGCCGAGGTCATCATCGTCGGACGGAACGAGGACAAACTTAAACGCACCGGCGCGGAACTGCAAAGTGCGGCGCTCTCCACTGTCGCCGCCGATATCACGCAAGAGGGCCAAGTCGCCGATCTATTTGAGCGGGTCGGTCGACTCGATCACATCGTCAGCACAGCCGCCGATATCGAAGGTGCTTATGAGTTGCTGCCTTCACTGGATCTCAGGGCAGCGCAAAAGGTCGTGGAAAGTAAATTCTACGGACCGCTATTGCTCGCGAAATATGGCGTACCAGTGCTCTCCCCTGCCGGTTCCATCACCTTCACATCCGGTATCGCGGCCTATCGTCCCGCGGCGCGGGGATCGGTCGTTGCCGCGGTCAATGCGGGCCTGGAAGGATTGGTTCGCGCGCTCGCCGTCGAGGTGGCGCCGATCCGCGTGAATGCTGTTTCGCCTGGCTGGGTCGACACGCCCATCTGGACGTTCGTTGCCGGCGACAAGAAAGACGAGACACTGAGCGCCATGGCAAAACGACTGCCGGTTGGGCGGGTGGGACAACCGGAAGACATCGCCGATGCCATCAGCTTCCTGATGGGCAATGCCTTTACAACGGGCACGATACTGCATGTCGAGGGCGGGCATCGGCTGGTTTAGCCGGCGCGAAACTGTCGCTTGCGGTCGCCAGCAGCAGTTTCAGGATCGGCGGCTGAATACGCCTGCGCCGCCAGATCATCACAAGCGACGCTGCCCGCATTGGACCCGGCCAAGGCATTTCGCTGATTTCGCCACGATCGAGTGCGTCGGCGACGGCAAGTCGCGGAACCAGGCTGACGCCGGTTCCGGCAGCAACGAGCCGCGCAATCGTGCCGATGCTGCCGACTTCCGCAGCGAGCTTCGGTGCCGCCATCCCTGCCGCGTCAAATGCCTTGTCGAGCAGGTGTCGATAGACGCAGCCGACCTCTGTTGCCACAAAGCTCATGGAGGCAAGCGTGGACAAGTCGCCTCTTTTCGGCGCGGCTTCCTTCTGGGGAGGCATGATGAGGATCAACGGCTCTGCCGATATAGTTCGCTTCGCCAGGCCTTCATCGAGACCGTCCTTGTCAAAACAGAAGACGATGTCGATCTCGCCGTCTTCGAGCTTTCGCAACAGATCGCCGCTGCCGGCGACCTTCACTCGTAGATTGATATCAGGATGACCGTTCTGAAAAGTCGATAACCATTGCGGAAGCCTCATGGAAGCAACCGTCTCCAGCGCGCCGATCGTCACCGTCCCAGCTGCAACCCCGGCGGCTGCCTCGACGGCCGCGCGCGCCTCGTCCGCAACCGTCAGAATTTCTTCGGCATAGCGTCTTAATGTTTCGCCCGCCGCTGTCAGCTCCAAGCCCGATCTCGACCGGATAAAGAGCGCCGCGCCAAGTTCGGTTTCGAGCGACTGGATCTGATCGCTCACACTCGATTGGGCGAGATGGACCTCCTCGGCTGTGCGAGTGAAACTCCGGTTCCGGGCGACCGCGAGGAATGTCTTGAGTAGTCTAGGATGCATCGAGCCGTGCCCAATTAAGGTCGGAACAGGCGCCATCAAATGACGAGAGGCGCAATACAGACGACGCTGCCATATCGCTTGTGTCAGCGTCAACACGTCACGAAATGATCGCAAAAAGTCAACGGTGGGTCCGGGCTATCCGTTGCTCGAAATTTCTCGGGTGTTGGCACCTACGACGCTTGCAACTACGTTTTTGTCACAACGTCGTCTGCATCAGGTTTTCGGTGTCGCACCGCGTCGTTCGAGAGCGGTTTTGTGGATGATGTCTGCGATCTCCGGGCTGCTGCTCGACAGCATCTGGAAGTCCGATGAATAGAGCGACAGCAATGAGACTTCAGTCGCGGCGCTGACGGTCGCCGAGCGGGGCTCGCCGCTGATCAGCGCCATCTCGCCGAAGAAACTGCCGGTGCCGAGCTCCACAGGGTTCGGTGTGGCGACGCTGACCCGGCCCTCGACGATGAAGAACATCTGGTCGCCAGTCTCGCCCTTGCGGCAGATTATGGCGCCGGCCGGCACGACGCGAGGTCTCAGCGCTCGCACGATCTCGATGAGTGCGCCCGAACCAAGCTTCTGGAACAGCGGCACTGCCGCAACCAGCTGCCAATTGCGCACGAAGTCCTGGCGACGCACTTCTTCATAAAAGCCGGTGGCGAGGATGCCGGCCCACAGCGCAAAGATGCCGATTCCACTCATCATGACCAGCCCGGCAAGGACGCGACCGGCGAAACTTTGCGGAATCTCGTCGCCATAGCCGGTGGTCGACAGCGTGACCACCGCCCACCACATCGCTAGGGGGATGCTGCCGAACTTGTCAGGCTGGACGTCGCGCTCGATGATATAGGCTGCGAGCGCCGCGCCGAACAGAACGATGCCGAAGATCGAGGTAACGCCGATCAGATTGCGCGCTTCTTTGGTGAGGACCCTGCCCAGCAGTCGGAAGAAGGTTGAGCCGCGCAGCGGCTTCAGCAGCCAGATGGCACAATAGAGGCTTTGGTCGCGGCCGCCGACGAAAAAGAATGCGGCCACAGGGACTAAAACGGCAAGCACGTCGACCGCGATTTCCAATGCCCTGCCGCGAACGTCTCTCATCCGCTGCATGATCAGCGTCTCGATCAATTGCAGTACATAGGCAGCCCAGATGCCGGCGAGCAGGACTTCCAAGATGAGCCTGGTCTGTCCCGTTATGTTCGGCAACGTAAGTGCAGCCACGGTCAACAGACCGATTGCAACGAACAGCGCGTTCAGCGATGCGGAAATCTTCGAGAAACGGAGCGCCGACATTCAATACCCCGGGTGGGCTGCCACTTTTCTAGAATAGGATGGCTTCGGTCCAAACGTAAAGGGCTGGCGGGACATGCACAGCAGCCAAGTCCTGGCCAGTGAAACAAGCAATTGTGGCTGTCTTTTCAATCAGATTTCGATCGCTTCGGACATTCTTTGGAATCGCGCAAGACTATGCCGGTTCCGGCGATCATGAGGCAGCGCGAGTAGTTCGGGGAATTGCGATAGATTTTTGCTTTTCCCGGCATGACGAGCGATCGCCTCCCTGCGGCGCCCAGCATTCCATGTCTTGGGCCTTTATTGCTGCCCGACATCCAGTGGAAACCCCCTGAAAGGCTTGATTTCCTTGAGCACGAACGTCGTCTGCATCTCCTTGATGCGCGGCAGCCGGCGGACGACCGCCATGGCGAAATCCGCGTAGCCGTCGAGGTCAGCGGCGACGACCTGCAGCAGAAAATCCGCGTCTCCGGCGATGCTGTAGCATGCCACGACTTCGCTCAGCTTCAGGACGTCGCGCGAGAATTCCTCGGCTTCGGCCTCGCTGTGGCTGTCGATCTTCACTCTGATGAAAGCCAGGACGCCGAGGCCGATCTGTCGCCTGTCGAGGGTCGCCGTGTAGCCCTGGATCACTCCGGTTTCCTCAAGCTGGCGCACGCGCCGCCAGCAGGGCGATGTGGAAAGCCCGACTTCGGATGAGAGTGCCTGGTTCGTCAGACGTCCGTCTTTCTGTAGCGCGCCGAGGATTCGCAGGTCGATGGGTTCAAGCGTAGAAGGCATAGGCCACCTTAAAGTCTGTCGGTATAGGTAGGATGTACCACATAAAGCCAATTTTTAGCAATGAAAGGTAAGATTATCCGCGATAGACGAGATATTCTGCGAGCAGACACCGCCAACAACAGCAGGGTACCAATGCTTCCCGATATCCGTATCGCCATCGTCATCAACCCGGATCTGCCGCTCGGGCTGATCGCCAATACCGCCAGCGCCATCGCGATCGGCCTGGGGGCAAGGTTTCCCGGTCTCGCGGCGCAATCTCTGACCGATAGCGAGGATCGCACCATCGACATTAGCTCAAACATGCCTGTACCGATGCTGCAGGCGGATGCCGATACAATCCGGTCGCTGCTGCTGAAGGCGCTCACTCAGCAGGAAGAACGGGCAATCGTTCCCTTTCCAGCCTTCGCACGGTCGCTTCACGATTACAGGGAATATGAGGCAACGTTTCCCGGTCGTGACCTTGCCGGGGAGACCATCGATGGCCTGGGAATAGCCGGTCCATCGAAATGGGTGAAATCGCTGACGGGTTCGCTGAAGCTGTTGCGGTAGTGGTGGAAAGAAAAAAGGCCGGCTTGCGGGATAGAGAGATCCGCAGCGCCGGCCGAGCAAGGACTGAAGAAGAAGGGACGATACACTTCAGTCATCGGATGATGGTGTATCCGACGGTGTTATTGATAGGCTCGCCTGCCTGAACGGGTTCCGAACCGGGTGTTCATCTGCGGTTCACGACGGTTTTTTGCCAAGATTCGGGCGGCTGAGCGGGGTCTTGAACTCCCGAGAGGCGATCACCATCTCCAGTCTGCGGGTGCCAAACGGGCTCGCAAAACCGTCCCGAGGCCGCCAGAAGCGGGGCCATGGGGCAAGTTCAGAATCGCAATTGTCGCTCACAGGAGGACTCCATGCGTCACGTAGACTTTTCTCCCCTTTACCGTTCCACCGTCGGTTTCGACCGCCTGTTCACCATGCTCGATACTCTTGCCCAGCCGGATCAGGCTCAGACCTATCCGCCCTACAATATCGAGCGCACCGGTGAAAACACCTATCGCATCACCATGGCCGTTGCCGGTTTCGATGAAAAGGAACTGAGCATCGAGGCTCATGCCCACGTCCTTCATGTCAAGGGCGAAAAGAGCGAAGAGCCGGCTGAAGCCAGCGAATATCTCTATCGCGGCATCGCCAAGCGCGCCTTCGAGCGTCGCTTCCAGCTCGCCGATCATGTCGAGGTCAAGGCGGCTTCGCTGAAGAATGGTTTGCTGCACATCGATCTGTTGCGCAACCTTCCGGAAACGATGAAACCCCGTCGTATCTCGATTGCGGCCGATCCGGTGGAAACTCCGAAGGCCATCGAGGCTCACATCAACTAAAACAGGCTGACGGTCGTCGACCGTCATGTCCGGGCTGACGGACTTGAGCCGGCATGCCTTTGATCCTCCCAAGATCAAAAAAGAAGCGGCGCTCCATCGGGGCGCCGCTTTTGTTTTGGAGTGATATGGGGGACGTCAGGCGGCGTTCGTCGCCCCCGTTGCCTCGGCCTTCGCGGTCTCGCGCCGCTTGGCCGCATCGGCATATTTCTGGGCGAGGAAGGCGCAGGTCATCAGCTGGATCTGATGGAACAGCATCAGCGGCAGGACGATGGCGCCGATACCCTGGCCGGCAAAGATGACGTTGGCCATCGGCACGCCGCTCGCCAGCGACTTCTTCGAGCCGCAGAAGGTGATGGTAATCTCATCGGCCTTGGAGAAGCCGAGTGCGCGACTGCCGAACATGGTGATGCAGAGCACCGTAGTCAGCAGCAGCATATTGGCGACGATGACGGTGGCGATGTCGAGCACAGAGAAGGTATGCCACAACCCCTCGACCACGGCCTCGCTGAAGGCCGAATAGACCACCATCAGGATCGAGCCGCGATCGACCGGCATCAGGATCTTCTTCTTCGAGCGGATCCAATCGCCGATCCACGGCTGCAGCAACTGGCCGGCGATGAAGGGGGCGAGCAGCTGCAACATGATCTGCCACAGCACATCCCAGGAAAAGCCGCCCTGGCCACCCACCGAAAACAGCAGGCCGACGAGCAGTGGCGTCAGAAACATGCCGAAGATGTTCGAGGCGGACGCGGAGCAGATGGCGGCCGGCACGTTGCCGCCGGCAATCGACGTGAAGGCGATGGACGACTGCACGGTCGAGGGCAGCACGCTCAGAAACAGCATGCCGGTGTAGAGCGATACCGGCAGAATGCTGTTCGGTACGACCTGGCCTATGGCGAGCACCAGCAGCGGGAAAATGCCGAAGGTCGTCAGCAAGATGACGAGATGCAGCCGCCAATGCAGCAGACCGGCGATGACGACATCGCGCGAAAGGCGCGCGCCGTGCAGGAAGAACAGCAGGCCGATGGCAAAGTTGGTGGCGATGCCGAAATAGTGGGCGCTCGCCCCATGCACGGGAAGGAAGGATGCGGTCACGACCGTCAGGACGAGCAGCATGGTGAAGGTGTCTGGAAGAAAGCGGCGCATCGTGCCAACCCCGATCGCAATTGCAAGTCTTAATGATTAGTCCTTGCAGATAGACCTATTGTGATCCACGATGCAAGGAATAACAGTTATCGCAATATGGGATAAGCGAGATGCTCGACCTTACGCAGTTGCGCAGTTTCGTTGCCGTGGAGCAAATGGGCAGCTTCACGCTGGCGGCGGAAAGGCTCGGGCTCGGCCAGTCGACGGTCAGCCAGCATATCCAGAGGCTCGAAGCAGAGCTCGGCCGCAAGCTGCTGGCCCGCGATACGCATCGCGTGGTCCTGACCGGCGATGGTGAGGCGCTGCTTGGGCATGCGCGTCAGATGCTGTCGATCGAAGGGGACGTGCGCCAGCTTTTCGCCGGCAACAGCCTGCGCGGCAGCCTTCGGCTCGGCGTTTCCGAGGATTTCGTCACCAGCCAGCTTCCCGACGTATTGGAGGAGTTCGTCCGCTCGCATCCCTCGGTCGATCTGGAATTGACGGTCGCGCTTAGCGGCACGCTCTATGAAATGCAGGACAATGGCGATCTCGATCTGGTGCTTGCCAAGCGTCGTCTCGGCGATGTCAGGGGCAAGCTCGTCTATCGCGAGCCGCTGATCTGGCTGGCGCGCGATCCCGAGCGCATTCGCAAGCTTGCGGCACCGCTGCCGCTCATCGCCTTTCCTGCGCCGAGCGTCACGCGCGCAGTGGCATTGGAAGCACTGCGCCGGCAGCAGGTGCCCTGGCGGATCGTCGTCACCTGCGGCAGCCTCAGCGGCCTGACGGCGGCGGCCCGCGCCGGAATGGGCGTTCTCGTTCAGCCCCGCAGCATGGCGCCGGCCGGATTGACCGAGATTGCCCCGGGTTGGTTGCCGGCCCTGGAGGATGTGGAGTTCGTGCTTGTGCCGCGCAAGGGTGCGAATCAACTTCTGGTCAATGCTTTGTCGGAGGATATTCTGGCGAAGGTGAGGGGACTCAGATCGACGTGACGATCGCGACATTACCGGCACAATCGTAAAAGCCGCGGCCGATCATGCGGATAAGATCAAGCCTTTGCTGGGTTTATTTCGCCGGCTGTTGCGTCTCTTCCTGCATGCCCTGTCCCTGAGCCACGCCGGTTCAGACCAACGTCAGCTTCCGTCGCCACTGTAAGTGGCAGCGGACAAGGACATCAGCCCGTCCGCTATATGGTGTTATCTTCATTTCCGGACTTGTCGCTTGCGTCATGGCAATGACGGCGGTCGTCCATCGTGCCGCGAGGTCCGATCGCGACGATCCGCCGACCCTTACGATGTTCGCGCATCGGAATCGGAACTAAGCTTCAGGCGCCCTGTTGAGCGCCGCACGGCCCGAGGCCGGCTCCGGCGCTCTTCTTTGTCCCGCCGTCAAGCGAGGCAGGCGAGGAAATCCGTCACGTCGGTCTCAGTTGTGGCGAAGCTGGTGACGAGGCGGATCAGCGTCTCATCCTTGCCGACCAGTTCGGGCTGCGATTCCGGGATCGGCCATTCGTAGAATTTCGCACCCTTGTCCTCGGCAGTCTTGGCGGCTGACTTGGCCACGATCGCGAAGACCTCGTTCGAAATCGTCGGCCAGGCGAGGCGTGCCGCAGGCGCCTTTTCGATGCCGGCGCGCAGGCGGTCGGCCATGCCGTTGGAATGACGGGCCAGGTCGAGCCAGAGATTGTCCTTGAAGTAGCCATCGAACTGAGCGGCGATGAAGCGCGATTTCGAGAAGAGCTGGGCGGCGCGCTTGCGGATGAAATGCATCTCCTTCGCCTTTTCTGGATTGAAGAAGACGATCGCTTCGGCGCACCAGCAGCCGTTCTTGGTGCCGCCAAAGGAGAGGATGTCGACGCCGCGCTTCCATGTCATCTCAGCCGGGCTGGCGTCGAGCGCAACCAAGGCGTTGGCGAAGCGTGCGCCATCCATATGCAGCGGCAGGCCGTTCGCCTTGGCGACCGAGGCGATGGCATCGATCTCGGCGAGCGAATAGACCGTGCCGATTTCCGTTGCCTGGGTGATCGTCACCGCCGCGGCGCGGCCGTGATGAACGGCATCCTGCGGGAAACGGGCAATCTTGGCGGCAAGCGCCTCGGGGTCGATCTTGCCGGCAGCACCCTTGACCGTTGCGAGCCGTGCGGCGCTGAAGAAATCAGGGGAACCGCATTCGTCTTCGGCGACATGCGCCTCACTGTGGCAAAAGGTGATACCGCCCGGCTTCTGGACGCTGGCGAGTGATAATGAATTGGCGGCAGAGCCGGTCGCGACGAAGAAGACGGCTACCTCGCGCTCGAAGATCTCCGCGAATTTGGCCTCTACCCGCTGATCGAGGTCGCTCGTGCCGTAGGCGGAAGCGAAACCTCCCGACTCGGCAAGGAGGCGTTCGGCGATCTTGGAATGGGCGCCAGCCCAATTATCGGAGGCAAAGAACATGGATGTGCACCAGATGAAGGATTGAATTGAAGGAAGGATAAATGAGGCCGGGCGGACATTACGCCAATGCAACGGCCTATCAAGAGCGTCCTTTTGAAGAATGCATCACAGAAATTGATCTACGCAATCAACAAATAAAATGATGCGCTGCAGCGAAACTTTATTGCTCTAATTATGCAACAAAGGCAATCTTACGTCGTTCGCTGACGAATTTTTGCCGTTTTGCTCTTGCGAAGGCTTAAGCTTTCTGGCATAGAGCTGATGAATTAGGACAGGGTTGCTGTCCTATTTTGGCCGCCGAGGCCGAAGATGCGCCGGAGGGTCCTGACGATGTCGGGATTTAGAGCTATAGTTATCGGGAGCATGCCTTTTCAAGCCTTCGAGGCGGCGGGCAGGGCGGCGGTGGAATAGCAAGGCGCGGAACGCTGACGACGGGCTCCACCACGAGGCCCGGTGTTCGCGACCGGATCTTCACAATGCAACAGCGCTGTCGCGCCTCGGCCCCGGAAACGGACCGCGCGGGACGAAGGAGCGCCCGCGACGCGGGCCTTACCGGAGGGAAGACGATGACGAACAGGACGCCGTCCATGACTTTTGACCAGACCGCTGCAGCCAATGCTGTCGCTACGGCCAAAACGTCGAAACGCGCCGCCGGCATCCCACGGAAGCAAGGCCTCTACGATCCGCGCAACGAGCACGATGCCTGCGGCGTCGGTTTTGTTGCGCATATGAAGGGCGAGAAGTCGCATCAGATCGTGCGCGACGGCCTGTTCATCCTTGAAAACCTGACGCATCGCGGCGCCGTCGGTGCCGATCCGCTGATGGGCGACGGCGCGGGCATTCTCGTGCAGATTCCCGACCGTTTCTTCCGCGAGGAAATGGCCCTGCAGGGCATCACCCTGCCGAAGGCGGGCGAATATGGCGTCGGCCATTTCTTCCTGCCGCGCGACGAGACGCTGATCGAGCATTTCAAGAATGCCATCAGACAGGTCGTCACCGAGGAAGGTCAGGAGCTGATCGGTTTCCGCGACGTGCCGGTCGACAATTCCTCGCTCTCGAAGGCGCCCGATATCGCCGGCACCGAGCCGCATCATGTACAGGTCTTCATCGGCGCCGGTCGCGATGCCGGCACGAACGAGGAGTTCGAGCGTCGCCTGTTCACGCTGCGCAAGGTGATCTCCAACCGCATCTATGCGGAATACGAGGGCGAGGAGAGCAACTTCTACCCCGTCTCGCTGTCGAGCTCGACCATCGTCTACAAGGGCATGTTCCTCGCCTATCAGGTCGGCGCCTATTATAAGGACCTAGCCGATCCGCGCTTCGAGTCGGCGGTCGCCCTCGTGCACCAGCGCTTCTCGACCAACACCTTCCCGTCGTGGAAGCTGGCGCATCCCTACCGCATGGTCGCCCATAACGGTGAAATCAACACGCTACGCGGCAACGTCAACTGGATGGCGGCGCGCCAGGCGTCGGTATCCTCGCCGCTGTTCGGTGATGATATCTCCAAGCTCTGGCCGATTTCCTATGAGGGACAGTCGGATACCGCCTGCTTCGACAACGCGCTCGAATTCCTCGTGCGCGGCGGCTACTCCATGGCGCATGCGGTGATGATGCTCATCCCGGAAGCCTGGGCCGGCAACCAGCTGATGGCGCCGGAGCGCAAGGCGTTCTACGAATATCATGCCGCTCTGATGGAGCCGTGGGATGGCCCGGCCGCCGTCGCCTTCACCGACGGGAAGCAGATCGGCGCGACGCTCGACCGCAACGGCCTGCGTCCGGCCCGTTACCTCGTCACCAATGACGATCGCGTCATCATGGCGTCGGAAGCCGGCGTGCTGCCGGTCGACGAAGAAAAGATCATCCAGAAGTGGCGCCTCCAGCCGGGCAAGATGCTGCTGATCGACATGGAAAAGGGCTGTATCATTTCCGACGAGGAAGTGAAGTTGGAGCTCGCCACCAAGCATCCCTATCAGAGCTGGCTCAAGCGCACGCAGCTGATCCTCGAAGACCTGAAGCCGGTGGAGCCGCGCGCGCTTCGCCGCGACGTGTCGCTGCTCGACCGCCAGCAGGCCTTCGGCTATACGCTCGAGGACACCAAGCTCCTGATGTCGCCGATGGCGACGACCGGGCAGGAGGCGATCGGCTCCATGGGCACGGATACGCCGATCTCGGCCATGTCCGACAAGCCGAAGCTGCTCTACACCTATTTCAAGCAGAACTTCGCGCAGGTGACGAACCCGCCGATCGACCCGATCCGCGAGGAGCTTGTCATGAGCCTCGTCTCCTTCATCGGTCCACGTCCGAACCTGCTTGACCATACCGGCATGGCCAACGCCAAGCGCCTGGAAGTCCGCCAGCCGATCCTGACCAACGGTGACCTCGAAAAGATCCGCTCGATCGGCCATACGGAAGACCGTTTCGACACCAAGACCCTCGATTTCACCTATGACGTCGAGCGCGGCGCCGAAGGCATGCCCGAGATGCTCGACCGTCTCTGCGAGCGGGCAGAAGCCGCCGTTCGCGGCGGCTACAACATCATCGTGCTTTCCGACCGGCAGATCGGGCCGGACCGCATCGCGATCCCGGCGCTGCTGGCCACGGCCGCCGTGCACCATCACCTGATCCGCAAGGGGCTGCGCACCTCGGTCGGCCTCGTCGTCGAAACCGGCGAGCCGCGCGAAGTGCATCATTTCTGCCTGCTCGCCGGCTATGGCGCCGAGGCGATCAACCCCTATCTCGCTTTCGACACGCTGCTCGACATGCATCAGCGCGGCGAATTCCCGAAGGAAGTGGACGCCACGGAAGTCGTCTACCGCTACATCAAGGCGGTCGGTAAAGGCATCCTCAAGGTCATGTCGAAGATGGGCATTTCGACCTACCAGTCCTATTGCGGCGCGCAGATCTTCGATGCGATCGGCCTGCAGCAGGAATTGGTCGACAAGTACTTCTTCGGCACGGCGACGATGATCGAGGGCATCGGCCTTGAAACCATCGCCGAGGAAACCGTCGCTCGCCACAACTCCGCTTTCGGTCGTGATCCGCTGCTGGCGAGCACGCTTGAGATCGGCGGCGAATATGCCTTCCGCATGCGCGGTGAAAGCCATGCCTGGACGCCGGATGCGGTGGCAGCACTTCAGCATGCCGTGCGCGGCAATGCCGAGGATCGCTATCGCGAGTTCGCCGAGATGGTCAACCAGTCGGCCCTCCGGATGAACACCATCCGCGGCCTCTTCAAGATCAAGGGTGCGGAAACGCTCGGCCGCAAGCCGATTTCGGTCGACGAAGTCGAGCCCGCTATCGATATCGTCAAGCGCTTCTCGACGGGCGCCATGTCCTTCGGCTCCATCAGCCGCGAGGCACATACGACGCTGGCGATCGCCATGAACCGGATCGGCGGCAAGTCGAACACCGGCGAAGGCGGCGAGGAGTCTGATCGTTACATGCCGCTCTTCGACGGCTCGCCGAACCCGGAACGCTCCGCGATCAAGCAGATCGCCTCCGGCCGCTTCGGCGTGACCACCGAATATCTGGTCAATGCCGACGTGCTGCAGATCAAGGTGGCGCAGGGTGCCAAGCCCGGCGAGGGCGGCCAGCTGCCCGGTCACAAGGTCGATGCGACCGTCGCCAAGACCCGGCATTCGACGCCGGGCGTCGGCCTGATCTCGCCGCCGCCTCACCATGACATCTACTCGATCGAAGACCTGGCGCAGCTCATCTTCGACCTGAAGAACGTCAACCCGACCTCGGCGGTGTCGGTCAAGCTCGTCTCGGAAGTCGGCGTCGGCACGGTTGCCGCCGGCGTTGCCAAGGCGCGCGCCGACCATATCACCATCGCCGGCTTCGACGGCGGCACCGGCGCTTCGCCACTGACCTCGCTGAAGCATGCCGGCAGCCCGTGGGAAATCGGCCTTGCCGAAACCCAGCAGACGCTGGTGCTGAACGGGCTGCGCTCGCGCATCGCCCTGCAGGTGGATGGCGGCCTGAAGACCGGTCGCGACGTCATCGTCGGCGCGATGCTCGGCGCGGACGAATTCGGCTTCGCCACCGCGCCGTTGATCGCGGCCGGCTGCATCATGATGCGCAAGTGCCATCTCAACACCTGTCCGGTCGGCGTCGCCACCCAGGATCCGGTGCTGCGCAAGCGCTTCAAGGGCGCGCCGGAGCATGTCATCAACTACTTCTTCTTCGTCGCCGAGGAAGTGCGCGAAATTCTCGCCTCGCTCGGTGTGACCAAGCTGGACGACATCATCGGCGCTTCCGAGCTTCTGGAGAAGGACGACATGCTCGCCCACTGGAAGGCGAGGGGCCTCGACTTCAGCCGCATCTTCCACAAGGTCGACGCGCCGAAGGAAGAGACCTACTGGACATCAGCGCAGAAGCATCCGATCGACAATGTTCTCGACCGCACGCTGATCGAGAAGGCCGAGCCCGCTCTGTCTTCCAAGACGCCGGTCGCCTTTGAGGTCGGCATCAAGAATGTCGACCGTTCGGCCGGCGCCATGCTGTCGGGCGCGGTTGCCAAGCGCTATGGCCATCGCGGCCTGAAGGAAGACACGATCAACGTCACGCTGAGAGGCACCGCCGGCCAGTCGTTCGGCGCGTTCCTGGCGCGCGGCGTGACTTTCAACCTCATCGGCGACGGTAACGACTATGTCGGCAAGGGTCTTTCGGGCGGCCGCATCATCATCCGTCCGCCGGAGAATTCGAAGATCCTGGCCGAGCACTCGATCATCGTCGGCAACACCGTGCTTTACGGCGCAACCGAAGGAGAGTGCTACTTCCGCGGTGTCGCGGGCGAGCGCTTCGCGGTCAGAAACTCCGGTGCGATCGCCGTCGTCGAAGGCGTGGGCGACCATGGCTGCGAATACATGACCGGCGGCGTCGTCGTCGTGCTCGGCGAAACCGGCCGCAACTTCGCGGCCGGCATGTCGGGCGGCGTGGCCTATGTGCTCGACGAAATCGGCGATTTCGCGCGCCGCTGCAACATGGCTATGGTCGAGCTGGAACCGGTTCCGGAAGAGGACGAGCTGCTGGAGAAGCTGCATCATCATGGCGGCGACCTCATGCACAAGGGACGCGTCGACGTTTCGGGTGACATGACGCGCCATGATGAAGAGCGTCTCTACCAGTTGATTTCGAACCATTTCCACTACACCGGTTCGACGCGAGCCAAGGAAATTCTCGATCACTGGGCCGACTACCGCCCGAAATTCCGCAAGGTCATGCCGGTCGAGTATCGCCGTGCCCTCGAGGAAATGGAGCGCAGCCGGATGGGCGTGGCGGCGGAGTAATCCGCCCCGGCTCGTTAAGCCAGTGGAGGGTTTCGCCTCGCATTGCGGTCGCCGCTTGGGCGATCGCAACTGTCGAACAGCGGAATCGGATTTGAATTACAGTGCCGGACAGGGAACGGAACTTACCCTCAGGCACGGGAGCCATCGGCTCCACTTTTTTGAGTGAGGAAACGAAAGCATGGGCAAGGTAACAGGCTTCCTGGAAATCGACCGGCAGGTAGGCAAGTATCAGCCGGCGTCTGATCGCATCCGGCATTTCCGTGAATTCACGATCCCCATGTCGGACCCGGAAGTGCAGAAACAGGCGGCTCGCTGCATGGACTGTGGCATTCCCTATTGCCACGGCCCGACCGGCTGCCCGGTGCACAACCAGATCCCGGATTGGAATGACCTCGTCTACAACAACAATTGGGAAGAGGCGATCCGCAACCTGCATTCGACCAACAACTTCCCGGAATTCACCGGCCGCGTCTGCCCCGCCCCTTGCGAGGAAGCGTGCACGCTGAACCTGGAAGACGCGCCGGTTGCCATCAAGACCGTCGAACAGGCGATTGCCGACAAGGCCTATGAGCTCGGCTTCATCCGCCCGCAGCCGGCAACCGTGCATACCGGCAAGAAGGTCGCCGTCATCGGCTCCGGCCCTGCCGGCATGGCCGCCGCCCAGCAGCTCGGCCGCGCCGGCCACGACGTTCATCTCTATGAGCGCGAGTCGAAGCCCGGCGGTCTGCTGCGTTACGGCATCCCGGACTTCAAGATGGAGAAGAACTTCATCGATCGCCGCGTCGAGCAGATGAAGGGCGAGGGTGTCACTTTCCATTGCGGCGTCAATGTCGGCGTCGACGTCAAGGTCGAGCAGCTCCTGGCCGATCATGATGCCGTGCTCTATTGCGGCGGCTCGGAAACGCCGCGCGAGGCCGGCATTCCCGGCGTCGAGCTTGCCGGCGTGCATGACGCCATGCCCTACCTCGTGCAGCAGAACCGCCGCGTCGGCCGCGAAAACATCGACAGCGTCGGCTGGCCTGCCGATCCGATCCTTGCCGGCGGCAAGCATATCGTCGTCGTCGGCGGTGGTGATACCGCATCGGACTGCGTCGGCACTGCATTCCGCCAGGGTGCGGTCAAGGTTACCCAGCTCGACATTCGCCCGCAGCCGCCGGAAAAGGAAGACAAGCTCGCCGTCTGGCCCTTCTGGGCGACGAAGATGCGCACCTCCTCCTCGCAGGCCGAGGGTGCGGTTCGCGAATTCCAGGTCGCGACGCTGGAATTCGTTGGCGAAGACGGCGTGCTGACCGGCGTGAAGTGCTGCGAAGTGGATGAGCGCCGCAAGCCGATCGCCGGGACGGAATTCGTCATCCGTGCCGATCTTGCCTTCATCGCCATCGGTTTCCGTGGCCCGTTCACCGACGGCGTGCTCAAGGAGCTCGACGGCAAGCTGACGCTGAACACCGACAAGCGCGGTTCGACCAACGTCGTCGCCGACGACAAGGACTACAAGACCTCCGTCGACAAGTTCTGGACCGCCGGCGACGTTCGCCGCGGCCAGTCGCTGGTGGTCTGGGCGATCCGCGAAGGCCGCCAGGCGGCGCGCGCGATCGATGAGGCCTTGATGGGCTCGACGGTTCTGCCGCGGTAAGCCTCACCGATATTTTGGTGCGACTATCAGAAGGCCGGGTTCGCGATGAACCCGGCCTTCATTCTTATCGGCTTGCCGCAATGTTCCAATTGTAGATGCAGCGATCGAGCCCGATGGCGATCTCGAGTACTCTCACATCGTGGTCTATCGCAGGCCCCTTCCTGGCGTGGCTGCGATAGCGTTGGGGGAAATCCGTGCGCTTCGAGATCGAACAGACCTCCATCCATTTATCGTCATTGTCGACTTCGATATCCATCGTGACCTCGGAGTAGGCCGGCAGGCGATCCGAAGGAACGATTCTGGTCGGCAGATGGATGACCGATCCGATCATGCGGCGGACCGGCTCCAGGCAGGCTGCGTGGTAATCGTTGCCGCTGTCGGCAGTGAAGGCGCATTGGAATTCGAGTTGCCAGAATTCCTTGAGCCGCACATGCTTGGTCGGTTGATCCTGTTCCCGGCGGTAGGATTTTCCAGCCTGCCAGATGCATAATGGCAGGCGTGTTCTGGAGTGATTTCCAAGAAGATGCTGCATGTAGACATAGGTTGACGCGGTTGTCTCCGGCCGCAGCAACAGTTCGGTCTCAGTCTTTGAGACCCGTTCCTGCACCCATATGTCCTCCTGGGAATAGGCATCTGAAACGAGGCGGCGCGGCATAAGGGTCGGGGCTTCCACCCTTCGGACATCCCAGGCGGGGTTGACCGATCGCAGGAAGCTGCTGATTTCATCGGAAAAGAACCGGACCAGATCGTCGCGCAACCGGATATCCCGCTCTTCCCAATGAACGAGCGAATTTACGTTGTAGATATTGAGCACGTGCCATTCTCCATGGGCAACGTTGATGTTTTGGGCAAGGGCTTTACGTCCAGCAGCCGCCGGACAGACCAATGCCTCCGGCCGTCACGACTGGACGCGGAGACCTCGACCGGAGAAAGCGCGCAAAACCACAACCTGCAAGCAGGTGCTGTCTTGATCGATATGATCTGCGCGGTTGGTGCTCATGACGTTTTTTTAGGGGTGCGCTGCGATATTGTCAAACAGGCCCAGTCGTGGACGCACTTATACGGAAGGTTCTCACGGCGCGGCCGATCCCGGCAACCTGTAGTCATCCACGCGGCCTGCAGGCGCCGGCGCCATTTGGCCTTTGTCGACCAGGAGGTCCCGCGGCGATGGTGTCGTGGAAGCCGGTGCGGGCGTGCCGCCCAGGAGCTGCGCGCCGCCGTCAAGGTCTGGGTCGGAAAGGCTCATCGGCGGGATGCGGGTGATTTTCTCCATCTCCGTCGGAGGCAGGTTGGCCTGCTGCGCCGGCAACGGATTGCCGGTATCGAGGCGGGTGATATCGGGGCTTGCCTGATCGCCCAGCAGCCGGCGTGCCGATTTCTCGACATAGAAGGCGACCTTGCGCTTGCCTGCCGCGGTCAGGTTGACACCGTCAGCGGTTCTGAGGCGCACCTGCTGGCCGTTGATATCGGAGCCGGTGACGATGAACTCGCCGTTTTGGTCGGTAAAGCCGTCCCAGATGTCGATGAACTCTCCGCCGACGCTTGTCGTCTGGCTCTGATAGAGCTGGTTGAGCTTGACCGCGCTCGCCGTCAGCTGGTCCGAGCCGAAGGAGGGCAGACCGACCCAGAGCAGCGGAATGTGGCGGCTCGTCACCAGCTTGGCAAATTGCTGCACGCGCTCTTCATAGGCGAGGAACCACGGGTCCGTGCCGTATTTTTCGTTGAGACCGTCGCCGATGATCTGCTGGCGATCGTTGGCGCCGAGCATGACGATGACCATTGCGGGCTTCAGCTGGTCCATCATGCCTGTCAATTGCTGCGGCCAGTTGTAGTAGTCCTGCCGAACGAGACCCGAGGCGACATTGCCGCGCGTCTGGATGACGACACCGGGCGAGGCCGAAAAGGCATCTTCCAGTCCGGTTCCGAGACCGCTGGCGAAAAAGTCGCCGACGACGAGGATGGTTTTGGCATCGGGCAGCTTTTCCGCCGCCGGAGGTGTTTCCGGTTGGACCGCTACCGGCTGACGTGGCGGCGGCGTCGGCCGTTTGCGCGGCTGGATCTTTCGCCGCGGCGGCGGCTGATCGACGGACTGGTCGGTATAGTCGGGTTCGCGGGTGCCGAACAGCATGTCGAACAGGTTTCTGCGCGGCCGCTCCTGCGCTTCAGCCGCCGTCGGTAGGCAGCCGAGTGCGACGATGGCGGCAAGGAGCGCTGTCAGAATAAGCCTTGCGGTTGCCATGGTTGCGCGGGCAGGTCGTTTGATCATAGCTTCTTTTCCGCTCACGCCCCATGGTCGCATGAGGAAGTATCTTCCGTCCAGCGGTCCAAGATCGCGCTGATAGCGGCCGCCTATTTGCGCAGCGCGTTCAGCAGGTTCATGGACGGTTCGCCATCCGCATCCATGCCGATGCGCTGCTGAACCGCGGCGATGGCCGCCTTCGAGCCGGATCCGAAATTGCCGTCGACGACGCCGTCATAATAGCCGAGCTGCTTCAGCCGCGTCTGCAGCTCGAATTTTTGCTGCACGTTCAGCGCACCGCTCGGTCGCGGCCAGGATTGCTGCATGCCGCCATAGCCGGCGATCTGATCGGCAAGCAGGCCAACGGCTACTGCATAGCTGTCGGATGCGTTGTAGCGCTTGATGGTGAAGAAGTTGCCGGTCATCAGAAAGCCGGGGCCATCCGGCCCGCCGGGCATCTTCAGCTGCGCGCGGTCGGAGGTCTGACGGAAGCCCTTGCCATTGGGGCGGACGAAACCGAGAGCGGCCCATTGGGCGATCGTGTGGGTCTTGCCGGCCTGTGCGCCGCCGCCAGATGGCACGACCACCTCGTAGCCCCATGTGCGCCCGGTCTCCCAGCCGTTCTTGGCAAGCAGGTTGGCAGTCGTCGCCAGCGCATCCGGAATGGAATTCCAAATATCGGCATGGCCGCTGCCGTCGGCATCGACAGCATAGAGCAGGTAGCTGCTTGGGATGAACTGGGTATGGCCCATGGCGCCGGCCCAGGAGCCGTTCAGCTCCTTGCGCGACACGTCACCCTTCTGAAGGATCTTCAGCGCTGCGATGAGCTGTTTCTTGGCATAGTTGGCGCGCTTCGGATCGGCATAGGCAAGCGTCGCCAGCGCGCGGGGCACGTAGTGCAGCCGATCGTTCTTGGCGAGAACTGCGCCGTAGTTCGACTCCATCGACCAGATGGCGAGCATGATATTTCGATCCACGCCGAAGCGCTGCTCGAGCGAGCGGAGCGTGGACGCATATTTAACCGCCATCTTCCGGCCAATATCCACGGTATAGGGATTGACACGGGAGTCGAGGTAATCCCAGATTTGGGACTTGAATTCCGGTTGGTACTGCGCTTTTTCAAGGACCGTTGGGTCAGGGTCCGTCACGCCGGCGAATGCATCGCGATAGGTCGATGGTGTAATGCCGCTCTTTGCGGCGGTCGTGTAGAAGCCCGCGATCCATTTTTGGAACCCCGGGTCAGCATTGGCGTTAACGGGAGCAAGTCCCGCGAAGGCAGCGAACGCGAGCGCCAGAGCGAGACCACGAAGGGAGTTTTTGCGGTTTGGGGTCATCTACAGCCTTGTCCATCGATCGTTGGATTTCGGTGCGGCGAAGCTCTTAGCGTTCATCCAAGCGTGACACTAGAAGAACGAAGTCAACAAATTCTTTACCATGGAAGCCGGGGTCAGTCATTATTTGCAAAACAGTAGCAAATTTATTCTACTGACCCTGAGAATGGCTTGGCGCCAGGCTAGTGAATGCCCAGGAGGTATGAGTGGGACAGCATAAAAAAGTTCGTAAGGCAGTATTTCCGGTGGCCGGACTGGGGACGCGGTTCTTGCCGGCGACCAAGGCGGTGCCGAAGGAAATGCTCACCGTCGTCGACAAGCCGGTGATCCAGTACGTCGTCGATGAGGCGATGGAAGCCGGGATCGAGCATTTCGTGTTCGTCACCGGCCGCAGCAAGCACGTGATCGAGGACTACTTCGACATTCAGTTCGAGCTTGAGCATACGCTGCGCCAACGCAACAAGAATGCAGAGCTGTCGTTGCTGAACGGCCTGCTGCCGAAAGCCGGCACGGCCAGCTTCACGCGTCAGCAGGAGCCGCTCGGCCTCGGCCATGCCGTGTGGTGCGCCCGCGAGATCGTCGGCGACGAGCCGTTCGCGCTGCTGCTGCCCGACATGGTCATGCGGGCCGAAAAGGGCTGCATGAAGGGCATGATCGAGCTTTATGAGACCAGCGGCGGCAATGTCATCGCCGTTGAAGAGTGCGCTCCGGATCTGACCCACAAGTATGGCATCGTCGGTGTCGGCGAAACGATCGGCAACGGCTTCCGCATCACCGAAATGGTGGAAAAGCCGGCCAAGGGCACGGCCCCGTCCAACTTCTTCATCAACGGCCGTTACATCCTGCAGCCGGAA
This sequence comes from Rhizobium sp. SG741, assembly GCF_012275435.1. Lineage (NCBI taxonomy): Bacteria > Pseudomonadati > Pseudomonadota > Alphaproteobacteria > Hyphomicrobiales > Rhizobiaceae > Rhizobium > Rhizobium sp. SG741. The sequence goes on from NZ_JAAZQP010000001.1 coordinate 262,790, forward strand.
ATCTTCCGTATCCTGGAAAGCCAGGAGCGTGGCGCCGGCAATGAAATCCAGTTGACCGACGGTATGCTGAAGCTGGCACAGCAGCAGGATTTCGCCGGTTATCACTTTCAGGGCCAGACGTTCGACTGTGGTGCAAAGGATGGCTTCATCCTCGCCAACGTCGCTTTTGCGCTCGCGCGCGCAGATATCCGCCCGACCATCGAGGATGAGCTGAAGGCGCTGATTACGGCCCTGAAATAAGTTCTCAAAATCGTTGAGAACAAAGAGCTGAGGCTCGGCATGTGCCGGGCCTCATTTCGTTTCGGATGACAAGATGGGAGTGAACGCAAGACACGCTGCGACGAACGGTTCAGGTGGTGATCAGCGCTTCACTGTCAATCCCACACCTGCCTGTAGCTGGCGGGTGTCGTCGCCGGTCTTTCGCGAGGTTAGCTGATAGCCGACATTGCTGGTCAGATCGAGGTAACGGTTGATCCCCCAGGTGAGGCCAAATGCGGCGTCGTATTCGGTCTCGTCGGCAAAGGAGCTGATGGAAGGATAGTCGCGCCAGATCGTTCCGCCCGTCAGCTTTGCAGTGAGATCGTCGCGCAGCTGGTGGCTCAGGGTGCTGGTGATCTGATAGGCGGTGTAGCCGCTTTCGCCGGCTGTGGTGGAGGGCTGGACCGTGGTCGAAAGACCGATGCTGACATCGGTGCCGCGCTGCGGCGACCAGGCGAAATTACCGTCGATTGTCGGCGAATCGATCGAGGCGAGGCGCGAATCGTCGAACTGCGTGTGCTGGTAGCCGAAACCGAGCTCGCCCTTCATCTTATCGCCGAGGTCGAGCTCGACACCGGCCTTGCCGCCGTAACTCTGGTTCGAGCGGGCATATCCGCTGCTGTCGCGCGTCTGGTCGTAGACCGCGCGGCCGAGATCGGCTTCGACGAAGGGGATGATGGCCGGCGACAGCTCGTAGCCGATGCGTCCGCGCCATGTGCCGGCGGTCTGGTCGCGGTCGCTGAGCGTAACCTGGGTTCCATCCGAGAGCACGGCATCGGAATAGGCGGTGCGGGTCAGCTCCACGGCAGTCGTGCCGCGCAGCAGGCCGAAGTCGCGCTCCAGCGACAGCCCCGTGGTGAACTGGTTGACGGCCGACTGTTTCGTGGCGCCGGCAATGGCGTTCGGATCGCTGGTGTCCTCACGGGAGAACTGGTAGCCGGCGGTGATGTGGGCGGTGGTATCGGCGGGAAGATCGAGGCGCAGGTCGGCATTGAGGCTGACCGTCGGCTTTTCCTCGCCGGTGCCGCTGATGTTTCTCTGCCAAACGCCTTCGCCTGTTATGGTCAGCGCATGCCGGTCCCAATCCGATGTCAGCGTGCTGCGCAGGTCCGTTTGCAGGAAGGTGCGGTCGTCCTTGGTGGAGCCGGTGCGGTCTTGCTCGATATTGATCGACTGGTTGACGGAGGGGCGCAGGGTGAATGTGCCGAGCGGTATGCCCTGTGCATCCTCGCGATCCGGATGCTGGCGTGCCTTCAGCCCGTCGACGCTGGTCTCGGGCAGGTTGACGCGACGCAGATCGGTGTCGAGCGTGGAACCTGTGGTGGTCGGATCGACGCTGTCGAGGCGAAGGCGCATATTGGGCGGCGCATCCGCAGCAGTGGGTGCCTGATTCGTCGATGACGTCGGTTGCGTATTGCTCGAGGACGCGGCCGTCGGGTCGGTCGGTGACGCGAATGTCGCGTCCGTGCCCGGTGATATCGTCTGGGTGTCGTCCGGATTTTGGCCTGGGGACAGCGATTGCGCGTCGGCCGACATCGGCGCGACGAATGCGACGCTCCAGCCGAGCATGGCGGATGTCGCCCATGCCGTCAGCCGGAGGGTGCCGTTACCCGCCTTGTTCTTGCCGATGCCCATTTTGCCTATATCTGACCTTACTGGAAATGCCTTAAATCCTTACCCAAGTGTAAAGCTGCGTGGTTAACGCTTGGTTGCCAAAGGGCCGTGGAGAGCATTCCGCCAGTAATATTGTTGAGGCCGCCCGGCCTGCCGGTCGCGGTGGCAAAAGTCGATCTTCAGTGGACAGATTTGCAGAAAAGCGTTAGGCCTCCCTCATGAATAAGAGAGCTGTAAGACTCATCGAGAACGGTGCGATCGAATCCGCGATGCGAACGATCGAGACCGAGAGACGGGGCCTTGAGGCGTTGGAACGTGCACTCGCCGCTGGTTTGGCCGGTCCGTTCAGCCGCGCGGTGGAGATCATCGGCGATATCAGCGGCCGCGTCATCATCACCGGTGTCGGCAAGAGCGGCCATATCGGCAACAAGCTCGCCGCCAGCCTCGCTTCCACCGGAACTCCGGCCTTTTTCGTGCATCCTGTCGAGGCCAATCACGGCGATCTCGGCATGATCACGCATGATGACGTCATCGTCGCCATGTCCTGGGGCGGCGAGAGCGCCGAATTGCGCGGCATCATCGCCTATTCCCGGCGCTTTTCGATCCCGATGATTGCCATTACCGCGGGCGAGACCTCGACGTTGGCGCGCGAGTCGGACGTTGTTCTGTTGCTGCCGAAGGAGCAGGAAGCCTGCCCGCATGGGCTGGCGCCGACGACCTCGACGCTGCTGCAGCTCGCCATCGGCGATGCGCTGACCGTGGCGCTGCTGGAGGCGCGCGGCTTCACAGCCGAGGATTTCCGCACTTTCCATCCGGGCGGCAAGCTCGGTGCCAGCCTCTCGCATGTGGCCGATATCATGCACAAGGGCGACCGCGTGCCGCTGGTCAATCTCGGCACGGGCATGCCCGAGGCGGCAATGACCTTGTCGCAAATGCGGTTCGGCTGCGTTGGCGTCATCGATGAAAACGGCTGCCTCTGCGGCATTGTCACCGATGGCGATATCGCCCGCAATCTCGGCACCAGCCTTGCCGACATGCTCGTCGACGAGGTGATGACCCGCAATCCGAAGACGGTGAAGGAAACGACGCTGGCGACCAGCGCGATGGCCGTGCTCAATCGCCACAACATCTCGGCGCTGATCGTCATCGACGATGCGCGCCGCCCGGTCGGCATCGTCCATTTCCACGACCTGTTGCGGATCGGGGTTGCCTGATCAGACCGGTTCGACCGTAAGTTCGCGGCCATTGCTGGCGACGATAATGACACGTGTGCCAACCGGCAAATCAGGCCCCTTGACTGTCCAATAGGTGTCGTTGAGGCGGATGCGGCCACGGCCTTCGGCTATGGGCTCGCCGAGCGTTGCCGTGCGGCCGACAAGGCTTGCGCCGCGCTGGTTCAGGAAGGGCTCGTCCGTGACCTGGTTGTTGTTGTAGAAATAGCGGCGCCCGAGCAGGGCGACGATCACGGCAACGGCCGCAAAGACCAGCCACTGCAACTGCCAGACCCAGAAGGCGTCATCCCAGAACAGCAGCGACAGCGCCCCGACAATGATGCCCGCCAGACCAATCCAGACGAGGAAGAAGCCCGGCAATACCAACTCGGCGGCAAGCAGCACCAATCCCAGCAGCCACCAGCTCCAGGGGCCGAGCTCCACGACGAGATCGTCAAACATCTCAGCTCTCCCTGGGCGTCAGCGGATTGACCGAAGGCGTGGTACGAACGGCGCCTGACCGAGGCCGCGAAGGCTGCGGCGCACCATCGCCGTTGCCATTGTCGCCGAAGACTTCGCGGGCAATGGCGCCGATGCCGCCGAGCGAGCCGATGAGGGAGCTGGCCTCCATCGGCATCAACACGATCTTCGAATTGCTGGCCGAGCCGATTGCCGTCAAGGCTTCGGTGTATTTTTGTGCGACGAAGTAGTTGATGGCCTGCACATTGCCTTCGGCGATGGCTTCGGAAACCATGCGGGTCGCCTTGGCTTCCGCTTCCGCCAGGCGTTCGCGTGCCTCGGCATTGCGGAACGCCGCCTCGCGCTGGCCTTCCGCCTGCAGCACGGCCGACTGCTTTGCGCCCTCCGCCCGCAGGATCTGCGCGGCACGGAGCCCTTCCGCTTCGAGAATCTGGGCGCGCTTTTCACGCTCGGCCTTCATCTGTCGGCCCATGGCGTCAACCAGGTCCTTCGGCGGCTGGATGTCCTTGATTTCGACACGCGTCACCTTGATGCCCCAGGGCTCGACAGCCTCGTCGACCACGCGCAGCAACCGCTCGTTGATGGCGTCGCGGTTGGAAAGAAGCTCATCCAGGTCCATCGAACCCATGACCGAACGGATATTGGTCTTGGTGAGGTTGAGGATCGCGCTTTCGAGATTGGTGATCTGATAGGCGGCCTGCGCCGCGTTCAACACCTGGAAGAAGGCGACCGCATCGGCGGAGACGCTGGCGTTGTCCTTGGTGATGACCTCCTGAGTCGGCACGGCCAACACCTGCTCCATAACGTTCATCCGCACGCCGATCGTCTCGATGAAGGGCACGATCAGATTGAGGCCCGGCTCCAGTGTGCGGATGTAGCGGCCGAAGCGCTGGATTGTATAACGATAGCCCTGTGGCACCGTCTTGATCCCCGCAAACAGCACCAGGATGACCAAGACCACCAGGGCAACCACGAAGATGCTGAAACCACCGACTACCATTGAATTCCTCCATGGAGGCGCCCACGGTATGCGGGCCTCTCGCGTCACGTAAAGCGCTGCCGCATCGTTCTCCGTACGTTCGGTCGAAAACGCATGACGGCAACTCAATCAGATGTGGTGGGTTAGCATGTTCTCGACAAGGGAGGAATGGGTCGCCCAAGAACACGATCCGGTGTGCCTGAGATTGTTTTGGCCCGATCAATCAATCGCGATCCGGGTCTTGCTTCCGGCGGTTGATATTCATACTTTAATGGGGAAATCTCCGGCTCCGCTGCCACACAGCCTTTCGGGCCCAACCTTTGCGCATCATCAGGGTGAAGCTATGAATATGGATAGGACCTTACGGTCGGTCGTGGCCGTGCATGCCTCAATTCCGGAAGACGCTTTCACGGCGACGACGCTCGGCACCCGCAGGGAAGGCAACGGAGTCGTCATCCGGGGGAACGGGCTGGTGTTGACGATCGGCTACCTCATCACGGAGGCTGAGGAAGTCTGGCTGACGACGAATAGCGGTCGTGTGGTGCCGGCACACGCGCTTGCCTACGACCAGGAAACGGGATTTGGCCTGGTGCAGGCGCTCGGCCCGCTCGACGTGCCCGCGCTGGAATTCGGTGATGCCGAAAAGGCCGAGATCGGCGATCCGGTGGTGATCGCAGACGGCGTCGGCCAGTTCGTCGAGGCGAAGATTGTCGCCAAACAGGAGTTCGCGGGTTACTGGGAGTATCTGCTCGACGAGGCAATCTTCATTGCGCCGGCGCATCCGTCATGGGGCGGCGCCGCGCTGGTGGACGAGGAGGGCAAGCTTCTGGGTGTCGGTTCACTGCATCTGCAGATGGCGACCCAGAATGGCGAAGGCGCCGATATCAACATGGTCGTGCCGATCAACCTGCTGCTGCCCATTCTGGACGATCTGATCAAGCGAGGGCACGTCAACAAACCGCCGAGGCCCTGGCTTGGCGCGTTCTCGGCCGAAAGCAATGGCGAGGTCGTTGTCATGAGCGTGACCGAAGGCGGTCCTGCGGCCAAGGCGGGATTGCGCCGCGGCGACGTCATCTCGGAGATCCGCGACGCGGAAGTGGATGGGCTGGCCGATTTCTATCGGAAGATATGGGAGAGTGGGCCTGCCGGCGCCGAGATCCCGATGCGGGTGCTGCGCAATGGCCGGGAGGCCTGGTTGCGCATCAAATCCGCCGACCGCGGCAGCTTTCTCAAGAAACCGCAGCTGCAGTAGAGGTCATCGCCGGGATTCCCCTGGCGATCGGTCAGACCCAGCCGAGCAGTTCCCGCCGCACAACCTTCTCCAGCACCTTCATGCCGTCCTCGCTGTCGTTGAGGCAGGGGATGTGCGTGAACTTATCGCCGCCATTGTGATGGAAGGATTCGGCGGCCTGTTCGGCGATCTCTTCCAATGTCTCCAGGCAGTCCGAAACAAAACCGGGATTGAGCACGGCGATGCGCTTGGTGCCGTCCTTGGCAAGCTGTTCCACCGTCTTGTCGGTATAGGGCTGCAGCCATTCCTCCGGACCGAAGCGGGATTGGAAGGTGACCATGAACTGATTCTCGGTAAGCCCGAGTTTCTCGCGCAGCAGGCGACCTGTTTTCTGACAGAAGCAATAATAGGGATCGCCCAGTTTGAAGTAGGACATGGGTATGCCGTGGAAAGATGCGAGGATCTTCTCGGGCTGCCAATCCAGCGTTGAAAGATGCCGGGTCACGGAATTGGCGAGCGCTTCGATGTAGGTGTCGTCGTCGTGGTATTGCGGCACGGTGCGGAGTGCCGGCTGCCAGCGCATCTTCGCTAGCTTCTCGAACGCCTTGTCATTGACGGTTGCCGTCGTTGCGGCGGCGTATTGTGGATAGAGCGGAAAGAGTACGATGCGCTCGCAGCCGCGATCCTTGAGCGCCTGGATGCGGTCGCCGATCGAGGGTTGGCCGTAGCGCATGGCCCAGTCGACGGTCACATTGGGTAGATCCTGTAGGCGTTCGGCCATCTGATCCGATTGATTGCGCGTATAGGTACGAAGGAAGCTCTCATCTCTTTCCTTGTTCCAGATCGTCTCGTAGGCCTTGCCGACCTTCTGCGGTCGGGTGTTGAGGACGATGCCGAACAGGATCGGATACCATTTCCAGCGGGACCATTCGATGACCCGACGATCCGTCAGGAACTCGCGCAGGTAGCGACGCATCGAGGCGTAGTCCGTGCCGTCGGGTGTTCCGAGGTTGACAAGCAGCACGCCGACCTTGCCGAATTTCACGCTGGGGTGATCGGGCGGAAAGGTGGTCAGGTCTGCTGTCATCGATTGAATTCCTTTTAACGAAACGAAGTCCTTCACATAGGAACAAAAGCCGGCCCGGAAAAGCCCGGACCGGCTCTCTCACGCGAGACAAATCGTCTTACTTGGCTGGAACTCTCAACTTTTCGCCGACCGGGAGATGGTGCGGCTTGAGATTGCGGTTGGCGGCCAGAAGCTTGTGCCATTGCTTGGCGCTTCCGTAATAGGTCTTGGCGAGATCCCAGAGCGTATCGCCGGCGACGATGACGTGGATTGCCGGTGTCTTCGGCTTTTCGCTGGCCTCGGCTGCCGGCGCGGCTGTCGCCGGCGCGGGGGTTGCAGGAGCCGTCGTCACCGGTGCTGACGTTGCCGGGGCTTCCGTCGCAGGTGCCGATGCAGCAGGCGTCGAGGTTGCCGGAGCGGATGGGGTGTCCGCAGGCTTTGCCGGCGTGGTGGCGGCGGGCGCTGTCGCCGAGGGTGTCGAGGAGGCCGGCGGCGTAGCGCTGGGTGCTGCCGCGCTGCTAGCGGCGGGTGTCGGAGCGGGCTTTTGGTCCGGCGCAGCCTGCTGCGGGGTTTCGGCCGGCTTGGCCGCTTCGGGCTGGGCGGCAGCCGGTGCTGCGGCGATCTGGGTTATGCGGCCGTCCGTGTAGGGCCTGTAAGGGTTGTGTGCGGCAAGATAGTCGGCAACCACCGATTCCAGGTTGGGACCGAAGTCATAGGCATTCTTGCTGTCCTTCGCGAAGACCGTGTAGCCGTCGCCGCCGGCGCGCATGTAATTGTTGCTGACGACGCCGTAGGTCTTTTCGGGATCGAGCGGCTTGAATTCAGTACCTTCCTGCACCTCTACGGAGACCAACCGGCTGCCCGGCGGCTTCGACTTGTCGAAGCTGTATTTGAGGCCTGCTACCTGTGGGAAACGGCCGGCGCCGTCGTCGATCTGGCTGAGGCCGTTTTCCAATGCGGCCTTTACGTTCGCGCCGGTGAGCTGGAAAGTCGCGACCGTGTTCTGGAAGGGCAATACGGTCAGCACGTCACCCATGCTGACATCGCCGCCGCCGATCGAGGCACGCAAGCCGCCGCCGTTCTGGATGGCGATGCTGATGCCCTGGCCCTTGGTACGGTCGAGCATGGCGTCGGCGACAAGATTGCCCATCGAGCATTCCTGAACGCGGCAGATTTCCCGAGCGCCTTCGATCGGGCCTTGCGAGCTGCCGATGATCTTCTTGCGCAGCTCTTCGATCGGCTTCGCCATTTCCAGCACGCGAGCGGCAATCGCCGGATCGGGCTTGATGGAGGAGTCGAGCAGGATCGGATCGCCGTTGGCGCCCTTGACGGCGCCGTTGTCATCGAAGGTGACGACGAGATCGCCGAGATACTTGCTGTAGGACGCCGCCTGAACGACCGGCACCTTATAGCCTGCCGGATTGTCGACCATGGTCGGATATGGCCCGGCTGCCTTCGGATCCGTGTTCGACAGCAGCGTATGCGAGTGGCCGCCGACGACGACGCTGACGCCGGCGATCTTGCCGATCTTTTCGACGTCACGGGGATAGCCGACATGCGTGAGCGCGATGATCTTGTTGACGCCCTGAGACTTCAGCGCGTCCACTTCGGCGCTGATGGCGGCGGCATCGTCGGTGATCTTCACATGCGGACCGGGCGAGGCGAGTTCGGGCGTTTCGGTCGTGACTGCGCCGACGATGCCGATCTTCTGGCCGCCGATAGTGAGCACGATCGATTTCTTGATACGGTTGCCGAGCTTCGACTGATCGTCAATTACCAGATTGGCAGTCACGACGGGGAATTGCGCCTTGTCGAGGAAGGCGGCGAGCGGCCCCTCGCCATCATCGAACTCATGATTGCCGACGGTCATGGCGTCGATCTTCATATCGTTGAGGAATTCGACTTCGGCTGCACCTTTGTAGGTCGTATAGAACAAGGAGCCCTGGAAATTGTCGCCGGCATCGAGCACCACGACATTCTGGCCGGCAAGTGCTGCGCGGCGCTGGTCGATGGCTGTCTTCAGCCGCGCTGCCCCGCCGAAGCACTCGTTCTTGGCCTCCTCGGCCGCGGAGCATGTCGCATCGAACTTGTTGATCGACTCCACGCGCGAATGGAAATCGTTGAAGTGCAGGATGTTGAGCTGATAGTCCGCGAAGGCTGTGCTGGTGCTGAGCGCCAATGCCGCGGCGGCCAAAAGACCCACTCCGAAGGGCTGCTTCATCTGTCTCTCCTGTTCGTCCTTACAATCCGGCCCGCCTATGCCCCAAGGCGGTCCCCCACGTCGATGTTTTCATCATGGCGGAGCGAGCGCAAGCGAAAGCTGTGGGCTTCATTAGGATTTTACAAAGCAACGAAATGAGCCGTCAGATCAAGAGCATGCTTCGATAGAGGCATCTCCGTAAGATTCCAGCAATGCCGTGGCGGCATTCCAGCCGACAGCGCAAAAGACAAGCAGGCAGCAGAGCGCCGCAGCGAGATGAAAACGCCGACGCCTGACCCGATAAAGCTGGATCGCGCCGGCACCATAGATCAGCAAGACGGGCAGCGCGAAGATGAGGACGCTCATCGGCCCGTCACAGTCGAGCGCCTCGTTACCTTGAGCCCGGTAGCTGTTGATGGGGAGAATCGCGGCCAGGACGGCGAAAGGCAATGCTGCGATGAGGGCCAGATAGAGCACCATCATACGGCGCATGACGTCTTATCCGTCCGCCGGGCCTGTTCAGCCCTGGCGGTTGAGGGAGAAGTGTCCGCCGGTCTCGGAAGTGCAGTTAAGCTGACCGGGGTTGGCCATGAAGCAGTTCACCTTGGAGCTGGTGCGCTTGATGTTCGAATAGAGATTGATCTGGACGACGCCGGAAGCGTCGGTCGTGTAGGTTCCGGAGGCCATCTGCTGGTTTGTGCCGTCGGTCGTGTGCGTCTCGAAACGGCCGGCCGAAAATGTCGAACTCAGACCGTTCGAATCCGCCCAACTGCCTTCCACCGAGTTCGCCCGTGGCTGCGCGCCGGGGTTCATCGCCATCGGCGGCGGCCTCGATCCGCCGAAATCGACGCAGGCGGACAAGGCTGCCGTAGCGGCTGCGAGGGAAAGCACGGTTCTGATCTTCATAAATATCTCCCGCGATGAAGGCGGTCTATTGTCGTATCGGTTGCGAGAAAGATGGCGCGGCTATTGGGTTAAAGCAAGGCTTGAGAACGCAACTGCTTGATTTATCCCGCTTGCGTAACAAAAATGCCCGCACGACCTGTGCGGGCATTCGAGCGTTGCGCCTTGCGAACGCTGTTTCCGTTAGCGAACCAGGATATTCCTGAACTGCCAGGGATCCTTGGTGTCGATGTCTTCCGGGAAGAGGCCCGGACGGCCGTCGAGCGGCGTCCAGTCGGTGTAGTGGCCTTCAACCGGACCGAGATAGGGCAGCTGCACTTCGAGGCAGCGCTTGTAGTCGATCTCGTCGGCTTCGACGATGCCGGCGGTCGGGTTTTCCAGCGCCCAGACCATGCCGGCGAGAACGGCGGAGGTTACCTGCAGGCCGGTCGCGTTCTGATAGGGAGCAATGCGGCGGGTCTCTTCGAGAGACAGGCGTGAACCGTACCAGTAGGCGTTCTTGTCGTGGCCATAGAGCAGGACGCCGAGTTCATCGACGCCGTCTTCCAGTTCGTCCTCGTCGAGAACGTGATGAACCGGCTGCGGCGTGCCGCCATTGCCGAACATTTCGTGCAGCGAAAGCACGGCGTCGTTGGCGGGATGGTAGGCATAGTGGCAGGTCGGGCGGAAGGTGACGTCGCCGTCCTTGTCGCGGACCGTGAAGAAGTCGGCGATCGAGATCGATTCGTTATGCGTCACTAGGAAGCCATATTGCGGACCTGGCGTCGGGCACCAGGTGCGAACGCGGGTGTTGGCGCCCGGCTGTTCCAGATAGATGGCGGCCTGGCAGCCCTTCTTGTGCTTCTTGGCGTTCTTCGGCATCCATTCTTCATGGGTGCCCCAGCCGAGCTCGGCCGGCTGCAGGCCTTCGGAAATGAAGCCTTCGACCGACCAGGTGTTCCAGAAGACGTTGAGCGGCTTCGGATGCTTGGTGCGCTGCGTGTCGCGCTCGGCGATATGGATGCCCTTGACGCCGACCTTCTTCATCAGCTTGGCCCAGCCTTCGCGGTCATGCTGGTCCGGCTCTTCGAACTTCAGGCCGATATCCTTGGCGAGATTGACGAGCGCCTGCTTGACGAACCAGGACACCATGCCCGGGTTTGCGCCGCAGGTGGAAACGGCCGTCGTGCCGCCCGGGTTCTTCGCCTTTTCCTTGCGCATGGTTTCGCGCAGGGCATAGTTGGTGCGGTCGGCATTCTTCAGGCTCTTGTCGAAATAGAAGCCGAGCCAGGGTTCGACGACGGTGTCGATGTAGAGCACGTCGAGCTTGCGGCACAGCTTGACCAGATCGAGCGAGCCGGTATCGACCGAGAGATTGACGCAGAAGCCCTGGCCGCCGCCTTCCGTCAGGAGCGGCTTCAGCAGTTCCTTGTAGTTTTCCTTGGTGACATGTTCCTTGATATGACGGACGCCGTGCTTTGCCAGGATTTCCATGTCGGCTGGTTCTTCACGCGGGTCGATGACGACCATCCGGCTCTTGTCGAATTTGAAATGGCGCTCGATCAGGGGCAGCGTGCCGCGGCCGATGGAGCCAAAGCCGATCATTACGATCGGACCGGTAATTTCGGCATATACCGGATAGTTCTGTTCCGTCATTCTTGTCTCCTTCGAAAGGCAGGACGCCGTTCGGTTCATGAAATTCATCAGAGTTTGCGCGAGAACGCGAGGTGAAGGGCTCTAATCATAATTTGATGTCACAATAAAGAGCTGTTCGGGGTTAGCCGGGCAAAGTCAAGATAAGGGCACCATACACGCCATATGCGACGAGTTTGTTGCCTTCGGTCGATCAGGCCTTCAGGGCCTCCAATCCGTCGACAACGATGGTGAGGGCGATTTCCTGGACCTCGTAGGATGCTATTCCGTGGATGGTGAAAGGGTCGGCGGCCACATAGGCTTCCAGTTCGACGCGATCGCCGCAGGCAAAAACGACGCCGCCGGTGCGCGGCACCTTGCGGCCGGACGCGAGGAACCAGCCCTTGGCATATCCCTCCTTCACCCAGGCCATGTGCGGCTCCATGTACTTGTCGGCTTCGTCGTTACCCTTGAGGTAGGTGAGCGAGAGAATGAACATGCATCAATTCCATATAAGTTGCGCGCGGATCAGGCCGCGCAGGGAGTTTCCGACATAAAGCGTGCGGTCTTGCAGGTCCTCGGGCCGGATGCGGCCGATACGGGCCTTGCGCTGGCAGATGAGCTCGGTGCGCAAAACGCCGGCAAGCAGGCCTGAGGAAATGGGCGGCGTGCGCAACGCGTCCGGGCCATCCTCGAGGAAGACGGAGGTGATGGTACCCTCGCAAACCTCGCCCTTCTCATTCAGCAGCAAGACCTCGTCGGCCTCGTCGGGCCCATATTCGGCGCGTGCGGCCTCATAGACGGAGCGGCGGGTGGTTTTGGCGCGCAGCAGCTTGTCGGTGGAATCGAGCCGCGTTACGGCGATGCGGACGCGCCAGATCGTCTCGGGAGGCAACGACGCGAAGGCGGCTGTCGTTACCGCCGCCTGCCCCTCGCGATCCAGCGTCAGTCGCACCCGCAAGGGCGCGGATGCACCGGCAACGGCATCTTCGAGTTTGCTGAGTACGCTCTTGGGAGCGGAAAAGCCGAGACGGCGCGCGGAGCGTTGCAGCCGGGCGAGGTGCAGACGCAGGCGGATGAAACCGGCATCCGGTTCGTAACGCAGCGTCTCGATCAGGGAAAAGTCCTCTAGCGGTCGATCCATCGGTCCCCCACGGCGAAACGCGCCTTCAGGAGGCATTCTTCATATTCCGCTTCCGCTGTCGAATCGAAGACGATACCTCCGCCGACATTGAACACCGCCCGGCCGTCTTCGAAAAGCGTGATCGTGCGGATCGCCACCGAAAAGCGCATGGCGCCGGTCGGCGAGATCATGCCGATGGCGCCGCAATAGGCATCGCGCGGGCCGTCCTCGAGCTCATGCAGGATTTCCATCGCCCGCATTTTCGGCGCGCCGGTGATCGAACCGCAGGGGAAGAGTGCGGTCAGAATGTCGCGGATTGACATGCCGGGGAGCAGCTTGGCCTGCACGTGGCTGACCATCTGGTGCACGGTCGGATAGGTCTCGATTTCGAAGAGCCTGGGCACATCGAGCGTGCCGACTTCGGTGATGCGAGAGATATCGTTGCGCAGCAGATCGACGATCATGCGGTTTTCGGCCTGCGTCTTCTCGTCGGCAAGCATGGCGCTGATGATCTCGGCATCTTCTGCCGCGTTGGCGCCGCGTTTCGCGGTGCCCTTCATCGGATGCGTCTCGATCCAGCCCTCTTCGTCGGTCCGGAAGAAAAGCTCCGGGGAGCGCGACAGGATGATCGGTCCGCCGAGATCGACGAGCGCGCCATATTTCACCGGCTGTCGTTCGATCAGCGACCAGAAGGCGGCCCTGGCGTCGCCGTTCCAGCGGGCATGGATCGGCATGGTCAGGTTCGCCTGATAGCAGTCGCCCAGGCGGATATGCCGGTGCAGCCTGTCGAATCTCTCTTTATATATAGGGAAATCCCAGGCGGCCTTCGGATCGGTCAAAAACTCCTGGTTTTCCAGGCGCTGCATCGGCTGGCCGAGAGGATGGTCGCCGGCTGCGGGAGCCTCGAAGACGCCGAAGCAGAGCAGCGGCGTTTCCCGGTTGTCTTCGGCAAAAGGCGCCAGCTTTTCCTCGAAAAGATGGCCGGCTTCATAGGCGATATATCCTGCCAGCCATTTTCCCTGTTGCCTGACCCTTTCCATCCGATCGAGCGCGCGGAAGAATTCCGCGCGCGTCCGGGCCGTGATGATCTCGGCCGGTTCGGCAAAGACCATCACCTGTCCTGTGCTGTCGTCCCTGAAGAGGACGTAGGGTCGGGCATCGGCCATTGGGCGGGTTTCTATCGGGCTCTCGTTATGTCGATTGTCAGGCTGGGTTGTGCGTGCCGCAACCAGGCGCCCGGCCCCTCACCCTAGCCCTCTCCCCGCAAGCGGGGAGAGGGAACCGATCCGGCATTTGCCGCACCATTCGTGCCCAAATGATGCGAAGGCTGCTGCCGCAGCTCCCTCTCCCCGTATCGGCGGGGAGAGGGTCGGGGTGAGGGGCCATGCGCGAGGATACGGCGATGGCAGACCTGCCTGGCCTGCTCCTGCGAGCAGGCGAAGTTTCAGTTCTTATCTAGCGCTTCCAGCTCGTCGATCAGCCCTTCGATCATCGACAGTCCCTTGCTCCAGAACGACGGATCGGTGGCGTCGAGGCCGAAAGGCTTCAAGAGTTCGGAATGATGCTTGGTGCCGCCGGCCTTCAGCAACTCGAAATACTTCTCCTGGAAGCCCTTTTCGGCATTGCTATAGACGGCGTAGAGCGAGTTCACCAGGCAATCGCCGAAGGCATAGGCATAGACATAGAAGGGCGAATGAATGAAGTGGGGGATATAGGCCCAGTAGGTCTCGTAGCCCTCGGATATCCTGATCGCCGGACCTAAGCTTTCCGACTGGATGGAGAGCCACAGCTCGCCGATGTCCTCGGCGGTCAGCTCGCCATTCTTGCGGGCGGTATGCACCTTGCGCTCGAATTCGTAGAAGGCGATCTGGCGCACGACCGTATTGATCATGTCCTCGACCTTCTGGGCGAGCATCGCCTTGCGCTCGCGCTTGTCTGTGGTCTTGTCGAGCAGGGCGCGGAAGGTCAGCATCTCGCCGAAGACGGAGGCGGTTTCCGCCAGCGTCAGCGGCGTCTGGCACATCAACGCGCCCTGGCCGCCCGCCAGCACCTGATGCACGCCGTGGCCGAGCTCATGCGCCAGCGTCATGACATCGCGCGGCTTGCCCATATAGTTGACGAGCACGTAGGGGTGCGCCGACGGCACGGTTGGATGGGCGAAGGCGCCGGGCGCCTTGCCTGGGCGTACCGGCGCATCGATCCATTCCTCATCGAAGAAGCGCTTGGCGATAGCGGCCATTTCGGGGGCGAATTTGCCGTAGGCGGAAAGAACGGTCTCCTTCGCCTCACTCCAGGGGATCAGAGCGTTGGGCGTTTCCGGCAGCGGCGCGTTGCGGTCCCAGAAGTTCATCTGCTCCATGCCGAGCCATTTGGCTTTCATCTTGTAATAGCGGTGGGAGAGGCGCGGATAAGCCTCGTGCACTGCCGCCGCCAGCGCATCCACCACTTCGCGTTCGACGCGGTTGGCCAGATGCCTGCTGTCGGCAATATCCTCGAAGCCGCGCCAGCGGTCGGAAATTTCCTTGTCCTTGGCGAGCGTGTTGGTGATCAGCGTGAAGGTGCGCAGGTTGGCCTTGAAGGTCTCGGCAAGCGCCATGGCCGCCTTGCGGCGCGCTTCCGGATCCTGCTCCTGCAGCATGTTCAGCGCGACTTCGAGCGGTTGCTTCTCGCCGTCGATCTCGAAGCGCAGCTCCGCCATCGTCTCGTCGAACAGCCGGTTGAAGGCAGCGGCGCTGGTCATGGACTTCTCCAGGAACAGCTGCTCCAGCCTGTCTTCGAGCTGATGAGGCTTGTCCTTGCGCAGGTCGACGATCCAGGGGCGATAGTGGCCGGCGGCTGGGTCGTTCGCCATGCAGGCGTCCATCGCGGCATCATCGATGCGGTTAAGTTCCAGCGGGAAGAACAGGAGATGGGCGGCGTAGTCCGTCAGCCGCGTCTGCACATCGCCATAGAGCTTGCCGTTGGCGGGATCGCTGGTGTTGGAGAAATAGGTAAGGCCGGCAAATGAGCCGAGCCGGCCCATGATATCATCAAGCGCTTCATATTCCTTCAGAGCAGCTCCGATGCCGGCATCGCCGGTCTTGCTGGCGGCATCCGTAAGCTTGCCCTTCCATTTCTCTTCGAAGGCGACCGCCATCTTGCCGGCCTTTTCCATGTCGCCGGTGAAGGCGGTCGACGTGGCGGAAGGGTAGAGATCGCTGAGCTTCCAGGCGGGCAGGTCTCCTAGCGCGCTGCCGGCGGCGGCCTGGCTCGCGGAAAAATTAAGGGATTGATGGCGCGAGGTCGGGCTCATGGGCGATATTTCCTCTGCATTTTATTGCGGAACATCCGGTTCGTTCGTGTCTATTCGGCTGGAAAGCACGCTGCAAGCCTGATTTCCCCGCACTGACGGTTGAACCATAGGCGATAGTACATTCGTCATAATGATTAAAATGCGATGGTTTGGCAAAACTTCATGTTCAAGCCTTTCTGCGAATGTTCGCGTCAGGTTTCGCATGAAGTGAGGCACCAATGACCGTTTATAATAGCGCCAAGGGGGGCGCGCAGGTTCTCGTTGTTGAGGATGATCCGATTCAACGTCGTCTGCTGAAGAATGCCATCGAGCGACACGGACACGTTGCTCATCTGGCTGAGAATGGCCGCCTTGGCCTCGAGGTTCTGAAGCGCAATAGCGATCAGATCAATGTGATCGTGCTCGATCTCATGATGCCCGAAATGAACGGCATCGAGTTTCTGGGCGCGCTGAACGACATGGGTATCGACCTGCCCGTCATCGTGCAGACGGGACAGGGCGGTATCGACACCGTGGTGCAGGCCATGCGGGCCGGCGCTTTCGATTTCGTCGTAAAGCCCGTGTCTCCCGAGCGCATCTCGGCTTCGATCGTCAATGCACTGAAGCTCGATCAGCGCGAGGCGAAGGCCCGCGCCGGGCGCAGGTCCCGCTCGAGCGCGATCACGTTCGACGACATCGTCTCGGCAAGTCCTGCGATGATGCGGGTGATCGATCTTGCGCATCGTGCATCGCAATCGAACATTCCAGTCGTGCTGGAAGGCGAGTCCGGGGTTGGCAAGGAGCTCGTGGCGCGTGCAATCCAGGCCGCCAGCGATCGTGCCGGCAAGCCGTTCATAACGGTCAATTGCGGTGCCATCCCGCACAATCTGGTCGAGAGCATCCTTTTCGGGCATGAAAAGGGCGCGTTCACGGGTGCGGCCGAGCGCCATGTCGGCAAGTTCATGGAAGCGGACGGCGGCACACTGTTCCTCGACGAGATCGGCGACCTGCCGCTGGAAGTCCAGGTCAAGCTGCTGCGCGCCGTGCAGCAGGGGGAAATCGAGACGGTCGGCGCGCGCGTCGCGCAGAAAGTCAATGTCCGGTTGATCTCCGCTACCAACAAGGATCTGATCGAAGAGGTCAAGGCCGGGCGCTTCCGCGAGGATCTCTATTATCGCCTCAACGTCTTCCCGATCACCATGCCGGCCCTGCGTCGTCGCAAGGAGGATATTCCGCATCTCGCGCGCGCATTCGCCGATCGCTTTGCGCTCGAACAGAAGCTCGACTATCCGCTTTCGATCAGCAACAGCGCGCTCGCTCTGCTGACGGCCTATGACTGGCCGGGCAACATCCGCCAGCTCGAAAACGCCGTCTTCCGCGCCGTCGTCCTGGCCGAAGGATCGGAGCTGCAGGACACGGACTTCCCGCAGATCGCCGCTCAACTGCCCGGTTATTTTGCCGCCGAGCATCCAACCTTAGTTGTGGATAATTCGCAGATGGAGGCCGTTGGCGAGAGAGGCGAGCGCGGCGTGCGCGCCTTTTCACCGGCTACAACTGCAACCTTACCGCTTCCTGCGGTCGATGAGTCCGCCACTGCTTCAGACAACGTCATCGTCAGTACCAACATATCCGGAGACGTCAGAAAACTGGCAGATGTCGAAGAGGAGCTGATCCGATTTGCCCTCAAATTCTATCGGGGCCAGATGAGTCAGGTAGCAAGAAAACTCGGAATCGGGCGCTCAACTCTCTACCGGAAGTTGAAGGATTACGGGATCGATCCTGATGATCCGCAAAAAAACGCTGCATGAGCACTGACTTAACATTTAGGCAAGCATATTTTGTTACCCGTCGTAAAGCACTTGTTAGTGCATCGTTCACCATGTATGAAGAGGGCGACCATGTGTGGCATTTTTGCCATCGTGTCACCGCAATTGACAGCCATTTGGAACACGATGCGACATTGTCTGTCGGACGGGGATCGAATTGCCGAATCTGAGTGGAAATACCAAGCGCAATAGCTTGAGCTGGCATTCTGCGTGCTCTGATCTATTTAGCAAGGTGGCCAAGGTAGTAGCCGTTGGCCTCCTTGCTTTGGCTGTTTCCACGCCTGTTTTCGTCGGCACTCCTTCCCAGGCAGGGGGCGAAACCCGCAGCCTGAAGATCTATTACGTCCATACCGGCGAAAAGGCCGTCATCACCTACAAGCGCAACGGCAAGTTCGATCCGGACGGTCTGGAAAAGCTGAACCGTATCCTGCGCGACTGGCGTAAGAACCAGCCGACCAAGATGAATCCGCGCCTGTTCGACCTGATCTGGGAAGTCTACCGCGAAAGCGGTTCGCACGAATTCATCTACGTCGTCTGCGGATTCCGTTCGCCGGGCACCAACGAGATGCTGCGCACGCGATCGGCCCATACGGGCGTTGCCAAGAAGAGCCAGCATATGCTCGGCAACGCGATGGATTTCTATATTCCGGACGTCAAGCTCACCAAGCTGCGCGAGCTCGGCATGAAGCTCCAGGAGGGTGGCGTCGGCTACTATCCTACCTCGGGTTCGCCCTTCGTGCACATGGACGTCGGCGGCGTGCGCGCATGGCCGCGCATGGATCGCCAGGATCTCGTTCGCCTGTTCCCGGATGGCAAGACCATGCATATCCCTGCTGATGGTCGACCGTTGCCGGGCTATCAGGAGGCCGTTGCCGATTATAAGCGCCGCATGTCGTCCGATATCCAGATCGCCAGTTCCTCGTCGTCTCGCCGTGGTTTCTTCGCCCGTCTCTTTGGCGGTGGCGGTGCGGATGAGGCGGAGGACAATGCAGATGAGGGCGCGGCGCCGGTGGCTGTTGCTTCGGTTTCCGGAAAGAGCCAGCCGGCTCCGTCCGCGGCCGACGAGGGTGACGATAGCGCGGCCCCTGCGCCCGCCCAGGTTCAGGTTGCCAGCATAAACGCACCGGTTCCGCAGGTTCGCCCGGCCTTCGGCAATCAGCCTGCTGGCAGCGACGTTGCTTCCGCTCTCGTATCGTCGTCGTCGCATAACGCCGCTCAGGATGCGCTTGCGGCGGCCATGCCGACTGCGGACGATCAGTCGCAGCAATATGCCGATCTTCGTTCCTATCGCGTGCCCGTGCCGTCCTTGCTTGACCGCCGCGTCCCTGGCGATGCCGAGGCGGCCTCCGGCGACGCCGGTATGAGTGGCCAGGTCGCCGCCGTCCCTGTCCCGGCAGAGCGCCCCGAAGTTGCCGAAAGCCTGTTGGCCTCTGCGGATGCCGATCAGGAAGCGATCGACGATCAGGCAGATGCGGGTACGCTCTCTCCGTCCGTTATCGCAGCTCTTGAGCAGAGCCGCCCCGATCGGCCGGATCCGAGTGCTGCGGTCCCGGTGAGTGCGCCGCTTAACAATGTTGCATCCAAGGATCAGGTTGCCCCTGCGAATGGTATGGCTGCCGGCAATGATGCCATGCAGGCGATCGCGGCGGTTCTGCCGCAGCAGCGGCCGGCGCAACGCATGCCGATGCAGGTGGCCGCGCTGGCGCCGATCCAGAATGAGGTCAAGGCCAGCAGCCGTCGCTTCAATGACAGCTTCGAACCGGTGCCGCAGGAGCGCGCGATTGCCGTCGGTATCGCGGCCAAGGGAGGCCGTCCGAACAAGCAGGACGCAGCCGAAGCTGATGCCGGCCGGGCCACGGTGACGACTGAACCGAAGCTGACCGAGAAGATGATTTCCCAGTGGGCGATTGCCAAGGCCCGCGTCGAAATCATCAACCGCCCGGTCAAGGCGCCGCGTTTCGTGAGCCCGACCCTTCGCGCCCAGCCGACGGCTGTCTATACCGATGGCTTCAAGGTGCAGACGGCTTCCATCGATCCGGAACGCTTCAGCGGTTCGGCTGTGAACTTCCTTCAGGTGAAGAAGTTCAACTCGGTCGAGTAGGCGAAGGTCTCTCCGCTCAGCGATCTTGGAAGCCTGTTCGGCTTCCATTCCATCTCAAGCATGACATCAGATCGAGGACCGTCGATACGCAAGGCATCGGCTGGGCAATCCCGCGCCGACCTATCGATGAGATAGCTGCAGTCAACGCCGCTGTTGCCCGCGGGTGACAGTACGTCGATTTTCAGGTTCGTGTCAGAGTTTATTCATTCCCGCGTCATCCACTGCTCAGTTTCGCGTCATTCGGCGAGGTTAGGCCGACAGGCTGAAAAGGGCTGGATATTCACAATTGAACCGAAAGACGGCAATCATCGTCGGCAATGGCGAGCTTACTCGCGACCTGTCTGAGATTGTGGACAGTGCGCAATTTGCAATGCGCTTCAACGAGCCCAAGGCGTCTATCGGCATGAGCGGCTCGCGCACGGATATTCTCATGCTCGCGGCCTCGAGCAAGCCGATGCAGCGTCGACTGACCGATCCGAATTTTCTGGCAAGCGCCACATTCAAGGCCGCGAAAGAGGTCGTGCTTGCCTATCATCCCGAGATCATCCGCAAATATCACCCAAAGCCTAATTTCCTCTCGCGCCTGAAGGGCAGGCGCAGCGACTGGACGATGCGAACGATCGAATTGGTCGGCGCCGCCGGCAAGGAGATTCGGGTAATGCCACCCCAGTTCTACATCGACGGCTGCTCGGAGCTCGGCGTGCCGGAACGCAGGATGTGCGAGGTTTTCCCCAGCACCGGCTTCTTTGGCATCCGATATGTTCTTTCGCTGTTGCCCGCCCGCGAATGGGACGTGAAACTGTGCGGATTCAGCTGGGAGGGATGGAAACGCCATGCCTGGCTCAACGAACGCAGCTGGGTCGAAGACAGGATCGCAAGCGGCCGTGTGAGCCTGCTCGTCTAGCGGCGCCTTCACCATGCAAATGATTGAAAATAATAGTTTTCAGTTTGGCCTCAGGTTTGCCTAAGCCCGCGCTCATTCACGATTGCTACAGCCTCGTGACAGACGACACCGAGGTATCTCTTATGCAAACTCACGAATTCAGCCCGTCTTCGGCGATGCCGCTCGAAAGATCTCATGCGGGATTCGACTTCGATCACGTTTCCAATCCGGTTGGCGCCATCATGGATGAGCCGAACCAACCGGTCATCCGCGGCTTCATCATCCATCTTGATCGCGCTCGCGACCGCATGCCACAGGTCGAAAGCCTCGCGGCGAAGCTTCCGGTTCCGAGCGAAATCATAGAGGCGGTCGACGGTAGCGCCTTGACCGACGCCGAGATAGAGCGGGTATATCGTCGGCGACTGCACAAGCCGTATTATCCCTTTGCCCTGAGCATCGGCGAGATCGCATGCTTCCTGTCGCATCGGAAGGCATGGACTGCCATTGTCGAGCAGGGCATCGATGCCGGCCTGATCTTCGAAGACGATGTGGACATCGATGACTCCTTTCATGCCGCCTTTGCAGCCGCCAAGGCTTGTCTCAAGCCGCGTGCGTTCGTCCGCTTCCCTTTCCGGATGGGCAAGGAACATGGCAAGTGCATTCTGAGCCAGGGCCAGACCAGCGTCATCCAGCCCGATCGTATCGGTCTGGGCATGGTGGCGCAGCTTGTGAGCCGTGATGCGGCTATTCGTCTGCTCAGCGCTACCACCCATTTCGACCGGCCGGTTGATACGACCGTGCAGATGAGCTGGTTCACGCAGATATCGCCGCTTGCGGTTTTGCCTGGTGGTGTGCATGAGATATCCTCGCAGCTTGGCGGAAGCACTATCAAGAGCCGCAAGACGTTGATGGAGAGGCTTTCCAGGGAGGTGCTGCGGCCGCTATATCGTGCAAGAATTGCGCTGCGTTCGCGCCGCTCCATCTGAGAAGATCAACTTGGCCGTTCCAATCCTCGCTTATCATCAGATTGCGGTGCCGCCTTCGCGCAAGGCGCCGTTCAGAAGCATGGTCGTCCATCCGGAAGCTTTCCATCGCCAGATGGAATGGCTGAAAAGGCTTGGAATTCAGGGATTGTCGCTGCGTGAGGCGCTGCCTTACATTACGGGAGCGAAGGCCGGCAAGGTTGCCGCAATCACCTTCGATGACAGCTACCTGAACGTCTATGAGAATGCCCTGCCGGTGCTGCAGGAGTTCGGCTTCACTGCCACGAATTTCGTGGTCGTGAACCAGATCGGCGGCGGCAATACCTGGGACGCGCCGCTTGGCGTGGCGCCTGCCCCTTGCATGTCGATTGAGCAACTGCGCCGGTGGAGCAGTCTCGGGCACGAAGTAGGCTCGCACACGCTTGACCACGTCCATCTTCCGCAATTGCCGATGGAGGAGGCGCGTCGCCAGATTTCGCATTCGCGCGGTTTGCTTGAGGATCTGCTTGACGAGGGCGTCTCGTCCTTCTGCTTTCCCTATGGCGACGAGACGCCGCTTGATCGGGTGCTGACCTATGAGGCGGGCTATAATGCGGCGACCACGACGCGGCGAGGCAGGGCGCGTCCGAGCGACGATCCGTTCGGCCTGCCGCGGGTGACCGTTCGGCGCAACGACAGCTGGCTGCATTTCGTCAGGAAATGCGTGTTCGGATAGTTGGCAACGTCTATCATGTCCATTTGCCGTGTCTGGCTTTCGTCCCCGGAGCGGGCTGTCAAATCGCTCCGGGGATAATGGATCACGGCGTTATGGTGAAGCTGTAGCTGCCGTTGGTCTTGTGACCATCCGTCGACAGCGCGTGCCATTGCACGGTGTATTTGCCGGAGGAAAGCTTGTCGCTCACCGGCACCATCAGCGTCGCGTCGCCATCCATCAGCGTGGCAGCGCCGGTCTTGACGACCGTCTTGTCCGGGCCGGTCACGGTCACGCCGCTGAACTTCAGGTTCAAGCCTTCGCTGAAGGTGAGGTCGAGTTCCGAAGGTGCCTGCTTGACGGTGCTGTCAGCGGCGGGAACGGAGGACTTGAGATGGGCGTGCGCGAAAGCGTGGCCTGCGAGAGCGATGCTGGCCGTGGCCGCAATGAGGAGAAGCTTCTTCATCCGGTGCATGTCGGTCTTCCTTTTGCATTGAGGCGCCGCAGAGGGGCCGCGGCAGGTTCTGGCGGCGGCTGATGTCGCCTGGAATATCCCGTTCGGATTGCTGCCTAGGGGAATGTGCGGAGCGGCTTGCGGCCGCTCATTTCAGAAGGTTGCGGATTTTTTGCAGAGCGACGTCCTTGTCCTCTCCGTAGGCGATCAGGCCGCGCAGACTGCCGTCGGCATCGACGAGGAGGACCGAGGCGGTGTGATCCATCGTGTAGTCGCCATCGGGCGAAGGCACCTTTTTGGCATAGATGCGCCAGTCCTTGATGGCTTTCTGCATTTCCGTCGGGTCGCCGGTGACGCCGATGATGCGATCGGTGAAATTGCCGGTGTATTTGTGCATGACCTCCGGCGTGTCGCGCTGAGGATCCACGGAGAAGAAATAGGCTTTCAGCTTGTCGGCTTCCGGGCCGAGCGTCTTCAGCCAGCCGGCCATCTCGAACAGCGTGGTCGGGCAGACGTCCGGGCAATGGGTGTAGCCGAAGTAGATGAGCGATGGATGGCCCTTGAGCGCCTGTGCGGTAACGGGCTGGCCCCGGTCGTCGATGAGGTTGAAGGCGCCGCCGATATGGTCCTCAGCCGCCTTCGTCGGTGGCATCAGGCTCCACGTGAAGTAGGCGATCAAGCCGCAGACGCTCAGCAGGAAGACCGTCAGGATCGCGGGGACCGACCATTCCTTCGTGAACATCGCCTTTTCCTCTTTGGCGCGAAGAGAGGCGCGGCTGCCGCCACGCCGTTCATTCAGCTGCGTTGGCATGCTCGCCTCCGTTGTCCGCCTTGCTGGCGACCGCCGAACCCACAGGGAAATCGACATCGATGGAGCCGGCTTTTTCGAAGGTCAATCTCGCTCTGATCGTCTCGCCCTGTTTGAACGGATCGATGACATCCATGAACATGAGGTGATAGCTGCCGGGCTTCAGGTCGACGGTCTTGCCGGCGGGCAGCGGCAGACCGCCGGCAAGCTGGCGCATGACCATGACGTCTTTGTCCATCTTCATCTCATGGACCTCGACTTTGACAGCTCTCGACGAGCTGGCTGCGATCAGCCGGTCGTCGGTTCTGCCGGAATTGGTGATGCTCACGTAGCCGCCGCCGACCTCGGCGCCCGGCACCATGGCTCGCACATAGGCAGCGGCGATCTTGAGATTTCTAAGCGTTACCTCCGAGGCGAAAGCCAATCCGGGAGCGGCAAGGCAGAGGCTGGCGGCGACGAAATGGCTGGTAAATCGAGTCATGATCGGTTTCCTCCTGGGATTTGAATGCTGTCACGCGGCAGGCCCTGCCGCGCAGCCTTTCATGAGAAAAAGCGTTTCAGCGGCGGCACAAAGCGGATGACGGTCTGATCGGCCAGCAGCATGGCGACGACGGCGAGACCCGTCAGCGGAAAGGCGGCGCCGAAGGCGATCGCGATCAGCCACAATCCGATGTAGACGGACCTCTGGGGCGGCATGGGCGGTACGCCGAGACGACCGGCGGGCCGGCGTTTCCACCACATCACGACTGCGGTCACACAGCTGAGAACAATGGCAATGCAGGTCGCCAGCATGAGCAGCTGGTTGAAGAGGCCCCATTCCTGTCCCTGATGGACGTTGATGCCCCATTCGATTGCCTTGCCGAGCGCCGGATATTGATCGAAGGAAAGATCGACCAGCGGCTTGCCGGAATATTGGTCGATATGAACGGTACGTTCCTTCGAAAGATCTTTGGGGAAGATCGAGGCGGTGAAGACGCCGGTTTCGTCGGAGGGCAGGGCCATGCTGAAGCCGGGCGCTATGCCCAGTCCCCGGGCGATCTCCACAGCCTTGTCCAGCCCGATCGACTTTGACGCCGCTGCCACGCCGGAGAGCGGCACGGGGGCATTCTCGACAATCCAGCCGGGGCGGTTGACCACATCCTGCGTAACCTTCGTCGATTTTGGCACGTCGTCCCAGAGGGAAGCGGGATAGCCGAGATCGTTGGACGTCAGCCACGCATTGACATTGGCACCCCAGTAGCCCGACCAGGGCATGCCGCTGAAGGCGAGGAAGAAGATGACGATGCCGGCGATCGCGCCGGTGACGGCATGGAGATCGCGCCAGAAGACGCGGCGGGACGGCGTGCCGCGAACCGTGAGGACGCCGCCTGTCTGGCGACGCGGCCACCAGAGATAGATGCCCGTCACGACGAGGATCAGCGCGAAGCCACCGACGATTTCGATGATGCGGTTGGTCCATGTCCCGAAATATTCGAGGCTATGGATGCGTTTGACGACCCAGCTGAATTCCTCTTTCGAGCCGACCGAGCCGAGCACGTCGCCATTGTGCGGATTGACGTAGACGAGCGTCGATTGGCCGCCTTTCGATACGGTCACCACGGCGGATCGATCTCCCGCCGCAGCTTCGCGATAGGATGTCGCCGTGGCGTCCGGCATTGCGGCCAGCGCCGCATCGACGATCTTTTGCGGCGGCAGCATCGGGCCTGTATCGGCAACGATGTTGCGATGGGCATAGAAGGTGTCTGCGATCTGATCCTTGAAGAGATAGATGGACCCGGTGATCGCCAGGTTGAGCAGGAAGGGAATGACGAGCAGACCGGCGAAGAAATGCCAGCGCCAGATCGCTCGATAGAGCGAGATATGGTCCGATGTGGTTGGGGCGGGCTCGGCCGCGGTGAAGGCAGACATGAGGAACTCTCCGAAGATCCGGCGGCACGGAATGATCCCTTTCGAGAAGGATGCCTGTCTGCGGGAGCGGTGGCCTGCGCCGATGTCGCTTGCGGAGCGGACAATGAAGAGATCCGTCGTGTTTCGGGACATCTGCAAGGGGACATCTCACCCGCAGCCGGCACGAGCAGCTCTCGTGCGTGGTTCGGCCGCCGTTGACGACAAGCGTTACGGCATTGGCCGCAACGCAGGCTCAGGCAAGGGCTTGGAGAGCAGGGGGAGCGCGTGGGCCGCTATTCGGCGGATAGAGTTGCCGGCGGAACGCCTCGTTTCTGGGGACAACGACATCTTCTCTGACGAAGGCGAGATGTTCGCAGATATCGGTCGGCGGCGTGGGAAGCAGGGCGGCGGCGGAAATGCGGCATGCCTCGCATCCCGGCATATAGGCCTTGCTATGCTCCTTGCCGTCAGGCGTCTTTTCGGTGACGCAGAGGACGGGCAGGGTACCGTCAGGCAGGCGGTGTTGGGCAAGCTCGACGGGGCTCGGTTCCGCGGTGCTGGAAGCAGCCGGACGATGGGCGAAGCCGACGGACAGCAATGCGACGGCGCAAAGAATACGCACCAGCCATTGCGTTGTCCCAAAGCTTCGCTTCCGCACGGTTCTCCCCATCATTTTCCAAAGCACCTACGACATTCGCCGCCGCAGCTCAATGCGGCAATTTGGTATGGCTGCTGCAGTGCCCGTTTACATGCCGCGCGAAGGTCAGCTACAGATTGGTTGGAAAGTCTGAGCCGACTAACGGGCGGGGCTCTGCGTCGTGCATCGTTCTGCAGCCGGTTCGCCTTCTGGTGATTGTGCGAAAAGGAAATGGAATGCCCATCGAATCCTGGCGGGGTGGCGATGTCGACGTTGCCATTATCGGCGCAGGCGCCGCCGGCGTGGGAGCTGCCCGGCGGCTGCAATCGCTTCGCCCCGACCTTTCGGTCCTGCTGCTCGAAGCCTCCGATCGTGTCGGCGGTCGCGCGCGAACGATCCATCCCTTCGGCGCTGAAGGAGCAGGGCTCGATCTCGGCTGCGGCTGGCTGCACGGCGCGCGTACCAATCCCTGGACAAAGATTACCGAGGAGATCGGCCTGACGGTCGATCGCACGCCCGCACCCTGGAGCGACGGTAGCCGGCAGCTGGAAGGCAAGGAGCCAGGGGTGAAGGCAGCGGCAGAGGCCGTTGCCGAATTCTTCGAACGGGTCGATGCCTATAAAGGCGTTGCCGACGCGGATCTCTCGACCATGCTCGCGCCTGATGATCCGTGGATCGAGCGGCTTTATGCGGTCGGCGCGTTTATGACCGGGGCGGAACTGCCCAAGTCTTCGGTGATCGATCTCGGACGCTACGATCCCGGCCCCGGCCCCGATTGGCGCGTGCGGCAGGGCTACGGCACGCTTGTGGCCACCTATGGACTACCCGTGCCGACCATTTTCGGCGTAGAAGTCAGCCGTATCGACCACAGCGGCGGTGGCCATGTCGTGCTTTCGACGGGCAAGGGCGAGCTGAAGGCGAGGGCTGCTATCGTGGCCGTCTCCACCAATATCCTTGCCGCCGAGCGGATCGATTTCTGGCCGCCGCTTCCGGAGAAGATCGAAGCGGCCTCGCGCCTGCCTCTCGGATTGGCGGACAAGCTTTTCATCCATGTGTCCGAACCTGGCATGTTTCCGGAGGATACGCATGTCATGGGGTCGCGGGAGAGCCGGCGCACGGGTGCTTATCAGTTGAGGCCGTTCGGCGCGCCTGTCATCGAAGCCTATTTTGCCGCCGATCTCGCGCTTGATCTCGAACGAGAGGGCATGGAAGCCGCCTTCGCCTTCTCGGTGGAGCAGTTGAAGCGCGTTTTCGGCGCGGATGTCGGTGCCAAACTATCGCCTCTCGTCATGTCAGCCTGGGCGAGCGAACCCTTTGTCGGCGGTTCCTATTCCTATGCGACACCCGGTGCTTCGGATCTGCGCGGCGTTCTGGCCGCGCCCTGCAACGATCGTCTGTTCTTCGCAGGGGAGGCCTGCTCGCGGACGCGATATTCGACCGCGCACGGCGCCTATGAAAGTGGGGTTGTCGCGGCCGAAGCGGTCGCGAAAGCATTGTGATCCCCGCTTGATAGAAGGGGTAAGGTGCTTCGGAGCGAAAAATAACGATTCGTCTCGCAAATTTATGCGAAGC
The DNA here is from genome assembly GCF_012275435.1 of Rhizobium sp. SG741. NCBI lineage: Bacteria > Pseudomonadati > Pseudomonadota > Alphaproteobacteria > Hyphomicrobiales > Rhizobiaceae > Rhizobium > Rhizobium sp. SG741. The sequence continues at coordinate 290,579 of NZ_JAAZQP010000001.1, forward strand.
GCTCTTAAACTTGCGCGGCAACAGGCGTAAACGCAATCAAATACCACCCGATTTGGTTTAGGTTTTCTCTCGGGAGATGGGCGGCGAAAGTCGCGACAAATGAAGCATTGGAGGAGCCATGAGTAACGGCGACGCATTAACGTTCGACATTCAGAAAAATCCAAGCCCAGCAACGGCTAGCGAGCGGGAGACCCTGCTGCAGAATCCGGGCTTTGGGCGCATATTCACCGATCACATGGCGACGATCCGCTATTCGCAGGATCGCGGTTGGCACAGCGCCAAGATCGAGCCGCGCAAGGCGCTGGCTCTCGATCCCGCGACCGTGGTGCTTCACTATGCGCAGGAAATCTTCGAAGGCATGAAGGCCTACCATCTGCCCGATGGCGGAGCGGCACTTTTCCGCCCCAGCGCCAACGCGCGACGTTTCCACAATTCGGCCGAGCGGCTGGCCATGCCGACCTTGCCCGAGGATCTGTTCGTCGAATCCGTGCGTGAACTGGTCAAGATCGATCGTGACTGGATCCCGACCGCCGAGGGCGCGTCGCTCTATCTCCGGCCATTCATGATCGGCTCGGAGGCCGCGCTCGGCACAAGGCCCGCGACCGACTATCTCTATTGCGTCATTGCCTCCCCGGTCGCCTCTTATTTCAAGGGCGGCGCGTCGGCTGTCACGCTTTGGCTTTCCGAGAATTTCACCCGTGCGGCCCCCGGCGGCACCGGTGCTGCCAAGTGCGGCGGCAACTACGCCGCAAGCCTTTCCGCGCTCGCCGAAGGCCAGCGTGAAGGGTGCGAGCAGGTCGTCTTCCTCGATGCTGTCGAAAAGCGCTGGATCGAAGAGCTCGGCGGCATGAACATCTTCTTCGTCTTCGACGATGGTTCGCTGCAGACGCCGCCGCTGACCGGCACGATCCTGCCGGGCATCACGCGCGACTCGCTGATCAAGCTCAGTCGCGACATGGGCCTGACCGTTCGCGAGGAGCCTTATGCCATCGATCAATGGCAGGCGGATGCCGAGAGCGGGCGCCTGCGCGAAGCCTTTGCCTGCGGTACTGCAGCGGTGGTGACGCCGATCGGCAAGCTGAAGGGCCGCAGTCACGGCTTCACCATCGGCGACGGCAATGCCGGCCCTGTAACGCTGCGCCTGAAGGCGGCACTGACGGACATCCAGTTCGGTCGGGCGCCTGACAAGCATGAGTGGCTGGACCGGCTGTTCTGAGCTGCCGGAGTAGCCGCATGATCCGTGCCGAGCTCTGAGCAGGCCCTGGATCGATACTCGGCGGGAGAAGGAATTCCGCCGAGCCCTGACATGTGAGACCGCATAGTCACCCGAAACATCGGAGTCGCTACGGTGACCAACGAAAAGCGAACATCCCGGCGCCGAGCGAGGCGAGGGGAGCGGCTTTGTCGGTCTCGGCGTCATGGGCCAGCCGATGGCACTCAATCTTGCAGGGGCCGGGACGAGGCTCGCCGTGTGGAACCGCTCGCCGGCGGCGGCCGATCCGCTGCGGGCAGCAGGCGCGGCTGTGGTGGCAAGTGTCGAGCTCGGCAACGGCCGGCTCGATATGATGTCCGTGCTCGAGGCCCGCATCGCGGTGCTTGGCCGCTCCTAACAAACCGCCGCGCGATGCCTATGTTGGATTGAGACTCAAACGGGCATAGCTGAAAGGAAGATGGACATGTCTGCTCCTATGGACAGCAATCTTTTTCACAAACTCGGATTGAAGCATCCGCTGATCGTCGCGCCGATGGCGGGCGGTCCTTCGTCGCCGGAACTCGTCGCGGCCGCGTCCGCTGCGGGCGCGCTTGGGGCCATGGGAGGCGCTTATTACAACGCGGCAGCCATCGAGGCATTTGCCGCCCAGGTGCGCCAGCAAACCGACAAGCCGTTCGCCATCAACCTGTTCATTCCTCATTCAATACCCGAAGTCGGCGCGGATCAGGTCGAGCGAGCGGCAGCTGCGACGGCGCACTATCGCGCGGAGCTGGAGCTGCCTGCGCCGCAGCTTAGCGCCCCTTACGAAGAGGATTTCGACGCGCAGTTCGAAGCCGTGCTGCGGGTAAAGCCTGCATGTTTCAGCTTCGTCTTCGGATTGCTATCTGCCGATCATGTCCGGGAGGCAAGGAAGGCCGGGATTCCGCTGATTGGCACTGCGACGACGCTCGCGGAGGCGAGGGCGCTCGAAGACAGCGGCGTCGACGCGATCACGCTGCAGGGCTTCGAGGCCGGTGGACATCGGGGCATATTCGATGCGCATGCCCCGGACCCGGAAATCGGGCTTCGCGACCTTCTGGCACAAAACGTCGGAAAGATCCGCGTGCCGCTGATCGCAGCCGGCGGCATCATGACGGCGGGCGATATCCGCGTGGCCCTGCAGGCGGGGGCGCAAGCGGTGCAGATGGGCACTGCCTTCCTTACCTGCACGGAAGCCGGAACATCGGCGCCCTATCGCGCCAGACTTCTGGAAACATCGGAGCGCAGGACGCGGACGACACGCGCCTTTTCCGGTCGTTTTGCCCGCGGCCTTGAAAATCGCTTCATGAATGAAATGGAGACGAAGGCCGCAGCCATTCTCCCCTTTCCGGCGCAGAACAAGTTCACGCGGGATATTAGGGGCGCATCGACGGCGAAAGGATCGGCCGACTTCCTGTCCCTCTGGGCCGGAACCGGCAAGGGCGATCTTTGGCAGGGAAGCACTGCCGCGCTGATCGACCGTCTTTTTGCGCAGTGATGCCGTATTTCGCGATCTGTATGCCTAAAAAGCATTGGAGCCGGCAAGCCGGCTCCAAAATCATATCACCAGGCTGAAACCAGCCCTGATTATTCCATGCCGAGTGCGGCCATGTAGGTCTGCAGGATCGATTCTTCCTCCAGCCGCTCGTTCGCGTCCTTCTTGCGAAGGCGGATGATGGTGCGGATCGCCTTGGTGTCGTAACCGCGTCCCTTGGCTTCGCCCATCACATCCTTGATGTCCGAGCCGATCGCGGCCTTTTCTTCTTCCAGGCGTTCGATCCGTTCGATGAATTGACGCAGTTCCGCCGCGGCCACGTTCTCGACGCTGTTCTCTTCCATGCACTTCTCCTAAAGGGTCCTAAAGGGTCGCTCGAAGCCGGTCGCGAATGGGATCGGTAGGTCACCGATAGGGCACTTCGCTTCAGGGCTTGCGCGGGATTTCGAATTCGATAGGGCAGTTGAACTGCCGCGAATGGAGCTGAAGGTCAAGCCGTCTTGGCCAAAGCGGCGTTATTCTTTCGGCTTGTTCTGCTCAAAAGCTGATTTTTGCACAGCCGAGGCTTCGTTTTGATGCAGCTTTTTCCAGTCCTCATAAGGCATGCCGTAGACCATCTCGCGCGACTCGTCCTTGCTGACGGGAAGGCCCGCTTCTTCGGCCGCTTCGCGGTACCAGTTGGAGAGGCAATTGCGGCAGAAGCCGGCGAGGTTCATCAGGTCGATATTCTGAACGTCGCTGCGTTCGCGTAAGTGCGCCACGAGGTGGCGGAAGGCGGCGGCTTCGAGTTCCGTCTGCTGTTCCTTGGTGAGTGCGCTCATCTCTTTTCTCCTCGATTCGCTCGCTGCGTCATGCCTCGTAAGGACCAGTGCGCGACTGATATCGCTTGTATTCGTGCAGCGCCGGATCGGCATTCATCTCGGCAAAGATCCGTGCCAGCCGATCGGCCCATTCGACGATACCGGCCTCATCGCCGATCAGATCCTGGCGGACCTCCAGCAAAGCATGCGGAATACCGGTCATCATGCAATGGCGGAACATGGTATCGTTCCGCAATGCGCCGTCGTAGGGTTCGTTGTCGCCAATAACGAGATTGGTATCGGCGCCGAGCTTTGCAAGAAGCGGGGTGACGGCGCGATCGTCGCTGTCCCAGAGCACGCTCGCATGCCAGGGTCTCGCGACGCCCTTCCAGGCGGGTGTGAAGGAATGCATCGACAGCACCAGCGGTGCCTTGCCGGTCGCCTCGGCCACCGACGTGATCGTCTCGTCGACGGCGCGGTGATAGGGCCGATGGAAAGCCTCGATGCGGTAGTTCCATTCTTCGTCCGTGATCGGATGATTGCCTGGAATGATCGCGCCGTCGGAGATTTTCATGATCAGGGTCGGGTCGTCCTCACCGCGGTTCGGATCGATCAGCAGGCGGGAAAAGCCGCCGAGGACGCCCGGTACGTCCAGCCTTTGACAGAGATGACGGCAAAGACCCTCGATGCCGATGTCATAGGCTATGTGTCGGGAAAACGCGGTTTCCGGCAATCCCAGCCGGCCATAGCGCGCGGGCAGATGCCGCATGGCATGATCGCCGAGAATGACCATGCCTTTGTCACGATTGCCGGATATGAATTCAAAAGACTTGAAATCGGTCATGAAGATTGTCGTTTATTATATTTTCAACTCTTTGTTTGATTGCATGCGCGGATGGAAGGTGCAAGGTTCGCGGCTTCGATCGGATGAAGAGGGCGCAGGGTGCCGTCACCATCCCGTGAAGAAAATATAATCGATTAGAGTTGCGTTGACATTCATGGGATGGCGGCGCAAGAAGACGCAACAACGAATAACCGGGAGCCAATTGGAAGCCGTGTCCAGCCAAGTAGCGCCACGTTTCGTTAAGCGGTCAGGGCCGCTCGCCCGAATCGCGTTTCTCATCCTCGCCGTCGCCGCGCCGTTTTTCTTTATGCCGAGTGCGGCTCATGCAGACTTCCGCGTTTGTAATGGTACGCAGAATCTCGTGGGTGTGGCGATCGGTTATCGCGCGAAGGAGGGCTGGGTGACCGAGGGATGGTGGCAGGTTCCGGCAACCACCTGCGCCACCTTGGTCGAAGGACCGCTTCAATCCCGCTATTATTACCTCTACGCAGAAGACGCGGCTCGCGGCGGTCGCTGGGTTGGCGACGTCGAAATGTGCGTAGCGGAAAATGAATTTAAAATCCCAGGCGTGAAGGACTGCTACGCTCGTGGCTACCAGAAGATGGGATTCAAGGAATACGACACGGGACGCCAGGCGAGCTGGATGGTTCAGCTCTCCGAGCCCCCGGGCAGCCAAGAAAGCCAGAACTGATGAGACGCAACCGAAAAGTCAAAATCCTCGCCACGCTCGGTCCGGCCTCTTCTTCCGAGGAGATGATCCAGAAGCTTCATGAGGCAGGCGCAGATCTATTCCGTATCAACATGAGCCATGCGAGCCATGACGTGATGCGCATGCTGATCCAGCGCATTCGCGCCGTAGAGAGCCGTTGCGGCCGTCCGATCGGCATTCTTGCTGACTTGCAGGGTCCCAAGCTGCGCGTCGGCAAGTTTGCTGATGGCAAGGTCGACCTCACGCCCGGCCAGACCTTCACGCTCGACAATCAGGATACGCCCGGTGACAACACTCGCGTATTCCTTCCACACCCGGAAATCCTGGAATCGGTCCAGCCCGGCCATCGCCTGCTGATCGACGACGGCAAGCTGGCGCTGCGCGCTGAAAAATGCGACGGCAAGAGCATCGTCACGACCGTCATTTCCGGCACGAAGATTTCCGACCGCAAGGGCGTCAGCCTGCCCGATACGCTGCTTGGCGTTGGCGCTCTGACCGAGAAGGACCGTATCGACCTCGACGCTGTTCTCGCCACCAACGAAGTCGACTGGGTTGCCTTGTCGTTCATCCAACGCCCGGAAGACCTGACGGAAGTGCGCAAGATCTCGCATGGCCGCGTCGGCCTGATGTCGAAGATCGAAAAGCCGCAGGCTGTCGAGCGCATCGAGGAAATCATCGAGCTTTCGGACGCACTGATGGTGGCACGCGGCGACCTTGGCGTCGAAATGCCGCTCGAAGCCGTTCCGGGCATCCAGAAGCAACTCATCCGCGCCTGCCGGCGCTCCGGCAAACCCGTGGTCGTCGCGACGCAGATGCTGGAATCCATGATCTCCTCGCCGGTTCCGACCCGCGCCGAAGTATCCGACGTTGCAACGGCCGTCTTCGAAGGTGCCGATGCCGTCATGCTCTCGGCCGAATCCGCATCCGGCGATTATCCTGTCGAAGCCGTGACGACGATGGCCTCCATCGCCCGCACCATCGAGCGCGAACCGCATTATCCGGGTATCATCTACGCCCAGCGCGCCCAGCCGGAAGCGACCGGCGCCGATGCGATCTCGCTCGCCGCCCGCCAGATCGCCGAAACGCTGAAGCTCGCCGCCATCGTCTGTTACACGTCGTCCGGCACCACCGGTTTGCGCGCCTCGCGCGAGCGCCCGCAGGTTCCGATCCTGGCGCTGTCGCCGATCATCCAGACTGCCCGCCGCCTCTCCGTGGTCTGGGGCATGCACTGCGTCGTCACCCATGACGCGACCGATCTCGACGATATGGTCAACAATGCCTGCCGCATCGTTGCCGAAGAAGGCTTCGGCAAGCCTGGCGACCGCATCATTATTTCGGCCGGCGTGCCGCTCGGCACGCCCGGCGCCACCAACATGCTACGCATTGCCTATATCGGTTCGGACGGCCAGTCCGGCGTGTGATCGCCGGCATCCGATCACGGCAGCACCTGAAACATCCGAAACCCGCTGTCGCAAGACGGCGGGTTTTTTCTTTAAGCCAAATTGCCTGCAATCACCCCAAGGCAGGCAGATTGATAAGGAGATATGCCAATGAAAGTCGGATTTATCGGATTAGGGCAGATGGGCAGCGCCATGGCAGCCAATCTTTTGACGGCTGGCCATGAGGTGACGGTTTATAACCGCTCGCGGGACAAGGCCGAGGCTTTGGCCGGGGAAGGCGCGAAGGTCGCTGCGACGGTCGCGGATGCCTGTAGCGGTGAAGCCGTCTTTACGATGCTTGCCCATGACGATGCGCTCTCGGCCGTCGTTCATGGCGATGGTGGCGTGTTGGCGAACCTGGGCAAGGGAGCCGTCCATATCTCCGCAAGCACGATCAGCGTCGGCATGTCCGAGCGGCTGACGAAAGAACATGCCGCTGCCGGTCAGCGCTTTGTTGCCGCGCCGGTTTTCGGCAGGCCGGAAGCTGCAGCCGCGGCGAAATTGTTTGTTACCGCCGCCGGCTCAGCCGATGCCATAGAGGCGGTCACGCCGCTTTTCGAGGCCATCGGTCAGCGCACCTTCGTTCTTGGCGAAGAGCCGAAGGCTGCCAATCTCGTCAAGCTCAGCGGCAATTTCCTCATCGCCTCGGTCATCGAGTCGCTTGGGGAGGCCATGGCGCTGGTCGAGAAGGGTGGCGTCGACAGGCATGCCTACCTCGATCTGCTGACGTCGACGCTGTTTAACGCGCCTGTCTACAAGACCTATGGCGGGCTGATTGCCGACCGCAAGTTCAAGCCCGCCGGCTTCGCCGCGCCGCTCGGCCAGAAGGATATCCGGCTGGCATTGGCCGCCGGCGAGGCGCTGAATGTGCCGCTGCCGCTTGCGAGCCTGCTGCGCGACCGGTTCCTGACCTTGCTTGCCCATGGCGGCGAGGAGCTCGACTGGTCGGCGATCGGCGCGCTGGCTGCCAAGGATGCGGGATTGGTGGAGTAGTTAACGAGCTGAAGGCCACCGCCGTCGGTAGCCGAGTTTGTGGAGCGTGCAGTTGCAGGCGCGGCAGACTGAAAGTCTCTTTCAAGCAACCCCTTGATAAGGGCCGCACCACATGCAACCTTCCCCTCTTAAAGAGGAGGAGATCATGCATCTCACCACGCTGCTAGCCTTCGCCGCCGTCTCCTTCATCGGTATCGCGACGCCAGGCCCGACCGTGCTTCTGGCGCTGACGAACGGCACCCGGTTTGGGGTGCGACGCGCCTTGCCGGGCATGGTCGGTGCCGTGCTTTCCGACGCGGTTCTGATCAGCGCCGTTGCCGTAGGCCTCGGTGCATTGCTTGCGGCCTCGGAGTTTTGGTTTTCGGCCCTGAAATGGGTCGGCGCGGCCTATCTCGCCTTTCTCGGCATCATGATGCTTCGCTCGAAGGGGACGATCGACGGGACCTTGCAGGCAAGTGCAAACCAGCCGAGAGGAACGGCCTTTGCGATCGGCATGAAGAGCTTCATGGTCGCGGTGACCAATCCCAAGGGTTATCTGTTCTTCTCGGCCTTCCTGCCGCAATTCATCGATCCCGCTGCGCCGCAGATGCAGCAGTATATGATCCTTGGCGCCATCTTCGCCGCGCTCGATTTCGCAATCATGTTCGGCTATGCAGTTTTCGGCTCGCAGGCCGTACGGGTGCTGAAGTCGGAGGGAGCGAAGTGGCTCGAGCGCGCCTGTGGCGGCGCGCTTCTGGCTTTGGCCGGTTCGCTGGCGCTTTATCGCCGCGCTACTAATTGAGTCACTGAAGGCTCAAGGCCGCCTCGAACACCTCGGTATCGACATTGCCGCCCGAGGTGACGGCGATTACGACATCGCCATCAATGTCCTTGCCGTGGAAGAGGGCAGCGGCCAGCGCGACGGCGCCGCCTGGCTCCACGACGATCTTCAGGCGTGTGAAAGCAAGCGCCATGGCCTTTTGCGCTTCTTCGTCCGTGACGACAAGGCCGGCGCCGCAGAGGCGCTTCAGGATCGGAAAGGTGATATTGCCCGGCTGCGGCGTGATGATGGCGTCGCAGATCGAGCCTTGCAGCGCGGCATTGCGCTCGATTTTGCCCGATGCCAGCGAGCGGGTGGTATCATCGAAATTCTCCGGTTCGCAGGGGCGGACCTTGAATCTTGGCGCGCGGGATTCGAGTGCCAGCGCGATACCCGACGTCAAACCGCCGCCGCCGCAAGGGACGAGCACGCTCGCGACCTCGATGCCTTCCTCGGCGGCCTGCTCGGCGATTTCGAGACCGGTCGTTCCCTGGCCGGCGATGACCTGCGGTTCGTCGAAGGGCTTGATCAACGTCAGGCCGCGCTCCTTGGAGAGGCGTGCGCCGATTTCGTCCCGGTCTTCCTTGATCCGATCATAGAGTACGACTTCGGCGCCGAAGGCACGGGTATTGGCGATCTTCAGCCTGGGAGCATCCGCCGGCATGACGATGACGGCGGGAATGCCGTGCAGCCGTGCGGCTAGCGCCACGCCCTGGGCATGGTTGCCGGACGAGAAGGCGATGACGCCCCTGGCGCGCACCGATGGCTCCAGTGCAGATACCGCCGACCAGCCGCCACGAAACTTGAAGGATTCGGAATGCTGCAGGCATTCCGCCTTCACGAACAGTCGGCGTCCGGCGATCTCGTCGAGGAAGGGCGAGGAGAGAAGCGGCGTGCGCCGGGCGCGGCCGCCGAGACGAACGCGGGCGGCTTCGATCATTGCAATATCGACCATGGAGGGATCACTCTTCTGCTGTAAGAAAGACCCGCCATCCATAAAGCTCCCCGCTTCCCTTTGGAACAGGGAGATTGTCTCCGTGACACTTCAGCTCGCGCTTGGCAGGGAAAGATGGCCGACATTATAGGCCTGGACGCCCGGTCGCGATGCCTCCGCGGGTGGCTCGGCCAGCAGCCGGAAGCGCACCAGCGTCCAATGTGTCGGCTCGAAGGCGACGACCGAGGCGAGGGCGTTTCCCAGCGATATCGCCACAGAGGCCGCATCACTCTCTTGCTGGCGAAGCTCGGCAAGCGGCACGTGCGGTTCGATTGCGACCACCTCGCGCTTGGCGAAGCGGGCACTGCGGATGTCCGATGACGTATCGGCGCGCCAGACGACCCAGGTGTTTACCTGCGGCCGGCCGAAACTCTCGCTCACGGCCACGAAGCCGGGGCCGCAGATGAAGTCGCTCAGACCCTCTTCTTCTTGCCAGACATAGAAGGGCGCATAGAGATTTTCCCGGCTCGCCGTTACCGCATCGCCTCTCCTGGCGGCGAGATAGGCCTTGAATTTCAGGCCCGGCAGGTTGTCGAGCACGGGGCCTTTGTCGCGGATACGGCGGTCGATGATCGCCATGTCGTAATCCGCGGGCAGGGAGAAGTTGTATTGCATGGCGATCATCGTCATTCCTCCAGCCAGGTCACGGCGCTACCATCCTGCGCCGCCTGGATGCTGATATAGGCGAAGGTGCTTTCCGGTGCCGCACCGTGCCGATGGCGTTCGTTCGGCGAGAAGGTGATGCAATCGCCGGCGCGCAGTTCCTCAGCGGGACCGCCATGGCGTTCGGCGATCCCGACGCCGGACAGAACGTAAAGGATCTGTCCGTGCGGGTGCATATGCCAGCGGGTCATAACGCCGGGTTCGATGGTGCAGCGCATCGCGGTCAGGCCGCCGTCCTCGCTGTTTTCGACCAGCATTTCCACCCAGAAGGGGGCGCTGGCAATGCCATCCGGCGAGCGTTGCACGACCGTGCCGGCGCGATGGATTGCGGGCGATTGGCTAGGCGTCGTCTGGTCCATCGTTGTCAGACCTGCTCGATCATCTGCGCGATGCCATCAGCAAAGGACAGATCCTCGCGCGTCGTGGATGTCACGGCAATCATGACGTCCTCGGGGCGAACACCTGGTGCGTCGCCGAGAAGCTCGACGAGCCGGCGATAGAAAGCCTTCTTGACCTCCGTGCTGCGCGGCTTGCCGATGGTTATATCGAAAAAGATGTAATCGGCCGAGCGCTGGCCGTTGACGAGATAGGTCCGGTCGAAGACCAGCTCGTGTGGCTCCAGCTGATGGATTGCCTGGAAGCGATCCGCGAGCGGTACGTCGAAGGTTTCGACCATGGCGCGGTGAAAATTATCGGACAGGGCCTTCAGATATTCGGGCGACTTGCCGCGGAGGAGGGTGATGCGGGTGAAAGGCATGGGATGGATGCTCCTGTTTCTGTGTCACTTGACGAGCACAGAATGCCATTAGATAATCATCCTTAAAATCAGATAATTTAGGACTTATGATCCCAAAAATATGGACGATTAGCCATGCGGAAGATCATCTTCGACCTCGACGTCCTGCGCAGCTTCGTCACTGGCATGGAGCTAGGCAGCTTCGCCAAGGCGGCAGACCGCCTTGGCCGCTCGACGTCGGCGATCAGCGCCCAGCTCAAGAAACTGGAGGAGCAGGCTGGCACGCCGATCTTTCGCAAGGCCGGGCGCGGGCTGGCGCTGACCGAGGCCGGCGAGACCATGCTTGCCTATGCACGACGGTTGCTGGACCTGAACGACGAGGCCGCGACGGCGATCCACGGCGCTGAACTGGAGGGCTGGGTGCGGCTCGGCCTGCAGGAGGATTTCGGCGAAACCCTGCTGCCTGATGTGCTTGGCCGCTTTGCACGCGCCCATCCGAAGGTGCGTATCGAGGCGCGGGTGGTGCGCAATGCGGAACTCGTCGAACGGGTGACATCCGGCAAGCTCGATCTGGCGCTTGCATGGAGTGACGGCTTTCGCACCGCGCATTCGGATCGCATTGCCGAAGTGCCAATGTGCTGGGTCGGTCCGGTGCATGGTGCCGTGCATTGGCACGCCGGCAGCGGCGAACCTCTGCCCCTTGCATCGCTCGAGGCGCCCTGTCTCTTGCGATCCATCGCCACGAAAATGCTTGACCGTGCCGGCATCGGCTGGCGGATTTCCTTTGTCAGCCCGAGCCTCGGAGGGCTTTGGGCGGCAACGGCGGCCGGCCTCGGCCTGACGATACGCACGCCACTCGGCCTGCCCGACAAGGTAAGGCAACTGTCCCCAGGCGAGGCCGGTTTGCCTCTGCTGCCCAAGCTCGATCTCGTGCTGCATCGTGCCGAGGCGGAGGCAAGCCCGGCGACGGATCGATTGGCGTCGATCATCCTGCAGGCGGTGCGGCAAACGGTTGAAGCCACGCCGCAGGGTCGAACCTTCGCGGATGCGCCGGTTACGATGTCGTCACGGCCTGAGACGGTGGGGTAGGCTCGCTCTTGAGGCGGGCGATGCGGATTTCCGCCTGCGCCGCCAATCTCTGCAGGTCGCGCGGCTGACCTGCCAGCTGCTCCATGGCGGCGATCGCGACATCCGTCGTCACGTAATCGGGTTTATGGCCGAGATTGCGGATGGTGATGAGCTCGGAGCCAGGGATATCGCGCGCCAGGCCACGCGAATGCAGCTTCTCCAGGACGATATCGTCGCTATCACCGGTGATGATGATCGTGGGCGCCTTGATCTCGCGATAACGCGATGCGTGGGCGGAGACATAGCCGAAGAGATTGACGACGTCGGCCGCGTTGTTGCGGAAGGTTTGCGGGCGCAGCACCAGTTCTGGCGCGGTCTTCGCTATATAGTCGGCCGGCCGCTCATTCGGGTGGAAGACGCTGAGCGTGCCGTTCTCGACACGGCGCAGGCCAATCGGGATGACGAACATGTGCGTGAAGAGCCAACCTAAGAAGGGCATGGCGGCGAGGGTATAGTACCAGTCGACGCCGCCTGGCCATGGATGAGTCGCGGGCGCCAGGAAGAGCAGGCCCTCGGTCTTCTCCGGGTGTCGCATGGCGAAAGCGGCGGCGATCGCGCCGCCGAAGGAATGGCCGATGATGATGGCGCTCTTGATGCCGCGTTTGTCCATGAGCCTGGCGATAGCATCGGCCTGGCCGGAGGGCAGGGCGTTTTCGGCAGTCCCACGCTCGGAATAGCCATGGCCGGGCCGGTCGACGAACAGCATTTCCGCACGGCCCTTGAGTGGCGCGGCAAAAGCTTCGAACTGGTCGCGCAAGTTTCCGCTGGCGCCATGGATGAAAACCAGCGGCGGCAGATCCGATGTGGCCGGGCGCGGCACATGCAGGGCATTCAAGCGGTAGCCGCCAACATCCGTAAGCTCGCCGATATTGGGATAGGCTCGCTCGATGGCACGCGTCTTGTAGGCGGAGAAGCCGGCGCCCAAGACAAGAAACACAGCAACGGTGGCAAACAGAGAATCGATCATTGCGGCACGCATCAAATATCGAAAGCCACTAATCTAGCGCAAACCCGCGGCTTTTCATTCTCTTTCGAGCGTCATCCGGGCGACGGGTACGGCCGCATCCTACGCCTCAAGTCCGGCTGCCGGCAATCTTTTCCGATAGCTTGCCGGCCTGTTCCTGCGCGGATCGATTGGCTGGATATATCTCAAGGAAGCGTTCCCAAGCCTTCAGGGTCAGCTCGTCATTGCCACGTTCGCTCAGGATGGCCGCCATGCCAGCCAGCGCGCCGAAATGGCGCGGCTCTATCCGCAGAACCTGGTTGATGTCCTCCATCGACTTGCGGTAGTCGCCGATGGCGTAGTTGAGAGTCGCGCGGCGATTCCAACCTTCGACATAGTCGGGCTTCAGCGCGATCACCTGATCGAGGAAGTCCATCGCCGCAGCATTGCGCTTTTCCTGAATGGCCTTGTCGGCCCATTGCATCAGGAGATTGATCGTCGCGCTACCGGAATCGCTCAACTCCGTATTGATCTGATCTGCAATAAGGCTTGCCTGATCGGGATCGCGCTGGCGCTTCAACGCCGTGAAGAGATTGTCGAGCCGCTGTTTCGGCGAGAGGCTGCCTGAGGAATCACCGGGATCCTTCCTTTCGACGATACTCGAATCGTCAGCCATCGCCACATGTGGCGCGGCAGCACTCAGGACAAGGAGGATAGGCAGGGCTAGATATGACAAAGCAAAAACGCGCATGGCGGGCATAGTAGCCCGCCAATGTCGAAGATCAAAACAAATTTGATGCGATCAACTAAAACTGAGCGCCGGATCCATAGGGATCAGGCCGCGCGCTTTATCAGCCCTGACGAGCCTTGAAGCGCGGGTTCAGCTTGTTGATGATGTACATGCGGCCCTTGCGGCGAACGAGACGGTTGTCACGGTGGCGCGCCTTGAGCGACTTGAGCGAATTCTTGATCTTCATTTTTCTGATCCGCGATGTTCGAGGGGGAATGTCACATTCGCCCGTGTCTTTTAACAATCAAAAGCGCGCTCAGGGCGCGCTCTTTAGGGTGGGGAGCAAATACCTTGTCGCCTGGGCCCTGTCAACCACGTCAGGGCTTTTTCCCTGCGTTGTTAGCGGTGAAGCTGCGTCACATGGCCCATTTTGCGCCCGGGACGCGACTCGGTCTTGCCATAGAGATGCACTAGCACATCGTCACGGCGCAGCCAATCGGGGACCGAAAGGATGTCGTCGCCGATCAGATTCGTCATCACGCAATCGGAATGGCGGACGGGGTTGCCGAGCGGGAGGCCGGTGACGGCGCGGATATGCTGCTCGAATTGCGAGATGACGCAGGCCGCCTCCGTCCAGTGGCCGGAATTGTGGACGCGCGGCGCCATCTCATTGGCAATCAGGCTGCCGTCGGCAAGTGCGAAGAACTCGATGCCGATAACGCCGACATAGCCGAGTGCCGTCAAAATCTTCTCGGCCGCTTCACGTGCCGCGGCTGCCGTCGCGTCGGAAATACCAGCGGGCAGCGTGGAGGTATGGAGGATGCCGTCGCGATGGACGTTTTCGGCCGGGTCGTAGCACGCAACCGCACCGTCGAGGCCGCGCGCGGCGATGATGGAAATCTCGCGCTCGAAGGAGACGAAGCTTTCGAGAATGAGTGGCACGCTGCCGAGCGCCGAATAGCCGCCTTCGGCGCTGTCGGCGGCGGAGCGATAGACACGCTGGCCCTTGCCGTCATAACCGAGGCGGCGGGTCTTCAGCACACCCTGACCGCCGAAGTCGGCAAGTGCCGCTTCGAGATCGGCCTGGCTGTCGACGGCATGGAAGCGTGCGGTCGGAATGCCACAGCCATTGATGAACCGCTTCTCGGTCAACCTGTCCTGCGCCATCTCCAGCGCCTTCGGCGGCGGATAGACGGGGACCTCTTGCGCAAGCTTCTCTGCGGCGGTGACCGGAACGTTTTCGAACTCATAGGTCACGACGTCGCAGCGCTTTGCCAGTTCCAAGAGTGCCGCCGGATCGTCGTAGGCGGCAACGATCTGTTCGTTGGAGACCTGTGCTGCCGGGCAGTCTGCCTGCGGTTCGAGAATGATAGTGCGGAAATTCAGGCGTGCTGCCGCCATGGCCAGCATACGGCCGAGCTGGCCGCCGCCAATGATGCCGATCGTCTTTGCGGTCATAGGTCGTCCATCGGATATTCGGCAACGGCAGCGCTCTGGCGGGCGCGCCATTCATCAAGGCGATCGGCGATCTCTTCGTCACCGAGCGCCAGTACGGCAGCAGCAAGCAAGGCGGCGTTGACCGCGCCGGCCTTGCCGATCGCCAGCGTTCCAACGGGAATGCCGGCCGGCATCTGTACGATGGAAAGGAGGCTGTCCTGGCCGGACAGAGCGCGCGATTGTACGGGCACGCCGAAGACCGGCAGCGGCGTCATCGAAGCGGCCATGCCCGGAAGATGAGCCGCGCCACCGGCGCCGGCAATGATGACCTTGAAGCCTTCGTCCTTCGCACCCTTGGCAAAACTCACCAGCCTGTCCGGCGTTCGGTGCGCGGAGATGATGCGCGCATCATAGGTGATCTCCAAGGCTTCCAGAGTGTCTGCGGCATTCTTCATGGTTTCCCAGTCTGACTGGCTTCCCATGATGATGGCGACAGGCGGTCTTTCGGTCATCATCGTCGCTTTGTGCTCCTCAAGCTATGATGTCGGGAATGATCTGGTCTTCCAGCTTGGTCAGCTTGTCCTTGATGACGAGCTTCTTCTTTTTCATGCGCTGGATACGAAGGGCGTCGCAGCCCGTCTGGATCATGGCGTTGATGGCGACATCAAAATCCTCGTGTTCCTGACGCAGTCGCGCCACGACCAGCCTGATTTCTGCCTGTTCCTGATCGGGCATGCTTATTTCCCCAGCACCTCGCGGAATCGCATTCGCTCCGCCTCATGAATTCCGCAAGCTCCTATCACCAAATAGCGATAACGGGAAGTTATCCTTCATCACGAATTTGCCGCCCATAAGCCACGTTTTCGCCTTCGACATGGGTTCGATAATATGGCACAGTGATGGGGTTGACACCTAGAGCTCTGGCGAATGGATGGTCAGAGCTCTTAAAGAGGAAGGAAGGGTCATATGACTGTTCAAGCTCATCTTGAATCGCTCGAAAAGAAGCATGTCGCTCTCGAGGAGGAGCTACATGTGGCACGAACATCTCCCTCTATCAATGATACCGAAATAGCCGATATCAAACGCAGGAAGCTGCGTGTTAAGGACGAAATCCAACGTCTACGTTCGTCAGTTCACTGACGCAAAACTCCAAGGATTAAAAGCATCGATCTTGGTGGGTAAGACAGGGGGATCGTAAGATCCCGAAGCGATTGCCCGGCCAAGGTCGATGAACACTACCGGCAAAAGCGGATGCGCCAGCGTCATAGCGTTAGGTGTAGGGTTGGCGCAATTTTCCGGTCGATCGCAAAGTCGCCGGGGTCAGCTTTCAGGCCCAGAATTGATCCAGCCATAGATTGAGCTTGTCAAAGCCGCGGCTATTGACGGCGTATATGCGTTTCGTGCCCTCATTGGTCACGGAAACGAGATTGCTGTCGAGAAGCGCCTTGAGATGTTGGGAAACCGCCGGGCGGCTGATCGGCAGGCCCTGCGCCAGCTCGTTGACCGTTTTGGGTGCGCGACGCAACTCCTCCAGCAGATAGCGCCGGTTCGGATCCGCGATGGCAGCGAAGGGGTCCATGGTCGACATGCCGAAAAGCTACGTCAAACACCAAGGGGCGGCAAGTCAATTGTGCGTTGCATGATAGAATGTGTGTGTCGTGCGAGAAAGCGGCTGTCGCAAGCGGCTAATTACGCATGGCATCTTCCGCAGACCGCCAGTTTCGACCGCGGCCCCTTGTCAGACCGGGCTAACGGATTTACTCACGACTATCGAACCGGGTGCGTTATCACTGACGATGAAACCCGAAACCATGGAAGCTCGCATGACCGCGCCCGAAGATCGCTGCCGCCTCGTTCTCATCGTTCCCGATATTGCCGATATCGAAGAGCAGGCAAAGGTTGTGGCCGATGCACTCAGGGGCGGGGACGTGGCGTCGGTGATCATCCCTCAATACGGGTTGGATGACGGCGTTTTCCAGAAACACGCGGAAAAGCTGGTGCCGATCGTGCAGGCGGCGGGTGGCGCGGCGCTGATCGCCGGCGATAGCCGCGTGGCCGGCCGGGTCAAGGCCGACGGGCTGCATATCACAGGCAACGTCGCGGAGCTTACGGATGCCGTGGAGAAATTCGTGCCGAAGCTCATCGTCGGCGCCGGCAATGCGGCGGACAGGCACCACGCGCTGGAGGTCGGCGAACTGCGCCCCGACTATATCTTCTTCGGCAAGCTCGACGGCGACATCAAGCCTGAGGCGCATCCGAAAAATCTCGCGCTCGGCGAATGGTGGGCGTCGATGATCGAGATTCCGTGCATCGTCATGGGGGGCACCGATGCGAAATCGGCGCTTGAGGTGGCTTTGACCGGCGCCGAATTCGTGGCGCTGCGCGAAGCGGTTTTTGCCGATCCCGCTGCTGCCCCCTCAATCGTCGCTGAAGTGAATGCGCTGCTCGACGAAAAAGCGCCACGGTTTGAGGATTGATAGCGATTCATGTCGTTTGAGCCTCGATTCCGCCATCAAGTCTTTCTTGCCGCGCTCGCCGTAGGGCTCGCGGCATTTCCATTGCTGGCTGCAGCGCAATCGGGAAACGGGGATACCTCTTTGCCCGGCGTCACGGCGCCGGCAGACAAGGGTGCGCGGGTCGATGACAACGGACAGTCCGATGATGGTTCGGCTGTACCGGACGATGCCGCTCCGCAACGAAACGACAGCATCGTGACGCGGCCCATGGATGCCGGAGCCGGTACGTTCAAGACCGAGAAGATCCAGCCGGGTGCCGAGCCAAAAGCCAATGGTGATGTCAAGCCGTCCGAGGGTGTTGGCGTGTTCGACCGCATGGGCGCAAATCTGCCCGATCTGCCGCCGGAGAAGCCTTTCAAGGGCAAGGTCGACGATGCCTACGGCGCGTTCCAGCGCGGCTACTATCTGACCGCATTCCAGAAGGCCCTGCCGCGAGCGCAGTTGGGCGATCCCGCCGCGCAGACCCTGATTGCCGAACTGATGTCGCAGGGACTGGGCGTCAAGCGCGATGCGAAGGACGCCGCCTTCTGGTACAGCAAGGCTGCCGCGGGCGGCGATGAGACATCGATGTTCAAATACGCACTGATCCTGATGGAAGGGCGCGATGTGCCGCGCGACCAGAAGAAGGCGGATGAGTGGATGAAGAAGGCGGCCGAGGCGGGGCAGGCCTCCGCCGAATTCAACTGGGCGCAGACTTTGACGGCCGAAAACCCCGGAATCAAGGGCCTGCAACTGGCGCTTCCCTATTATGAGAAGTCCGCCGAGCAGGGCATCGCCGACGCGCAATACGCAGTTTCGCAGCTCTATCTCAATATGCCCGACCTGCCGCCGGAAAAGAAGGGGCAGGCCCGGGAGTGGCTTTCGCGCGCAGCCAATGCCGGCTTCGATACCGCCCAGCTCGATATGGGCATCTGGCTGATCAACGGTACGGGCGGCAAGCAGGATCTCGAAAACGGTTTCAACTGGATGCGTGTTGCTGCCTATCGCGGCAATGTCGTCGCGCAGAACAAGCTGGCTCATCTCTATATCAATGCCATCGGTACGAAGCAGGATCCGGTGGCCGCGGCGACCTGGTATGTCATTTCCCGCCGCGCCGGCCTGAAGGATCCGGAGCTTGAGGATTTCTACCAGGGCATCGAGGATTTTCAGCAGAAGGCGGCGATCGACGCCGCCAATAGATTTCGCCGGGCGCGGTAGTGGAAGGCCCGAATCCGGTCTTATTCGGCGGCGCCCGGCGCCTGTTTGCATGCGCCATAGCCTCGCCACTTGAAATTCCCCCGATTTTATGGTCTTGAGGCCGCCAATCTTTTATGTGCGCTGACGCTCCCGCTCCGCCGGGGCCTGATTTTCGGGTCCGGTCAGCACCTTCTGCATTATCCAAGGAAATCCGATGGCCCGTTCTGCTCTTCTCAATGTCATGGTTCAGGCTGCCCTCAAGGCAGGCAAGTCACTCAGCCGCGATTTCGGCGAAGTGCAGAACCTGCAGGTTTCGGTGAAGGGACCAGGCGATTTCGTCAGTCAGGCCGATCTCAAGGCGCAGAAGATCATCCGCGATGAGCTGATGAAGGCGCGACCGACCTACGGTTTCCTCGGCGAAGAAGACGAGGAGATCAAGGGCACCGACGGCGCGCATCGCTGGATAGTCGATCCGCTCGATGGCACCACCAACTTTCTGCATGGCATTCCGATGTTCTCGGTATCGATCGCCCTTGAGCGTAACGGCGAGATCGTGGCCGGCGTCATCTTCAATCCGGCGACGGACGAGCTCTACACCGCAGAGCGCGGCGGTGGCGCTTTCCTCAACGATCGCCGCTTGCGTGTCGCCTCGCGCCGCGTGCTGTCTGATTGCGTCATCGGCTGCGGCGTTCCGCATCTCGGTCGCGGCAATCACGGCAAGTTCCTCGTCGAGTTGCGCCATGTCATGGGTGAAGTCGCCGGCATCCGTCGCATCGGCTCGGCAGCGCTCGATCTCGCCTATGTGGCGGCCGGCCGCTTCGACGGTTTCTGGGAAGTTGGCTTGTCTGCCTGGGACATGGCTGCCGGCATTCTGCTGATCCGTGAAGCCGGCGGTTTCGTCTCCGATTTCGATGGCGGCACCGATATGCTCGGCACGAGCTCGATCATCTGCGGCAACGAGCATATCCAGAAGGCGCTCGCCGAAGTCGTCAAGCGGCCGATCCCGACGAAGTAAGTTCGTCTTTCTTCATCTTTCATGCGGTGAAACAGTCTGTTGCCAACGGGCTGTTTTGTGCTTTCCGTCTCTTCAATTCGGCACAATGTTGCTCTAGTCTCCGCCTGCGGAAAATGCGGCGGAGCGTGTGATGGAAAATGTGAAACTGGCGGATCTTGGATCGACCGACAACGTGTCGGGCGGCTACGCCTACAAGCTCTCAAGCCCCATGGCCTTCTTCTGGACGATGATTCTTTTCCTGATCATCGTCGGTTTTATCGTCGCCATCCTGTTTCGGCAGGCCCAGGTCGCCTTCCTGCATAATCCCGGCCTCAACGGCCTCATTCTGGGTGTTCTGGCGGTCGGCATCCTGCTTGTCTTCAATCATGTGTTGATGCTGAGACCAGAGGTTCGCTGGTTCAATCATTTCCGCGCCGTCGGCAATGCCGCCGACAAGGTCGGTCGCAGCCCTCGACTTCTGGCGCCGATGCGGGCGCTGCTCGGCAATCGCCGCGCGATGCAGCTGTCGACCGCGACCTTGCGCTCCATTCTCGACTCCATTGCAACGCGCCTCGACGAATCGCGTGATACCTCGCGTTATCTCATCGGCCTGCTTGTCTTTCTCGGCCTGCTCGGCACATTCTGGGGTCTGATCGGCACGATCGGCTCGATCAACGATGTTATCCAGAGTCTCGACGTCGGTTCGGGCAACAGCGGCGATATTCTTGGTGCGTTGAAGACCGGCCTGTCCGGCCCGCTGGTGGGCATGGGCACGGCCTTCTCGTCTTCGCTGCTCGGCCTTTCCGGATCGCTGATCCTCGGCTTTCTCGACCTCCAGGCCGGCCGCGCGCAAAACCGCTTTTATACCGAACTTGAAAATTGGCTTTCTTCCGTCACCGATGTCGGTTCCGATATGGCGCCTGTTATCGAAGGTGCAGCCGGCGCCTCCTCGGAGGATGTGCGGGCGCTGTCGGATTATCTGCGCAAGATCGCCGAAGAGGGCGGTGGCCAGCGTTCGGTAACGGCGATGGCGAACCTCGCCGAGGGCATTCAGGGCCTGGTCAAGAACATGCGCAACGAGCAGCAGATGCTGCGCGACTGGATCGAGGCGCAGCAGGAAGAGGCGAAATCGATGCGCCGGACGCTCGATCGCCTTGCCGATCGTATCGGCCATGTCGAGAAGACCGGGAGCAAGTAGACCATGGCGCTCGCCCGCAACCGACGCCATCAGAGATCGGTCGATTATTGGCCTGGATTTGTCGACGCGCTGTCGACGCTGCTGATGGCCATCATGTTCCTGCTCACGGTCTTCGTCGTCGGCCAATTCATTCTGAGCCGCGAAATATCGGGTCGCGACGAGGTGCTCAATCGCCTCAACAGTCGTATTAACGATCTGGTCGAGCAACTGGCGTTGGAAAAGAACGGCAAGCAGGACCTCGAGGATTCGGTCGCCAACCTGCAGGCATCCCTTTCGTCAGCGGAGAGTGAGCGCTCGCGCCTGCAGGCCTTGCTCGCCGCCGGTTCCGGCAATAGTCAGGCGGCCGAGACGCGTGTCGGCACGCTCACGCAGCAGCTCGACGAGCAGAAGCAGGCAAGCGTCAGGGCGCTGAGCCAGGTCGATCTCCTCAATCAGCAGATTGCCGCTCTCCGCAGCCAGATCGCCGCGGTGGAGGCGGCGCTTCAGGCGTCCGAGTCCAAGGATCAGTCGTCGCAGGTCAAGATTGCCGATCTCGGGCGGCGATTGAACGTGGCGCTGGCGCAGCGCGTGCAGGAGCTGAACCGCTATCGCTCCGATTTCTTCGGCCGGTTGCGTGAAATCCTTTCCGACCGCGACAACATCCGCATCGTCGGCGACCGCTTCGTGTTCCAGTCCGAAGTGTTGTTCCCGTCGGGTGCGGCGGATCTCAATCCGGCCGGGCAGGTGGAGATGGCCAAGCTTGCGGCCGCGCTTATTGACTTGGCGAAGGAAATCCCGCCGGAGATCAATTGGGTGCTGCGTGTCGACGGCCATACCGACAACGTGCCGCTCTCGGGCAGCGGCCGCTATGCGGATAACTGGGCGCTGTCATCCGCGCGCGCCATCGCCGTGGTCAAGTTCCTGATCGCACAGGGCGTCCCCGCCGACAGGCTCGTCGCGGCCGGCTTCGGCGAATTCCAGCCGATCGCTCCCGGCGACACGCCGGACGCCCGCGCTACCAACCGGCGCATCGAGTTGAAGCTGACGGAGAAGTAGCCGTCAGCGCCCCGGTGGCACGACGGCATCGAGGCGTGTTTGGAGAAACTGCCGCACGGCTTCGCTGTCGCTTAGGCCGATCGCAGTGCGATACGCGCTGGAGGCGCTTGCCGTTTCCCCGGTCTCGGTCAGCAGATGCGCACGCACGGCCCAGTAAGGCTGATAGTTGACGATGTCGCGCTCGGCTATCCGGTTCAGCAGAGCCAGTCCGGCAGCCGGGCCTTGTACTCTGCCTGTCACTGCTGCGTGGCTGACCCGAGCGCCGGCTGTCGGCTTCATGAGCACAAGCGCGTCATAGAGCTTGGCAAGTACCGTCCAGTCGGTCACGCCGGAGCGTCGTCGGTCGGCGTGTACGGATTGAATTGCGGCCTGGCACTGGAATGGACCGAGACGGTCGAATGTACCGGCCAGTCGCAGCAGCTTGTCGGCCTCGACGATCATTTCGGCATCCCAGAGGGCGGTATTCTGTTGGTCGAGAGGAACATACTGCCCATTCACATCGCGGCGGGCCCCGCGGCGGGATTCGCTGTAGAGCATCAGCGACAAGAGGCCTGCTGCTTCCGGCTCCTCCGGCAGGGTCGCCAGCAGCGTACGGCCGAGCCAGATGGCTTCATCGGCGAGATGGCCCTGCTTGCCGGTCTCGCCGTCAACCCCGTCCCAGCCGAGCCCGTAGGCGGCATAGATCGCCGAGAGCACGCTTTCCAATCGATCTGGCAACAGGGATCGGTCCGGAACGACAAAAGGGATATTGGCGTCGCGGATCTTGATCTTCGCCCGCACCAGCCGTTGGCTCATGGCCTGCGGCGAGACGAGGAAAGCCTTGGCGATGGTTGCGGCGTCGATGGCAAGCACGGTTTGCAGCATCAGCGGCGTATGAGCGGATCGATCCAGAGCCGGATGGGTGCAGACGAAGAGGAGCTTCAATCGCTCATCCGGAAATATCGGATTGTCGGCATTCATGCGCTCCTCCGCCTCGTCGAAGGCCATCATGATCCTCTCACGGGCGGCGGTCTTGACGTTCTCGTGCCTGATCCGGCGAAGCAGGTTACGCTTCGCCGAAACCAGCAGCCAAGCTTCGGGATTGTCGGGGATGCCGCGTTCCGGCCAGGTAGCCAGCGCTGCCGTGATCGCGTCGGACAAGGCATCTTCCGCCGCCGGCACATCGCGGAAGCGCGCGGCGAGAAAAGCAATCAGCTTGCCGTAGGATTGACGCGCCGCCTGTTCGGCAGCGCGTCGGGCCTCTGAGGTCATGACGATTACATCTGCAAGCGCGGCCGCACTTCGACCGAGCCCTGCTGGGAGACCGGCACCCGCACGGCCCATTCCAGCGCGGCATCGAGATCCGGCACGTCGATCAGGTAGAAGCCGCCGAGCTGCTCCTTGCCCTCGGGGAAGGGGCCGTCCTGCACATCGTGGTCTTCGCCGCGGCGGCGGACGACCGTCGCTGTTTCCGGCGCGGTCAACCCTGCGCCGCCGGTCATGATGCCGGCCTGGACAAGTGCCTGAGTGTAGGCAATCCAGCCGTTCTTGTAGGCTGGATCCTCGCGGCGCTTAAAGTCCTCGGCCGATTCACGGATGATCAAAGCGTATTGCATGAGACAACTCCCATTTGCTCTGTTGATGGTGCCGGGCAGACGCTGCATCTGAAAATTCAATTGTAGAATATGCGGCGCTGCCGGCGAAGCGACTTTCTGCCGCTTCGATACAATGAGCCGCGAGCAGCGGCGAATTCGACAGGCGTGAAGGGGTTCTCGAAATTTATTGTCGAACAAAAAAACGGCCGGCACGCCAAACGGCGACCGGCCGGTCTTTACAGCAAGCGCTTGACGCGAAGTCTTAGGCGGTAGCGGTGGTCTGGTCGTCGATGACGGCGCCGCCGACATGTGCCTTGATCGATTCGATGGCATGCAGGGCTGAAGCCTTCGCCTTGTAGCCTTCGGACCCGAACATGGTTTCGCCGTTCGAGGCTTTGAAGCGGAAGCGAAACTCGCCGGCCTTGTCCTTGTAGACTTCAAATTTATACATGGTTCTCGTCTCCTAGAATCGCGTCAGCGCGGGATAACGTTGAAAATCTAGCTCAACTTGAAAGTTATTTCCATAAGGTTGTATGCGGGGCGACTTAACCCGGTTCGCGCTATTTCGCGACGAGCATGCGCTCCTCGATCCCGGCATCGAATTGCAGGCGTGCGAGCTTCGCATAGATGCCGCCGTGGCGGATCAGGCTCTGATGCGTGCCCTCCTCGACGATGCGGCCCTGATCCAGCACGAGAATGCGATCGGCCTTCAGGACGGTTGCCAGGCGATGGGCGATGACGAGGGTGGTGCGCGTTTCCATGAGGCCTTCCAGCGCCTTCTGCACCAGCGTTTCGCTCTCGGCATCGAGCGCGGAGGTCGCTTCATCGAGCAAGAGAACCGGTGCATTCTTCAAGATGGCGCGGGCAATGGCGATGCGCTGGCGCTGGCCGCCGGAAAGCGTGACGCCGCGCTCGCCCACCTGCGTATCGTAACCCTGCTCCAGGCGTGAAATGAATTCGTCCGCCTGAGCGGCGATGGCGGCGGCGTGCACTTCGTCTCGAGAGG
This sequence comes from Rhizobium sp. SG741, assembly GCF_012275435.1. Taxonomy (NCBI): domain Bacteria; kingdom Pseudomonadati; phylum Pseudomonadota; class Alphaproteobacteria; order Hyphomicrobiales; family Rhizobiaceae; genus Rhizobium; species Rhizobium sp. SG741. The sequence continues at coordinate 315,019 of NZ_JAAZQP010000001.1, forward strand.
CGCCAGGGCGTCCGAAGGCGATATTGTCGTGGATCGAGCTGGCGAAGATCGTCGTGTCCTGGGGGACGATGGCGATACGTTCGCGCAATGCCTCCGGCGGAACGCGGCCGATATCCACGCCGTCGACGGCGACGCTGCCCTGCTGTGGATCGTAAAAGCGCAGCAGCAGCGAGAAGATGGTGCTCTTGCCGGCCCCTGATGCGCCGACGATCGCCACGGTTTCGCCTGATGTGACCGAGAAGGACAGTCCGTGCAGCGCCGATCTATTCGGCCTTGACGGATAGGAGAAGTGAACGTCCGAGAACTCCACCCGGCCCTGTGGCGGTTGCGGCAGAGGCTGGGGATCGGCCGGTGCGGCGATCGGCGAAACTTCGGCAAGAAGCTCGCCAAGGCGGTCGGCAGCACCTGCCGCCTGCGACAGCTCGCCCCAGACTTCCGACAGCGAACCGAGCGAGGAGCCGGCAATCACGGAATAGAGCAGGAACTGGCCGAGCGTTCCCGCCGACATCGTGCCATCGAGCACGTTCTGCGCGCCGACCCGGAGAACGGCAACGATGCTGCCGAAGACCATGGCGATGGCAAAACCTGTCAGCAGCGAGCGGGATTTGATCGCCGCACGCGCCGCCTGATAGGCGTCCTCGACCGCCGCGCCGTAGCGCCGGGAGGCTGCCTCTTCGCCGTTATAGGCCTGTATGGTGCGGCTGGCGGCGATGGTTTCGTTGGCATAGGCCGATGCATTGGCCAGCCTATCCTGCGCAGCGCGCGAGCGTTTGCGCACGGAACGGCCGAAACTGACAAGCGGCAGCACGATGAGGGGGATCGCGATCAGCACGATGCTCGAAAGCTTCGGGCTGGTGAAGATCATCATCACCATGGCGCCGAGACAGAGGATGAGGTTGCGCAGCGCCGCCGAGGCCGTCGAGCCGACGGCCGACTTGATCTGCGTCGTATCGGCCGTCAGCCGCGAGACGATCTCGCCCGACTGGTTGACGTCGAAGAAGGAGGGCGACAGCCGCGTCACGTGATCGAAGACTTCGCGGCGCATGTCGGAGACGATGCGCTCGCCGATCGAAATGACGAAATAGTAGCGCAGGGCGCTCGCCGCGGCGAGCAACAGGGCCATGGCCATGATCGCGATGAAATAGCTGTCGATGAGGCCGCGGTCGATCTGATCGAAGCCGTGATCGATCACGCGCCGCACGGCGATCGGCAGAGCGAGCGACGTAACGGCGGCAACGACAAGAGCGACGAGCGCTCCGGCCACCATGCCCCGATATCGCCTGAGATAGGGCGCCAGTCGTCCAAGGGGTCGGATAGACCTGTTGGTTTTTTTGTCTGCCTGGCCAATTTCCGACAAGTCGTCTCCAATCCCCGTATCAGCAAGGGACTTGACGTTTTCGCCCCTTGTTATCCCTGCAGCCTTCATGTATAGGCACGCCATCTTAATTGGAAGCCGTGGCCTAACCGGACTGCGGCTTCATTTATTCAATCGGTTCGGTTGCCGCAATGCCTTGCGACAAATGGACCCTGCCATGACAGGAAGATTGTTATGAAGGCAAACATCCATCCCGACTACCACACGATCAAAGTGGTCATGACCGACGGCACCGAATATGAAACCCGCTCGACCTGGGGTTCTGAAGGCGCTGTCATGAATCTCGAAATCGACAGCAAGTCCCATCCGGCCTGGACGGGTGGCAACCAGCAGATGGTTGACCGCGCCGGCCGCGTTTCGAAGTTCAACAAGCGCTTCGGCGGTCTTGGCATCTAATCGCTTCGCGATTTGTTGTTTTGAAAGAGCCCGGTTTTGCCGGGCTTTTTTGTTGCGTGGTTCAGCCTGCCTTCGTTTTCACGGCGGATCATCGTATCCGCTCCAGGTAGTTGGCGCGATCGAATGGATTGGCACCCGAACGTTGGCGCAGACGCGATGGGCCTGCGGTTGGAGCATAGTGGTCGAACGAGTGATCCAAAATACCTGTTCCGCTCGATAGTCCTGGAAGCTGCTTTTGAATGCCCTGGATCATCGCGGACGCTGCCGTGCCTTCGAGCCGGGCTGTGCCGGCTGCAATCACTGACTCCGTCGTCGATGCGCCGGATTTCGCAAGCAAGGTGAGTATCCCGGTCAACGTGGCTGTGGGCACTTCGAGATGAAAACGGTCGACCGGTTCGCACACGACTGTCCGTGCGGAGGTGAGGGCGGTTGCCAATACCAATGGCGTCAGCTTGCGAAAGTCGGCGGCTGTGGTCGCCGGCGAGCTTTGGCGCGCCGCGGTCATGGCGACATGGCAATCGATGATCTGCCAACCGAAGATGCCCTCCTTGAGCGTATCGAAGACCGTCTCTTCAACAGCTCGATAGAAGCTCGCGGGCATTTGCCCCACATCCACTTCCAGGGTGAAGCTGTTGCCGGCTCCTTGTGGCCGTGGTTCGACACGCAATCCAATCGTCGCAAGGAAAGGATTGGGCTCCTTGAATATGATTTCAATCCCGCTCCCGGTTCCGAGCAGCCTTTCGGCATAAATGATCGTGCTTTCCTCGAATACAGCGTCAAGCCCAAAGTCGGCTGCCAGGGTTACCTGGATGACTTCCTTTTGTACCTCTCCATAGAGCGAGACGTATATCTCGGTCGCGTCTTCGTTGGTGCGCAGGTTGATGAGCGGGTCCTGATCGGACAGTTGAGCAAGCGCCAGCCACAACGCCGCATTCTCGGCGGGGCGCGATGGACGGACCCGAGTTTCCAGGGTAGGGGGCGAAAAATATAGGTTGCCGTGTGAAGAGCTTTGGCGGCCAATCCCGTCGCCGATCCGAGCGCTGGCCAGACCGCCAATCCTCGCAATCCGTCCCGCACCTACATGCGCGACTTTGTCGATCCGGCCTTCGCTGAAAACCTGGATGCTATTTACCTTTGCCGGGCCTTTTGGCAGGCAGAGGTAATCTCGTACCGCTATCGTGCCTGATGTCACGCATACATAGGCCAGTTTTTCTCCGCCCCATCCCCGTTCGATCTTGAAGATCTTGCCGTTGACCGGTCCATTCGGATCTGGCTGGCGGCTTGGCAACAAGCTCTCTATGGCCGAAATCAGAGCGGGAATCCCAACACCGCTCATTGCCATTCCGGCAAAAGCCGGATGCACCAAACCTCTCGTGACCTGATCCGCCAAAGCACATCTAAGCCTTTGGGCGGTCAGCCGGCCAGGCGATAGAACATAATCGTCTATTATGGCTTCGTCGCTGGCTGCGAGTGCTTCGCAAAGGGCCGATAAATGGGGTTCCTGCTCGATATCGGTAGCCTCGACCTCGGCGAGCTTGCTGCCAGCATTGGTGATGGTCGACATTGCGACGGGGCGTACCGACAATTGGCTCGAAATGTCGTCAAGGACTTCGGCGTAACGTGCACCAAGGCGATCGACCTTATTGACGAAGAACAGGAATGGGACCCCAAGGTGTCGCAATGCCCGGACCAGCACGCGGGTCTGGGGTTGCACACCCTCAACGGCCGAAACAACGACCACTGCCGCATCCAGCAATTGCAGGACACGCTCAACCTCGGCGATGAAGTCGGGGTGACCGGGCGTGTCAATTAGATTTACGACCAAGTCGCCGAGCGTAAACGACACCACTGCGGCCGCAATGGTGATGCCACGTTGCCGTTCGAGTTCGAGACTGTCGGTCTGGGTATTGCCGCCGTCGACGCTGCCGAGTTTATCGATTACGCCAATGTCAAAAAGGAGTCGCTCTGTAAGGCTAGTTTTGCCTGCATCTACGTGGGCAAGTATGCCCAAATTCAAAGTGCGCATGAGTCATCAACTTCTCAGAATTTCGGATGTGATTTTCGTGAGAAGTGAGTCGGCGCATTGGGGCCTCCAGATTGATTTCGGCTTGCGAACCTCTCCATGTGTGAGAGGAACACACCGCCATTTTTACAGACGCTTCAACGAATCCGTCAAGTGCAACCATTTCGCTGCTTGGGCTTGAGGTGGGGCGTCTTGGGATCAGGTCAAACAAAACCGGCCGCGCATGGCGCGACCGGTTCAAATCTGTCACCGATATCTCGATGGGTTCAATTGTTTCCGAAAGCGGTCTGCAGCAGGGTAAGCTGTGCCTTGACGCTATTCTGGTTGTCCGGAACGATCGGGGCTTCGGTCGGGCGGTAGATCTCGCGGTCGAGCAGGGCGACGCGGTTCTGCAGGCGAAGGGAGCGCTCCACGAGGTCGCGGAAGGATTCCGGCAGGTCGTTCCAGCCGGGTGCGGTGCGGTCCACGTTGAAGCCGTCGAGGCGAACCTTGTTCTTCTCGGCCAGCACCTGATCTCGTGACATTTCGCCATTGTTGACGGCGCGCTGCAGCAGCAGCCAGGAGGCCATCTGCATGAGGCGGGTGGTCAGCCGCATGGATTCTGCGGCATAGAGCACGGAGGCCATGCGCGGCAGAACCTTGGAGGCGGCCCGGCCCTGACCGTCCAGATAGCCGGCGGTTTCCTCGACCAGCGACATGCCCTCGGCATACAGCGCCCTGAACTGTGCCGAAGATGCGGCATGGCCAGCGAAGCTGATCGTGTTCAACCCAAGTTCCGACATCGAATAAATCCCTGCTTCACGCAACACTTTTGTTCAGGAAAAGCCGGTAAAGTCCCTAAGAGCTTTCCGCATCTGCTTTTATGACTTCAAGATGGTGGTTTTAACTGAAATTCGCAAGGCGATTCTTAAGAAAGGGTTAATCTCCACAGTTTCGTCGAAGAGGCCGATACATGGCAAAAAAGAAGAGCCGCAAAAGCGGCTCTCAAGGTAAAACAGGGAGAAAAATCAGACCAATTCGCCAAGTGGAGAAACTGTCTGAGTCCAGAGCGAATCTGGATGATCATAGTAATAAGTCGTAAAGCTTAATATTTTGTTGAGCATATCGCGATCAAAATCTTGCCGCCTCGATTTTGCGCTGCCGGGGCTTCAGAAACGAAAGAGATTCTCCGCCGCCTTGCGGCCGGATGCCTTGGTGGCAATTTCCTCCTCCAGCCGGGCGATTTCGCTCTGCAGGAGTGCTATGCGATTTTTCAGCTCGTCGACAGACAGCAGCGACAGATCGCTGCCGATCTCGTGGACTGACGGTTTCTGCGGATGGTCATCGTCGAAAATGCTCATTTTGGCTCCTCCTTTTCCCGCAAAGGGATCAGGTGCCGTAATTTACAGTTATATCGTCCTTTTTTGAAGTCTCGCTTCGCGCGAGTGACATGCTCTCCGGCGTGATCATCTGGGCGTTGGCGGATGGCATCGTCGTGTAGGCGTCGCGATCGCCCGCGGGTCTGGCGGCGCGGCGGCGGCTGCGGAAGATGGAATAGGCTGTTATGAGCAGGTGGGCGACGGCTGTCAGGAAGAAGAGGGAGTAGGGGCCAACGGAGGACATGACCGGTCCGCCGATCGTCGGGCCGATGATGGTGCCGATTCCATAGAGCAGCAACAGGCCGCCGGAAACCTTGACGAAGTCCTCCGGCGCGGCGAAGTCGTTGGCGTGGGCGACGGTGATCGGATAGAGCGTGTTGGCGACCGCGCCGTAGACCACCACCATGCCGATGAGGAAGTAGGGGCTGCTCGGTTTCAGCAGGAAGAGCAGCAGGCCGTCGAGGGCCGCGATGGCGGCCATGCCCGCCAGCACGTAGCGGCGGTCGATGCGGTCGGAAAGACGTCCGGCCGGAAACTGCATCACGGCGCCGGCAAAGATAGTCGAACTCATCATAATCGCGATGTCACGATCCGAAAGGCCGGCATTGGCGCCGAAGACGGCGCCGAGCGTGCCGTAGGCACCGTTGGCGATACCAACAAGCAGGATGCCGAGCGAGGCCACCGGCGAATTGCGGTAGAGCGCCTTCAGGTCGAGGCTGACGGCTTTCAGCGGCTGCGGCGAGGCGGCGGTCGACAGCGTGGTCGGCAGCATGGCGATGCAATAGCAGATGCCGCACATCATGAAGAGAATGGGCGTATGGATGTCGGCGAAGGGCACCATCATCTGGCCGGCGACCGCGCCGATCAGCGTGATGCCGATATAGAGCGAAAAGATCGCGCCGCGGCTCTCGTTGGTCGCCCGCTCGTTGAGCCAGCTTTCGATGATCATCGAGGTGCCGGCGGTGCAGAAGCCGGTGACGGCGCGCAGTGCCACCCACCAGGTCGCATCGACGACGATGCCGGTCAGAAGCGCGATGATGGCGATGACGGAGATGAAGCCCGAAAAGGCGCGGACATGACCGATGCGCCGGACCACCTTCGGCGCGGTCAGGCAGCCCAGCACGAAACCGGTGGCCCAGGTCGTGCCGAGCAGGCCGAGCGTCGTGGTCGCGTAGCCTTCGGCCGTGCCGCGTACCGGCAGCAGCAGGCTATGCAGGCCGTTTCCCGTAAACAGGAAGAGCGTGCCGAACAGCAGGGCCAATACGGGCAAAATGTTTCTTTTCATGCTCCCCACCTTCATGCGGATCCGTTTAAGGAACCGATAAGACAGGAATACCCTCCTGTCCGTCTTCGCTATTGATTGTGTCCCGGATTGCCGCTATCGGCGTGTAGAAACAGTCTGTTGGCGCGGAAAGATGTCCGTCCTATGACGTTAGAGCATGATCAAGAAAACTGCGCAGCGGTTTTTGGTCGCGGTTATGCGCACTCTTGCGCAAACGGGGAAAAATAGCGTGACAAAAGTCATCGCGGTGCTGCTGCTGCTCGCCATGGCGGTGCAGGTCATCAAGCCACTGGGACTGCCGGGCCTCAGGCGCCGGGTCGATTTCTGGAAGATCGCCATCATCGCCTTCGCCGTCTGGACAGTTGCGCTGATCATCAACGAGACGTTTTAAGGCCCTTCAGGCTCGGATATCGGCTTTCGAGCTCAGATGTGCCTCTCTTCAGAGCAGGATTTCGCCGCGCATGATCTTGACGCAGCTGCCCGACAGAAAGACATCATTTACCATGCCGTCAGATTTCCTGACGTCGACGCCGATCAGACTGCGCCGGCCCATCTCCACACCCTGTTCGATGGTGATTTTCACCTCGGCATCGCGCGCCGGCAGCAGCGAGGTCAGATAGGCGCCGAGGGCTGCGGAGGCGCTGCCGGTTGCAGGGTCCTCGATGACATTGTCAAGCGGCGCAAACATGCGAGCGCGGATGTGCCACGGGTTCTCGGCCGATCGCGTATAGAGGAAGAGCGAGAATCCGGTCTTGTCTTCCTTGTGCAGCGCGGCCGCCTCGGCGAAAACAGCGGCATTCGGGCGTGCCTTGCCGAGTGTTTCGAGGCTATCCAATTCGGCAAAGGCGAAGGGCAGGCCGACGGAGGCAAATATCGGCGCGTGCGATGTCCTGCGGATCGACAGCGGCTCGATCTGCACGCAGCGCGCAATCAGCTCGTCGGCGATCGTCTCGCCGATCTTGAGGCTGCCCGGCGCGCGTATGCTCGCACCTGTGACGTCATCGCCGCTACGCAGCAGGGTTACCTCCACGAGACCGGCGTCCTCCTCGAAGGTCAAGCCGTCGCCAACGGGCTTTCCGAAGATCTCCCGCTGCCGGCCGAGGACGAAGGCGGTGCCGACATTGGGGTGACCGGCAAAGGGAATTTCGGCTGTCGGCGTGAAGATGCGGACGCGCGCCGTATGATCGGGATTTTCCGGCGGCAGCACGAAGGTCGTTTCCGAATAGTTGAATTCGGTCGCGATTTTCTGCATCGCATCGCCGCTGAGGCCGCGCGCGTCGGGAATGACGGCCAGTGGATTGCCGACGAAACGCTCCGACGTGAAGACATCGACGGTGACATAGGCGACGGTGTTCATGGCGGCTCCCGATGCTTTGATAGGACTGCCAGGGATATAGCCGCTGCCCAATCATGGCTGAAGGCGCGAACTTGTGCCCATGACAAGTTCACTATCGGCCTCTTCTGCGGGAATTGGTCCTTACCCTACACCATGCAAGGATGCGGCATGCATGGACGCCTCAATTGCCCTGGAACTGCTTGAGCACGCTAGACCAGAGTTCGACCAGTTCGGCACCGCCTGCATCGGCCGGTTTCGCGCGTACCGCGGTATGGACAAGTACCAGATGTGTTGTTGGATCGACGAGGATGCGCTGACCTGCTTTGCCGTCCAGAAAAAACGTACGGCGCGGACCGGGCATAAGCCAGACTTGATAACCGTAGCCCCAGGGGTTCGTCTCATGATTGACCGCAAGGAACGAGCCTTGCGTAACCGGCTGCGTTGCATCGAGCAGCCACTGGCGCGGTATGATCTGTCGGCCGTTCAAGGCACCGTCATGGGCAAGCAGCATGCCAAAGCGGGCATAGTCGCGAAGCGTCGCGCTAAAGCAGCAGTAGCCGACTTCCTGGCCGGTGCTGTCAACCTGCCAATTCGCGCTGGCTTCCGCGCCCATCGGCTGCCATATCCGGGACTGGAGATAGTTCGACATTGTCATATGGGTGGCGTGGGTCAGGACCAGGCTCAGCCCTTCCGTATCAAGATTGCTGTAGTGCCAGACGGTGTCGGGAGCGGCGACACGCTTGTTAAATCGCGACACGGCCGCATAGGGGTCGAGCTTTTTCGGGCCGAGCAATGAATTGCTGAGCCGAACGTTGTCGTCGGGATTGCCGAAGTTTTCCGTGAAGGCAATGCCAGAGGCCATATGAAGCAAGGCGCGGATCGGCGTGCTACCCATCTCGGTGCCCTTCAACTCCGGCACATAGGTCTGCACGGTGTCGTCAACGGAGTGAATGGCACCCTCGGAAATCGCGATCCCGATCATCATGCCGGTCAATGTTTTCGCCATGGATTGGGAGACAAGGCGATCGTGATCGGTGCGGCCGTATTGATAATGTTCGAACAGAATCGTGTCGTTGTGGGCAATCAGCAATCCCGTCGTCGGATTGGTGTCGAGATATTTCGACAAGGTGGCGGCTTCGGCGCCGAATGTGAACTTGACCGAAATCTCGGAAGGGGCGCGTAGCAGCGGTAGCGGATGCTCGGCGGCGGCGATCGTGTGTGTCGGCGCGAGCTGATCGGCGTGACTGAAGTTGCCGATCATGTTGCGTTGTTCGCTAAGTGGCAGACCGACGGGATAACCGAGTTTCTCACCGTAGGCCACTGCGTCTGGTCCGGTCGGGGAAAAGACGGGAACAGCCGTCTGCAACTGCTGGGCACGAGCAATGTCTATTTGGGCTACTAAGGCGACGGCAAGAACAGCAACAAAACCGCGCCAGGCAAGCATATGGCAACCCCTCTATTAAGCCCGTTGATTATAAGCGGGGCAACCTAGTGCCGGTCTTTCGTTACAGCCGTTTGACACGGTTATTTTCCGATATCACAGCGAACCTATTCTTGTCATTGCGGCAGATGTGACTTGGTCTGTTCTGAGCATTCGGTTGGCTATTGTGCGAAAGCAAAAAAGCCCCGGTCACGTCGTGACCGGGGCTTTTGATTCGTTCGGGTACTCGCCGAAATCAGGCAGCCTGTTCGCGATCCTTCGTCCAGCTGCCCTTGGCGGCGAGATAGTTCATCTCGGCGCGGTGGGTGAAGGCGCGCTGGCCGGCGGCGACATTTTCTGCCTTGCCGCCCCATGCCTTCAGCGCTGCGTCCTGCAGTGCGCGGCCATAGGAGAAGGTCACCTGCCAGGGCAGATCGTAGCCAGAGTTGATGGCGGATAGATGGGCGGTCGCTTCCTCGGTCGACTGGCCGCCGGAGAGGAAGGCGATGCCGGGAACGGCCGAAGGCACGGTTTCCTTCAGCACCTTGACGGTGCGCTCGGCAACCTGCTCGACGGAGGCCTTGCGGACCTTCTTGCCGTCGATGACCATGCTTGGCTTCAGGATCATGCCTTCGAGCTTGATGCGCGCTTCCGCGAGCTCCTGGAAGACGATCTGCAGCGTCCAGCGAGTGACTTCTTCACTGCGGTCGAGGCTCTGTGTGCCGGGCTCGCCGTCCATCAGCACTTCCGGCTCGACGATCGGAACGATCTTCGCCTGCTGGCAAAGGGCGGCATAGCGGGCGAGCGCATGGGCATTCGCCTTGACGGCGCCAAAGGTCGGAAGCGTGTCGGAAATGGCGATCACGCCGCGCCATTTGGCGAAGCGGGCGCCGGCGTCATAATATTTCGCCAGGCGATCGGCGAGGCCGTCGAGGCCCTCGGTGACGGTTTCGCCGGGAAAGCCGGCCAGCGGCTTGGCGCCGATATCGACCTTGATGCCGGGAATGCTGTCTGCGGCCCTGATGACATCGACGAAAGGCGTGCCGTTCGCAGCTTTCTGGAAGAGGGTTTCCTCATAGAGGATGACGCCGGAAATGTACTTCTTCATCGCTTCGTCGGAGCGGAAGAGCATCTCGCGATAGTCGCGGCGGCTCTCTTCCGTGGAAACGAGAGAGATGGTGTCGAAGCGCTTCTTGTTGGTGGCGGTAGATTCATCCGCCGCCAGGAGACCCTTGCCACCGGCAACCATCTTCACGGCAATGTCTTCAATTCGTTCGCTCATTTTGTTTCTCCAAGGCGATTTCAGTCGGCGACAAGATCAATATAGATCGGCGATAACAGAAGTATAGAAGGAGGGAAATGGCTGGCTAACTAATTGAAACGATTGAAATGATTTCAACCGTTTGAAAGTTTCGGAGCCTATCTTAGCACTCACAGGAAAGCCGCGAAAGCCTTCGCCTTCGCGGCTCTCTTCACTCGTTTGTGCGAACGCGCTTACTTAGCCGTCTGGAGAACGGCGACGCCGGGCAGAACCTTGCCCTCCATCCATTCGAGGAAGGCGCCGCCTGCGGTCGAGACGTAGGTGAAATCATCGGCAACGCCCGCGTGATTGAGCGCGGAAACCGTGTCGCCACCGCCGGCGACGGAGGTCAGCTTGCCGGCCTTGGTGCATTCGGCGGCGTATTTGGCGGCCGCGACGGTTGCGGCATCGAAGGGGGCGATTTCGAAGGCGCCGAGCGGGCCGTTCCAGACCAGCGTCGTGGCGCGGCCGATCCAGCTCTTGATTGCCTCAACCGACTTCGGGCCGACATCGAGCACCATGGCGTCAGCCGGGATGGCTTCGATGGCGACGACCTCGTTGTCGGCACCTGCCTTGAACTCGCGGGCGACGACGCCGTCTTCCGGCAGGACGATCGCGCAGCCGGACGTGGCGGCTTCGATCATGATCTGCTTGGCGGTGTTGGCGAGGTCATGCTCGCAAAGCGACTTGCCGACATTCGTGCCGCGGGCGGCAAGGAACGTATTGGCCATGCCCCCACCGATCACCAGCGCATCGACCCTCTTCACGAGGTTCATCAACAGATCGATCTTGGTCGAGACCTTGGCGCCGCCGACGATGGCGACGACGGGGCGGACCGGGTTGCCAAGGCCCTTTTCCAGGGCTTCAAGCTCGGCCTGCATGGTGCGGCCGGCATAGGCGGGCAGGAGATGGGCGAGACCTTCGGTCGAGGAGTGGGCACGGTGGGCAGCGGAGAAGGCATCGTTGACGTAGATGTCGCCATTGGCGGCAAGCGCCTTGGTAAAGGCCGCGTCGTTCTTCTCTTCCTCCTTATGGAAGCGGGTATTTTCCAGCAACAGGATGTCGCCATTGTTCATCTTGGCGATCGCGTCGGCAGCCGGCGCGCCGATGCAATCGGAGGCGAAGAGAACAGCGTGGTCGAGGACTTCCTCGACCGCAGGGATGATGAGGCCAAGGGAAAGGTCCGGCGACGGGCCATCCTTCGGGCGGCCGAAATGGGCGAGCAGGATCACCTTGGCACCCTTTTCCGACAATTCGAGAATCGTCGGCGCGACGCGCTCGATGCGGGTCGCATCGGTGACCTTGCCGTCCTTGACCGGCACATTCAAGTCGACGCGCACGAGCACGCGCTTGCCGGTGATGTCGGTGAGATTGTCGAGGGTCTTGAAGGCTGCCATGGGGAGGATCCAATGTTGTTGGTAGCGTGAAGTGCGCCGACCATACTACGGATGATCGGAGACGCAAGGCGGTCAGGGGTCGTTTTTGCCGGTATTGGAATCGGTTGAAACGGCCTCTCCCACACGTTCGCGACGTCTGCGCATAAAGCTGCGAATGCCGTTCAGAATATCGTGCAGATTGATGAAAATCGGCAGGATGACCGGCGGTTCCAAGGCTTCCAACGACATCCCGACGGATTGGATATGGTCGTTCTCATCGAGATCGCGAACGATGAGGATGATTTCGCCGAGACGCACCCGGTCGGCATAATCGGCCTTGCCGCCAAGGCGCTGACGCATGAGTTCGGCAATCGTGAGGCCCTTTTCCTGTTCGCTGAGCAGCCCCGGCCCATAGGCGGCGTCGAGATCGGCGGCGGGGCGCAGCGGCGAGATCGAGAAGGCACCGAAGAATTCGGCATCATCAGGATCGACCGCCGCGCGGCTGGCGAAGAGGCGGTCGAGCAGGCGCGAATAGCTGGGCGCGATGAAGAGATAGATGACATCGTTTTCGCGCAGGCGGCCGGCATATTGATAGCGCATCGACTTGCCGTCGCGCACGACGAGCGAAGGCATGGCCCAGCGCGGAATGCGCTCGCCGCGCAGAACCGGGCTGTCCTTGACGACGCGATAGGAAAGCAGCTCGTGACTGGCCGTACCCGGCAGGTCGACCTCGACCTTGTCGATCGCGCCGATGCGAGGCGGCACGATGAGGCCGAGTTTGCGCGCCATGGGCTTGATGGTCCAGCCCTGGACGAGCAGCGACACCAGAACGACGATGAAAGCCACGTTGAAATAGGTCTGGCCTGCCTCGAGATTGCCGAGGATCGGTATGATCGCAAGCAGGATGGAGACGGCGCCACGCAGGCCGACCCAGGCGACGAAGCCGGTCTCGCGCTGGGTATAATCGAAGGGCAGCAGGCAGAGCCAGACGGCGATCGGCCGAGCGACGAAGATGAGGAACAGGGCCAGCGCCACCGAGGGGATGGCGATTGCGGGAAATTGCGATGGCGTGGCGAGCAGGCCAAGGACGAGGAACATGATGATCTGCGCCAGCCAGGTCATGCCGTCCTGGAAACGCTTGATGGAGGCCGAGGCGGGCATCTTGCGATTGCCGGCATAGATGCCCGCGACATAGACGGCCAGGAAGCCGCTGCCGCCGACGGCGCCGGTAAAGGAGAAGACGAGGAGCGCCAGCGCCAGCACGAAGATCGGCGTCAGGCCGCGATCGGTCTCGAGGCGGCTGACGATGAGTACGATCATCATGCCGCCGAGCAGGCCGAGGATGACGCCAAGCCCCATCTGCTGGATGAACGCCCCCAGCATGGCAAGGTTGATACCGCCATAGCCTTCACCGCTCGCCAGCAACTCGACCAGCGCCAGCGTCAGGAAAATGGCCATCGGATCGTTGGTGCCGGATTCGACTTCCAGCGTGGAGCGCACCTTGTCGCGGATATTGATGCCGCCGATGCGCAGCAGGAAGAAGACGGCAGCGGCGTCGGTGGAGGCGACGATCGAACCGAGCAGCAGGCCCTGCAGCCAGGTAAAGCCGAGAAGCCAGGTGGAGGCAAAGGCAAACAGGCCTGCGGTCACGAGTACGCCGACGGAGGCGATGGTCAACGCCGGCGCGGCTGCGAGCTTGAACGCCTGGATCGGTGTGCCGTAGCCGGAATCGAAGAGGATGATGGCAAGCGCAAGCGAGCCGAGGATATAGGCGAGATAATTGTTGGAGAATTCGATGCCCAGCCCATCCGTGCCGGCGGCAAGCCCGATCATCAGGAACAGCAACAGCAGTGGGGCGCCGAAGCGGAAGGCGAGCAGGCTCGAGAAAGCCGCGATCAGGATCAGGACCGTGCTGACCAGCACGATGACGTAAAATGCCTCCACCTTGTTCTTCCCCTTCCAGTGCGCCTCTGCTGGGACCAAAAGCCCGGATCGTTCAAAATTCCCCCATCGTCCATCATGCTATCGCGCCATGCAATTTTGCAAACACGGATGCCTTTCGGGGAGGGTCTTGGGATATAGATCCGCTCCGATGGCTGCGACATCATGGTGTGAGGCGCACCGCCAGAACGGCCGTGCGGCTTTGGAACGCCCTGGGGGAATTCCGTTCAGAAATTTATTGGTAAATCTGGACCATAGCAGGGCAGGAGGCGAAAAAATCCGAAATGTTTTTAAGAAGATGCGCGGATCGATCGCGGCTGCGGATCAGAGGTCGACACGCTTGAAATAGATCGGATAGTCGATCACCAGGCCGTCCGCGTCGACGGGCAGGTCGACGGTGAAGGCCCTGTCCTCGGCGGCGTAGCGATAGAGCGCTCCCGGCACGATGCAGGTGTAGTACTGGCCGTCGCGTACGGGCTCGAAACTGTCGAAGGGGATGTAGAGCATGGAAAGCTTCGCCGTTCCGTCTTCCGGCGTCAGCCCGAGCCGGCGGATCGGCAGGCTGTTGGTGAAGGGCGAACCATAGAGGTCGATGTCGATACAGCCGTCGAATTGCGGCAAGGAAAGGCCGTCTTCGGTGCGCCAATGGCCCTCGCCGTCGGAAAGCAGGGCAAGGCGCCGGCCCTCCGTGGTTTCGACGCTAAAGGATAGAACAGCCCAGTTGGCCGCGCAGTCGATACGATAGAAGACGCCGTAGGGCGAACCGCCGCGACCGCCGATAATGACGCCACTGGCGCGAATGGTCGCGCCAGTGGCTGTGTCGTTGATCGGAGCAACCGTCACGTGTTCCAGCCCGTCTCCTTCGATCGGACGCCAGCGGACTGTCGTCGGAAGGAGAGGGCGGAAGGGCACGATCAGATCAGCTTGGCAAACGCAACGGCCGTGTCGGACATGCGGCTGGAGAAGCCCCATTCGTTGTCGTACCAGGACAGGACGCGCACGAAGTTGCCTTCCAGAACCTTGGTCTGGTCGGTCGCGAAGATCGACGAATGGCTATCATGGTTGAAGTCGCGGGAAACCAGCGGCTCGTCGGTGTAACCGAGGATACCCTTCAGCTTGCCGTTCGACGCAGCCTTGATGGCTTCGTTGATTTCACCGACCGTCGTTGCCTTCTTGGACACGAACTTGAAGTCGACAACCGAAACGTTCGGGGTCGGAACACGGATCGACGTGCCGTCGAGCTTGCCCTTCAGGTGCGGCAGAACGAGACCAACAGCCTTTGCGGCGCCCGTCGAGGTCGGGATCATGGACAGGGCTGCGGCGCGGGCGCGGTACAGGTCCTTGTGCATGGTGTCGAGCGTCGGCTGGTCGCCGGTGTAGGAGTGGATGGTCGTCATGAAGCCATGATCGATACCGATGGCGTCGTCGAGGACCTTGACGACCGGCACCAAGCAGTTCGTGGTGCAGGACGCGTTGGAGATGACCAGGTGCTCCTTGGTGAGCTGGTCGTGGTTGACGCCGAAAACGACGGTCAGGTCGGCGCCGTCGGCAGGAGCCGAAACGATGACGCGCTTGGCACCGGCCGTCAGGTGAGCGGCGGCCTTGTCGCGGGCAGTGAAGATGCCCGTGCATTCCATTGCGATATCGACGCCGAGGTCGCGGTGCGGCAGCGTTGCCGGATCCTTGATCGCCGTGACCTTGATCGGCTTGCCGCCGCCAACGATGATCGTGTCGCCCTCGACCTTCACCTCGGCCGGGAAACGGCCATGGATCGAATCGTAACGCAGAAGGTGGGCATTGGTCTCGACCGGGCCGAGGTCGTTGATGGCAACGACTTCGATATCGGTGCGGCCGGATTCGACGATGGCGCGCAGTACGTTGCGGCCGATACGGCCAAAGCCGTTGATGGCTACTTTTACAGTCATTTGAAATTCACTCCCGTTCACTCAGGGTGTTTATCTATTGGATTTGAGAGCGCTTGTCAGCGCCCTCAGGAAAGCTTTGCCTCGGCGGCAGCAACCACAGCTTCCGTCGTGATGCCGAAATGCTTGTAGACATCCTTGTAAGGAGCGGAAGCGCCGAAGCTCTTCATGCCGATGAAGGCGCCTTCCGGACCGATGAATGCGTCCCAGCCTTCGCGAACACCGGCTTCGACGGCGATCTTGACCGGCGAGTTGCCGAGCACTTCCTTGCGGTAGGCATCCGGCTGTTCGAAGAAGAGTTCGGTGCAGGGAACGGAAACGACGCGGGTGGAGACGCCCTTGCCTTCGAGGACCGTGCGGGCTGCGACCGCGAGTTCGACTTCGGAACCCGAAGCGAAGATCGTCACCTTGGCGTCGGCGTTACCGGCCAGCGTGTAGGCACCCAGTTCGCAAAGGTTCTTTTCGCTGTATTCCGTGCGTGCCGCCAAAAGGTTCTGGCGGGTCAGCGCGAGACCGGACGGACGGTTGGTCGTCTTGATGGCGATCTGCCAGCATTCCGCCGTTTCGGTTGCGTCCGCCGGGCGGAACAGCTGGAAGTTCGGGATGGCGCGCAGGCTGGCGACCTGTTCGACCGGCTGGTGGGTCGGGCCGTCTTCGCCGACGCCGATGGAATCATGCGTCAGGACGTGGATGGCGCGGATACCCATCAGGGCAGCGAGGCGCAGCGGCGGGCGGCAATAATCCGAGAAGATCATGAAGCCGCCGCTGTAGGGGATCAGACCGCCATGCAGCGCAATGCCGTTCATCGCGGCGGCCATGCCGTGCTCGCGGATGCCCCAGTGCATGTAACGGCCGGAGAAATCGGTCGGGGTGATCGACTTCATCTGGCTGGTCTTGGTGTTGTTCGACGGCGTCAGGTCGGCGGAGCCGCCAAGCGTTTCCGGAATGAAGCCGTTGATGACTTCGAGCGCGTCTTCCGATGCCTTGCGGGTTGCAAGTGTCGGCTTGGTTTCGGCAAGCTTCTTCTTGTAATCGCTGATGGCGGCGTCGAAGCCGGCGGGCAGTTCATGCGCGAAGCGGCGGGTAAATTCAGCCTTCTTGCCCGCTTCCGCACCGGCAAGGCGGCCTTCCCAGGCTTCGCGGGTGCCGACCGAGCGCTCGCCGGCGGCGCGCCATTCACCGAGAATGTCGTTCGGGATGACGAAGGGCTCATAGGGCCAGTTCAGCGCGACGCGGGTCGCGGCGATTTCCTCGGCGCCGAGCGGCGAGCCGTGGACCTTGTGGGTGCCCTGCTTGTTCGGGGCGCCGAAGCCGATGATGGTCTTGCAGGCGATGAACGTCGGGCGGTCGGACTTGTGGGCGGCTTCGATAGCGGCACTGATGGCGGCCTGGTCGTGACCGTCGACTTCGATGGTGTTCCAGTGAACGGCCTTGAAGCGGGCGACCTGATCGGTCGAATCCGAAAGCGAGATGGCGCCGTCGATGGTGATGGAGTTGTTGTCCCAGAACAGGATGAGCTTGTTGAGCTTCAAATGGCCAGCGAGCGCAATCGCCTCATGGCTGATACCTTCCATCAGGCAGCCGTCGCCGCACATGGCATAGGTATAGTGATCCTGCAGCTCCGAGCCGAATTCTTCGCGCAGCTTGCGCTCGGCGATCGCCATGCCGACGGCATTGGCAATGCCCTGGCCGAGGGGGCCGGTGGTGGTTTCGATGCCGGTGGCGTGGCCATATTCCGGATGGCCGGCCGTCTTGGAGCCGAGCTGGCGGAAACGCTGCAGCTCCTCGACCGTCATGTCAGGATAGCCGGTCAGATAAAGAACCGAGTAGAGCAGCATCGAGCCGTGGCCAGCCGACAGGACGAAGCGGTCGCGGTCCGGCCAATGGGGGTTCTTCGGATCGAAGCGCAGATATTTGCTAAAGAGAACGGTGGCGACATCCGCCATCCCCATCGGCAAACCGGGGTGACCGGAATTGGCCTTCTCGACAGCATCCATGGCAAGGAAACGGATCGCATTTGCCATCCGGTCGTGTTGTTCGCGAGAGATCATGGGTTTTTCCGCAATGTTCCGGGTTCGGGGATGGCCGCACGCTTGGGAGGGAGGCCACCGGTTGAAAGGCGGGCGAAAGGGAGACGTTCCTCCGAACTCCATTTTCAGCGTCACCTCAGGCGGCTGAGACATAGCAGTTGGGACGAGCAAGTCAATAAATCGAGGCCCCAATCCGGGGCGGCTGCCGCACTTTTTTGACATTTGCCCGTTCACTTTTACAAAAGACGACAATCGTGCGACAAAGCCTGTATCGTCGGCAAACGGGTCAGTCATCCACAGATTAGGCCCCCTGCCGCAGGGCTGCCTTTATTGACGTGCAGTCGCCAAGTTGAATATTGTTGCGAAATCAGACAAGTGGCCGGATGTTTTGATTCGGGCCTTGCGCGGAGTATCGAAAGGCATGACACCTTCAGGCAAAACGGTGGATGCGGCGCTCGCCCAGTTGCGCCAGGCGCTTTCGACTTTGGAAAGCGCTGTCGACGGACGTTTCGAACGGGAGCGGGCGCAAAGCGACATAGAAGGCGAGGTCCGACGGGTCCATGCCGATCGCTCGCGTCTCGCCCAGGAGCTGGACCAGGCCGAGTTCCGCGCGAACCGGCTCGAGGAGGTCAATCGCGAAGTGTCGCGCCGACTTGTTACGGCGATGGAAACCATAAGAGCCGTGCTGGACCGCTGATCCTTCACGGGGCGCAGCCGTCGCCACCAGCGGCAATGATCGGAAAGTCGAATGGCACAGGTAACGGTAACGATCGACGGCAAAGCCTACCGGATGGCCTGCGAAGAGGGGCAGGAAGAGCATCTGACGGATCTCGCCAATCGTTTCGACCGCTATGTTCTGCATTTGAAGAGCCAGTTCGGCGAGATTGGCGATCTGCGCCTGACCGTCATGGCAGGCATCATGATCATGGATGAGGTGTCGGAGCTGACGCGCCGCGTCTCTACATTGGAAGCCGAACTTGAGAACCTGCGCAACAACCGCGACACCGTGCTTGCCGCCAGTACCCGCGCCGATGAAACGCTGGCCACTGTCATCGACGAGGTGACGACGCGGATTCAGGGTATCACCGAAAAACTGCTGGTCCGGTCGAGCGCCGAGCCGAATTGAGTATCATATTTCTCGAACCGCCTGCTCACACCCACTGGTGCGATGCAGGAATCCGCCTTATATAGGACGTGCGGTCTGCGCTTCCCGACAGGAACCACAATCCCTGGGGCCATACTCGATCCAAAGGGAGCTGTCCCTGGCTAGGCCCCTGGGCTTAGACACACGGCGCCCACCTACGTTTGTAGGCACCCAGGATCGTAAACATCCATCGGTCGTCGTGGATCGCTCTTAATTTTCTGCAGTCAGCGAAAGAAGGCGCCGCGAGGTTCTGGTGCCCCGCCGACGCCATTCCTCCTCCCTTAGCTTCTTGAACGCAGAAAGGCTCCGCGTTCGAGCTCTGCGCGATTTCCCGCGCTGCGCAGCCGCAACAGATCCTTCCGGGTGATGAGACCTACAAGCCTCCCGGTTTGCGCTTCCACAACGGGAACGCGCCCGGTATCGGCCTGTATCATCACGTCGGCAACGCGACCGACCGTGTCTTCGGCATGCACCACCGGAATGGAGCTGTCCGAGATCATGTCATAAAGTGACTGTTCACCCAGTTCCGGTCGGTTCTGCCAACGAAGGGCATCGGCGCGCGAGATCATGCCGACCAAGCGCCCGTCGCTCTCGACGACGGGATAGAAACGATGCGCATCCGGTCGCTCGGTCATCTGAGCCAAAGCTTCGGACAGGCGGATGGTCGCGGGCATGGTATCCACCTTGGACATCATGATGTCGGCGGCACGCGTCAGCTCGAACGGGTCGATGCCGTATTCGCGGGTGATGTGCTGGCCGCGCCGGGCGATCTTCTCTGTCAGAATGGAACGGCGCAACAGCAGAACGGTGACGGCATAGGCCGCGACCGTGGCCGCAAGCAGAGGCACCAGCGCGTTCATGTCTCCTGTTAGTTCGACGGCGAAGAAGGTGCCTGTCAGCGGCGCACGCATGGTGCCGCCCATCATCGCCGCCATGCCCAGCAACGCCCAGAAGCCGGGATCGCCCGGCAGGACGAGACCCACCAGCCAGCCGAGCGCGCCGCCGAGAATGAGGAGCGGCGCCAATACGCCGCCCGACGTGCCCGAGGAAAGAGCAACCAGCCAGATGCCAGCCTTGACCAGGAGGATCGCCAGGACGGCGCCCGCGGAGATGCGGCTGTGCAGCAGATCGGCGATGATGTCATAGCCGACGCCGAGTGCGCGAGGCTCGACCAATCCGCCAAGGCCGACCACCAAGCCTCCGAGGGCAGGCCACCACATCCAATGGATCGGCAGTTTCTCGAATGCATCCTCTATCCGATAAAGCAGGGTCGTCAGCAGGCCGGACTGCAAGCCGGAGATGATGCCGAGGCCTACGGCGAACAGAATGCTCCACCATGAAAGCGCCATCTCGAAATGCGCCGGAAACAATGCACCGCTGCTGATCAGCATCGGACGCCAGATGATCGAGACACAGGCGGCGACGACGACGGGAATGAAGCTGCGCGGTTTCCACTCGAACAATAGCAGCTCGACGGCGAGCATCACGGCGGCGATGGGTGTTCCGAAGATGGCCGTCATGCCTGAAGCGGCGCCGGCGACAAGCAACGTCTTCCGTTCGGCGGCGCTGAGATGGAACAGCTGGGCGAAGAGCGAGCCGATGGCGCCGCCGGTCATGATGATCGGACCTTCCGCGCCAAAGGGGCCGCCGGAGCCGATGGAGATGGCGGATGACAGCGGCTTGAGCACCGCCACTTTCGGCGACATTCGGCTGCCGCCGATCAGGATGGCCTCGATGGCTTCCGGAATTCCATGGCCGCGGATCGTCTCCGAGCCATAGCGCGCCATCAGTCCGATGACGAGGCCACCGAGGATGGGTGCCGCCACCATCCAGGGCGAGCGCGCCACCGTGGTGAAGGATAATGGCTCCGTGCTGATCTTGAACAGCCAGACGGCATTGCTGACAAGTGCGATGAGATTGATCAGCGCCCAGGCGGCAAGGGCGCCGCCAGTGCCGACCACCACCGCCATGGCCACCAGCAGCAGGACGCGCTTATCGGTGGTGAAATCGCCATTGTCCTTGCGGGAGGCTCCTCCGGAGAAATCGTGACTGTGATTTTGCAAAGTGCCGGTGTCCTGCATTGGCTGCCTTCTGTGCTAAGCGTGCACGGCCATCATTCAGCCGCTTCCCTGGATCGAGATGGCAAATATATCGTAATGCGATATAAATCAACTGAGATCGCCGGCTGCGGCAAAAAAGGACGATTTGATGGTGCAGAGTTTGGAAAAGACCTTGTCGCAGGCGGATTACGAAGCCTTGGCCACCTTGCGTTATACACTGCGCAAATTCACGGATTTCAGCACGTCCGCAGCGCATGAGGCCGGCCTGCCGCCACAGCAGCACCAGGCATTGCTTGCCATCAAGGGGAGCCGCTCAGGCGAGGCGATGACTATCGGCATGCTGGCCGAGCGGCTGCTGATCGCCCCTCATACCGCCACCGAACTGGTCGGCCGCCTGATCGACGCCGGCTATGCCACGAGGAATACCGATCCTGCGGACAAGCGACGCCAGACGCTGCAATTGACGCAAAAATCCGAGGATGTCCTCCACCGCCTGAGCGCCATCCACCTTGTCGAAATCCGCGACATGGCGCCGAAGCTGATCGAGATCCTGACACGGCTTCAGGCGGATGTCGGTCGGGAATGAGAGGGCCATTGCCGATCGGCATCGACAATGGCGCGATTGGCATCATTGGCCGAGGCGAATTCCGCCGTCGCAGATCAATGTGTGGCCGGTTGTGAAACCGTTGCCGATCAGAAAGGCGATGGCCTGGGCAATGTCCTCGGGGCGACCGATGCGCCCAACCGGGGCGCGCGCGGCAAAGCCGGCAAAAACCGGCACCTTCTGATCTTCGCCGATGAAATCCCACCAGGGCGTGTCGACGACGCCGGGGGAAACGCAATTCACCCGGATCGGTTTCAGCTCGACCGCCAGAATGGGCGCAAGCGCGGCAATGGCGGCGTTGACGGCGCCGAGTCCAGCCGTGCCTGGCAGGGCGGCTTGAGCAGAGACGGCCGAGACGAAGGTGATGCTGCCTTCCTTCGAAAGAAAGGGAAGGCAGGCCTGAGCGCAGGCAAAATGTGCCAATGTCTTTTGCTCGAAGCCCTTCCTGAGGTCGGCGAGATCGACCATGGCGAAGGGGCCGCCGCCATTGCCGCCGCCGAGCGCCAGAACGAGATGATCGAGAGGGCCGATCGTCTTGAAGGCTTCGGGAAGAGTGTCGAGATCAGCGGCATCCATGACGATGGTCGCGACCTCGCCCGCAAGGCTTTGCGCCGCCGTCTGCAGTTTGGTCTCGTCGCGACCCGTGATCGTGACGCGATAGCCCTTTTCGAGAAGATCGGCTGCGGTTGCAAGGCCGATACCGGACGAGCCGCCGATAATGACAGCATGTTGGTGTGACATGTCGTGTTTCCTTTTTTGAATGTGGATGATGGAATTGATGAGGTCAGGCGAGGCCGGTAAGATCCCGGCTGAGGGTGCGCAGGCGCTCGCGGGCGCTTGCATCATAGGCTTGGGCATTGGCGCGGGAGGGCCGTCGCCCATCGTAATAGAGACCGGAGGAGCCTTCGGTGTCGGAACCGGCAACGAGATTGAGAATGGCGTCCGCACCTTGATCGACGGTGCTGATCGGCGCTGCGCCGGCCTGTCGCACCATGGTGGTATCCATATAGGTTGCCGGGTGCAGGCAATTGGCGGTAACGCCCGAGCCGGCCAGTTCCTCGGCAAGGTCGAGGGTGAACATGACCTGCGCCAATTTGCTCTGGCAATAGGCACGCGCGCCGCTGTAGTCGCGGGTCAGCATGACGTCACGGAAGTCTATCGGTTGCTGTCCTGCGGAGGATACATTGACGATGCGTGCATGGCCGCTTGCCTTCAACAGCGGCAACAAGCGGCGTGTCAGCAGGAAGCCGGCGAGATAGTTCACCGCAAAGCGCAGTTCATGCCCGTCGCGGCTGAGCTCGCGTTTTGCGTTACCGCCGCCGGTGCCGATGCCGGCATTGCTGATCAGAACGTCGAGCCGAGTGTGGTCGCGTTCGATCGCATCCGCCAGACTGCGCACATCATCCAGCGACGAAAGGTCGGCCGGGTAGAAGGCCGCCTTGCCGCCCGCATCGCGAATGGTGGACAGCAGATGCTCTGCGCGCGGCTTGTCGCGGCCGTGCACCAGCACCATCGCGCCCGTCAGGGCTAGCCGTTCTGCGACCCGCCTGCCGACGCCATCAGTCGAGCCGGTGATCAGTATCGTCTTGTCGCTCATGTCCATCGCCGGCGCCTCCATTTCGTTTCCGCGACGATATTTGACAGCTTGAGAAGGCGATAAACAGTTCCGGCTTTATCCTAGTATCGATCCTGCTATGATGCATGGATGAACATCCATCAGAACGAGGCGGTTCTCACCGCCAGACGCCGCGAATTCGGTGCTTTCCTGCGCTCGCGCCGGGAGAAGCTGACGCCGGCCGGCGTCGGGCTGCCGGGCGGGTTCCGCCGGCGGACGCCGGGGCTCAGGCGGGAGGAGGTGGCGCTTCTCGCCGGCGTCGGGGCCACCTGGTACACCTGGCTGGAGCAGGGGCGGGACGTACGCGCATCGGCGGAAGTGCTGTCGGCGCTCGCCGACGCTTTGAGGCTTGATGCTGCCGAGCGGCGGCATCTCTTTGCCTTGAGCGATCGACCGCCGACAGAGACGATATCGCAGGGACCGGAACAAGTTCCCGAATCTTTGCGGCGGATGCTGGCAAGCCTGAGCGGCCAGCCGGCCTATATCCTCGGCCGACGCTGGGACGTGCTGGCCTGGAATTCGGCTGCTGTGGCAATTTTCGGGGATTATGGCCTGTTGCAGGGCGATGCCCGTAATACAATACATCGCGTATTCACCGATCCCACGCATCGGCAGCTTCTGGTCGATTGGGAGAGCGTTGCGGCGACCTCTCTGGCGATGTTCCGTGCCGATAGCGCCCGCTATGCCGGCGATCCTGATTTCGAGCGGCTGGTAACGACCTTGATGCGAGATAGCCCGGAGTTTCGCGCCTGGTGGCCCAGGCAGGAGGTGCAGCGGCCGCTGGCCGGCCACAAGCGCTTGTGCCACCCGCACGGGGGCATGATGACGTTTGAATATACCGCGCTTGCCGTTATCGATCGAACGGATATGAAGCTGGTCGTCTACACACCCCTTGAGGGCGGGACCGACGAGAAGCTGAAGGAGCTGCTGCGGCTGAACGAGAAGGCCTGATCCCGCATTTATCTCGGCTGGCTGCGTCGCTCGGCAGCGCTGCATATGATCAGCCTGAAACGCTCAAGCAAACTTGCGTTGCGGGCGCGAGTGAGGGTGGGACGATATGTTCGTTCGAAAGGCGCGTGGGGAGAGGTGACCTTGTTATAATTTCCTGATAGGGAGCTGCGCCTAAGGTGGGATGCAACGATCACTTTTGTGTGTGGATAAGCTAAAATTCGGGATGAATGACAAATTCCTTTAAATAATGGCCGATCCAGCGCTGGTGGAATGGGGCCTGCGCCAAAATTGCCTAAATTCAGAATGATGGGAGCTCGCGTGACAACGGGCCTGTCGAAAGAAGTGTAGACGGCAATACGAAGATGCATCGTCGCTGTTACTGAATATCCGAGCAATCGGGCCGGGCGAAAGTCAAGATAAACAGGTAGAACATGTCGACGCCGATCGATTTGGAAAAAGCCGATGAAGAATTGGAAGAGCGTGGCGGTATCAGCGGCTTTCTGAACCGCTACCGCACGCTGATCGTCGCCGTTCTGACCGTCGCCGTCTTCTGTATTGCCGCCTATGCAATCTTCGATCTCACCAATGAAGTGCGCTACGACGACGTCGTGCATGCCCTGACGACGACGAAGATTTCCTCCATCCTGCTCGCCCTGCTGTTTACGGGGCTGAGCTTCGTCTCCCTGATCTATTACGACCAGAACGCGCTGGAATATATCGGCAAGCGGCTGCCATTTCCGCATGTGGCGCTGACCTCTTTCAGCGCCTACGCGGTCGGCAATACCGCTGGCTTCGGCGCGCTCAGCGCCGGCGCGATCCGCTACCGCGCCTATACGCGGCTCGGCCTGTCGCCTGACGATATCACCCGCGTCATCGCTTTCGTAACACTTGCCTTCGGCCTCGGCCTTGCCGCCGTCGGCGCCATCGCATTGTTGGTCATCGCCGACGAGATCGGACCGCTGATCAATGTCGACGGCCTGTGGCTTCGTCTGATTGCCGTCGCCATTCTTGCGGCACTTGCCTTCGTTGTCTTTATCGGCCGCAACGGCCGGGAAGTGCGCATTGGGCCGATCGCCGTTCGTCTGCCGGATTCGCGCACCTGGTCGCGGCAATTCCTGGTGACCGCATTCGATATCGCGGCATCGGCCTCTGTGCTCTACGTGTTGTTGCCTGAAACGGCGATCGCCTGGCCGGCCTTTCTGGCCATCTATGCCATCGCTGTCGGTCTCGGCGTGCTGAGTCACGTTCCAGCCGGCTTCGGCGTTTTCGAGACGATCATCATCGCCTGGCTCGGGAGCTCGGTGAATGAGGACGCCGTTCTGAGTTCGCTGGTTCTCTATCGCGTCATCTACAACGTCATTCCGCTCGTCATCGCGATCGCGGCGATCTCGGTGGCGGAATTGCGCCGTTTCGTCGATCATCCGGTTGCCTCCAGCATGCGCCGTGTCGGTGGCAGGCTGATGCCACAGCTGCTGTCGGCTTTCGGGCTGCTGCTCGGCATGATGCTGGTATTTTCGAGCGTGACACCAACGCCCGACCAGAACCTGATCGTCCTTTCCGACTATGTGCCCCTGCCGCTCGTCGAAAGCGCGCATTTCCTTTCCAGCATTCTGGGCGTGGCCATGATCGTTGCCGCGCGCGGTCTCAGCCAGCGTCTCGACGGTGCCTGGTGGGTGTCGATCTTCTCGGCGGTGTTTGCACTGCTGCTATCGCTCTTGAAGGCCATTGCCATCGTCGAGGCCGGGTTGCTGGCGTTTCTCGTCTTCAGCCTCGTCGTCAGCCGCCGGCTGTTCACCCGCCCGGCATCTCTGCTGAGCCAAGCGCTCACGGCCGGATGGTTGACGGCCATTGCCGTCATCTGCATCGGCGCCGTCGTCATCCTGTTCTTCGTCTACCGCGATGTCGGCTACAGCAATCAGCTCTGGTGGCAATTTGAATTCGCAGACGAGGCCCCGCGCGGCCTTCGCGCCGTGCTCGGCATTTCCATTGTTTCATCGGCGATCGCGATCTTCAGCCTGTTGCGTCCGGCGACGAAGCGGCTGGAACCGGTTACGGACCATGCGGTCGAACGGGCCGTCGAAATCGTCCGGAAACAGGGGGTCGCCGACGCCAATCTGGTGCGCATGGGCGATAAGAGCATCATGTTCTCCGAAAAGGGCGATGCCTTCATCATGTATGGCAAGCAGGGCCGTTCGTGGATCGCGCTGTTCGATCCCGTCGGCCCACGTCAGGCACTCCCCGATCTCATCTGGCGATTTGTCGAGGCTGCCCGTGCCGCCGGTTGCCGCTCGGTCTTCTATCAGATCTCGCCAGCGCTGTTGTCCTATTGCGCGGATGCCGGCCTGCGTGCCTTCAAGCTTGGCGAACTGGCGGTGGTTCAGCTCGCAAATTTCGAGCTGAAGGGCGGCAAATGGGCCAATCTTCGGCAAACAGCGAGCAGAGCAGTGCGTGACGGACTAGAATTTGCCGTTATCGACCCTCAACATGTGCCCGAAATCATGGACCAGCTTGAGCATGTTTCGGATACGTGGCTCGCAGATCACAATGCCAAGGAAAAGGGTTTTTCGCTCGGCGCTTTCGATCCGGACTACGTGAGCTCGCAGCCGGTCGGCGTGTTGAAAAAGGATGGTAAGATCGTCGCTTTTGCGAATATTCTGATGACGGAAACCAAGGAGGAGGGGTCCGTCGATCTGATGCGTTTTTCGCCCGATGCTCCGAAGGGATCGATGGATTTTCTGTTCGTGAAGATCCTCGAATACCTCAAGGAGCAGGGGTTTTATCGATTCAATCTGGGCATGGCGCCGCTTTCGGGCATGTCGAGACGGGAGTCGGCGCCGGTTTGGGACAGGGTCGGAGGGACCGTGTTCGAGCACGGCGAACGTTTCTACAATTTCAAAGGGCTTCGTGCCTTCAAATCCAAATTCCATCCCGAATGGCAGCCGCGCTATCTGGCTGTTTCGGGAGGTGTGAGTCCCATGATCGCGTTGATGGATGCCACATTCCTCATCGGGGGCGGACTAAAGGGGGTCGTGAGGAAATGATCTTGAAATACGCAATATCATTGGTTTTCACATGCATGCTGACGATGGGTCTGCTTGCTTCAGGCTCGGCGCGGGCCGACGAAGACGATACCAAATACGATCTGGGCATGATTTCGCCGCCGCATATCCTGCGCCCGCAAGGCAAGGTGACGAGCGAGGTCGTTCTAATCTCCGACGTTGCAGGCTGGGGCGACAAGGAGAAGGCGGTTGCCGACAAGCTCGTCGCCAGTGGCTCGCTGGTCATCGGCATCGATTACCCGTCCTTCCTGGCTTCGCTGAACAAATATGACGTCAGTCAGAACGATGGCTGCATCTACATGGTCTCGGATCTGGAATCACTGAGCCAGCAGGTGCAGCGTTCCTTTGCCGACAGCACCTATCAGCTGCCGATCATCGCCGGCGTCGGCGCAGGCGGCGCCATGGCACTGACGATAGCCGCGCAGACCCCGGATGCCACGGTTGCCGGAACGGTTGCCGTGGATCCGACATCCGGCATCGGGCTGAAGCAAGAGCTTTGCACGCCGGCCGAGAAGAAGACCGATGGCGACATGGTGTCCTTCGGCCTGCAGGAAGGTGCTTTGCCGAACCCGATTCTCGTGACCTTCACGCCGAATGCTCCGAAGGATGGACGCGATCACGTCGAGGAGATCCAGAAGGATCATCCCGAGGTCCAGACCACGGATTCCGGGATCGACGATACCTATGCGACGCTCGAGGCTTCGCTGGCGGACCTGATGAAGTCGATCGACAGCGCGAAATCGCCGCTCGGCCTGCCCGTTGATGTCATGGAAACCACGCCGACGGAGGACACGCTTGCGATCGTCTATTCCGGCGACGGCGGCTGGCGCGACATCGACAAGGAAGTCGGCAGCTATCTGCAGGATCAGGGCATTCCGGTCGTGGGTGTGGATTCGCTGCACTATTTCTGGTCGGAGCGGGATCCGCAACAGACTGCCAACGATCTCGCGCGCATGATCCAGTTCTATACCAAGCGCTTCAAGGTCAAGCATGTCGTGCTGATCGGTTATTCGTTCGGTGCCGATGTGCTGCCGGCGAGCTACAACCGCCTGCAGCAGCCAGACAAGGACAAGATCGTGCAGATGTCCCTGTTGTCGCTGTCGAAGAAGGTCGATTACGTGATTTCGGTCATGGGCTGGCTCGGTGCTTCGAGCGAGGGCAAGGGCGGCGATCCCATCAATGACCTCAAGTCGATCAATCCGAAGATGGTGCAATGCGTCTACGGCAAGGACGACGACGAGGATGTCGGATGCCCGCTGCTGAAGGGCACCGGCGCCGAAGTCATTGCCATGAATGGTGGTCACCATTTCGATGACGACTACGAGGCGCTGGCGAACCATATCATCAATGGTCTGAAGAGCCGCCTCGGCGAATAACTGATCGAGGCGTGCGGCTGATCTCTTCAGTCGCACGCTTCCGTTTCGCCATCTGCCGATGGTGATGCAAGCGCTTTCTTCCGATGTCGCATCGGTTGAAACGAATGAACGGGCTTTTCCTACGCCCGTTGCTCAGCAATCATTTGCTTCTTGCCGCGGCTGTCGTTAGTCGGATGAAGCACATATTGCGAGTGGCGCGGCTGCGCCGGCCGCTCGTTTTCACGTCCAGAAAGGGCCTGCCTTGTCCGCTGCATCCTCTTCCGCCTTCACCAAAGCCTACTCCGGCTTCCTGTTCGACATGGATGGCACGATCATCAATTCGATCGCAGCCGCCGAACGCGTCTGGGGCAATTGGGCTCGCAGCAAGGGTCTGGACGTTGAAAAGTTCATGCCGACCATGCATGGCAAACGCGGTGTCGATACGATCGGCCAGTTGAACCTGCCCGGCGTCGATCCGGTTGCCGAGTCGGCGGGCATCGTGGAGGCGGAGATTGCCGACGTCGAGGGCGTGGTCGCACTGCCGGGAGCCATCGATTTCCTCGCGTCCCTGCCGCCGGAGCGGTGGGCGATCGTGACCTCTTCCCCGTACCGTCTGGCGATGGCCCGACTTGACGCTGCCGGCATCCCGGTGCCGCGCTTCATCGTGACCGCCGAGGACGTCAAGGTCGGCAAGCCGGACCCGCAGTGCTACATTCTCGGGGCGGAACGTCTTGGCCTGCGCACTTCCGATTGCCTTGTGTTCGAGGATGTGATGGCCGGCATCAAGGCAGGCGAAGCCGCAGGCGCCGATGTGATGGTGATCACCGCCACGCATTCCCATCCGGTGGAAACCGGCCACTCGACGCTGCTGAACTATGAAAATGTCCGCGCGCATACGGATGGCGACGGAAAGATGTCCGTCGTGCGCACGAGTGGTTGATTGCGGCTCGCATCATACCATCGCCAGATGTCGTTTTCGCGCATTGCATTAGGCCGCCGGCTCATTATGTTTTCGTGATATCACAGAAAATCGCGAAGATCCGATGACCCCCAAAGAGCTGAAAGCCCAATATCGCAACGAGCGTCTGGCGGCGCGTGACGCCATTCCAGCCGATGAACGCATCGAGATGGGACTGGCCATGGCTGCCCATGGTGGCGATGCCATCGATGTCGCGCCGGGAGCGATCGTTTCCGGTTTTCTGCCGATCCGGTCCGAGGTGGATATAAGGCCGTTGATGGCGCGGCTCAGGGAGCGCGGTGCGCGGCTTTGCGTGCCCGTGATCCTCAACCGGAGCACCATCGTCTTTCGCGAGCTCGTGCCGGGTGCAGCGCTCATCGCGACCGGGTTCGGCACCTCCGGGCCGGGGCCCGATGCGGCAGTGCTCGATCCCGATATCATGCTGGTGCCGCTCTCGGCGTTCGACAGCACCGGCCATCGCATCGGCTACGGAGCAGGCCATTACGACCGCGCCATCACCCGTCTGCATCAAAAAGGCTTGAATCCGAGGCTCATCGGCATTGCATTCGATTGCCAAGAAGTGCCATCAGTACCGGCTGAGCCGCATGATGTCCGTCTTGACGCGATTTTGACCGAGAGCGGACTCAATTTCGTTTCGGAAGCGATTGGATAGCGAATGCGGCTGCTTTTTCTGGGTGACATGGTCGGCAAGACCGGACGAACTGCGGTATGGGACCGCCTTCCGGGGCTCGTGTCCGATCTGAAGCTCGATTTCGTCATCGTCAATGGCGAGAATGCTGCCGGCGGGTTCGGCATCACCGAGGACATCTTCCTCGAAACAATAAATGCCGGCGCCGATGTGGTGACGACGGGCAACCATGTCTGGGATCAGAAGGAGGCTGTGGTGTTCTGCGAGCGCCACGATCAGTTCCTGCGTCCCGCCAACTATCCGGCCGGCACGCCCGGCCGCGGCTCCGGTATCTACTATGCGCGCAATGGCGCCCGCGTGCTCGTTGCCAATATCATGGGCCGCGTCTTCATGCATCCGGAGCTCGACGATCCCTTTAAATCGGCAGAGGTCATCCTCGATGCCTGCCCGCTGAAGGAGCAGGCGGACGCCATCATCTTCGACTTTCATGCGGAGGCGACCAGCGAGAAACAATGCTTCGGCCATTTCGTCGACGGCCGCGCCAGCTTTGTGGTCGGCACGCATACACATGTGCCGACCGCCGATGCGCAGATCCTGAACGGTGGCACAGCCTACATGTCGGATGCCGGCATGTGCGGCGACTATGATTCCTCGCTTGGCATGGAGAAGGAGGAGCCGCTCAACCGGTTCATTTCGAAAATGCCGAAGGGTCGGTTCGAAGCGGCATCCGGTCCGGCCACCATCTGCGGCGTCGGCGTGGAGATATCGGATGCGACGGGGCTTGCCGAGAAGATCGCGCCGCTTAGGCTCGGGCCGCGTCTGGCCGAGACCATTCCCGAGTTCTGGCGCTGATCGTGCCCTGCAATTAATCGACGAAGCGCAATGACGCGATTGTGAGCAATCGTGTCCGATTGGCGCTGGACCTGTTTTCGGTCATGCAGCATCCTTCCGGCCTTCCTGGGCTTGAAGGGGTGGCAGATGCTGCGGTTTCCTGTCTTCGCCGTGTTCTTTCTGCTGGCTGCGGCGGGCTGGAGCGCCGCGGACGCCCAGGAGAAGCCTTCAGGCCCTCAGCCCAGCCAATGCCAGGCGATTGCGCAGTCCTTGCCCAAGGCGACTTTCGCCAGCTTTTCCAACCAAGGCCCGACACCCGCCAACGATCCCGTCAATGGCGATGTGAAAATCACCTTCCTCGGTCATGCGACCCTGTTCATCGAGACGCCCGGCGGCGTTTCCATCGCCACGGATTTCAGCGGCGCCTATTCGCCGCCCCATACCCCCGACGTCGTTACCATGAACAAGGCGCATCCGAGCCATTACACGCTGACGCCCGACCCGGCGATCAAATATGTGCTGCATGGCTGGAGCGACACGCCTGGCGAACCGGCAAAGATCCACCTGACCGTCGGCGACACGCTGATCCGCAACGTGGTGACCGATATCCGCTCCTGGGGCGGCGGCATCGAGCCCAACGGCAATTCGATCTTCATCTTCGAGGTCGCCGGTCTCTGCATCGGCCATCTGGGGCATCTGCATTTCGAGCTTACCGACCAGCAATATGCCGAGATCGGCCGTCTCGACGTCGTGATGGTGCCCGTGGACGGCGGCTTGACCATGGGGGCTGACAGCATGAGCCGGGTGGTGAAAAGGCTGCGTTCGTCGCTGATCCTGCCCATGCATCGCTGGGGTCCACCGGTCGATCAGTTCCTGGCCCTGTTCGGTCCCGACTTCGACGTCGCCTACGCGCCGACCCCGAGCGTCACGGTGTCGGTGAAGACCTTGCCGCGCAAGCCGCTGATCTATGTGCTCAAGGGGCTGTGACGATTTTCGTTGGGATATGTATCCTACTCACCTATGCAACTTCCGCTGGCCGTGATTGATTGCGCCATACCATTGGGGGAAGCGCATGAATCGGGTTCTTTTGACTACAATAATAGCTGCAGCGCTATCGGGCTGCGTCTCATCAAACCCGGTCAACACGACGCCCGATGGCTATCGCCTCCAAAAATTCAGTCAGGGAACTGTTTCTGTCGGCAAAAGCGCAAATCTGTTAGCCGCTGGCAGTTGGAGCGTGTCATGCCCAACCGATGCAATGACTGACAAACGCAATTGCAGCATTACGTCCCTGTCGGGGGCTTTGTTCATCGACTACGGAAGTTCACCAACACCGCAACGCGTCTGCCTCTTGTCGCATGATGCGCCGGGCATGACTGCCTTGATCAGAGTTGATAGCCATCCGGCGGTTGCTACGGATGCACAGGGCTGCGTTCCGGCAAGCCGGATCATTCACCAGATGAGAAGCGGTAGCACTTTCCTAGCGCGCGTTGGCGCCATCAATGACTGGTCGCCCGATCTGCGGCCCGTAATCAAGGACGAACGCGCGTCGCTCGAGGGATTGAACAAGGCCATGGAAACCGTTGCGGATATTCGGGCAGGCAAGCTTGCCGTCAAACCGTAGGAATAGTGGCGGAAGGCCTCGACCGACGCCATTATCCGGCTTTTTGCTTGAATGAAGGCCGCTTCGCTCTTATAAGGCGGCCATTCCCAACAAAAGACGTGAACAGGGGTGCCATGGCTGGCCATTCACAGTTTAAAAACATCATGCACCGCAAGGGTCGTCAGGATTCGGTGCGTTCGAAAATGTTCTCGAAGCTGGCGCGTGAAATCACCGTCGCCGCCAAGGCGGGTCTGCCTGACCCGACCATGAACGCAAGTCTGCGCCTCGCGATCCAGAACGCCAAGGCCCAGTCGATGCCCAAGGATAATATCGACCGCGCCATCAAGAAGGCGGCCGGCAATGACGGCGAAAACTACGATGCAGTCCGCTACGAGGGCTACGGCCCCGGCGGCACGGCGATCATCGTCGAAGCGCTGACAGACAACCGCAACCGCACGGCTTCCAACGTCCGCTCGATCTTCACCAAGGCAGGCGGCGCGCTCGGTGAAACCGGCTCGGTCTCCTTCTCCTTCGACCATGTCGGCGAGATCACCTACAAGCCGACAGTCGGCGACGCCGACAAGGTGATGGAAGCAGCGATCGAAGCCGGCGCCGATGACGTCGAGAGCGACGAAGAGGGCCACACCATCATCTGCGGCTTCGAAGCGATGAACGAAGTCGCCAAGGCGCTCGAAGCGACGCTCGGCGAGGCCGAAACGGTCAAGGCGATCTGGCGCGCGCAGAACAATGTGCCGGTCGATGAAGAAAAGGCTCAGTCGCTGATGAAGCTTATCGACAGCCTCGAAGACGACGACGACGTACAGAACGTCTATTCGAACTTCGAGGTTACCGAGGAAGTGCTGGCGAAGCTCTCGGCCTGATACGGATAAACTGCTTGCAAAAAGCCGGCCGCAGCCCATGCGGCTGGCTTTTTTGCGCATTAGGGTGCGGTGGCGCGCGAGAAATCATCACGAAAGGCAGAAAGGTCGGTGGCGCTGACATCGGATACTGCCCAGAAGACCAGCCCGTCCGCATACCATTCGGCGAAATTGTAGCCCTCCTTCTCGGCGCTGCTGCGAGTGGTGGCCGTGCCGGGCCAGATGAAGAGATTGATGATATGGCCGTGCCGGTGGTAGATCAGCGCCGCCACGACCCGACCGTTCAGATAGTCCACGCGGCCGCCAACAAGGGGAAAACCCTGTGCCGCCAGATCGACCACCGGTGGAGAAAAATCGATCTTGCCGCTGAACCACGGCTTGACGGTATGCTGATCCGAGGTCAGCACGTCGGTCAGGTGATCGGCGAGCATCGAGCGCACGTGGCTCGCAAGAAGCTGATCTTCGATCGTTTGGCTCTGCTGCGGCATGTTCAAAACCAGCATGAGGCTGGCTGCCAGGGCTGCGAGCGATGGTATAAAGCTCCATTGCCGGACAAACCGCCAGAAGCTACGCCATGGGTTCTCCGTTTGGATCGTTGCCGCCACGGCGCGTGCCATCATGACCTGTTCCAGCGCCAACGCGGCCTGGACGCGTGCATGGACGGCGTCCGGTGCCTGCCATTTCACTCCTTCGCGGCCGGCAAGGCGTTTTACCATAAGAGCCTCTTCCATCTCGTGGGCACATTCTCGGCAGGTCGCAAGATGCGTCTCGAAACTTGCGGTGTGGGCCGGATCGAGTTCGCCATCAATGAAGCCATGCAGTAGGTCGCTCCATTCGCCGTGATCACTGTGTTCCCCGTTGCTCACCGCGCCGCCCCTTTCGCGTCGAGGCTGCGCCAGGCTTCGCCGAAATCGCGGCGAGCGCGGGCAAGGCGCGACATGACGGTGCCGATCGGCGCATCGATGATTTCGGCGATCTCCTTATAGGAAAGATCTTCGAGCTCACGCAGGACGAGGACTTCGCGCATGGCATCGGGCAGCATGTTGATGACCTGGCGCACCCGCAGCGTTTCCGCCTTGCGGATTAACGCCGCCTCAGGGGTGTCTTCCTCGGAGGCCGGTTCGGACGACGGCGGATCCTCCGGTGAGTCATTGCCATCGGTCATCGGCTGTTCGTAACGGGTCTTGCGTCGCCCTTCCTGCAGCCACGCGTGATAGCAGTTGCGGACGATGGTGAATGTCCAGGCCCGGGCATCGCCATTGCGAAAGCCGCCAAAGCCGCGATAGGCGCGCAGGAATGCCTCCTGCACGATATCCTGGGCGGCATCGGCATCCCTGCTCAAGAAGCGCGCGAAATTATAGGCGGCATCCAGATGCGGAACGATCGTGCGCTGGAAGCGGCGCATGGTTTCGTCCGACGATGAGATTGTATGCAGGCGCGGTTCGTCATTTGCCGCTGTCTCGGCCACCATCATGAGGCTGGAGTAGCTGGCCTCCTTCGTTCCGTGCGCCTTCGGTCCGGCAAACGGGCCAACCAACCGGATGAGAAGCGGCTCCAGGCTGCGCATCACGCTTGCTTGCAGGCGACTCCAGTTCATGGCGTGAAACCGGCGGTCGAATGAAATCGCGCTTATAATCTGGGCGTCTGTCATCATGGTCCCCGCGAAACGCCGATGTTGACTGTAAGCCTCGGGTCCGGCGCTTGCAATCTTGCCTAAAGACGTAGATCGCACTTGCTCGGGTTTTATTCCCGATCGGATGCGAAAAAGTCGAAGACGGTGCCCCCAGGCGCTCTGCACCCAGCGGATTGCGATCCGGGCTTTCGGCATCCAGCTAAAATAGCCTATTAAATTCAATTATTTGAATGAATCTTCCGTGCTGCAGGGAATAAGTGCCTGCAGTCGCTGATCTTCTTCCTCAGCGGGGGCGGCAATCTGCAGCGCCCTCCGCCTGGCCCCAAAGCCATAACCTTGAGGAGATATCGCGATGTTTGACATGACCCGCCGCGCCGTGCTCGGGACGGCCGCCGCTGCGGCAGCCTTCGGACTGTCGTCGAAGCTCGAATTCATTCCGCAAGCCTTCGCCGTGACCCCACTGGAGCCGACGACGGGCTTCTACAAATACAAGGTCGGTTCGATCGACGTCACGGCCGTCTATGACGGCATTTGGCGCAAGCCGCACGATCCGGCCTTCATCAAGAACGCCTCCGTCGATGACACCAAAGAGGCGCTTTCCAAGGCCGGCCTGACGACGGAGTTCATGCCCATTCCGTTGACCGTCGTCGTCCTCGATATCGGTGGCCGAAAGATCATGATGGATGCCGGGTCGGGCGTCGGGCAGTGGCAGACCAATGCCACGCATCTTCCGGCCAACATGGCCGCCGCCGGCATCGACTACAAGAAAATCGACACGATCATGATCTCGCATTTCCATCCGGACCATGTCTGGGGCCTGATGGAAAAAGGAACGAATGCGCCGGTGTTCGCCAATGCCGAGCTTGTGGTCAATGCCACCGAGTACAACTGGTGGACCGATCCAGGCCGCGTCGACAAGCTGGCGGAGGGGCGCAAGGAAGCGGGCAGGCGCATCGCTTCCGTCTTTCCGACGTGGAAGAACTGGCGGCTGGTAGATGATGGCGCCGAGGTCGCGCCGGGCGTGCGCATCATGGCCGCGCCTGGTCACACCCCCGGTCACTCGGTCTTCCTCGTCGATGGCGGCAACGAGCAGCTGATGGTCTCGGCCGACATCATGTACGTGCCGGCGCTGCTCGCCCCCCATCCCGAATGGCAGGGAGCCTACGACCAGGACGGCCCGATGGCCGTCGGTACCCGCCGCAAGCTGATCGACCGCGTTATTGCCGACAAGATCAGGATTTGCGGCTCGCATTTTCCGTTCCCCGGCTCCGGTACCTTCGTCAAGGACGGCAACGCCTACGGATTCACCCCCACCATCCAGGCCTGAGCGGCCAAGAAGGAGCAAGACCATGTTGAAACATGCCATTCTCGGAATTGCCGGCCTGTGCGCCGTGATCGTCATTCCCGCCGCAACGGCCGGCGTCGCCTTCGCCGTCGACAATATGGAGGCCACCGACGCGCCGGATCTGACGTCGGTGCGCGCCAAGATCGATGCGAAGAATTATGTCGGCGCGCTTGCCGAGCTTCGCGATATCGCCGAGGAGCATCAGCAGGCCGATGTCTACAATCTGATGGGCTTTACCCTGCGCAAGACCGGGGACTATCGAACGTCGCTGACCTACTACACCAAGGCGTTGGAATTGCAGCCGGATCACAAGGGCGCGCATGAATATCTCGGCGAACTCTATGTCGAAACCGGCGACATGCCCAAGGCTCGCGAACAGCTTGCAACACTCACCAAACTTTGCCCCGGCGGCTGCGAGGAGCTGGATGATCTGACCAAGGCGATCGCCGCGAAGGCAAGCAACTAGAACTCGGCCCCAACTGACCCGGCGGCATTTCCATTCGACCAAGTCGTGGAGATGCCGCCGAGAGCGGAAACCGCCCGGATGTTGCAGTGAAGGAGGAAATCCATGGAATACGAAGAGGAGAGTGCCGCTCTCGTCAATATGGCGGACATGGCACTGCTGTTCGGCCGCATGCTGCTGTCGTTACTCTTTCTGGAAGAGGGCATCGAACTCGCCAGCCATTTCGATAATGCATTGGAAGCCATGGCAAAGCTTGGCGTCGCCGCACCTATCGCGACTGCAACCATCGCCGTGCAGCTTGCTGCAGGCCTTGCCATTGCGCTCGGGTTCACGACCCGATTGGCGGCATTCGGTCTCGGCCTGTTCTGCTTGCTGACAGCGCTATTGTTTCACACGAACTTCGCCAGTCACAATGAACTCTTGCACTTCGAAAAAGACCTGGCGATCTCGGGTGGAATGTTCGTGCTGATCGTCGCCGGCGCCGGCAAGCTGTCGTTGGATATGTTGATCCGGCGCCACTGGAAGACGAGGCTCGTATCCTGACCTCGTCGATCGCCCGGTGAGCCGCTCACAGAAGATCCGCTCACCGGATAGTTCGCACTCGAAAGTCAGGACACCTTCTTGAAGCTCGGAAGCGTAGCGAACAGCTCAACCGATCTCAATCGCGCTTCGATATCGTGAATCGGCATCGAAATGATGACCTCGTCAGCCTCGGTATCTTTGATGAATTGCCGGAGTTTCGCCTCGGCGGTCGCCGGGGAACCGACCACGGCATAGCGCAGCGTGTTTTCCACATTCAGCTTTTCCATCGGCGTCCAGAAATCGTCCATGTCCTTGCGCGGGCGAGGGAAGGGGCCGCGTACATTGCGGCGCAGGTTGACAAATTGCTGCTGTGCCGATGTGAAATGGTATTGCGCCTCCTCATCCGTATCTGCCGTCGAGCCCATGACGCCGACCATGACATAGGGCTTGTCGAGCGTTGCCGATGGCGTGAAACGTTCCCGGTAGATGGCGACCGCGTCAAGCAGGGCTTCCGGCGCGAAATGCGAGGCGAAGGCATAGGGAAGGCCGAGCATGGCGGCGAGATGGGCGCTGTAGAGACTGGAGCCGAGCAGCCAGATCGGGACGTTGGCGCCATGGCCGGGAACGGCGAGAATGATCTGGTTCTCGTCGGCCGGGCTGAACAGATGCTGCAGCTCGACGATATCGTTGGGGAAGCTTTGCGCGCCGGCATCGATGTTGCGGCGTAGGGCCTGCGCCGTGCGCATGTCGGTGCCCGGCGCCCGGCCGAGGCCGAGATCGACACGGCCGGGAAACAAGGCTTCCAGCGTGCCGAATTGCTCGGCGATGACAAGCGGGGAATGGTTCGGCAGCATGACGCCGCCCGAACCGATGCGGATGCGCGAGGTTGCCGCGCCGACATGGCCGATAACGACAGCCGTCGCGGCACTGGCGACGCCCGGCATGCCGTGGTGCTCGGCCAGCCAGAACCTGTTGTAACCGAGCTCCTCCGCCTTCTGCGCCATGCGCTTCGAACCGTCGAAGGACTGGCGGATGGTGCTGCCTTCG
Organism: Rhizobium sp. SG741; assembly: GCF_012275435.1. Lineage (NCBI taxonomy): Bacteria > Pseudomonadati > Pseudomonadota > Alphaproteobacteria > Hyphomicrobiales > Rhizobiaceae > Rhizobium > Rhizobium sp. SG741. Next base: position 353,495 of record NZ_JAAZQP010000001.1, read on the forward strand.
GCAACGGGCGAAAGATCGAGGATGGAAAAGGGAACCATGGCAAGAAACCTGCGTGGTGAAAGGGAGGATGTGTTTCCACCATGTAGGAGCGCCGGGGCCTCATTCCAAACCCTGCCGCCACGATTTCGTCACGATGCTTTCAGCGCGGCGGGAACCGCCGGCAATCTGTGGCTTGTTTTTGTTTTGTTCACATTTTGCTGGCACATCTTCGGCCTGAAAGATAGGTTGACCCATGCAAAACACGATTCGCATCATCGGTATCGATCCGGGCCTGCGCCGCACCGGCTGGGGGGTTATCGATATACTTGGCAATTCCCTGCGTTTCGTTGCATCGGGAACGGTGACCTCGGACGGCGATATGGATCTCGCCTCTCGCCTTTGCCAGCTTCACGACGGGCTTGCGGAGATCGTTCATAGCTACAAGCCGGATGAAGCTGCCGTCGAGCAGACCTTCGTCAACAAGGATGCGGTGGCGACGCTGAAGCTCGGGCAGGCGCGCGGCGTCGTCATGCTGGTGCCGGCGCGCGCGGGTTTGCCGGTGTCCGAATATGCGCCGAATGCCGTCAAGAAAGCCGTCATCGGTGTGGGGCATGGCGAGAAGCAGCAGATTCATATGATGCTGAAGATCCTGATGCCCAAGGTCGAGTTCAAGGGCAATGACGCCGCCGACGCACTCGCCATTGCCATTTGCCACGCCCATAATCGCGGCACCAACCGGCTGCGGCAGGCGGCATTGGCAGAGTAGTTTGTTCTTGACCTGTTCCGGGTTGGCCGCTAAGTATTACTGAAGAGGTATTACCATGCGTGTGACGGAAAAAGGTCAGGTGACCATCCCGAAGGAAATTCGAGACAGGCTCGGCATCGGCCCGGGCTCGGAGGTTGATTTTATCGCCTCGGGCAGCGGGGCGATGCTCGTCAAGATCGCCGAGGCATCGGATCCGGCTATTCGCGATTTCGACGATTGGCTGGAGCGCGTCGGGGGTACGATGGACCTTGGCGGCATGACAACCGACGAATTTATGGAGTTTCTGAGAGGTCCGCGTGACGACGTCGACCCTCGTTGATACCAACATCTTCATCGATATCCTCGGTCCGGCATCGGCCCAGCGGCAATGGTCGGCAAAGTTGCTGAAACAATGTATCGGAGAGGGTGATCTCGTTATCAGCCCCGTGGTCTGGTCGGAACTCGCTGCTTCGCCTTTGAGTGAGGAGGACTTGACGGTCGCCTTGTCCTGGCTCGACATGAAGCGCGAAGCCATACCCTTCGAGGCTGCGTTTCGAGCCGGCAAGGCGCATCGTCTATATCGGCTCGCCGGTGGCCAAAGGGAGAGAACCCTTCCGGACTTTCTCATCGGTGCCCATGCCGAGTGGCGAAGACACAGGCTGCTGACACGGGATGCCTCGCGCTATCGTTCCCACTTTCCTTCGCTCGACCTCATTTCCCCTGAAACCCATCCCTGACGGACATCATTCATGATCGGCAAGCTGAAAGGCACAATCGAAGAGCTCGGCGAGGATTATGTGCTCGTGGACGTGCACGGCGTCTGCTATGTCGCCTACTGCTCGGGCCGCACGCTGTCGAAGCTCGGCTCCGTCGGCGAAGCCTGCATTCTCTTCATCGAGACCTATGTCCGCGAAGACCAGATCCGGCTCTTCGGCTTCACGACGGCACTGGAGCGGGAGTGGTTCAACATACTCCAGACAGTGCAGGGCGTGGGCGCGAAAGTGGCACTGGCGCTGTTGTCGACCTTGACGCCAGCCGAGCTTGCCAATGCGATCGCGCTGCAGGATCGCGCCGCCGTTTCGCGCGCGCCGGGTGTCGGCCCGAAGGTTGCAGTGCGTATCATGACCGAGCTGAAGAACAAGGCGCCGGCCTTTGCCGGCGAGGCGGCAAATATCGGCTTGAAGCAGGAATTGGGCGAAGGAGTTGCCGCCGCACCCGTCGCCGACGCCGTTTCTGCGCTGACCAATCTTGGCTATTCCCGCGACCAGGCCGCCAACGCCGTTGCGGCCGCGATGAAACTGGCCGGCGAGGGCGCCGACAGCGCCAAGCTGATCCGGTTCGGCCTCAAGGAACTGGCGCGGTGAGGCTTTGCACCTTCCGCATTCCTTACTATTGTCTCAAAGTCGGGAGATCGACTTGCGACGCTCTTTCGTGCGGGACTATTTTGAACGCGGCAAGCCTTGATGCCGCATCGGCGAAAGAGCCGCGAAACGCATATGGGGAATGGAACCTCTGACATGAGTGAAGCCGCACGCCTGATATCGCCGGAGAAGCGGGGCGAAGACATTGATGCGACGCTCAGGCCGCAATCGCTGGACGAATTTACCGGTCAGGCGGAGGCGCGCGCCAATCTGAAGGTCTTTATCGAGGCGGCCAAGGGACGCGGTGAGGCGCTGGATCATGTGCTTTTTGTCGGCCCGCCCGGCCTCGGCAAGACGACCCTGGCGCAGATCATGGCAAAGGAGCTCGGCGTCAATTTCCGCTCGACCTCCGGCCCCGTCATCGCCAAGGCGGGCGATCTTGCAGCATTGCTCACAAATCTCGAGGAGCGCGACGTCCTCTTCATCGACGAAATTCACCGTCTCAATCCGGCGGTCGAGGAAATCCTCTATCCGGCCATGGAGGACTTTCAGCTGGACCTGATCATCGGCGAGGGCCCGGCAGCGCGCTCGGTGAAGATCGATCTTGCCAAGTTCACGCTGGTTGCCGCCACCACGCGTCTCGGCTTGCTGACGACGCCGCTGCGGGATCGTTTCGGCATTCCGGTCCGATTGAGTTTCTACACCGTCGAGGAGCTTGAGTTCATCGTCCGGCGTGGCGCGAGACTGATGGGGCTCGGCATGACCGACGAAGGGGCACGCGAGATTGCGCGGCGCGGGCGCGGAACGCCGCGCATCGCCGGCCGCCTGCTGCGTCGCGTGCGCGATTTTGCCGAAGTGGCCAAGGTCGAAGCGGTGACACGGGAGATCGCCGACGAAGCTTTGACGCGGCTTCTCGTCGACAATGTCGGCTTCGATCAGCTCGACAAGCGTTATCTCAATATGATTGCCGTCAATTTCGGTGGCGGGCCGGTCGGCATCGAAACCATCGCTGCCGGCCTTTCCGAGCCGCGCGATGCGATTGAGGATATTATCGAGCCCTACATGATCCAGCAGGGTTTCATACAACGTACACCGCGCGGCCGTGTTTTGACCGCGATCGCCTGGAAACATCTCGGCATGCAGCCGCCCAAGGACCTTGAGGCCGCGCAGTTCCGGTTGTTCCAGGAGGGAGATTGAATGCTTGGCCGTCGCGCCTTTCTGAAGCTCTTCGGCGGCAGCATATTCGGTTTGATGGCACTCGGGGGATACGCCTTTGGATATGAGCCTGTCGTCCGCCTGAATGTGACCCGCTATGCGTTGACCCCGCCACGATGGACGCCGGGGCTCAAACTGCGGATCGTGGCGCTCGCCGATTTCCATGCCTGCGAACCGTGGATGTCAGCCGAGCGCATTGCAGCGATCTGCACTCGGGCCAATGAACTCGGCGGTGACATCATCGTCCTGCTCGGCGATTACACGTCAGGGACCGATCTCATCACCGCTCGCGTCGATCATCAGGCCTGGGCGGCAGAGCTGGCGAAGCTGAAGGCGCCGCTCGGGGTTCATGCTGTCATCGGCAATCACGACTGGTGGCATGACGCGGCCGCCCAGAGAAAGGGTCATGGGCCAACCTTCAGCCACCGGGCCTTGGCCAGCGTCGGCATCGAGGTCTATTCCAATCGTTCCGCGCGCCTGGAAAAGAACGGGCAAGGGTTCTGGCTTGCCGGCGTCGAGGATCAGCTGGCCCTGCGACGGAGCATGCGCTGGAAGCGCCCATATACGAAAGGGCTGGATGATCTCGGCGGCACCCTTGCGGAAGTCGCAGACGATGCGCCCGTGATCCTTCTTGCTCATGAGCCCGATATCTTTCCCAATGTGCCTTCGCGTGTGTCGCTGACCTTGTCGGGACATACGCATGGCGGCCAGGTGAGGATTTTCGGCTGGTCACCCTATACGCCGTCGCGGTATGGCGACAGATATGTCCACGGCCATATTACAGAGGAAGAGCGTCATATCATCGTTTCCGGCGGCCTTGGCTGCTCCATTGCGCCGGTTCGCTTCGGCGTGCCGCCGGAAATTGTCGTGATCGATGTGGGATGAAGATCGTGTCGAAACGCAAGCTTATCAGACTGAATGCGGGCCGCTCGCGATTCCAGATGCGCGTGGCGGGCCTCGGCTTTCGTGACGGGCATGTGCTTGTCCACCGGGCCGAGCACGAGACATTCTGGACCTTTCCTGGCGGTCGCGCCGAGATCGGCGAGACGTCGGAGGAAACCTTGCAGCGAGAAATGGTCGAGGAGCTGGGCGTCGATGTGACAGTCGGGCGCCTTCTCTGGTCCGTGGAGAATTTCTTTCACTACGAGCAGCGCGACTGGCACGAACTCGGTCTCTACTACCTGATGGACCTACCCCACGGCTTCCCGTTCGAGCCGGATAAAATCGTGCATCGCATCCGGGACGGCGATAACGATCTCGAATTCAAATGGGTGCGGGCAACGCGGGAGGCGCTGGTGGCGCTCGATATTCCGCCCTATTTCATTGCCGAGGAAATCGAAGATCTGCCGCTGACGCCGCGTCATCTCGTCTGGCGGGACGGTGATCTCGACAAGGCCTAGGGGAGATATCCGATGTCCGCTTTCGATGCGGTTCGTGTGTTTCGCAAGCTCGCCTACAACAATGCGTTGGCGAATATCCGGTTGCATCGAGCCTGCGCGGCGCTGCAGCCGGGCGAGTTCGAGGCGAAGCGGACGAGCTTCTTTCCGTCGATCAAATCGACCCTCAATCACATCCTGACCGTGGACTGGTTCTATGTCGATGCGCTGGAAGGCGGCACCCTGGGGCTGGGGGCCTTCGACATCGAGGAGCCGTTCGACAAGCTTGAAGACTTGTCCAGGCAGCAGGCGGATGTCGATCGCCGGCTGGTGGTGCTTTGCGAGGGCCTGACGCCGGAGACGGCCACGCGGACGGTCGCCATTCAACGCAGCGATCGTATTCAGCGCGAGCGGGCCGACGATGTGCTGAGCCATGTGCTGCAGCATCAGACTCATCATCGCGGCCAGGTGCATGCGATGCTGGCCGGAACCAGTGTCGCGCCGCCGCAGCTCGATGAATTCATCGTTGCCGACGATGCGAGGTTCAGGGGCGCGGAATTGGCGGTGCTCAGCTGGGACGAGACGAAGCTGATGCGTTGATGGCGGCATGGCGCGGCGGTATTGCCTTCGCCAAGGTCTCGATCGTTTGCCGAAGCAACACCTTTCCGCCGCTCTGCCATCCAAGCGCACGAATTCTCGACGTATCCATGGTACCGACGACGCCCTCGGGCGCCGGGGCTGGGAGGGCATGAGGACAGTTCGTTGCCCGCTGCAGATGCCCGAGGATCTCGTGCGTGTCGGTCAGTATATCCGACAGATTGAAGGCCTCGCCGTCGATCCGTCCTTTTTCGGTCTCCAGCAGCAGCCGAACGGCGCGGCCTAGGTCGCGGCCGTGGACCTCCGTTCCCGCGCGAGAGGGAACCAGCTTGCCGTTCAGATAATCGTCGAACAGAGCGTCCCACTTGTTCGGACGCAGGTCGCCATAGACGCCTGTCGCCCTCAGGCTTGCCGTCGCGAAACCGGGAGCGGAGAGGGAGAAAAGCGCATGTTCGGCATCGCGCTTCACTTCCCCATAAAGCGTATTCGGTGCCGGTTTGCTTGCCTCCGTCAGCACCTCGCCCGCCAGCCGATCGCCATAGACAGCACGAGACGACAGGAAGACGCAGCGTCGAATGCCGGCCTTTCTCGCCGTTTCGAACAGCTTGACCGTGCCGTCCAGATTGAGCCGCCGGAACCGCTCGGGGTCTTCTCCTTCGCCACCGCGATACTTGCCGGGCGCGTGACTGAAAGCCGCATGCACGAAGAAATAGGCATCCTCGAAAGCATGGCTATGGTCTTCGGTGGGGTCGAGGCTCAGCGGCACGAAGGAAACAGCATGGGGAAAGAGACCTGCCTGCGGCGCGGCGCGTCCGCCGACCGCAACCTTGTATCCGGCTGCCAGCAGCTCCTCGGCGATATATCGGCCGACAAGACCCGTTCCGCCCGATATGAGAACCTTCATGCAGCCTCTTTGGGATTTGCGAGCGTCGCGATATCGGGCATATCCAGCCCGGTATGGAAGCCATGCCACAAGTCGATCAAGGGTCTCAGCAGCGCAGCCTTCGGATGGTTCTCCTCCCAAGGCTTTTCATACTGGTAATGCAGGATCGAAATGCTGTTCCAGTCCCAGAGCGCCGGCATAGTGAACCATACATATTGCAGCATGTTCATGAAGATCGGCAGGCCGTGCCAATCCGGGAAGAATGTCTCGAGAAAGGTCTGATCGGTGCGCCGCCAGAAGACGTCGGGGCGATCGAGCCGCTGCAGCATGTCCTGAAACGTCGCAAGCGACGGCTTGGCGACGAAGACGCCGGAGTTCAGCCGATGAAAATCGGAAAGGCTTTCATAGACATTCGGCGCGGCGGAAAACTCAGGGTAATCGAAAAGCCTGTCGACATTCTTCAGCACGAGGGCGTCCGCGTCGATGAAGACACAAGTGTCGTATTCAATGAGCTGCCAGAGCCGCAGCTTGCAGAAATTGTCGAGCGGCGTGTGAAAGGAAGGCTTGCGGCCCTTGGTGAAGGGAGCGGCGGCATGAAGATTGCCGCGCGCATGCCGTTCGTTGAACGTATCGGACAGAGGCAGGTGTTCGACCTCGATCAGCCGGCAGTCGAGCGCGATGAGCGGGGCAAGATCGCCTTCGTGGACGCCTGCCGTGTGCAGGATGACGATATCGGCCTTCGTGCGCGTCCGAACAATCGACCGCGCCAGCGCCGTAGCGCCCATGGCGTAATCGGCATTCGTGACGAGGGTCACGAATGCTTGGCCGGAGCGGGGGCGGGTCTGCGAGCGAAGTCCCTGCAGCATTTCGCTTCCCGGCATCATGACACGGACTTCAATCTCTTGCCCTCGGGATCGTGGTTGACAGTCGCCGCGATATCCTTGGTCCAGGCGGAGACGGCCGGGACACGCGAGCGATCGACGCGATAGGCGTACTTCTTGGCGACATCGACGATTTCGCTCAGAAGGCCGGCTTCGAGCGTGATGGGTGCCAACCCGAGATTGAGGAACTTGTCGTTGTTGACGATCAGATCGTTCTCGGGAGCTTCCTTGCGCGGATTGGGCAGGCGGACGACTTCGGCGCCGCTTATTTTCGCGATCATCTCGGCGAGATCGCGGACGCGATGTGTTTCCGTCATCTGGTTGAAGATCTCGACGCGGGCGTTGCGTTGGGGCGGGTTCTTCAGCGCAAGCTCGATGCAGCGCACAGAGTCCTGGATGTGGATGAAGGCACGGGTCTGGCCGCCGGTGCCGTGTACGGTCAGGGGATAGCCGATCGCCGCCTGGATGAGGAAGCGGTTGAGCACCGTGCCGTAGTCGCCGTCATAGTCGAAACGGTTGATCAGCTGCTGATGCCGGCGGGTTTGCTCCGTATGTGTGCCCCAGACGATGCCCTGGTGCAGATCGGTGATCCTGAGGCCGTCGTTCTTGGCGTAGAATTGGAAGAGAAGCTGATCGAGGCATTTCGTCATGTGATAGATCGAGCCGGGATTGGCCGGATAGAGAATCTCCTGGCTGACGGACCGCCCGTCGGCCGTCTCGATACCAACAGGCAGATAGCCCTCCGGAATGGCGGCGCCGACCGTGGAATAGCCATAGACGCCCATGGTGCCGAGATGCACGAGATGGGCATCGAGATTGAGTTCGACGAGTGCGTTCAGCAGATTATGCGTGGCGCTGACATTGTTGTTGACCGTGTAATTCTTGTGGCGGTCGCTCTTCATCGAATAGGGGGCGGCGCGCTGCTCGGCGAAATGCACGATCGCATCGGGGCGATGCTCGGCCAGCCACGTTTTCAGGAGCTCGTAGTCCTTGGCGAGGTCGATGAGATTGAAGTGGATGCGGCGGCCGGTTTCGGCGTGCCAGATGCGAGTGCGTTCCTGGATCGAGTCCATCGGCGTCAGGGACTGGACGCCGAGTTCCGTATCGATCCATCGGCGAGAGAGATTGTCGAGGATATGGACCTCATGACCGGCATCGGAGAGATGGAGCGAGGTTGGCCAACCGATGAATCCGTCGCCACCCATTACCGCTATTTTCATGAGATTTTTCCTTCTGCGCCGAACCGCTAGCCGGCACCATTCCGGATAGTCGGAGTTTATGACAATTGTTCAAAGCTTGCTTGATGGCAGAACTTCGGCCAAAGAGATGCCGGACATACAAGGAGATGCGGCAACGATGAACAGCCCCTTTCTGATAGCTGGGGAACTGGAAGCCGGAAGCCACCGGCTGGTGCAGCGAGTCTATTACGAAGATACGGATTTTTCCGGCCTCGTCTATCACGCGCGGTATCTGCATTTCCTCGAGCGCGGCCGTACGGACTACCTGCGCTGTCTCGGTGTGGAACAGCGCGAGCTTTTGAGTGCCGACGAGGAAGGGCTTGTTTTCGTGGTCCACCGTATGGAGATCGACTTCAAGGGGCCCGCCCGCATGGATGATGTGCTGCTGATTCGCACCGTCACCGAGAAAGCCGGCGGCGCGAAGATGGTGCTCTCCCAGGAAATACGCCGCGGCGACACGCTGCTGATCGCCGCCAAGGTCATCATTGCCGTAATCAACGCGAAGGGGCGACCGCGGCGGCTGCCGGAAAAGCTGGCGGCACAGATGCTCTCGGCATCGCAATCCGCTGGCTAGCAAGGCAGTCAACGTCTCGTGGGGCAAGCGGCTGCACGCAAAGATATGACCACTGTCTGCCGGTGCTTGCAAAAACTTGAGTTTTGTGTGAAGGAATTCGCGGCGCAAGATCTGTCTGCGTTTGCCGGCGGTTTCGCCCTGTCATTTCTTCCCAGGAGCTAGAATAAGCCTTCGTCGCCGTTAAATCCTTCATGTTTCGACGCTAACATTCTTTTAACCATAATAGTGTCTTACTAGTTAAGTCGGAGTTTGTGCGGTGCACGCCTTCCTTTGACCAAATTTGACGGCAAGAAGGCAATTGTAAGCTTGGAAGGCTTGACCAGGGCGTTCAGCGGCGGCTGCCAAACATTTCTTGTGAGATCACTTTTAGCCGCCCGGTCTAGCGCCGGGCGTTTGGATTCGGGGATTTTGGATCAATGGAACAAGTAGCATTGGCAGCGGCCACCACACCGGACATCACCCTCTGGTCGCTATTCATGCAGGCGGGCCTGGTGGTCAAGCTTGTCATGATCGGCCTTCTGGCCGCATCCGTGTGGACGTGGGCAATCGTCATCGACAAGTATCTGAGCTACGCGAGAGCGCGCCGGCAGTTCGATCATTTCGAGCAGGTCTTCTGGTCGGGCCAATCGCTCGAAGAGCTTTACCGGACGCTTTCGGAGCGCAATAATACGGGCCTCAGCGCCATCTTCGTCGCGGCGATGCGGGAATGGAAGAAATCGTTCGAGCGCGGCGCGCGGTCGCCGATCGGCCTGCAGATGCGTATCGACCGGGCCATGGACGTTACCTTGGCGCGTGAATCGGAACATCTGATGGCTCGCCTCGGATCTCTGGCCACCATCGGTTCGGCCGGTCCGTTCATCGGTCTGTTCGGCACGGTCGTCGGTATCATGACCTCGTTCCAGGCCATCGCCGGTTCCAAATCGACCAATCTTGCGGTTGTCGCGCCTGGTATCGCCGAAGCGCTGCTGGCGACCGCCATCGGTCTGGTCGCGGCTATTCCCGCCGTTATCGCTTACAACAAGTTCTCTGGCGATGCCGGCAAGCTTTCGGGGCGCATGGAAGGCTTCGCGGATGAATTCTCCGCCATTCTTTCGCGCCAGATCGATGAGAAGCTGCAGCCTCGTCAAGCGGCACAATAAGTAGCGGACAGAACCGGAGAACTCATATGGCAATGTCTGTTGGAGGCAAGGGTGGCGGCGGTGGCCGCCGGGGCAGCCGTCGCGGCAGCGGCCGGGGCGGCCCCATTTCCGATATCAACGTGACGCCGCTGGTCGACGTCATGCTCGTGCTGCTCATCATCTTCATGGTGGCGGCGCCGATGATGACGTCGGGCGTGCCGATCGACCTGCCGCAGACGCAGGCAGGCGCGCTGAACGCGCAGACCCAGCCGATCACCATTTCGATCAAGGCCGACGGCCAGGTCTTCTTGCAGGAAACGCAGATCCAGGCAGCAGACATTGCCGCCAAGCTGCAGGCGATCGCGACGACAGGCTACAACGAGCGCATCTTCGTGCGTGGCGACGGCAAGGCGCCTTACGGCGTCATCGCCGACGTCATGTCACGCATCCAGGAAGCCGGTTACAAGAATATCGGCCTCGTCACGCAGCAGATAACGGATCACTGATCAATCGCCATGAAGCGCAGTCTTGCCACATCTGCGGTAGTTCACATCCTGGTGCTCATCGGCGCCATGGTGACGCTGAGTGCACCGGCGCCGTTGGCGACGCCGGAAAGCACGGCGATGGATGTCGATATCGTGCCGGCAGAACAGCTCCAGCAGGGCGAGAAGAAGGCACCGGTAACCGATCACGTCTCGCGCAAACAGACGACGAGGCAGGACCAGGTCGCTAACGCCCAGAACGTTGGCGAGAACAACGTCGACATCAAGAATCCGGTCGTGCCGACCAAGCGGCCGGAAAGCGATACCGCGGCATTGGCGCCCAAGAAGGTGGACACGCCCGTTCCACAGGACGATCCACGCCCGAACGATGCCAAGACGATTGAGCAGAAGGAAACCGAGGCTGCGCCCAAGGAAGTGGCCGCCGTTCCGCAACAAAAGCCGGATGTGACGCCTACTCCCACGCCGAAGACCGATCCGACGCCGCCGACCCCGAAAGCGGATGCGACGCCGACACCGCCGCCGGCCCAACAGCCTACGCAGCAGGCCGAGATCCAACTGCCGAATAATGTTCCCGTACCGGACATAAAGCCGCAACCGACGCCGCCGAAGACCGCTGAGCAGAAGCCGGAAGTCAAGCCGACGCCGAAGCCGGACGTGAAGGTGGCCGAAGCCAAGCCGACGGACAAGACCGCAACCCAGAGTATCAGCAAGGAAAAATCAGCTGACGACGGCAAGAAGGACGCGGACAAGAAGCGTGAGTCCGCCAAGGGATCCAAGTCGACCCAGAGCGATTTCAACGAGAATGATATTGCGGCCATGCTGAACAACACATCGTCGAAGGGCGGTGCTGCAAGGTCGTCCAAGCAGGCTTCTGCCGGGGCAGAAACTCAGGTTGCCTCGCGCGGCGGGATGAAGTCGCTCGGCGGTGGTAAGCTTAGCCAGAGCCAGAAGGACGGTTTGCGCGATCTGATCGGTAAAAACTGGAACGTCATCCCAGGCATGGAAGGGGCGAGCGATGTCACGATCAAGGTTCACGTTCGTCTCGACAAATCAGGACAGATTATCGGCGCGCCTGAAGTTTCCGTCAGCGGTGGACCGGCCACGACGCAGAATGCCCTGAGAGGGGCGGCTGAGCGTGCGGTGATGAAAAGCCGATCTGATCTGCAAAAGGAAGTGAATGCCGGAGGATTGTTGCCACCGGATAAGTATGACGGCGCGGATGGTTGGAACGAGTTGGTGCTCAACTTCGATCCGAGGGACTTGGGGCTCTGATGCAGGAACTGCAGCATTCGACGAACCACTGTCCGCATATCGCTCCGTCTTTGCTCATGGCTCTGGCTGTCGTGTTCTCGGGGACAGCATCGGCCCAGTCTGCGAACGGCGCTGGTGAACATCAGCTTGAGCATGCGGCTGCAGATAGTATCCGCGACAAGATTACGAGGAATTGGCTCCGCCCGACGGACCTGCCTAGTATGAATGCGGTTCATGTCGAGGTCCGCATGAAGCTCGATCGCGATGGAAAGATTATGGGTCAACCGGAAGTCGTCGCGCGTGGCGGTCCGGAGAAGACCCAAAAAATTGTGGCGGCAAGTGCGGTGCGTGCCGTCCTCAGGGCGGCGCCTTTCACGGGTTTGCCACGCGCTCAATTCGACAATGAAACTAGTTCGGTCGAAGTTATCTTGAACTTCGAACCCGGCGACATGGCGCTTTAATGCTGAAAGGCTTGGCACATATGATCAGAAACTCCCTCGTTCGTCTCCTGCTGGTGCTGGCGGGCCTGACGGCAGCACTCGCCACTCCGGCCTATGCCGTGGTCGAGCTCAACATCAACAAGGGCAATGTCCAGCCCATGCCGATCGCCATCACCGACCTTCTGTCGAATGATAGCCTCGGCCAGCAGATCTCGGGTGTGATTGCGGCCGACCTGCAGCGTTCGGGCCTGTTCGCGCCGATCAACAAGCAGGCCTTCATCGAGAAGATCAGCAATCCGGACTCGACGCCGCGCTTCCCGGACTGGACGGCCATCAACGCCCAGGCGCTGGTGACGGGTCGCGTCACGCAGGAAGGCGGCCGCCTTCGCGCCGAATTCCGTCTGTGGGATACGTTTGGCAATAGTCAAATGGTCGGCCAGCAATTCTATGCCCAGCCGGACAATTGGCGCCGTGTCGCCCATATCATCGCCGACGGGATCTACGAGAAGATCACCGGCGAGAAGGGCTATTTCGATACCCGCGTCGTCTTCGTTGCGGAAAGCGGCCCGAAGACGGCCCGCAAGACGCAGCTCGGCATCATGGATCAGGACGGCGCCAATGCGCGCATGCTGACCGATGGCAGCGACCTGGTGCTGACGCCGCGCTTCTCGCCGAACCGGCAGGAAGTCACCTACATGTCCTTTGCCAACCAGCAGCCGCGCGTCTATCTGCTGCAGTTGCAGACGGGCCAGCGCGAACTGGTCGGCAATTTCCCCGGCATGACCTTCTCGCCGCGCTTCTCGCCGGACGGGCAGCGCGTGATCATGAGCCTGCAGCAGGAAGGCAACGCCAACATCTATACGATGGACCTGCGCTCGCGCACCACGACTCGTCTGACGTCGACGGCTGCGATCGACACTTCGCCGTCCTATTCGCCCGACGGCACCCAGATCGTCTTTGAAAGCGACCGCGGGGGCAAGCAGCAGATTTACGTGATGAATGCTGACGGTTCCAACCAGCACCGCATCTCCTTCGGCGATGGCTCCTATTCCACTCCGGTCTGGTCGCCGCGGGGCGATCTCATCGCCTTCACCAAGCAGGCCGGTGGAAGCTTCTCGATCGGTGTCATGAAGACGGACGGTTCGGGCGAGCGTCTGTTGACTACCGGCTTCCACAATGAGGGCCCGACCTGGGCGCCGAACGGCCGTGTCATCATGTTCTTCCGCGAACCGGCCGGCTCCAGCGGTCCGCAACTCTATTCCATCGATCTGACAGGTTATAACGAGCAGAAGATCCCGACCTCGGGCTTTGCTTCCGACCCGGCCTGGTCGCCGCTTCTCGAGTAACGGGGCGCTTGCCACGTTATCGCCGCAAAGTCCTGTGAGTGGACCGTTTCGGGACAATTTTAGGACACCATTAACCATATTTGTTGGAATCGGATTAACCGAACCCGGTTACAGTCTGGCAACCCTGATAGAGACTAAGGAGAGACCGGCAATGAGCCGCATCGCAACCCCGGCCGTTGGCCATATGCAAAACCTCGCCCGCAACCCGATCCTGATCGCGCTTTTCGTCGGCCTTTCGCTCGCCGGTTGTGCATCCAAGAAGGGCTTGCCGAATGATGCCAATGGTCTTGGCCTGAATGGTGCCGGCAATGCTGCTCCGGGTTCGCCGCAGGATTTCACCGTCAATGTCGGCGACCGCATCTTCTTCGACACCGACAGCTCGTCGATTCGCGCCGATGCCGGCCAGACGCTCGATCGTCAGGCTCAGTGGCTTGCCCGTTATCCGAACTATTCGATCACCGTCGAAGGCCATGCCGACGAACGCGGCACGCGCGAATACAACCTGGCGCTCGGCGCCCGTCGTGCGACTGCCACCAAGGACTATCTCGCTTCGCGCGGCGTTCCGGCTAAGCGCATGAAGACGATCTCCTACGGCAAGGAACGTCCGGTCGCGACCTGCGACGACATCTCCTGCTGGTCGCAGAACCGTCGTGCCGTTACCGTGCTCAACGGCGCTGGCTCCTGATAGGGCAAAGCACCGGTCGAAATACATAAAGGCGGTCCTCGTGACCGCCTTTACTTTTTTGACCACACTTTGGCCGAACTCCGTTGCTTTTTGAGAGCAATTGTAAAAATCTCCTGTTCGAGCCCCATGGCCCGAAGAATCAATGAGACAGGAAGATCCATATGAGAAGACTTGTCGTGGCGAGCCTGCTTTGTCTCGCTGCCGTTGCAGGCAGTGAGCGCGACGCTTCTGCCTTGTCGCTGTTCGGAATCCACCTCGGAGGCCGCGACGCCTCCGCGCAGTCGGCTCCGAACAACGCTTATCAGAGACAAGGCCAGGCGCCTGTCGTCAATGTTCAGAACAGCGATGCTGAAGTGCGTCTTCAGCAGCTCGAAGACCAGATGCGCCAGCTGAACGGCCGCGTCGAGGAGATGAGCTATCAGTTGCTGCAGATGCAGGAGCAGATTCGCAAGACGCAGGAAGACAACGAGTTCCGCTTCCAGCAGCTCGAGAAGCGCGGCGGTAGCGCCCCTGCCGCCAGCAATGCGCCGATGAAGAAGAGCGAAGCCGACGTTCCGGCCCAGGGCGCCGGCAGTCGGCAGGATGACATCGCCAGCGTCATCAGCGATTCCGGTAGCAACGGCGTGTCGCCCCAACAGGGGAGCGGCACGGGCAAGCCGCCGAGCCAACTCGGTTCGATCCAGTTCGATCAGAGCGGTAAACAGGTGGGTTCTGCCTTGACGCCGGCCAATAATGGCTCGGGCGCGCCGCCAAGCGCCAGCTCCGGAGCGCAGACGGCGTCGCTCGGCAATGAAGGTGACCAGTATAAGGCTGCCTACGGCCACGTCCTGTCCGGCGACTACAGCGTCGCCGAACAGGAGTTCCGCCAGTATCTCGACAGCTATCCGAGCAGCGCGCGGGCTGCGGACGCCAATTTCTGGCTCGGCGAAGCGCTCTATTCCCAGGGCAAGTACAACGACGCTGCCAAGACGTTTCTGAATGCGCATCAGAAATACAGCGGTTCCGAAAAGGCGCCTGAAATGCTGCTGAAGCTCGGCATGTCGCTTGCCGCGCTCGATAACAAGGATACGGCCTGCGCCACGCTTCGCGAGGTGACCAAGCGTTATCCCAAGGCTTCGAAAGCTGTTACCGGCAAGGTTGCCAGCGAAGAGAAGCGGCTTGCCTGCTGATCGCCATGCCCACTCAAGCTGTGACCGGTGCTGCCACAGCCCGTACGCCTGAAGCCGCAGCATCCGATTTTCTCCATTCCCTTTCGAAGCCTGCTCATATCCTGGTCGCCATTTCCGGCGGCAGCGATTCCACCGGTCTTCTGATCGCCCTTGCCGAGCAGCTGAAATCCTCTCCCCATTCCGCGATTACTCTTGCCGCCGCGACCATTGATCACGGCTTGCGCGCCGGCTCTACGGACGAAGCGCTAGAGGTCGCCGCGCTCTGTGCCCTTTACGGCATTCCTCATTTCGTGCGCCGTTGGGAGGGCGAAAAGCCCAAGAGCGGCATCATGGCCGCTGCCCGCGAGGCGCGCTACGGACTACTCGCCGACCTGGCATCCGAAATCTCGGCGGATGTGATCGTTACGGCTCATACCCTGGATGATCAGCGCGAGACGATGGCCATGCGTGCCGCGCGCAGAGGTGAGGGCGGGGATGGCATGGGCACCGGCATTGCCGACGCGGTGCTGTTTGATCGTCGCATCTGGATCGCCAGACCGTTTCTGGCTTGCCGGCGCATGGATATACGCGCCTATCTCGAAAGGCATGGTGTATCCTGGCTCGATGACCCCAGCAATGAGGATAGCCGGTTCGAGCGCGTGCGCACGCGCATGCGCCTCGCGCGGGAACCGGCCCCTGCTCTTTTCGTGGATGGTGGAGCAAATCGAGCCGCGCTTTCCGCAAAAGCAGCCTCATGGCTGGATGATTACGCCGCCATTCATGCGAACGCGCTTTGTGTCATCGACCGAGCGGCCTTTTCGTCAGACGAAACGGTTGTCGTCTACAGTTTGTCCTATCTTGCAGCAGCTTTCGGCGGCAAAGCCTACGGGCCTGGCCGTGGGCAAATGGAACGCATTCTCGATTTCGTGACTACGGGAAGCCCTGGGCGACGCACGGCAGGTGGGGTGGTCTTCGACCTGCGCCGCGATGCGCTCTACCTCATGCGTGAAAGCCGCAACATCGAGCCGCTGACGCTCATGCCTGGCGCGAGGGCCATTTGGGATGGCCGTTTCGAAGTGGTCAATCCAGGCCGGGCGCCTGTCCATGTGCAAGCCGCCGGGGCGGAGGGAGCGGCCTTTCTTCCTCCGGATTTGCCGAGAGGGGCTGCACAGCGCGCCCGCGCCGCGATGCCTCTGATCGAGGCGGATAAGGCCAATATGGCTGCAGACGTCACCATCTCGCCCTATCTTGCACCGTTCGACCGCTTTTTGACACGATTCGATCTCACATTCGCAGATCGGCTTTCGGTCGCTTTTGGTCGTGAAGCCTATAGGCGGCTGCCGCTTTCAGTCATATAGACGGAAAAAACATGCACCGACGCGGTTTGCCTTGGCAACGGCTTGGCGCAACCCTATGTTAGGGATCAAGTAATGCCGTCGCTTTGCGGCGGAAGTTTCAGTGCTGGGGAGTTCGATGAACCCTAATTTTCGTAATTTCGCTCTGTGGGCAATCATAGCTCTGCTGTTGATTGCCCTGTTCAGTATGTTTCAGAACGCGCCGGCACAAACAGGCTCCAGGGAAATTCCGTATTCGCAGTTCCTCCGGGAAGTTGATTCCGGCCGCGTTCGTGACGTCACCGTCACCGGCAATCGCGTCGTCGGCAGCTATGTGGAAAACGGTACACCATTCCAGACCTACGCTCCGGTCGTGGATGACAGCTTGCTTGAACGCCTGCAAAACAAGAACGTCAACATTGTTGGTCGTCCGGAGTCGGATGGCTCCTCGAGCTTCCTGAGCTATCTCGGCACGCTGCTGCCGATGCTGCTGATCCTCGGCGTCTGGCTGTTTTTCATGCGGCAGATGCAGGGAGGTTCGCGGGGTGCGATGGGCTTCGGGAAGTCGAAGGCTAAGCTTTTGACGGAAGCGCATGGCCGTGTCACCTTCGATGATGTCGCCGGTGTCGATGAAGCCAAGCAGGATCTCGAGGAAATCGTTGAATTCCTGCGCGATCCGCAGAAGTTCCAGCGCCTAGGTGGCCGCATCCCGCGCGGCGTTCTGCTTGTGGGACCTCCCGGTACGGGTAAGACGCTTTTGGCGCGCGCCATCGCCGGCGAGGCCAATGTGCCGTTCTTCACCATTTCCGGTTCCGACTTCGTCGAAATGTTCGTCGGCGTCGGCGCAAGCCGCGTCCGTGACATGTTCGAGCAGGCGAAGAAGAATGCACCCTGCATCATCTTCATCGACGAAATCGACGCGGTCGGCCGCCATCGTGGCGCCGGTCTCGGCGGTGGTAACGACGAGCGCGAGCAGACGCTGAACCAGTTGCTGGTCGAGATGGACGGCTTCGAGGCCAATGAGGGTATCATCCTGATTGCCGCGACCAACCGTCCCGACGTTCTCGACCCGGCGCTGCTGCGTCCAGGCCGTTTCGACCGTCAGGTTGTCGTGCCGAACCCGGACATCGTCGGCCGCGAGCGTATCCTCAAGGTTCATGCCCGCAATGTCCCGTTGGCTCCGAACGTCGATCTGAAGACGCTTGCCCGCGGCACGCCCGGCTTCTCCGGTGCGGATCTGATGAACCTCGTCAACGAAGCTGCGCTGATGGCCGCCCGTCGCAACAAGCGGCTGGTGACGATGCAGGAGTTCGAAGACGCCAAGGACAAGATCATGATGGGCGCCGAGCGCCGCTCTTCGGCCATGACCGAAGCGGAAAAGAAGCTCACCGCCTATCACGAAGCCGGTCACGCGATCACGGCGCTCTATGTCGCAGTCGCCGATCCGCTGCACAAGGCGACCATCATTCCGCGTGGCCGTGCGCTCGGCATGGTCATGCAGCTCCCCGAGGGCGACCGCTACTCGATGAGCTACAAGTGGATGGTGTCGCGCCTCTGCATCATGATGGGCGGCCGCGTCGCGGAAGAGCTGACTTTCGGCAAGGAGAACATCACGTCAGGTGCATCCTCCGATATCGAACAGGCCACCAAGCTGGCCCGTGCGATGGTGACCCAATGGGGCTTCTCCGACGAGCTCGGCCTGGTCGCCTATGGCGAGAACCAGCAGGAAGTCTTCCTCGGCCACTCCGTCTCGCAGTCGAAGAACGTTTCGGAAGCGACCGCGCAGACGATCGACAACGAGGTGCGCCGCCTGATCGATCAGGCCTATCATCAGGCCAAGGATATCCTCACCGAACAGCATAACGGGTTCGTGGCAATCGCCGAAGGCCTGCTTGAATACGAAACGCTGAGCGGCGAAGAGATCAAGGCCCTCATCCGCGGCGAAAAGCCTGCTCGCGATCTTGGCGACGACACTCCGCCGAGCCGCGGTTCGGCCGTGCCGAAGACCGGCGCCAAGAAGGATGGTTCGCTCGGCACCAAGGGCGATGAGCCTGAAGGTGGTTTCGAGCCGCAGCCGCGCTAGCGGATCAAGAGCACCAAACTGCAAAAATGAAGGGCCAGCTACCTCGAATAGGGAGCTGGCCTTTTGTTTTTCGGCGTGCAACAGGAGGTAATGCACTGAGCGTTGGCGAAGCGGCATGACAATCCACGGACCCGGGCGAAGTAACGCAAACGCCTTGATCCGCGAAATCGGAATATTGCCTGTCTCACGCCTATGCAGTTTTTTAGTGCTTATTAATGGTAACGCGTTGTAATAGCCGTTCTCGGTAATTTAAGTGCCGATTTTTACAATCTGTGGCATGAGCCACAAGCATCGATGCTCGTCGTGTCTCCGGAATCCGAGGCAGCGATTTCGATGCCGCTGCATCTCATGGGATGCCGCAACGACAGGAGTGCATATGAAACGTCGCTATTTCGGAACCGACGGAATTCGCGGTCAATCCAACATCTATCCGATGACGCCCGATCTTGCCATGCGCGTGGGTATCGCTGCCGGCACGATCTTCCATCGAGGTAGTCATCGACATCGGGTGGTTATCGGCAAGGATACGCGCCTTTCCGGCTATATGCTGGAGAATGCAATGGTCGCGGGCTTCACCGCAGCCGGCGTCGATGCCTTCGTTCTCGGCCCGATCCCGACGCCGGCCGTCGCCATGCTCACACGGTCATTGCGCGCCGATATCGGCGTGATGATCTCCGCGTCGCATAACCCTTACGAAGATAACGGCATCAAGCTCTTTGGCCCCGACGGGTACAAACTGTCGGACGATCTCGAAATGAAGATCGAGGATCTGCTTGAAAAGGATATGACCGAGCATCTTGCCAAGGCCGAGAATATCGGCCGCGCGAAGCGTGTTGACGGCGTGCACGACCGCTATATCGAACATGCCAAGCGCACCTTGCCGCGCGACGTCACGCTGCAGGGGCTGCGGATTGCGATCGACTGCGCAAATGGCGCTGCCTACAAGGTCGCGCCTGCCGTCCTGTGGGAGCTGGGCGCCGATGTCGTCACCATCGGCAACGAGCCGAACGGCACCAATATCAACCTCAATTGCGGCTCCACCAGCCCGGTGGCGCTCCAGAGGAAGGTGGATGAAGTGCGTGCCGATATCGGCATCGCATTGGATGGCGATGCCGATCGCGTCATCATCGTCGACGAAACAGGCACGATCATCGACGGCGATCAGCTCATGGCCGTCATTGCCGAGAGCTGGGCCGAGAGCCAGCTGCTGCGCGGCAATGGCATCGTGGCGACCGTGATGTCCAATCTCGGGCTGGAACGTTTCCTGGAAGAGCGCAGCATGTCGCTGGCACGTACGGCGGTCGGCGACCGCTATGTCGTCGAGCACATGCGCCAGCACAATTACAATGTCGGCGGCGAGCAATCCGGCCATATCGTGCTGTCCGACTATGGCACGACCGGTGACGGGCTCGTTGCTGCCTTGCAGATCCTCGTCGCGGTCAAGCGCACGGGCAAACCGGTGAGCGAAGTCTGCCGGCGTTTCGAACCGGTGCCGCAATTGCTGCGCAACGTGCGCATTTCCGGCGGCAAGCCTCTGGAGGACAATCAGGTACGGAAGGCGATCGCCGATGCGGAAAGCGAGCTTGCCCGCAACGGCCGCCTGGTCATCCGCCCCTCCGGCACGGAACCGCTGATCCGCGTCATGGCGGAGGGCGACGATCGCAGCCAGATCGAGCGCATCGTCGGTGGGCTGATCGATGTGATCTCAAGCGTCCGCACGGCTGCCTGATCGAGCATCAGCAATCCATCGGGCATATGAGATTCGTGGCCGCTCCGTTAAGGGCGGCCATGCTGCTTTCGGCGACGGCGTGGCCTTGTTCTATTGGAACATCTCGCCGGGATAGGCGCCCCAGAGCGTGTCCTGCCTGATGTATCCTTTTGCCGCATGTTCCCTGACGGAAACGCGGCACCAAACTCCGGTGCAGGAGTGCAGTGAAAGCAGCACCCGTGGTTGCAGTTCGGCAACCAGTGTTCCGGTAGGCTCCGGATCGGCGCGCAGCATTGCATTCTTCGTCAGCCAGGGTGCGACCACCGCCGTGCGCGTCGCCGAAAGAAGGGCGCTGTGCATCCACCCGGTGACGCCGGTATCGTCGCGAACCTGCCGCCAGTGGCCGTATTCGTCGATGATCTCCATGGGAAGGCCGGGCTTGATATAGATCCATTTGGTGGCATAGATCGTCGACGGGCCGACCCGCATGCGCGCCTTGTGTGCCTTCAACGAAACATAGCGTGGGATCGGCAATCCGGTCTCGCGTCCCTTGTTCCATGCCGCAGCGGCAACCGACTTCACCGGCATCGCGCCGGCAAGCGCCGCGGAATTCAGGAAGACAAGGGCAAGGCACAGGCCGGCGCATAATTTTCGATGGTAAGTCAACGACTCCCTCCTGGGCTTAACCCCCGGCTGCCGCACTGTAATGGTACGATTGTTGCCAATTGGTTTAGAAAGCCGGCCCCGGCTGTACTTGCAGATACACGCGTTTTCCGCCGCGAAGAGGGGGCTGGACGGGCGCATCCCGTTCTCTTCATTATAAAATAATCTATTCCTAATGTATAAATTAAAGTATAATTCGTGAATAGATAGGGTAAATATTCGTAGTTAATCAGGTTTTAACTCCTTTTCATCATTATCCGTGCCATGTCGTTTTGATTGGCAAGCATCTGCTGTGCCAATGGCAAGAAATTTGGAGCCAAAACCATGATGAAATTCCTGATTGGAGCACTTGCCACGTTGCTAGTCGGCACGTCAGCGTTCTCCGCTGATCTTTATACACCGGAGCCCCAGCAGCCGGCGCAGGAAGTGGCAGTCGCCCAATCCAGCGGTTGGTATCTGCGTGGCGATGTCGGCTACGCCTTTACCCACCTGCGCGGCTCGAACTACTTCCAGGGTTCGAATTCCAGCCTGGTGGATTTCAACAGCGCAAAGCTGGATGGCAACGTTACGCTTGGCGGCGGTGTCGGTTACCAGATCAACAACTACCTCCGGACGGACGTGACGCTGGACTATCTCTTCAAGTCGGACTTCAAGGGCTCGACGAAGGGTGATTGCGGCGGCTGCGGCCCTGATTTCACGGCTGTTCCGGCGACTTCCCGCGACGTGGCGTCCTTGACGGCCTACAGCTTGCTTGCCAACGCCTATGTCGATCTCGGCACCTATGGCGCGTTCACCCCTTATGTCGGTGGCGGTCTCGGCGGCACCTATGTCAAATGGAGCAATCTGAAGAACACCTCGTGCTCGGACGCCAATCCGGATTCCTGCGACGGCTCCGTCACGCATAATGGCCGCGGCAGCTGGCGCTTCACCTATGCGTTGATGGCAGGTACGTCCATCGACCTCACATGTAACCTCAAGGCCGACGTTGGCTATCGCTTCCGTCACATCCAGGGCGGCGACATGTTCGGTTACGCGGAAAACGGCGGTCCTGGCTACGACAAGGGCCTCAACCTGCATGAAGCCCGCATCGGCGCCCGCTACACCTTCGGCGGTTGCCAGACCGCAAGCTACATGCCGCCGGCCGATATCCCGATCCAGCCGCAGCCGGTCTACAAGTAAGCGTCTCTCGCGCAAGTCATTGAAAAGCCGTCCGGTTTCATCCGGGCGGCTTTTTGCTTTTTCATCTCCCTCGTTAAGCAATTGTTCGGCGTTTTAAAGCTTCATTAACCATGAATTCCCTATGGTTAATGAAATGAGAATGATGGTCATTCCGTCGCGGATCCTCGTGCTGGAGCCCGGAGCGGAAGACAAAAATCAGCCGGGTCGGTGTGCGGGCTGCGCCCGAAGGATGGAAGGCGAGGGGTAATGATCCGTTTCGACGCTCTGGCGCTGGCCACGGTGATGGCAGGCGCATCGGCGGGTGCTGCCCTTGCAGGCGACGCGCCGCCGGAAATCAAGATGCCCGAAGTCAGCG
Organism: Rhizobium sp. SG741; assembly: GCF_012275435.1. Taxonomy (NCBI): domain Bacteria; kingdom Pseudomonadati; phylum Pseudomonadota; class Alphaproteobacteria; order Hyphomicrobiales; family Rhizobiaceae; genus Rhizobium; species Rhizobium sp. SG741. Next base: position 376,157 of record NZ_JAAZQP010000001.1, read on the forward strand.
TCAAGGATGCGAAGGGGTGGTATGTCCGCGGGGATCTCGGCTACGCCGTCAACGCCAGCCGCAACGACACGACGTTCCGTGCCTATGATCCGGCTGGCGGCGATAACAGCTCCGGACGCTTCGATTCGGATCGGTTCGGCGGCAACTTTTCCGGTGGTCTCGGTGTCGGTTACCAGTTCAATGACCTGTTGCGCGCCGACGTCACCGGCGATTTCTTCAGCGGTGACTTCAATGGCAGCGTCTCAAGCGCTTCGCCTTGTTCCGGCGGGGCAGGCGGTACCGGCTGCTCCACCAAGGCGCGCTCTTCCTTCAGGGCGGGCAGCTTGATGGTGAATGGCTACGTCGATCTGGGGACGCTTGCCGGATTCACGCCCTATCTCGGTGCCGGCCTCGGCGCGACGCGGGTTTCCTGGAGCAGCGTCGATGCGGTCGGCTCGTGCATCGACGGCGCTTCGGGTTGCGGTGGCGCGGCCTCGGTCAGCGCACGCTATCCCGGCGACAGCGACTGGCGCATGACCTATGCCCTGATGGCCGGCGTCGCCTACGAGGTGGCGCCGAATGTAAAGGTCGATCTCGGCTATCGTTTCTCCCACATCGCCGGCGGCGATATGTTCGGCGATTCATCCGCAAGCGCCGGCGGGACGACGGGCCGCGATGGCGCCCTGTCGCGCCACGAGATACGCATCGGTTTGCGGGTAACCACCTGGTAGGTCGGGTGCCTACTGCGTCGTCAGCACATAGGCGATCCGGCGAAAAAAATCCCAGGTCCGGAAGAGGTGTGCGGGAACACGTCGCCACGCTGAGGATTTGGCCGCGCGATAGTCGCGGCGCCAGCCGATCATCGTGCTTTTCTGCAAGCGGCTGAAGCCGACGATATTGGTGCGCGTGCTGAAGATGGACGTCTGCATGTCCCAGCCGCGCTCGACCGCGACATCCCAGGGCAGGGACATGATGGCCAGCGACTTCACGATCTTTTGAGCCCCGCTTCGCGTCACCAGATAACACGCAGTTGATCCCTGGGGACCGAAGAGGCAACGACCGATCGCATCTCCCTTGTCGCTGCGCGTTGCGACGCGGAAGCCGCCCCAGCGGTGATTGACGAGCTTGATCAGATCGGCCGTGGGAGCTGCTTTCTTGGCTGCCATGGCGCGGGCGAGGAAATCAGCGTCCAAGGCCACATCGTCTTCGATGATGACCGCCATTTCGCCGCCATTGGCCAAAAATTGGCGCAAGGCCATCAGATGGCTGCGATAGCAGCCGTATTCTCCGGGAAGGATGATCCTGCCGTGGCGGCGTTGAAAGCGAAGGTGATCGACGTCGACCCATTGGTCGCGCGGCAAGAGTCCGCCATCGACGCCGTCGACGCGCTCGAACCGAATGCCGAGTTCATCGCTCTGCCGTTGAATTTCCGCCAGTCTGTCTGTCGCTCGATCAATGTTGATCAGATAGACAGGCACTGGCTGCGCGGGCATGAAGTGGCTTTCGGCGAGTGCAGTTAGAGACATCGAGCACACTTGTTATTTCCTGTCGGCGCAAGTCAATAAGCGCCATGCTTTATATGATTGCGTGTCGGCACAGAAACCAGCTTTTGTGAGGCTGAATTTGACCTAATTTCATTGCGTGTAACTTGCCCCATCAAACTTTTCGCACGAATCCGTGATGCAGCAACACGAGTATATTTTTCTGTTGCGCTTGCAGGCGGCTTCCAATATATCCGGCGGCGGGACACCCTTCCCCAACGAAGGGCTTTCTATCTGAGAGGATAGCATCATGACTAAGCTCGCCAAGCCGGACACGCGTCCGGAGAATACCCATTTTTCTTCTGGCCCCTGCTCGAAGCGCCCCGGTTGGTCGCTCGACGCTCTTTCCGACGCGGCCCTTGGCCGTTCGCACCGCGCGAAGGTTGGCAAAGCCAAGCTGAAGCAGGCCATTGATCTTACCCGCGAAATTCTGGAAGTGCCGGCGGATTACCGCATCGGCATCGTTCCCGCTTCAGATACCGGCGCCGTGGAAATGGCGCTTTGGTCGCTGCTTGGAGAGCGCGGTGTCGACATGCTCGCCTGGGAAAGCTTCGGCGCTGGCTGGGTCACCGACGTCGTCAAGCAGCTGAAGCTCAAGGACGTCCGCAAGCTCGAAGCCGGCTACGGCGAACTGCCCGATCTTTCCACCGTCGATTTCGACCGCGACGTGGTCTTCACCTGGAACGGCACCACCTCCGGTGTCCGCGTTCCGAACGCCGATTTCATCCCGGCCGACCGCAAGGGCCTGACGATCTGCGATGCCACCTCGGCCGCTTTCGCGCAGAACCTCGACTTTGCCAAGCTCGATGTCGTCACCTTCTCCTGGCAGAAGGTTCTCGGCGGCGAAGGCGCACACGGCGTCATCATCCTGTCGCCGCGCGCCGTCGAGCGTCTGACCACCTATCAGCCCGCCTGGCCGCTGCCGAAGATCTTCCGCATGACCAGCGGCGGCAAGCTCATCGAAGGCATCTTCACCGGCGAGACGATCAACACGCCGTCGATGCTTTGCGTCGAGGATTATATCGATGCTCTGCTCTGGGCCAAGGAGATCGGCGGCCTCAAGGCGCTGATCGGCCGCGCCGACGCCAACGCCAAGGTCATCCATGACTTCGTCGCCGCCAACGGCTGGATCGCCAATCTCGCCGCCAAGGCCGAGACGCAGTCCAACACGTCCGTCTGCCTGAAGATCGTCGACAAGGATATCGCCGCTCTGGACGAAGACGGCCAGGCGAATTTCGCCAAGGGTCTGGTCGCGCTTCTCGAAAAGGAAGGCGTCGCCTACGACGTCGGTCACTATCGCGACGCACCGTCGGGCCTGCGCATCTGGGCCGGTGCGACGATCGAAGCCGCCGACATGCAGAAGCTGATGCCCTGGCTTTCCTGGGCCTTCGAAACGCAGAAGGCGACGCTCTCCCAGGCCGCTGCCTGAGACTTCAAGCGTTCACGGCTCCGCCGATGGGGCGGAGCCCAGCATTCCGAATTATCTGTTTGCTTTCACGCAATTCCGGACGGAAAACCGCTTCGCATCTTCCTGGAATTGCTCATCACCGCTGACCCTTTCAGGAGGCCTATCATGGCACCTCGCGTTCTCGTATCCGACGAACTGTCGGAAACCGCCGTCCAGATTTTCCGCGATCGCGGCGTCGAAGTCGATTTCCAGCCACAGCTCGGCAAGGACAAGGACAAGCTGTTCGAAATCATCGGCAATTATGATGGTCTCGCCATCCGTTCCGCCACCAAGGTGACCGAGAAGATCATCGAAGCGGCCAAGAACCTCAAGGTTGTCGGCCGCGCCGGTATCGGTGTCGACAATGTCGATATTCCCGCCGCTTCGCGTCGCGGTATCATCGTCATGAACACGCCGTTCGGCAATTCGATCACCACGGCCGAGCATGCCATCGCCCTGATGTTCGCCGTTGCCCGCCAGCTTCCCTCTGCCGACGCCTCGACTCAGGCCGGCAAGTGGGAAAAGTCAAAGTTCATGGGTGTCGAGATCACCGGCAAGACGCTCGGCGTCATCGGCGCCGGCAATATCGGTTCTATCGTCATTGCCCGCGCCATCGGCCTGAAGATGCATGTCGTTGCCTATGACCCGTTCCTTTCGAAGGAACGTGCCGAGGAAATGGGCGTCACCAAGGTCGAGCTCGACGAGCTGTTCGCCCGCGCCGATTTCATTACGCTGCACGTGCCGCTGACGGACAAGACCCGCAACATCATCGACGCCGCAGCGCTCGCCAAGATCAAGCCGGGCGTGCGCATCATCAACTGCGCCCGTGGCGGTCTCGTGGATGAGGCGGCTCTTGCCGCTGCTATCAAGTCGGGCCATGTCGCCGGTGCCGCCTTCGACGTCTTCGAAGTCGAGCCCGCCAAGGAAAGCCCGCTATTCGGCCTGCCGAACGTCGTCTGCACGCCGCATCTCGGCGCGTCCACAACGGAAGCGCAGGAGAACGTCGCTCTCCAGGTCGCCGAACAGATGGCTGACTACCTCGTCAAGGGTGCGGTTTCCAACGCGATCAACATGCCGTCGATCACCGCCGAGGAAGCGCCGATCCTGAAGCCGTTCATCAAGCTTGCCGACGTGCTCGGCGCCTTCGTCGGCCAGGTCACGGAAGACCCGATCAAGGAAATCGAGATCCTTTATGACGGCATCACCGCCGGCATGAACACCAAGGCGTTGACGAGCGCGCTGCTGGCCGGCCTCATCCGCAATCAGGTCGCCGATGTCAACATGGTTTCGGCGCCGATCATGATCAAGGAAAAGGGCATCGTGCTTGCCGAAGTCAAGCGCGACAAAACCGGCGTCTATGACGGCTACATCAAGCTGACTGTCACCACCGATACCATGACCCGCTCCGTTGCCGGCACCGTCTTCTCGGATGGCAAGCCGCGCTTCATCCAGATCAAGGGCATCAACCTCGACGCCGATGTCGGCAACCACATGGTCTACCTCGCCAATACCGACGTTCCCGGCATGATCGGCTTCATCGGCACGACGCTCGGCTCCGCTGGCGTCAACATCGCCAACTTCCAGCTCGGCCGAGACAAGCAGGGCGGCGACGCGATCGCGCTGCTTTATGTCGATGGCCCAATCAGCGATGATGTGTTGGCCAAGCTGACCGCCCATCACGCGATCCGCCAGGCCAAGCCGTTGGTCTTCAACGTCGACTAAGCCCGCCGCCTTCGCAAAGGAGGAGGCGGGGCGATCCATTTGCTCCTCCCAAGAGCCGTCCTGAAACCCGGCGCGACGTAAGTTGCGCCGGGTTTCCACTACTGTTGGCAGGGTTGTGGATAAGTCGGCCGGGCGGGCTATCGAGGCCGGTCAAACGGGCCTATCTCTTTGCCATGGAGGCACTCTGGAAAACGATTTTTGGGGAAGGGATGGGCAAGCCGATCGAGTGGCTGGCAAAGCCCGTATCCGTTGCGATCGTGCTGTTTGCGCGAGCCGTTACCGCCGTCAGGGCGATCTGGCCCGAGAGCGGCATGCATACCGGCCGTTGCATCTATTTCGCCAATCATTCCAGCCATGGTGATTTCATCCTCATCTGGGCAGTGCTGCCGCCCCGGCTGCGCCGGCGCGTGCGGCCCGTGGCCGGCGCCGACTACTGGCTGAAATCGAAGCTCAACAGTTTCATCGGCCGCGATGTCTTCAATGCGGTGCTGATCGAGCGGGATCGCGAGGCGCGCAAGGAAGATCCGGTCACGCAGATGGCGCAGGCACTCGATGCCGGCTCTTCGTTGATCCTGTTTCCGGAGGGTACGCGCAATCTGACGGAGGTGCCGCTGCAGCCGTTCAAGAGCGGGCTCTTCCATCTTGCCCAGGCCCGCCCGGATATCGATCTCGTCCCCGTCTGGATCGACAATCTCAATCGCGTCATGCCCAAGGGCGAGTTCGTGCCCATTCCACTGATCTGCACCGTTACCTTCGGCGAGGCGCTGCATATCGGCGAGACCGAGGAAAAGGCGGGTTTCCTGGCGAGAGCCGAATCGGCGTTGCTGGCGCTTGCGCCGAAGCGGGCGGGAGACTGAGCATGAATGCTGCCAGCGCCGATCTGATCCACCTTGTCCTCGGCATTTTTGGCGTGCTGATCGTCGCTTCCATCGTCGGCTACGTGCTGCAGCGGCGCTTGTCGCCGGATGGATCGAATGCGGCGATCGAAAACCTGAATGCACGCATCAAGGCCTGGTGGGTGATGGTGGTGCTGATCGGCATCGCCTTCGTGGCCGGGCGTGCCGGCGTCATCTTGCTCTTTGCCTTCTGCTCCTTTGCCGCGCTCCGCGAATTTGTGACGCTGATCAACACAAGACGCGCCGATCATTGGGCGCTTGCCGCCGCCTTCTTCGTTGCCCTGCCGGTGCAATATTACCTGCTCTGGGCCGAGCAATACGGCATCTATTCGATCTTCATTCCCGTTTATGCCTTCCTGTTCATGCCCATCGTCGCGGTGCTGCGCGGCGATACCGAGCGGTTCCTGGTGCGCATCGCCGAAGTGCAATGGGCGCTGATGATCTGCGTCTTCTGCGCCTCGCATGTGCCCGCACTGCTCACCCTGCATATTCCGGGCTATGAAGGCCGCAACGTGCTGCTCATCGCCTTCCTGGTGATCGTCGTCCAATTGAGCGACGTGTTGCAATATGTCTGGGGCAAGCTCTTCGGGAAAACCAAGATCGCTCCGCGGCTGTCGCCGTCGAAGACGGTGGAGGGCTTCGTCGGCGGCGTCATCAGCGCTTCGCTGATCGGGGCGGCGCTCTGGTGGGTAACGCCGTTCACGCCGCTGCAGGCGGGCCTGCTCGCCTTTGTCATCACGATCATGGGCTTCTTCGGCGGCTTGGTGATGTCGGCAATCAAGCGGGATCGCGGCGTCAAGGATTGGGGCCACCTGATCGAAGGCCATGGCGGGCTGATCGACCGGCTGGATTCGGTCGTCTTCTCGGCGCCCATCTTCTTCCACCTCGTCCGCTTCTGGTGGTCAGTGTCATGACAGGCAGGCTGAAAGCACTTGCCGGCAGCAGCATCGTGCATGTGCTTTTCGCGTTCCTTGCCATGGGCGGCTGGGCCGTCTTCGCCAATCGCACGCATCCGATGCCGCGGCCTTTGATTGCGGGTCTTGTGCAAGGCGTGCTTTCGGGCTGCCTGACGCTGTTTCTGAAGTCGGCCGTCGAGGCCCTGTCGCGGCGGTTCGGCGGCTTTACAGTCCTCTGGGCGCCGCCGCTGATCGCCTGTCTGGGTTCCGCGGCGATCCTGGTGACGATCCATGCTCTCAGCGGCACGCCGGAGATCCTGAAGACGATCGCGGTGCCGCTGCTGGTGTCATCGAGCTATGCGGCGATCTACAATTATTCGATTTCCGGCGGGAGGCGTCGAAGTATGACAGGTGAGGGCCATGAAGGGTGAGGGAACAGGCGACAGGCGGCCTCTAGCCAGCCGCAACACGCGCTGGGCGCAGGCCTTGGCGCGGCGCATGACCGCGCTTTCGGTGACGCCGAACCAGATTTCGCAGGCGAGCATGGCGATGGCGGCGCTGGCCGGAGGTTGCTTCTGGCTTTCCGGATCCGGCGGCGTCGGTATGCGCGTGCTGCTGCTGATCCTTTCGGCGCTGTTCTGCCAATTGCGCCTGCTCTGCAACCTGCTCGATGGAATGGTGGCGGTAGAGGGCGGCAAGGGCGAGGCTGACGGACCCTTCTGGAACGAATTCCCGGACCGTATCGCCGATATTCTCATCCTTGCCGGCATCGGCTACGGCATTGCAGCGCCGGGGCTCGGCTGGGCTGCGGCCGCTTTCGCGGTGCTGACCGCCTACGTCCGCGAACTCGGACGCGCCACCGGCAACCCCAGCGATTTCTCCGGCCCGATGGCCAAGCAGCATCGCATGGCGGTCGTCACCGCTGCGGCGCTCCTCTCTGTTGTCGAGGCGTTGTGGAGCGGCGGCATATGGGTCCTGACCGTTGCCCTCTGGGTCGTTGCGATCGGGTCGGCCGTCACCGTGCTGCGGCGCGGGCGCAATCTGATCGGGCATTTGAAGGCCAAGGGGTGATTCGCATATCGGCCTGCCCCTTGCGCCGGATGGCAATCCTTTCTATATCCGTCCACAATTGAGGCGGGCTGCAAAGTGTGCGGCCCATTGTCCCGCATGAAAATTCGCCGCTTTTGCATGGCATTCGGCGAGAAGAGCATGATCCCAAAAAGTGTGCAGCGGTTTTTGGATAAGATCATGCGACATCAAATAGCGAGAGCGTGACGACGTTTCGAAAAAAAAGTCATCCCGCTCGGCAGCATCGAAGATCGTTCAAGACTGGCGGCAACGACCGTGAATACACTGGATTTTGACAAGAGGCCGGAAGATACCCGCGTCGTCGTCGCCATGTCGGGCGGCGTTGACAGCTCCGTCGTCGCCGGCATTTTGAAGCGGCAGGGCTATGATGTGCTCGGCATCACGCTGCAGCTCTACGATCATGGCGCTGCCGTGCATCGCGCCGGCTCCTGTTGCGCCGGCCAGGATATCGACGATGCGCGCCGCGTCTGCGAGACGCTCGGCATCCCGCATTACGTGCTCGATTACGAAAAGCGCTTCCGCGAGACGGTGATCAATCCTTTCGCCGAGAGCTATGTCGCCGGCGAGACGCCGATCCCCTGCGTTGCCTGCAACCAGACCGTCAAGTTCGCCGACCTTCTGTTGACCGCCAAAGAGCTCGGCGCTGATGCTCTGGCGACAGGCCACTACATTCGCTCGCGCCCGAACCCTTCTGCCGACAATCCCGGCCGGCGTGCGCTCTATCGCCCGGCCGATGCCGATCGTGACCAGAGCTATTTCCTCTTCGCCACGACGCAGGAGCAGATCGACTATCTGCGCTTTCCGCTCGGCGGCATGCCGAAGGCGGAGACGCGCGCGCTTGCCGAGGAAATGGGCCTTGTCGTCGCCAAGAAGGCCGACAGCCAGGACATCTGTTTCGTGCCGCAGGGCAAATATTCCGATGTGATCGCCAAGCTGAAGCCGAATGCGGCGCTCGCCGGCGAGATCGTCCATCTCGATGGCCGCGTGCTCGGCCAGCACGAAGGCATCCTGCACTATACGATCGGCCAGCGCCGCGGCATCGGCATCGCCACTGGCGAGCCGCTCTACGTCGTCTATCTCGACGCCCGCTCGCGCCGCGTCATCGTCGGCCCCAAGGAAGCGCTGGAAACGCACCGCGTCTATCTGCGCGACGTTAACTGGCTGGGCGACGAAACGCTGACACAGGCAGCTTCAGGCGAGGGCTTTGCCTGCTACGCCAAGGTCCGCTCCACCCGCGCACCGTCGCCGGCCGTGTTGCACACCGATGCCAGCGGCATCTATGTCGACCTGACGATCGGCGAGGCCGGCGTTGCTCCGGGGCAGGCCTGCGCGCTCTATTCGGCGCCAGGCGACGACGCCCGCGTCTACGGCGGCGGCTTCATCGAGCGCTCCGAGCGCGAGCCGATTGCCGAGGCCTCCCTGAAGGCTTTGCTGGCAAGCCCTGTCGCGGCTTAAGGGGCAAGCGGCCCGGCCAAGAGAAAGCACTGATTTTTCCAAATCATCCGCTTGACACCAAGCCGAGCTGCACCTTATAAGCCGCTCAACCGACGGGCCAACGCTTTTCGAGCAGTGGTTCGTTTGACCTTTGTGCATCATAGGCAATTATTATGCGCAGACGTGGCGGAGTAGCTCAGTAGGTCAGAGCAGAGGAATCATAATCCTTGTGTCGGGGGTTCAAATCCCTCCTCCGCTACCATCAAAACAGCCGACAACTCTTCGCCGACAATTGCGGACAGCCAGCCCTTAATTTCGTATTGATATTTTTTGCCTGGTTGGCGTGGGTGGACGATTACACCCGAGACCACTTCCCTGAAGGCCTTTCCAAGCTGGATCGACGGTTCAGCGCCGGTACTATTGGCGATATCGGCGAGCTGCTCGACATCCTCCCTGAATTTCTCGACAGCCTTTGGTTTCAGCTCGATGATGTTGGTTGGAGCCTCTTCGGCCTCAAGTTCAGCTTTCAGGCGCATCCGCTCAGCTTTGAGCCCGGGAAGAATGGCCAGAACGTCCTCATCCGCGATTGTTCCCCTCGAAACCTGCTCAATCACACGCGTAATTCTGATCTGCACGTCTGCCAGCGCGTTTTCCTTTGCGCCGCGGCTATTGCGTCGCTCGGTGGCAATTCGCTTGCTCTCAGCCCTATATTCTTCGACATAGGCGTCTATGGCGGAAGTGTCGGCGAACATGATGCGCAAGCGATCAATCACGTCGCGTTCGATCTTCTGGACATAGTAGCGCGCGTTGTTTGAACAGCTCTTTGATTCCTTCCATGTGCTGCAGCTGACGCGTGGGCCGCTGCGATCGGTGCCGATGATGGACAAGCCGCCCCCGCAGGCCCCGCACTTCAGCAGCCCCGACAGCAATCGCTTGTTCCTGGGGGCGGTATGAGCATGTTTGCCGCCGACCGCCTCCTTCCGGCTCCGAACAGCCTGAAACAGCGCGTCATCGATGATCCGAAGGTGAGGGGCATCGATAGTTTCGATTGCGGTCTCTTCATTTTCCCTCGATACGCGCCGTCCGGTTGCCGGGTCCTTCACCATCCGGACCCGATTCCACAGGATTTTCCCCACATAGAGAGGATTGCGCAGGATGCCATATCCGCGCTTTTCATTACCGTTGATGGTGGAGCCGTTCCATTGCCTCCCACGTGGTGCAGCTACGCCTTCGTCGTTCAGCATCGCAGCAATTGACCTTGGTCCGATGCCGGCCGAATAAAGGTCGAATATCCGGCGGACGACAGCGGCCTCTTCCTCGACGATCTCTAGCTCTCCCCTTTTCCCGTAGACAGGTCGATAGCCGTACGCCTTGCCGCCGGCATTGCGGCCGGAGCGAACGACGCCGGTCATGCCGCGCTTGACCTTCTTGGCGCCTTCCTCGCGTTGCATTTGGCCGATGACGCCGTGCATGCCGATCTGGATCGTATCCATTTCGCCACCGTTGACGCAGTTCATGACGATGCTGCGGAACCTTAGAGTCTTGTGAACGCTCGCGAGATCGGCAATGTCACGGGAGATGCGGTCTGGCGATTCCGACACTAGAACGTCAAACTCGCCGCGCTCGGCAGCCTGCATCAGATCTGCAAGGCCTGGGCGTCCGAACATCGATGCGCCGGATTTGGCGCGGTCAAAATACTCCCGGATTACCTTGAAGGCGTGGCGCTCGGCATATGCCCTGCAAAGGCTGATCTGATCCTCGACCGACTTGTCGTTTTGCAAGTCGGTCGAGTACCGGGCATAGATCGCTGCGCGTTTCATTGTTTTATCGCCTGCTCATCCCTCGGAAGGTTCTCATTAGCGGGAGTTGGCGGAATGGCGTCAAGTCGCGCCCGGCGCCTGGCGAGTGCCTTGACAAGGGCGATGAGGGGATTTTCGGCTGACATCGATCAGTTTCCCCCATTATCCACAGGCGGTGCGCCCATCAGCGAACGAAGAAATATCTTCAGTCCATGCTCTCCGTTCCATGTGCAGTCAGCTATGCTGCCGAAAACATTTTCGTCTCGCATTGCGATCAAAACTTTTGCTCTGATGTCCTCGATCGACTGGCAGGGCGCTTCTATCATCGCATCTTCGGCACTCTCTTTGGCTTTCCAAAGCTCGTCGTGGTCACTCTCTGGATTGAGCGTGATTTCCTTGCGGTATCGGGTTTCTGCCGCCTGCCAAGCGCCAATCTTGGCCTTGACGGTTTCGCTAAGCGTCAGCTTTGCTGCAATCCCGGCGTTCGAGAATTGCCCGTCGACGCGCTCAGCGATATCCCGAGCGATCCAGCAGAAAGCCGAAGCGCGGTTTAGGCAGTGCTTGTCAAGGGATTCGAGAGAGTCGTGGTCGACGTCGAGGATCTTTGTCATGCTCCCGTCGAGCAGATGGACGAGGTGACCGATATCGCCATGGATATCGTCGAGCGTATATTTTTCGTTGGAGTTCGTTTCCATCGCGGCCAACTCAAATAGCTTCAGTTGAAAGGGGATTGGTGATGAGTTCATCCAAAGTGGACTTGTGGAATTCTTGGCACCAAGCCTCAAACTGGACGATGGTCCCCATGCGCCTCTGACCGTCGCCGTCGGTGGTGTTGGGCCGTTCCCGAAGGGCATCGATGATATTGCCCCTTTCCTCGGAAAGGTATTCTTGGAACTTGTCCACATATGCTCCGGCCATTGTGGCACCACCATCCAGACAAATGATATAGTGAAGAGCCATGTTGGCGGTCTCTTCCAGATTGTCGAGGATGCGATAGAGGCGGCACAGGTCGTGGGTGGAAAGGTCGGCCGCGTTCAGGTGAGGCGGCGTGATGCGCTGGCTCATTGGGCGCTCTCCGATTTCTGATTCCCTGCCACGTCGAGAACAGACTTGATGAAACGAGCCGCTTCATCGAGGGGACCACCTAAATCAATTTGGCCGTCAAACAGGCTATACATCTTAAGGGCTTCAGCCTTGATGCGCAGGCCTTCGTGCGTGAATGCCGGGATCTTTGATATCTCCACGCGAGACTTGACCACCGCCAGTTCAGCAACGGAAATTTGTTGCTTTACTCTCTGAACCCCAGATTCATGACGAAGACGTGCCGTTTCGGCTTCGTATTCGCGGGCAAGCACGAGCCTCTTGTTCCATATGGCTAGCCTATCCTTGATCCAGGCGCGGTCGCGGGCCAACGCCTTTTCTGTGCGTCCCTTCGGTGTTTGCCGCGAAAGATTGGCAATGTATTTTTCTGCTTCCGCCACAGTGCAGACATTGAAACATTGTTTTTCGTTCATCTCCCGGAATTGGCGATTTAGCCTATTCGTAAGATCGGCAGTGTCTCGCATCATGAAACGACCGATTATGTCTCTCTCGGCGTTGTCGTTGCGCGGATAGCCTTGATGAGCGTTGGCTCCTTCCAAGAGCTCTTCGGGAGCAAGGGGCCAGAGATGACGCCACTCATCTGCCAGCCACTCCAGCGCGTCTTGCGCCTCTGCCAGTTCAGCACGGGCGGCAATCAGCTCGTCATAAGCTCGAAGCAGCTCAGGATTTTCCCGTGGCCCTGCTACGATTGCAGACGGCCCAGGCGCGGCATGGGCGGTTCGTCCGTCGATGGCAATCACCACCGGGATGGCAGACGCAGCTGCCAATCCAGGCAGCGCCGAAAGAAATGATCTGCGAGTGGTGGACATGACATTGTCGCCGGACTTAGCGGCAACGTCGAGAAGATTGAGGGAGTGGGCTTGTTTGGTCACGGCTTCGCCGGTGGCCGGAATCGTATTCGGCATAGTAGTCTCCAAAATGTGGGGAGGAGATCGGCGCAAAATTACGCCGGTCGCTGGTTATGCCTCCAATGGTTGGCTCAGCTTGAACGGCCTGGCGATGATGTCGTGACGGACCATTGTCTCCGAGTGCGGTCTGCACTCGCTGGCGAAGCGTTTGAACAAGGCGCTGATATCCCTGATCCAATAAACGCCATAGCTGCTGCCCTGGGCATCCTCATGGCCGTTTTTCACCATGCCGAAGGGACGTAGGCCGTAAGCCTCATGGTCGAGCACGCTGTCGACGATCGGACTAGACAGCCCATACCGCCGGTTCATCCGAATCCGAACTTCTGACCGCGTCTCGGCATTTTGAGGTTTTGCCTTCAACGGGGCCTGCTGCTCGATGATGTCGATACGGGTCGTGACGTACTTCATTTCGGCGGCTTGCTGCGCCTGCCGGCGCTCGCTGTCAGCCAAGAGCCTGAAGGCGTTTGCGAATGCTTCGGCCGTGGTTGGGATTTTTGGCTCCGCCAGCAGCGCCTCCAGTTCGCGCATCCGAGCGATGACCTTCTGCCGAACGAGGGCGCTGTAACCCATGAGCAGGTTTTCGGTCATATCCCGATCGAGCAGGTATTCTGTCTGCTCGCGGTTCATGCTGTCCAGATAGATACCCCCAAACTTGGGGATATCCTCGCCAAGGTCCGCAAGCAGCTTTTCGATATCGCGCTTCACATGATCATGCCGCTTACCGGTCAGCTCCGCAATTTCGCGGCTGGACATGCGTATGCCTTTACCGCCATTGGGCGGCATGCTATCTGTCAGGGAGTCCATAAAAACCTCCTTATGTTATTTGGACATCGGATTTCCGCGCGCTAACGCGGCAGTCTTCGAAATCGGCGATCGATGAGGTTGCAGCCTCGTTAGGTCGCCGTTTTCATTTCGGCATAATTCACTGTCGCGGCCGAACAAAACAGCCATAAGGGTTTTCGGGTCACTTCACGGCTGAAGCCGACATTTCCTTTTCAGTTACTCGATCCATGCGCTCTCTGATGCAGCGTATGATTTCGCTATTCTGGCTGCTGCCGTAGCGAGCCGCCTGATCCGCAAGAAAGGTCTTCAACTCTTCTGGCATTCGGACCAAAATTCCAGGTGCTCCGCGCGCTCCCTTCATTTCATTCTCCATTTCTTAAGGGATGACGTGTATCACTGTGCGATAACATCGCACGGAGCGATGATTGACGCAAGAGCGGTAATCGCACAGTGATATGAAAACTTAAGGATTTTACGATGGGCAGACCGAGCCGCGCCTCCGACCAGTTTATCGTACGCTTGCCAGACGGCCTCCGAGATCGGATCAAGTCTGCGGCGGAGGCGAATAACAGGTCGATGAATGCCGAGATCGTTGCCACGCTGGAAGAGGCATATCCGGCTCCTCCGAACGCGCTGTTCGAATTTGTGAAGAAGTTTGTCGACCCAATTTCACAGGAAAGCGACCCAAAAAGAATATGGGTATTAACCGACATTGCGAACGCGTTCCTCGAAGGTGATGGATCTGAACTCAGGCTGATCCCTATCATTGCAAAATCGGGGAAAAACGCAGTAACGTTTGTCGATGCCCATTTCTTGAGAAATTTTGACGCTGGTCTCGCACCCGACTCCGCGTTCAGAGTGCTGGGCCGTCCGAACATCGATGCGAATTCTGCAAACAGACCAACGGAGGATTGACCCAAGGTCGCTACCGCGTTGATCATAGGAGCTTCGCCTGGACATCTTCCCCGGACTGGCAGGGCGTGCGGATTAGGGCGTTGAAGCTCTTGACCTCGACGGTATGCGTTTCCTCGGCTGCTGCGCCGTCGATCGCGAAGCCGGCGTCGGTGAATCGAGCTTCGTCTGAGTGGACTGCGACGAGATGAGCGTTGATCGCGTCAAAAGCGTCGCTGCGGCGCAACTGGTCAAACAGCAGGTCGCCGACGATGTCAGAATTAATCGGGTTGATGTTCAGATGCATAGCAGCTCCATCGGTGGATGGAGAATAGAAAGTCATTCTTTCCTATTTTTGTAAAGTAAACTTTCTTCAGCCTAGCAATTCCGGCCAGTCCGCAATGCGATGTACCGAAAGAAACTCCTGATTTTGCAAGGTTTCCTTTTCACCGGAATTTATTTTTTCCAGGATGATTTTCCCCTGCTTTCGCTCAAGCAATCGCCGCAAAATCCATCGATCCTTTTCAGGTTCTGCCGGATTAGGCAGCTCTACCGAGACCATATCGCCAGGAGAGGGTGGCCGGTTCTTATTCAGGAAGATCATCTCGCCCTCTTTAAATCGAGGCGAGAGAGCGCTTGACGGAAGGTAAACGGCGTATACCGCGCCATCTCCCGATACATCGGCCAAGCCAGGCGGTCGTCGCACGGTCGATATTACGGTACTGCCCTTGAGATAATCCGCTTCATCGCTGGCATAGACGGTCAGGAAGACAGGAATCGTGTTCGGAGTGCCCACCGACGACGGATTCGCATCTGCAGTAAGACGGTGGTCACGCGCTAGCGCTCGATCCTTTGTTGAGACGACTTCTTCAAAATTGATCTCGAGAAGATCGCAGAGCTTCAGCAATCGCTCAAGCGCCGGCATTGTCTCGCCTTTTTCCCATTGGCCGATTGCCACGCGCGAGACTTCCATTTTGTCGGCGAGCGCCTGCTGAGACCAAGCGCGACCCTGGCGTCGTTCTTTGATGAGAGTACCTAGCGAACTTGTCATGTTTGAAATCTCGCAAAAATTACTTGCGTAAGCAAGGAAAGTCTGTCTTACTTACATTGCATACATCGCAAAGGTTTCCGAAACATGAATCTCGCCCTCAAATTAGCGATCGAGAAATCGGGTGGTCGCGTCGAACTTGCCCGAAAGCTTGGTATCCGACCCCAGGCCATCAGCCAGTGGACGCAGGCCCCATATTTTCGTGTCCTACAAATCGAGAAGATTTCCGGCGTCGACCGATCGGATCTTCGCCCCGATCTCTACCCACCGGAAGCCACAGTGCAGCGCTAGGAGGAAATGTCATCATGACGGGCCCTAACGCATACACCCGCGGAAGCGCGCTGCGCGCCACGAATGTCGCCAACGATGATCTGCCATCGCTGGAGGCGCAAATTGAGTCTTGGGACGCATATGTCTCCGCGCAGCGCTTGGCTCAATCGACTGGCAGCGTTGAGGACGGCATAACCGCCGGCCGTGCTTGGCGCCGATGGCTTGATCTGTTCATGACGTCCGAGCAGCGGAACTTCGTCGAAGGCCCGCGCGGAGGAGTCATCGGATGACGGCTGCGCCGGCTTCTAATTTCATTGCTGAGATAGAGCAAGAAATTCTCGGGTCTCTGCTGATGGTCGGTAGCGTGACGGCAGCGCTGGGCATCGTGAAGCCCGAGCATTTTGTTGAGCCGCTGCATCGCCGCATATTCGAGAACATGCTCCTTGCGCATGATCGATACGGCAGTTCAAGCATCGCCATCGTGTTTAAGCTGTTTCCTGAAGACGAAGCAGCGCAGTGGAGCAAGTCTCTTGGGCGCCCGCTGTCTGCCTATCTGGCCGCGCTCGCTTCGAACACCGTTCACGGCGTTGCCGGTTTCAAGAACAGTATCCCGAATCTCCTTTCGCAATCCGCGCGGATAAGTCTGGCGGTCGAGGCCGAGAATATCGCCGCCGCGGCGAACTACCCCGGCGTCGATCCGGGCGCGCTGATCCGCAACGCGACGCGGGCTTTCGACGATATTGCATCCGGGCTTCGTAGCGGCACCCGCAGCAGAACAAGGTTTTCCCTTTCCGAGGCTGCCGACGTAGCTCTGGACGAAGTCCAGCATGCCATGAGCAACGGCGGCGGCATCACCGGGATTACCTGGGGCCTTAGTGACATCAACAGGCTGACCGGCGGCATTCACCGCGGGGAGATGGTTGTTCTCGGCGCCAGGCCTTCTATGGGCAAGACGGCGGTCGGACTTGGGGTAGGTGTTAAGGCGGCACAGGCAGGCGCTGGGGTTGGATTTATTTCACTGGAGATGGGTGCAAATCGCCTTGCGATGCGCGCCCTGACAGATATCGCCTATGATTGGAATGTGAGGATTCCTTACTCCGATCTGATCACCGGCAATGTGTCCGAAAAGGACTTCGAGAAAATCTGCGACGCAAAGCAGCGGTTAAACTCTCTGCCGCTTTGGATCGAACAGCAATCTGGCCTTTCGATCTCCGACCTTCGAGTGAAGGTTGAGCGCATGCAGGACGTCGCAGAACGCGCCGGCAGCAAGATCGATCTCCTGATCGTAGACTATCTGCAGCTCGTCGCAGCGTCGTCGCGATACTCAGGAAACCGCAATAACGAGGTCTCGGAGATTTCGGCCGGCCTGCGTCAGATCGCCCGCGAAAAAGACCTCGCCATGATCGCGCTTTCGCAGCTCAGCCGCGGTGTCGAAGGTCGCGAGGACAAGCGGCCGATGCTGTCGGACCTTCGTGATTCCGGATCCCTTGAACAGGACGCCGACACCGTCGCGTTTCTCTACCGCGAGGCCTACTACCTAGAGAAGGCCAAGGGGAAGGACGAGGAAGAGGAGTTTGAACGCTCGGAGAAGCTCGCCGACTGCCAGAACAAGCTTGAATTCATCATCGCCAAACAGCGCAACGGAGCGGTGAAGACCGTCGACCTATTCGTCGACATCGCCTGCTCGGCTGTTCGGAACGCAGCGAGGTCTTTTTGATGTCCAGGATTCGAACGATCAAACCCGAATTCTTCACACACGAAGATCTGTTCGAGGCTGAACATCAGACTAGTCTGCCGTTGCGGCTGGCATTTGCTGGCCTGTGGACGCAGTGCGATCGGGAAGGGAGGTTCGCTTGGCGACCGCGGCAGCTAAAGGTGGCCGTGATGCCATACGATGAGGTTGACTTCTCACGCGTGCTTGACGCGTTGCTCACGCGTGGATTTGTCGTCAAATACACGTCAGGAAACCGTGATTTTGGGTTCATTCCTTCGTGGCATCGACATCAAGTCATAAACAACCGCGAACGCGCCAGCGATTTACCTCCGCCGCCTGAAAATATTGAACAATTTGACGCGTCAATCACGCGTGAACCACGCGTCGATGACGCGTGCTCAGGGGAAGGGAAAGGAAAGGAAGGAAAAGAATCTTTGTCCGAAAATTCGGACGAAACGCCGAAAAGCAAGAATCGGTTTTCTTACCCAGAGGAGTTTGAAGCTTTCTGGAAGGCTTATCCTACTCACAAGGGCATGGGCAAAAAGGAAGCATTTGATGCATGGAAGAAGCTCGACATCGAAGAGCGATCGGCATGCCTCAACGCCGTGCCCGGCTACAAATCGTTGCTCAAACAAAAACCAAACCTCGAAGTGCAGCACGCATGCCGGTTCATCTCCAAGCGACGCTTCGAGAGCTTTGCGCCAGCGCCGCCGCAGGCCCTGCAAATGGTCGGCGAAGAGACTTGGATCAAACGCCTGCGCTATGGACGCCGCGAGGCAAAGTGGATGACGGCTCAGTGGGGTCCAGCGCCCGGGCAGCCCGGTTGCAAGGTTCCCGACAATCTCCTCGAGCCTCAAGACGGCGCCGGCTGGCGCGAATGGGAGCAAGCAGCATGAGCGAAATTATACCTTCGCTTCCATTTTCTTACGCGCATCAGTGTGTTAGTGCGATTTCACTCATCAAAGACAAATATTTCGCCTTCTGCGAGAGCTGCGAGGAAAGCCTCTTTAGCCTTTTCGGCCTCAAGCTTGCCATCGTGGGATTGCTGGAGTGCCTTCTGGGCGGCCTTGTATGCTTGACCATCTTCAAGGGTCGGCCATTCGTTGAGCATGTACTCAGCAGCTCGTTCGCTATTCGAGATCACCAATCTGTCGCCAGTCTTGCGGGTCTCGACGATTACGGGCTTGTTCCACCATTGGGCCATTGGACGTCTCCTGTGAATATGAAGAGTCAACTTGCCGGAGCCTTGAAGGTTCCGGTGGTTGGTGGGATCGAACCAGATGCCAGGTCACGACAGCAAGGGAACGCCTGCTTCTACCGCGGCATCTATGAAAGCTACACGAGCTTCCTCGGGCGAGCGCTCGCCGAGTTGCACTTCCATGCAGATCAGCAGCGCGGACATGAAGCAGTTGCCCTCGTCGGCCGGCCAATCGTCAAGAAGCGTCTTCCAGGCGTCGTCGGCGCTTCCTACGGTTTTGATTTCGCCAGTAGAGTTGCGAACAACGCGGACTGGAGAGAAGCGCGGCATGATGTTCATGGTCGAGGACTCCAATACGGCAGAGCCTTTCTTGGGCCTTTATCGAGGCGAGCGCATTTAACTTTATTAATCCGAAGCCATCTTCTTGGACGGATATTCGGCTCCGTTTCGCAACTGCCGCGACAGCTCATAGTCGCAGATAAATCCACTAATCGAGGGCATTGAAATGGCGGTACGAGGACGCAAGGCAAAGCTGAGCAAAGTTACCTTGGCAGGCATCGGGCACCGCCAGACAGATTTGGTTCTGCACGAGGTAGACAACCCGCTCCATAACACAGCGCATGATGGCGAGAGCTGGAACCCGAAACGGATCTTGAGCGCCGTGAACTTGCGGGAAAGCGCGCTGGTTACGCTTGAGCGGCGTAAACTCATTAACCCAGCTCAGGTGAAGGCAGCAGAGCGGTTCCGCGTTATATGGGAAGCGCTCGGTGGCGCAGGGACCGGATCATTTGATTATAGCCGCGAGCCCGTAGATGGCGGCGGCCCGAGATCCGCTCTTTCCGATCGCCAAATCCAGGCGGGTATCGATCTAGCCGATTGCCGGCGCGTGCTTGGGATCGGCTATGACATCATGGTGAGGGTCGCGGGAGAGGGCAGGGCCATAACCGAACTTACCCAGAGCAAGAACCTTCAGCGAGCCTATATAGAAATGTTAAAGCAGGGCATGACCGCCCTCGCAGTTCACTTTGGATATGAAAATACCGGAAAGCTTAGAAATCAGGCGTCTCAGGCTATTTACTCGGAACCCGTCTTCGGTATAGAAAAAGGATAGTGGTGATTTGCGTAGAACGCTCACCGATTTTTCCGATCCAGCAGACTTGTGAGTTAAAGCCGCCGGCAGCTCTTGGAGCGGGCCGAACGGCAGAGCCGGAATCGATCCTTCCCGATCGGGAATTCGAACACCGGGTGACCAGGCGCGGCAAATCGATAACATCGGATTTGCATGCGTGGCCGGCGCCTGATGATCTTCCCGCCCTTCGGCGGATGGCATAGCCAGGCGGTCCACAGATGAGAGCCTTCGACATTGGACACTTTCGCACCGACACGGTCGGTAATAGCCATGCTTGTCAAATAGATCAGGACACGGCTTTGCTGTAGTCAATTGCTATAACCAGCACCTGCTCTTGCATATCGAATCTGCTTTCGAACTTAAGTCCCTCTTTAGCCAACTCTCGGACGCGCGATTGGATGAACTCATCCTTAAACGCCTGTGCTGCTTCCATTGGTTTGGCGGCGAATGTGATATCCAGTATAGTCTGTCGAGACGATGGGATGGCAGGCGAGTCGTATAGTGCAGTCATTCCATTTTTAGCGGATATCATTGCAACCCTCTTTCCACCCTTTGCGGCGTGAGTTTTGATTATCTTCTTTATACTTTCGTCGCTCAGCAGGTGTTCTAAGGCCGCTGTGGCGTCTTCCCTGTCTTTCCTTTTTATCGTTTCCATAGCTTGTTGGGCTGCATTCTTTTGGTTGTCTCGTTCTTCGTCTGCTTTGGATACGATAGAGATTATTTCGTCTTTCAGACCCATTTTTGTAACTCCTGCGTGAATAATACTTCTTTCAGTCACCGCACCTTTGGTCGCAAAGCAACGAGATCGGCGCTATTTCGATCTTCGCCAGACCGACTTGGGAATTCCTAGGCGCTTATGGAAAGTTGGCGTGGATCGGGGCGTTCAACTGCAAGTGCTTGAACGAAGCCACTCAGCCCGTGGACTTGCCCGAGTAGAAACTCGATCTTGTAAGCATCTGAGCCTTTTTCCATGGTGGGAATTCCTCGCTTGATTTTGCGCTATTGATATGTGGCATTGAGTAGTTCAGAGGATTCTACTTCGTGAGCGTTCCACCGGCAGCTTTAATGCCAGCCTTGATTCCCATCAGGAAGGCTGTCGTATTGCCGGGCACTCCCGGCACCCCTGGTATCCCAGGTATGCCGACGGCAGTACCTTTAAGCAGCTGATATCCTACGATGAAGCCTTCTTTGAAATCGTTGTGAGGCACATTGTTGCTGATCACGAAACCCTCCCAAGGTTAATCCATGCAAGTCCTGCATACGCTCGGAATCCAGATGTCTACTCAGCCTTCTTGAGTGAATGAAGCGGGAAAATAGCGCTTTCCTTTTTCCATGGTGATTTGTCGGCAATAAACCAATCGCAGTTGGCGCTGTCATAGTCTGCATAGTTGTACTTGCCGATATCGCTAATCGTCATCTTTGGACCGCCTGATTTGAGCTGCACTACATCGCCCTTTTCGAATTCCATCTTTCGCTCCCTAGTTCATTCGGTGATGAAACCTTGCGTTAAACTTATTACGCAGAGAAACAACCATAGTTTGCGACTAAGTATCAAAAGAGTCGAGGACTACTGAATATTTTTGCGAGAATATTATGCGTAAAATGACAGGCAGACCATCGGAGTTCACAAAAGAGATAGCGGATGGGATTTGTGAGCGCCTCGCAGGTGGGGAGAGCCTCAAATCGATATGCCTCGCCGAGGACATGCCGCATCGGGCAACGGTTTTCAGGTGGTTGGGTGCACACGATAGCTTTCGCGACATGTACGCGCGCGCTCGTGAAGCCCAGGCTGACGCTCTCTTTGACGAGATCCTCGACATCGCCAATACGCCGATCACGGGCGAGAAGACGAAGGTCGACAAGGACGGCAACGTCATCGAAATGACTAAGGCGGATATGATCGAGCATCGCCGCCTGCAGATTGACGCTCGCAAATGGATGGCCGGCAAGCTTCGCCCGAAGGTCTATGGCGACAAGCTCGATATCGATCTGAACAGCAAGGTCAACTTCGTCATCAATGCCAAGCCCATGACAGAGGCCGATTGGCTGAAAGAGCATGGATCAGACGACGATAAGTAGGACGGCGTGGGCTCCTCAGGCTGGCCCACAAACCGCACTTGTCGATTGCCCGTTCCGAGAGGTGTTCTTTGGCGGCGCGCGTGGTGGCGGAAAGACTGATGGCGTTCTTGGCAAGTATGCCATCAAGGCCGCGACGTACCGGTCTGCCTTCAATGCGATCTTCTGCCGGCGTGAGCTACCGATGCTCGACGATGCGATCGAGCGGAGCAAGGAGATATACGGCAAGATCGGCGCCGATTGGAACGAGCAGAAAAAGACGTGGGTGTTTCCTGGAGGCGGCCGTCTTCGTTTTCGACCGCTTGAGCGCGTTCAGGACGCCGACAAGTATCAAGGCCAAAACGTAACCGATGCCTGCGTCGAGGAAGCGGGTCTTTACCCCGACCCGAAGCCGATCGATCGAATGTTCGGTGTCCTGCGTTCCGCGAAAGGCGTTCCGACGCAATTGATCCTGACTGGCAATCCCGGCGGTGCTGGGCAGCACTGGATCAAGCAACGATATATCGACCCTGCGCCAAACGGCATGAAGCTGCTGGCGCGCAAGCTTCCAAACGGCAAGGAGCACCGTTACGTCTTCATCCCGAGCCGGATCGAAGACAACAAGCTCCTGCTTGAGAATGACCCGGATTACATCAACAACCTGTATCTCGTCGGCTCTGACCAACTCGTTAAGGCTTGGCTCTCTGGCGACTGGAACGCGATCGAGGGTGCGTTCTTCGATTGCTGGGACACGCGCAGGCATATTGTGCGACCGTTCGTTCTTCCGGGTGACTGGACGCGTTTTCGATCGATGGACTGGGGCTCTGCCAGGCCGTTCTCCGTTGGTTGGTGGGCAATCGCCAGCGATGACTATCCGACCGAATCCGGCGTCATCCCGCGTGGTGCGATTGTCCGTTATCGCGAATGGTATGGCTGCAAGGCAGGTGAAGCAAACGTTGGTTTGAAGCTGACGGCCGAGGAGGTGGCGCGCGGGATTGCGGAGCGCGAGGGTGCCCGCTTTGATCCGCAGACCAAGAAGATGACCCAGCCGCCGACGGAGAAGTTGTCCTATGGCGTTCTCGATCCCGCTGCCTTCGCCGAAGACGGCGGTCCATCAATCGCCAGCCGCATGATGCGGGAGACGAATTTCAAGGTGATGTTCAAGCCGGCTGACAATGCTCGCGTCGCTCAGCGCGGCGCCATGGGCGGCTGGGACCAGATGCGTGCCAGGCTGAAAGGTGACGGCGAGCGGCCAACACTGTTCGTCTTCTCGACTTGCAAGGATTTCATTCGCACGGTGCCACTGCTGCAGCATGACCCTGACAGGCCGGAAGACTTGGACACCGATGCAGAGGACCACGTGGCCGATGAAGCCCGCTACGGCTGCATGTCCCGACCATTTGTACCGACGAAGACATCCGAACAAGATAAGCCGCGCCAGGATTACAAATCGCGTTCCGACAACGCTGATGCCGGGGATTGGATAACCTACTGATGAATCAAACAGGCTATTCGGCTGGTTCGTCCCCGTCGCAGGGGCCGACCGCCTCGACGCTTCCGCCTGCCCAGTCGTCCGCCAATCACGCGAAGCTGAAGAAGGCGTATCTCGACTACATCGGCTTGAAGAACGAGGAAATCAAAGAGCAGCAGAACGCGCGACGCTACTATCACGGTGCCCAGTATACGGCTGATCAAATCAAGGTTCTCAATAAGCGCAAGCAGCCTGTCGTCACGTACAATCGCATCGGCCGCAAGATCAACAGCCTCGTTGGGCTTCTCGAGCAGCAGAAGCAGGACCCGCGAGGATTCCCGCGAACGCCGAAGCACGAAGAGGGCGCCGAAGTTGCGACCGCTGTGCTCCGGTATGTCTGCGATGAACAGGATTGGCAGACCAAAGCGCTCCTGAGCGGCCAGGATGGCGCTGTCGACGGCCTTGCCGGCGTCGAGATTATCATCGAGCGTGGAGATCGGGGTGACGCCGAGATCGGGATCGAGACGGTTGATGCGGCTTCGTTCTTTTACGATCCGCGCTCTCTGAAGCCGGACTTCTCCGATGCCCGTTACATGGGGGTTGGGAAGTGGGCTGACGAAGAAGCCGCGATCGAGATGTTTCCCGACAAAGCCGCTGAAATCAGCGCCTCGTTGGAAAACGGCTCCGAGCTGACCAGCAATCCGGACAGCGACAGCAAATGGTTTGCGAACGGCGAGACATCGAAGCGTATCCGCATCGTCGACCATTGGTACATCAAAAACGGCGAATGGTTCTGGTGCATCTATACGGGCTCCATGATCCTGGCCGAGGGTCCGTCTTATCTTCGGAACGAGAAGAACAAGACGATCTGCAAATACATCATGTGGTCGGCGGCGATCGATCAGGACGGTGATCGGTACGGCTTCATCCGCAACATGAAGTCCAGCCAGGACGAGGTGAATGCTCGGCGCTCCAAGGGGCTTCATACGCTCAACTCTCGGCGCATCATCGTCGAGAAGGGCGCCGTCGACGATATTGAGCAGACACGACGCGAGGCTGCGCGACCCGATGGAGTAATCGAGGTCGCGCCCGGTGCCACCCCACCAGTCTTCGATGACGCGGCCCGCGGCCAAGAGTTGCAAGGCCAGATGGCATTCCTTGAGGACGCCAAGAACGAGATTGAGAACTACGGTTTCAACCCGGCGCTGATGGGGCAGGGCGTACAGGATATGTCAGGGCGCGCAATTCAGTTGCAGCAGCGTGCCGGCGTTGCCGAGCTTGGGCCTTACCTTTCATCGAATCGTGGCTGGAAGATCCGCGTCTATCGAGCGATCTGGTGCGCCGTTCAGCAGCATTGGACCGGCGAGCGCTGGATCCGCGTCACTGATGATGACAAGGTTGCCCAGTTCTTTGCCGTCAATCAGTTGTCAATCGATCCGCGGACCGGTCAGCCGGCCATCGTGAACGCTCTTGGCTCGCTCGATGTCGACATCATCCTCGACGAAGGTCCGGACAGCGTCAACATGCAGGGCGACGCATACGATACCCTGTCCATCATGGCGCAGAAGGGGATTGCGGTTCCGCCAGAGCTTCTGATCGAGCTTTCTCCGTTGCAAGGGTCGATCAAACAGCGGGCGCTTGCCATTCTTCAGGAAGCCAAGCAGCAGGCCGCACAGCCTAACCCTCTCGCTGTTGCCCAGGCGCAAGCTGAATTGCAACAGACGCAGGCCGGTGCGCAGTTGAAGCATGCACAGGCCGCCAAGGCCATGTCTGAGGCGAACAACCCGACGCAGCCGGATGCTCCGAATGACCTTGATGTCGTCCGTAGCGTCGCCGAGATCCGCAATACCAACGCGCAGACGGCGAAAACGCTCGCTGACGCGCGAAAATCGAATGTCGAGGCAGAATTGAAGCCAATGCAAGCGGCGAATGAAGCCGCACGGACGCGTCAGCAGGCTCAAGCCAACCTCACATAGGAGCCGCCATCCTAAAGGGCGATCATCGGGCGCTGATCCGCATTCAGCAGAGTGCCGCCGACTTCATGGGCGATAGCCGCCGCCAGGCTCAAGGGCGATCCGTGAAAACTCCCACGAATTGGAGACTACAATGGCCGTAAACTCGGAATTGAATGAGCTGTTGTCCGATAGCGCTCCGGCGCCTGAGATCACAGCAGATGCACCAGCACCAGTAACTGAACAGACAGCCGTAGCCCGCGACGATCATGGTCGCTTCGCCACCAAGACGCCGGAAGAAACGCCGGCTCCTGTTGTCGAGCAGCCAACCGCCGCGGCGCCGACCGAACAGCAGCCGAATCCCGGCAATGTTCCAGTCGGCGCCGTGAAGGCTGAACGCGAAAAGCGGCAGGCAGCAGAGGCAGACGCCGAAGCTCTTCGCCGCGAAATCGCGGAACTTCGCGGGATGGTCATTGCGCGGCAGCGACCAGCGTCGCAGCCACAGCAGGAAGAGCGCCCGATCGCCCTTTGGGATGATCCCGACGCCTATCTGCAAAATCAGCTCACGCCGTTCCAGCAGCAGATGCAGGAAATGCGTGAAGAGCTGTGGGAATCGAAAGCTGCAGCTGTGCACACGCCTGATGCCGTGCAAGCGGCCAAGGCAGCGGCAGAAAAGCTGTTCGGCACTCCGGAAGGGAAGGTTCTGCATCAGCAGATTACTTCCGCCGGCGGCAATCCCTTCGACAATCTGGTGAAGTGGCACAAGCAGCAGCAAGCGATTGCTCGGGTTGGAGACGACCCGGATGCATTCGTTCAAGCTGAACTTGAAAGGCGTCTCGCTGACCCCGCCGAACAGGCGAAGATCCTCGAACGCGTCCGCTCTGGTGCAGCATCCAGTTCGACTTCGGCCCAGCCCGTCACAAGCCTTCCGCCGTCTCTCAGTCGCCTTCCGTCCGGTGGCAACACCGCTGCGGACAACGACATGAGCGACAGCGCGCTATTCAGCCACGCAACCAGCGGCAAGCGGTAACGCCCTGCGAGGCGCCGCGCCCGTCTTGAAAGGATCATCCCATGGCCGTCTCTACGGTTCAGGACAACAATAAACTTGTCCAGTACACCAAGGAAATCAACCGCGAGTTCGTTCGCGAAAACCTGTTCTCTCCCTATATGGGCGCGGATCTAACCGCTATCATCCGCATCCGCCAGGAGCTGAAGAACGGCGGCGAGCAGATGAACATCCCGATGGTCACCAAGCTTCGCGGCAAAGGACGCGGCTCGGGTACGCTCGTTGGCAATGAAGACAAGATCGATAACTACGGCATGCGTCTGTGGATCGATTGGGCGCGCAATGCCGTCACCATGAAGAAGAACGAGATCCAGAAGGACTCGGCCGATCTGTTTGGCGAAGCGAAGCCGCTACTCTCGGACTGGGGCAAGGAGCGTCAGCGCGACGACCTGATTGCTGCCTTCATGGCTCTTCCCGCGGAAATCGCTCCCGTGGGACTCGGTTCCGACGACGGCAACACCGTCAACGGCATCAGCTACGAGGCCGCGACGGCTGCCCAGCGCAATACCTGGAACCAGGATAACAGCGACCGCATCCTCTACGGCAATGCGATTGCGAACTACAATGCCACCCACGCCACGGCGCTGGCCAACATCACCACGGCAGCCGGCAAGTCCAGCGCGGCGTCGCTCACCTTGGCGAAGCGCATGGCTGAAAACGCGGTGCCGGCAATCCGGCCGTACAAAACTGCGGACGGCTATCAATGGTACGTCTATTTCTGCGGTTCGAATGAGTTCCGTGACCTGCAGAATGACGCCGACATCAAGACGGCGAACACGAATGCTCGCGCCCGCGAAGGCAATGGCATCGACAAGAACCCGCTCTTTGTCGACGGCGACCTTCTCTATGATGGCATCATCATCCGGAAGGTGCCGGAAATCACCCTGTACGTTACGCAGGTTTGGACCTCACTTCAGACGGCCGGCAACTCCAACACTCGCATTGAACCCGGCTTTCTCTGTGGTCAACAGGCGGCAGTCCTTGGTTGGGGCCAGATGGCAAAGCCAACCTTCCGCAAGGAAGATGATTACGGCTTCATTCAGGGCGTCGGCACCGAGATGGCCTACGGCGCAGCGAAGATGTTCAAGAAGCATCCGATGGACGGCACGGCACTGAAGCAGTGGGGCGTCGTCACCAAGTTCAGCAGCGCCGCGCAGGACTCTTGATGAACGGCTAGGGCGGCTTTTGTCGCCCATTTCCCTTCCCTCACTCATGAAAGGGCACGACGATGCCTCTCAATGCCAACACCACGGCGCGTGACGCCGGCTTTCAGAATGTCCAGTACTACCGCAAGCGCATCCAGTTTTCAGATGGCGTTCTGACGTGGAAATTCAAGATTCCGGCTGGTGCCATCATCCTGGCGCCTCTCTCGGGCGTTGACGTGCAGACGGTTTTCAATGCCGGCACCAACAATCGCGTCCAGATCGGCGATGCCAGCAACGCATCCAAGTACGGCCTAAACGTATCCTTGGCAGCACTGGGCTTCGCGCCGATGGCCGTTGCGGTCGGCCATAAGGTCACGGTCGACACGGATATCGTGTTCGCCGTCGACAACAGCGGTACGGCAGCGACAACCGGCGACGCTGAGCTCGTCCTTGCCTACATCCCGGCCAACTGAGGGGCGCGACGATGGTAAAGGTCAAATATCTGCCGGAAGCCGGCACCCCCGACGATACCGAGACGCTGAACCACAAATTCAGCGCTCGGCGCGCAACCGATGTCACCGATGAAGCGGTTTTGACGATTCTTCGGGGCAACCCGTTCTTCCAGGTTCTGGATGACGGAAAGGCACCCCCGAGGGCGATCCCGCAAGCTCCTCAGAATGAAGAGCCGCTGATCGCCATTGAGCAGGAAGACGGTACATTCGCCATCATGCAGGGCAGCGCGCTGCTTAATCACGTGGCGCTGTCAAAGGAAGAGGCCGACGCATTCAACGCTCTGTCCGATGAGGACAAGGCCGAATACATCGCATCCTGATCTGAAACGGAGCGTGGCGAGATGAAGACGAGACAAGACCTGATTCTTGCCACGCTCAAGCTTCTGCAGGCTGACGGCGGCATAGGACAGAGCCCAGCGCCTGAGAATGTCCAGGATATCGACGGCATCATCGACGGAAAGCTCGAGGAGCTTAACGATCGCGAGATTTATGGCGCGAACGATCCCAACGAGTTTGAGGACAAGTTCATCAATCCGCTTGCGACGATCCTTGCGAACGAGGCCGCTCCTACCTTCGGGCAGCCGCGCAACGAGGCGTCCAATCTGGCAGCCGAAAGCACTTTGCGCCAGCTTCGCAACTCGACATATGTTCGCGGCTCAGTCCTGCCGGTGGAATATTTCTGATGGCTGACATCATCTTCCCGACCAGCACGGAGCCAGGTGCGCGCCCGGGCGAAGGTTCCGGCCGTCTGATCAACTGCTATGCCGAGCCGCTCGAGCAGGGATCACGCAACAGCTTCGCTCGCCGCCGCGCCCCAGGTCTTTCGCCAGTTGCGACCACGGCGCATAACAGTTGCCGCGGCTTCCACTTCTATAACGGCGATCTGTTCGTCGCTCAGGCCGATCAACTGACGCGGGTTAATTTCGTCTCTGGCGCCTTCGTCGTGACCGATATCGGCGCTCTGAGCGGCACAAAGCGCGTGACGTTTGCGCGGAATAACAAAGCCCCGATACCGGATATTGTCTGCGTTACCGAGAACGGCGCCTTCATCGTCACGCGGGATGCTCCGCCGCTAGCATATGCGGATGGTGACCTGCCGCAGCCGATCAGCGTGACGTTCATCGATGGCTATTTCATCTTCCCGATCCGCGACGGCCGTTATTTCGTTTCGGCACTCAATGATACCGCTGTCAACGCACTCGATTTTGGCAAGGCCGAAAGCCATCCCGGTGGATTGCTGAACGCCTTCGGTTTCGGCGAGCAGCTTGTGCTTTTCGGGCCATCTGGAATGGAGTTCTGGCAGAACGCCGGTAACGCCACCGGTACGCCGTTCTCGCGCGCCGCCGTGTTTTCGAAGGGCTTGGCCGATACCTACGCCGTCGCAGGCAATGAAGACGGTTTCTCGAGCCTGATTTTCGTCGGTGACGACAATGGTGTCTATCGCCTCGATGGTGGCTACCAGCCCACTAAGATTTCCGGCTCGGATCTGGATCGCTTGATCGAGGCCGTCGCGGACAAGTCGACGATCGATGTCACCGTAGCAGTCACCTCGGGCCATATGTGGGCAACAGTGACCGGCCCGACGTTCTCGTGGACCTATGAGCTTGCAACCGGCTTCTGGCATGAGCGCGCCAGCTATCTCAATGACCATTGGCGTGGCGTCTGTTCGGTCAAGGCATTCAATGGATGGGTGATCGGAGACCGTACGACAGGGGACGTTTGGAAGCTCGACCCGAACTATGCCAAGGAAGGCAGCAAGCCGCTCGTCTTGAGCGCAATTTCCCTTCCCACGGCGAATTTTCCCGATCGGATCGCCATCCCACGAGCCGACTTCGATATGATCGTTGGACAGGGCCTCGTTGCCGGTGATGAGCCGATCGAGACGGATCCGGTTTGCATGATTTCGTGGTCGGATGACGGCGGCAACTCGTTTGGAACGCCGCTGCAGCGTCCGATTGGTCGTCTGGCAACTCATAGAACGCCCGTCGTCATCAATCGCGCCGGTATGTCGAGCCGATATGGCCGCGTCTGGCGCATCGACGTTTCCGACCCTGTCTATGTGTCGATCTTGGGCGGCTTGCAGCAGGCGACGCCGGTTTCGAACTGATGGCTTCCACACTCTCACCACTGCCGCAACTGCCGGTGCCAACCGAGCGGATTGCAGACCCGCAGACAGGCCGCGTCAATCAGAACTGGTATCAGTACCTGAAGGCGCTCGACCAACACATTCGCGAAGTTGAAAAGCGCCTAGCGGCCGGAGGTTTATAATGGGATTTCTCGACGCTCTGACCGGCAGCAACATTGGGAAAGCGACAAAAGCTGCGATCGGGCAGAACGGCGTTTTGCTCAACAACTTCCAGAACGCAGGCAATAGCATTATTGACACCGGCGAGCAGAAGTCTGCAGCCGCTCTCGATCAAGCCTCAAGCAATTACGATCCGTATCTGGCTGCAGGCAAGAGTGCTACGAACATGTATTCCGACGCGCTCGGCCTGAACGGCGCAGATGGGAATGCAGCGGCAACCGGCGCCTTCCAAGCCGGCCCTGGCTATCAATTCTCGCTCGACCAGGGCACGCAGGCAGCGCTTCGCGGCGCATCGGCGGCCGGCATGCTCAATTCGGGCAACACGCTGACGGCGCTTTCGCAATTTGGCACCGGGCTTGCCAATCAGGAATATGGAAGCTGGCTTGATCGGCTCAACGGCCTATCCGGTCAAGGCCTTACTGCGGCCAACGGTGCATCCGGCGTGCTTGGAAACAAGGCAGCCCTGTATCAGGGGACTGCTGATGATCGCCTCGGGCTCACGAGCTCCGTCACTCAAGGTCAAATGGGCCTCAACAACGATCTGGCAGCCGTCAAAGAGCAGCAAGCGCAGAACAGCAATTCATTCCTCGGCAAGCTCGTCGGGGGAGGCATCAGCCTCGGTACCAAGGCACTTACGGGAGGTCTGTTCTGATGGCGATCGCAAGTCTCCGCGTTCCGATTACCCAGCTCCCGGCCGCAAATACCTCGTGGCTCGATACCCTGACGAACTCCCTTGGCAGCGCGATCGATACCGCCGCTCAGAACAAGGCATTCGAGCAGAACGTCATTCCCGCCATCACCGGCACGCCCGCACCCCAGCAGCAACCCGGCTTTCTCGGTCGCTTGTTCGGCGGCAACCGCATTCCCGCGCCTGCGGCTCAACAGCAGGTCGCGGCCACCAACCCGGCGCCGGTGCAGGGAAGCGTCGCCACCGGCACGCCGAACGAAATCCAGAACCAATTCATCGGCACGGTGCGCAGCGGTGGCCTGACGAACCCTTATGGTCTGGCAGCAGTTGCCGCGACCGGACGCGCCGAAAGCTCTTGGGACCCTTCGAAGGTGAATGCTGCCTGGGCCGATCCGTCGCAGAGCGGTCAGGCAGGCACCGCCGGCGGCATTTTGTCCTGGCGCAATGAGCGGCTTGCCAATCTGCGGAACTTTGCGCAGTCGCAGGGCGCCGATGCGTCCAACATCAGCCCGGAACTGCAGGCGAAATTCTTCCTTCAGGAAGATCCGACGCTCATCCAGCGCCTGAACGCCGCCAAGAGCCCGCAGGAAGCTGCAAGCATCATGGCGAACGCTTGGAAGTTTGCCGGGTATGA
The DNA here is from genome assembly GCF_012275435.1 of Rhizobium sp. SG741. NCBI lineage: Bacteria > Pseudomonadati > Pseudomonadota > Alphaproteobacteria > Hyphomicrobiales > Rhizobiaceae > Rhizobium > Rhizobium sp. SG741. The sequence continues at coordinate 407,830 of NZ_JAAZQP010000001.1, forward strand.
TCAACCGGGCGGTGAAGCTGCAAAGCGCGCTGCTTTGACGCAGAATTACTATGCCCAGCAATTCGCCAATGCGCAGCCGCAGGCAGCAGCGCCAGCCGGTCCGACACAGGTTGCGAGTCTTGATCCGTCAATCGGTCTGCCGATGCCGAGAGCAGGGGCGGAGATGCGCGCCAGCAACCCAGCTCCGCAGGCAGCAACGACCGCAGCCAATTTTAATCCTGCCACGGCGACGCCTGCCCAGTTGAATGCCGCGCTCGGCCCTAGCCAAGCCCCACAGTCCGGGTATGTCGACCCGACCGTAACGACGGCCTATCGCCAGACGCCGCTCGCCGCAGGAAGCGGCCCGGTCAATCCCCCGGTGCCGTCTGCCACGGTACCCGCCACAACCGCTCCGGCGCTGAACGTTGGCCCAGATGTGATCGCCGCTGCTCAGCCGGCAACCCGGCAGAACGTCGCAAACGATCAGATCGCCGCCATGGTGCGCAATCCCTACACCCGGGAGGTTGGCTTGCAGCTATGGCAGCAGGTTTTGACAGGCAAGACGGCACAGCCCTGGTCCTTCGTGAAGCTCGACGACGGTACTCTTGCCCGGGCGAACCAGTCCACCGGCGAAGTTCAGAGCCTCGGCAAGTTTGCCAGCTCGAAGAAGGAACTTCTCAGCAACGGGAAGGGCGCCTTCTATGACGCCGGCAGTGGGCAGTGGATCACGCCGCCTTCCGGTGCCGGATCGAACCCTGACAACTTCTACGGCACGCTCATCAAGGGCTACGACAGCAACGGAAATCCGGCATTCTTCCAACCTGGCAAGGACGGATCCGCCAACAAGGTGCCGTTGCCGGCCGACTTCAAGCCGGAGAACCGTTTCGAGAAGATCGACCTCGGGACGTCATGGTTGATCAAGGATACGACGAATGGCACATCTCAGGAAATTCCCAAGGATGTGCAGGGCGAGGCGTATCAGAAAAAGTTAGGAACGGACACCGGCGAACAGGCAGCCGGTAAGGTAGCGGCCGGCTCGTCGCTCGGGAGCACACTTTCTAGCCTCGATCGCTTGGATGCGGCCGCCAACGATCTGGCGACTGATCATGACCTTGGCCGCGTTACCGGATGGTCTGGCATCCTGCCGAACGTTCCAGGCGGCAAAGGCGCCAGTGTCCAGGCACGCTTGAACACGCTCAAATCGCAGATCGGTTTCAGTGTCTTGCAAGCCATGCGCGATGCATCGAAGACAGGCGGCGCGCTCGGCGCCATCTCCGACAAGGAAAACGAGCTGTTGCAGAACAACCTTGCGTCGCTCAATCAGGCGCAAAGCGAAGACGACTTGCGCACGCAGCTCGGCAAGATCCGCGAGTATGTTGCCGGCGCGAAAATGCGGCTCTCAGGTGCCTACAAGCAGATGTACGGTGAAGACTATTCCGCTCCGTCTGCGGCGCCTGCTGGCAACACGACTTCCTCCGGTGTGAAGTGGAGCATTGAAAAATGAGCGTTCTGAACATCGGTGGCCAGAGGATCACTGTGGACGACAGCTTTGAGAAGCTGCCACCGGATCAGCAGCAGGCAACAGTCGAAGAAATCGCCAAGACGCTCGGCGGTCAGGGCTCGACACCGGCCCCTCAGCAGGACAATAGCGCTGTCATTCCCGGCAAAACCGACACTGGTGTCGGACGCCTGATCAGCGGAGCGCCGGCGGACACGCGCGACAGTCTTGCCGGCCGCGTAGACGCCTTCGGCCGCGGTGCAGCAGATACGCTCTCGCTCGGCCTTGCAGATGAAATCGCGGCGCAGATGAAGAGCGGCCCGCTCTCGCTCCAGACGAAGCCGGATGACTATTATAGCTCCGGCCTCTATGCCGGCTCTTGGAACCCTTTGGGCACGGTCGCTCGTACGCTCGATGCACCATTTGCATCGGACACCAAGAACGCCGACTACGACAAAGCGCTTGCGGCAGAACGTGCCGTCAATGCGTCAGACGAGCAGAATCGCGGCGGCTATCGTCTTGCTGGCCAGATCACCGGCGGTGTCGTTGGCGGCGCTGGGCTGGCAAAGAGCGGTCTTTCTCTCACAGCGAATGCCGTCAATCGTGGGGCGAGCCTTGGACGCGTCGCGGCTGCAGGCGCCGGCGAGGGTGGGGCGCTGGGAGCGGCACAGGGATTCGGAAGCGGAGAGGGTGGATTTCTCAATCGTCTGCAAAGCGGGGGTATTGGTGGACTGGTAGGGCTGGGCACGGGCGCCGTGGCTCCGTACGTCACCGCCGGCGCGGGCTCGTTCCTTCGTTCGCTTTTGGCACCGATCACTTCCCGCCTGAATCCTACGCCCGCGGCAAACCGCGCTCTCGGGGCCGCGATGCAGCGGGCTGGCGTGACGGCCGACGATGTGGCGAATTCGATTCAGTCAGCGATCGACGATGGACAGCAAGGGTACGCCGTCGCCGACGCCATTGGAAATGCAGGCCAACGAATGCTCTCTTCTGTGGCTCGTACGCCGAACGATGCCCGCCAGGAAGTCGTTAACCAGCTCCTGACCCGCCAGGCAGGGCAGGGCGAACGGCTTTCGAACGCCATCGCCGAGGGTTTCGCCGCTCCAGATACGGCCGCCCAGCGTGCGGGAGCGTTGACCGGGGCACGCGATGCTGAAGCCAACCTGCTCTATGGCGCTGCGCGTCGTGATGCCGGTGCCGTCAATGTGTCGCCGGTTCTCGATACGATCGACCAAACTCTTTCTCCCGGCGCCAATCAGGTCGTAAACCCTCGCGACCACATCGGTTACGATACAATCGAGGGCGCGCTTGCCCGGGTCCGGAACATGCTTTCTGATGGGAATTCACAGGTTACGGACTTCAACACCTTGTTCCGTGCCAAGATGGACGTCGACGATATGATCCAGCGCGCCACGAACCAGGGAGCAAACTGGCGTGCGAATGCACTCGGGCAGGTCCAGCGCCAGATCAACAACGCGCTTGCGGATGCATCGCCTTCTTACCGGCAGGCCGCGGCCAACTATGCCGAGCGCAGCGGCGTAATAGATGCCGTCGATGCCGGTACCGCGGCCGCTTCCGGTCGAACTCGCGCCGCCGACAACATCGCTGGTTTCAACGCGATGACTCCCGATCAGCAGCAGGCATTTCGCGCCGGCTATGCCGATCCGCTAGTGACCCGCGTTGAAGCTGCTGCTTCGTCGCCGACCACGAACAAGGCGCGGATGCTTATGACGCCGAAGTATGAGAGCGAGTTTCCGTCGTTTGCCGCTCCCGGGATGGGCGATCAGCTAGTAAACAGGGTGACGCGAGAGCAACGCATGTTCGAAACGATGAATCAGGCGATCGGGGGCTCACGCACTGCGGATAATCTAGCGGACATGTCGGACATCGCGAACTTCGATCCGGCCGTGCTGACTAATCTCTTCAGCGGAAACCTCAAGACTGCTGCGGTGCAGGCTGCAGTGCGAGTTCTGAACGAAGGGAAGGGCATGCCGCCGCGCGTCATCGAGCGCATTGGGCGTGGTCTAATGGAAACAGATCCTCAGTCTGCTCGCAACCTGCTGACCGTTGCATCAAGCAAGGTGACGTCCGATACCGCGAAACGCGGATTGGCAACAGCGATTCTGAACAATCTCATTTCGACGGGACCCGGACGAGCTGTCGGGAACTAAATTCTTGGCCGCTTCTGTTTCCAGGACTCGGGAACCTTGTTGCCAGTGACCTCGATCGCCCAAGCCGCCAAAACGCCACCCGCGCCCACGCCGCCAAGGAACGATGGCCAACTCAATTGCCCCGTGAACAGATTGACGCCGATCACCGCCAAAATGATCGGAAACACCCAGCGCCACGGGCCTGGCGTCCGGTCAATCTTCGGCTCTTGTGGATCGTGGTCGATGGTTTGCATGCCCGCACATTACACGAACGGCGCGAGATGAAAACAGGCCATGTGCTCCCCTTGGCGACGCTTATGGCCCTTTATCGTCTGCGGTGACCGTAATGATATGGGTAATGGTAGGTGCCGCCACGATGTTTCGCGTAGCAGCTCGCCCGTTTGCAATGGCCGGTGGCCCAGCCGTTGTGCGGACGAGTGTCGCGATACCGAGCCTCTGCGGCGGAAATGCTGAAAGCTAGGGTGCAAAGCGCAATTACCAAAATCTTCATGGCTGCTCTCCGTTAAAGGCGAGAACATGGATAGTATTTTTCTCGTTAAAGGCGAGTTAGCAAAGGCGGTTCTTCGGGGCGCGTTTTTTAGCGGAGCCAAAATGGACCGGCTGCGCGAACGGATACGGAACACGACTTAGTCCTGTGGGCTTGTGGAATTTTGTGGAACGACTGCCACTGAAGCATGTGAATGAACAAGATTAGTGTCCTTTAGATATTGCACCCGGACACTGAATTCTGTCACAGAATAGAAGATTCGCTTAGCGGCGAATGGCCGTGGCGCTAAACACGGCGGGGCGGAAGGCACTGGATTGGACCCCCATGCTGCCGACCGCCCCATTCCATAGGTCCTCTGACTGTTAGCGCAGCCAGATAACACGGAGTCCCATAACATGGGCAATATCGTAACTGTCAACTTCCGTGGGGATGATCTCTACGGTTTTGAGAATAACGACGGCATTTTTGTTGCACTTAAGCCGATCGTCGAAGGTATGGGGATGGACTGGTCCGCGCAGTTGAAGCGCGTGAAACGTGATCAGATCCTGTTTGAAGGTATGGCCATCATGGCCACACCTTTCGGTCGTGGCGGCGATCAGGAGGCCATTTGCCTCAAGCTTGAGCTGGTGAACGGATGGCTGTTCACAATTGACACCTCTCGCATCAGCAATGAGGAGGTCCGTGAAAAGGTCATTCTGTACAAGCGGGAATGCTATGCCGTCCTCGCGAAGCATTTTTCCACGAAGGATGCCACGCTTTCCGCCGTTAAGGATGGCGAGAGTATCGATGACGCGCAGGAGAATGAAAGCGTCAAGCTACGGCTTGTGAATGAAAGCCGTCAGGTGTTCGGAACGCAGGCGGCAGCACAGCTCTGGTTTCGCCTCGGTCTTCCTGTCGTGCCAGCAATGTTGCACGACCCCCGGCAGCTCAATCTCCTTGATTACAGTGCGGTCAAGGCTGCGCCGGAGTCTCACGCGGCCTGATCCGCTACTTTTTCGTTCTGAATAACAATCAGGCGGTTCTCTGGAGCCGCCTTTTTCTATGGAGAAACGAATGGCCGGTTTCTGGAACCAGTCGAATACCCAGATCCATGACGCCAATGGCAAGCCGTTCATCGGTGCCCGGGCGTATTTCTATAAGGGTGGGACGTCGACGCCTATCACCGTCTACAAGTCGTATTCGCTCGGGTCGATCAACGCGCATCCGAACCCCGTGCAGACGGATGGAAATGGCTATTTCCCGCCGGTGTTCTTCGATGAAGCGGATGGTTTCTATCGAGAGCGCCTGACGAGCGCGCAGGGCGTCATCATCTATGACGTCGACGGGCTGCCGATCATCGGCCCTTCGACGGGAGGCGGCGGTGGCGGCGATACGCCAGTCGATCCCAGTTCCGTGCTGATCACCGGCGACATGATCATGGGCTATGGGTCTGGGACTCGAACAGGCTTCGTCCGCGCTAACGCGCGCACGATCGGCAATGCCATCTCCGGAGCGTCGGAGCGCGCAAATTCTGACGCTCAAGCCCTGTTCTCCTGGCTCTGGAATGCCGATCCTAACCTGACGGTAGTGGGCGGCCGCGGCGCGAATGCTCTGGCGGATTGGAATGCCAACAAACAGATGACGCTTCCAGATTGGCGGGGCAGAGCGATCGTTGGCACCGATGTCATGGGCAATATTGCGGCCAATATTATCCCGGGAGCCGGCCTTGGCTGGGCCGGAGGCGAGGCTGCGCATACCTTGTCCGTCGGCGAAATGCCCAACCATGCGCATCCGCTCTCAGATCCTGGGCATATCCATGATTGGGGCAACAGAGCGCAGCCGTTCCCGATCACGCCAGGTAACTTTGGCGGCTTTTCACAGGGCGGCCCGGACCCTAGCGGCCTCAAGGTTCAGAATGCCTATACGGGCATCACCATGGGTGCGATCGGCGGTGGAGCGGCGCATAACAATATCCAGCCCTCTCGGGCTCTCACCATCTACATAAGGCTTTGACGATGTATGAAGCAAAGTTTGCTCCGGTGTCGAACCGCGCCGATTGGTTCGGCACGATCGAGCTCGTCGACGACGATACGAACGAAGTTCTCACCGATCTGGATGGCCTTTCCGTTCATTTGGAGGTTCGGGCGCGCGAACCGCGCTGTCGGATTCTTTCGGCTACGACTGAAGATGGTCATATCGAGCTGATCACCGGTGGCATCATCCAATGGCATTTCACGGCCGATGAAATGCGCCGTTTGGCCCCCGGCACCTACGAGACCGGCATTACCATCACGCGAGACGATATCACTGAGCAGGAGCTTGTTGGCTCGCTGCCCATCATCGACGGGATTGTCAGAACATGAGCCAAACCAGTTTGCGCCTTCGCGTCGTGCCGCGATATCCAGCTCGGATAACGGCTACCAATGGCATTTCAGCAACCCGCGACGGCGTAGATCTTATTGTCTCGTCGGACTATGGCAATCTGGTGCAGGTGCCGTCCGTTACCAATCCCGACAAGACATTTTTCCTCGCGTGGGACTCCGATATCGACAATTACCAGTCGGTTTCGTTCACCAACATCATCAACAACATCCAAGACGCCATTATCGGCCCTCCCTTGGCAGCCATCGACGCGGTCAACCCGGGCGCCGATCAGGTCATCTATTTTACAGGTGTTGGTGAGGCGGCAAGTTTCACGGTCTCTGCCTTCATGCGCAGCATCTTGAACGCGACCGACGCGTCAACGTTCTTTGGAATGCTCGTCGACGGACTTCCAACAACGCTGCCAGCCTCTTCTGGGATCTGGTGGAACAACGGTGGCGTTATCAGCCAAAGTTAATGATAAGGATATTCCAATGAAGATTCTCCACCTTTTGACGGGGATGGCGCTTGCGTTGTCATTGTCTTTACCCGCTGCCGCTCAGCAATACCCATCTCCGACGTTCAACAATTTCGCCGGCACCACGATGCGCCTTGGTACGCCTCAAACATCCGTCGGGCAGCTCGGGCAGATCACGGCGCCTTATACGTCTAGTGGTCTCAACACGACCAAGGACATATTTCGAGTGCAGGTGGGACCTGTCGATCCGACGTTCGAGGTGGGGCAGCAAAGCGCCTCCACTTCGGCCATGACGTGCGCTCTGGCGACACCTGCAGGTAGCTACAGCGGTGTGGCAACATGGCCCGATGCCTGCGGAGCATTCTATGGCGTCAGCTACAATACGAACAAATCAACGGTCGCGATCTATTCGCTCGGCGCCATCGGCGCGACGAACGGATTTGCCGAAGGGATCAATTCCAGCACGGTAAACTGCGCCGGCACATCGTGCACGGGGACAACTGGCCTTGATTTCCGGATCATGTACACGGCCGAATTCGACACAAACGTCTATTCGAAGTCCGGCGCCGCGCCGGCTGGTGATGCTGCGGGCGTGGTCTCCATTCTCAATGCGACCATTCAAAATACCGGTTCGCTATCGGCTTATTTGACGTCGCATACGCCTGGCATGGCGCAATGGAAGACCGCATTCGCTTCGAACCATGGCGATGCAGCGATTGGTATTTCCCTTGGTGCTGTGGCGAGCACACCAACCTCCAATTCGCAGCCGATTAATTTGACCGCTTTGGACAGCAGTGGAAATCCGCAGCTCGGCAAAATGTTCACTGATAGCCTCGGCACTCTCAATTTGCAGGTTCCGAACACAACTCTGCAGCTAGCGCAAACCTATCCCTATATGACACTGAACCAAACGGTCGTCGGAGCAGCCGGGGCGAAGTTCGTCAATGCGTCGACCAACTCATCGGCGAATGAGAATCTGATCGTTCAATCCGGTAGTTACTATGGGGTCCTGCAAACGCTGAGCACTGGCGCGTTCAGCATTCAGACCAGCCCGGCGACAAATCTGCAACTTGTACCTGGCACCGGCGCCTATGTTGTGCTTGGCGGAAAGAACACCATTGTCAGCGCATGGCCGACCAGTTGCTCAGGCCTTGTGTCCGGATCGCTCTACAGCAATTCCGGCGTGATCAACGTGTGCCCGTAAAGGATCGATCGATGAAAAAGTTTCTCCTTGCGACTGCAATCAGCCTTGGTGCCTGCTCGGCTTTTGCCCAACAGGGGCCGTCCCAACAGGAAATCGTGGCGAGTTGCAACGTCCAGGTAGGCCAGGCGCTCACGGCTCTGGGGCAGTCGCAACAGCAGATTATCGCCTTGCAGGCGCAAATTGCCGACCTCCAAAAGCAGATCGCCGATCTGAAGAGTGATCAAGACAAAAAAACAGAACTTCCTAAGCAATAGGCTCATCTGGCGTTCTGAGGGCCAACATTCCTGAAAATCAGAGATGATCCAATGCGATCCTTCGGATCGGCGCCGCTCCAATTTTACGCAAAGCCTCGAACCACAGCTTTCACGAACTGAAAGCGATGGAAGCCTTCCTTAGCTCAAGAAATTTGCTGGCCTACCGCTTTAGTCGTAGTTCAAATCCACTGGTGCCTTGCCCGAGGGTGAGCAGCAATCCCACTTAGGCGGTTCTTCGGAGCCGCCTTTTTCATTTCGGAGAAAAATCATGATCCAAGCTACCGAGCCCCGGTGGCTCGCTTTCGCGCGCAAATACATTGGCCTCCATGAGGTCGTGGGATCTGGTAATAACCCTGAAATCGTCCGGATGTGGGCGAAGCTGGGACTGCCGTTCCGAGATGATGCTACCCCATGGTGTGCCGGATTCGTAGGCTTCGTCTTCGAAAGCGTCGGGATCAAATCCACCCGGTCCGGACTGGCGCTTTCATATCAGAATTGGGGTGTTTCGCTTAAAGCCCCTGTAGTCGGCTGCGTTGTCACGTTCAAGCGTGCCGGCGGCGGCCACGTCGGCTTGGTCGTAGGCAAGGATCAGCAGGGCAACATCATGGTTCTCGGCGGTAATCAGTCGGATGCCGTGAACATCAAGCCGTTCGCAACAACGCGCATTACTTCCTATCGTTGGCCATCCAGTGAGCTTTTACCGGCTGGAGCATTGCCTGTCGTGAATTCCAATGGCGTCGTTTCAACTGACGAAGCCTGATCCTCTCCAACAACTAAAGGACCATTCCTATGCGCATCCTCCATCTCGCGATGGCGGCTAGCCTTGTGCTGTCCGCTGTTTCTCTCTCCGCATGCCAGACGACAAACCAGGTCGACACAGCGATCGAGCAGAATCTTCCGAAGGTCTGCTCTGCGCTTGAAATCGCCCACGTGGCTTTCTCGGCCGTCGCTGCCACCGGCAAGATCAAGTCGACGACGGTCGCCAAGGAAACTGCGGCCTATTCCGGCGTCGAAACGATCTGCACCGATCCCTCCCATACGACTGCCGTCAATGCTCTTGTGCTCGTTGCGCAGGCCTACGCGATCGTTTCTTCCGCCCTCCAGCAGGCCAAGGCCGCTCAGTAAAGGAACTGCAATGCTCAACACGAACACTATCCACAATGTCCTCAATGTCCTGATCGCAGCTCTGGCAGCCATCACGGCGTTCTTGATCGCCACAGGCTGCACAACCTTGGCGACCGGCGCGCTCGAATGCTCGCAGTCGTGGATCAGCCCGACCTATACGACCGTTGCGATCACCGTGCTCGCAGTGTCAAAAACACTGATCAACGTCGTCCGCGACGGATTTGGCGGCCTCATCAAGCCTCAGCCGCCCGTCGACAAGGGGCCCTGAATCCTGGCCTTCTTATTTGCTTCATCATCACGGCAACCACGCTGGCGTGACCGATCTCGCTGGCGCAGCATCAATATGAGAGACTATTCATGACGGCCCCAGAAATCGACGCCGCAGTCCATAAGCAGCTCGGGGAGCTTGTCGCCGGGATGCGTTCATTGCAGGAGGCCAACCGTCGCCTCGAGGACATGATGAGGCGATCGGATGACAAGTCCGAGGAAAGTCGCTCGAGGGTCCATCGCCGAATGGACGAGACGATCGATCGCATTGGAAAATTGGAAACGACCATCGTAACAGTCCAGGAAGACATTTCTGAAATGAAGCCCGTCACGGACGATGTAAAGCGATGGAAGCTGATGGGGCTGGGTGCGCTGGGCATGATCGGCATTGCCGGCATAGCGCTCGGGGTGTCATTTGCTGATGCGCTAAAACGTATCGCGCTCGTTGTTCTTGGCAAATAGATTGAATGCGGGGCTGCCTTTGTCGTCGGCGTCTGCGCAATGTGGATTGCTGATCTGATCTTTGAGACAATGTTGCGATGGGTTAAGTGCGGCCGATCGAATTGCGCCACCGAGGCTAGACTAACGGCTTAGGGCTGGAGATGGGGTCGCGAATTCGCTTTTCGAGTACGCCAGCGGACCATTCTCCAAGCCGTGTAGCAGGCCGTTCCTATCGTCCCCAGCGTACCGAGCATCGCCGCGATTGCTACGGCCGCGCTTTGAACTGTAGAAAACATTGCAGCAACCTGGCCCACAAAGCTGGCTCGAACTTTCACGATGAATGGGAATTGTTCTACCGGAACCTCAATTGTTTTTTCGCCGATCTTAATTCGTTGCTCCAAGTTGAAGAGCACCGTTTTTTCGCCTGGCGTCTTAGCCGTGACTGTCCATGTCCAGATCGACGGCGCAGTGCTAACCAAAGTTTTCCATCCTGCGTCCTGAGCAACGTATTCCAAATCGCCTGTCACCAATGAAGCAGAAACTTCGCGAGACGATTGAATGGTGGTGTTCATGATGGATGACGCCGGCAACTTGCGGCCCAAATTGTCCAGCCCCATCGTCGAACCATCTTGCTTCTCTGCTTGGATTGCGAAGGTGACCAGATAGGACTTGTACAGTCGCATATCGGTCTCCATGTGGATGTCGGCTCTTGATTTTAAACTGGCGTGTGCAATGGCGTCTTCCAAAGGATCCTTCGCGGTAGTTGCGTTAGTGGCATCGCCGGCTGCTGGATTTCCTGCAGATGACGGTGTGACGTTATCCGGCGTTTGAACACTATCAGATTGTACGGGCCGACTGATTTTGCCCTCAGCAGCGGCATTGACGGTGTAATTGGGAGATGGAGATAAGCTTATACCCCTGGAATGGATCGGTGGTGCAGCAACTGGGGAAGCATCTGACGTGGTAACCATTCGGTCTTCAGCGAAGTCAGTTAAGGCCGGCGGCGATTTGGGTCTGAGAAACCAGACGCCGCCACCAATGATCCCAACGAGCACGAGTAATGCTGTTGTAGCAATCAAGACGATCTTCCAACGTCTTTGCATGAGTACAACCCCCAAGGGGCGAAATTTTCTCATGCATGCGACTACTAGTCAATTAATCCATTTGAACAGCAGGTGGCTCGGCGCCGGAGGCTGCGCCGACTGGGGCGCGCGCGTGTTCGCATGATGCAGCTTCACCGGCGCTTGCTTAAATGTAGCTGACAGACCGGCGAGCGCCAGCATCGCCTAGTACTGCACGAAGATGGCGAAGGCGTTAATTTAGACGGGAGCACGCGTTTGCGGTGAGAATCCCATCCTCTTGCTCGTTCCGCTTATCTGGGAACGGCGACCGGAACTCGCGGATGATCTTCTGCTCGGTTTCCCGAGAAAGCTTGAACGCCGAATCCTCTTTTTTACCAACGATTTCCTTTTCCTTGCGAATTTGATCAGACATGGATCACCTGTTGGTTGAGTGCGGGCGGATAGTAGTGCTTTCTTTTTATCCAGCGAAAGTTCTCATATTTCGTTACAGTTGCGACGTCTATGTCTCCTGAGACATATTCTGGTACGGCGCGAAAACGAAATACCTTTTTTGTCATGTCAGCCAGAAACTCGGTTAGATCAATGGCGTCCTGAATTGGCATAACGGGCGACGCAAGAGGCAACATCAATGCGGGCCTAACCGACTCATAGAGCTTCGGAAACTTTTCGGGAGTGACACCATGTTCCTGCAAAACATGCTCTAATTTCCAACCAAAACCCTGAAGCAACCGTAAAATCGGATCGCGTTGGCCGCCGCAGTATATCCCAACTTCGTCTTTCTCTGCAGCCTGCGTAGGCTCCTGTACAATACCATTGAATACAGCAAGCCTCCACAACTCAGGGTACATTTCACCTGAGGAGTAGCCGCCAATCCAGAGCTCAAATACGGCACCGCTCGGGTCAACCACCTTTTTAAATTCTTCCTTCAGGAAGAACTGGTGTGCCAGACCCACGACATCCTGCATGGTATAATCAACTCCGAGCGGGGATGTTCCTTTCGATCCAATCATCTGTCGAAATTGTTTTGCAAGCATAGCAATCGAAGCTTGCCCGAAATTACCTAATCCGGCCGTCATAGCCATAATCGGATATTCACGGTGAAGTTGAAACAGCTTGTTGCCGTATCTATAGACTTGCTGGATTGGATCGCCGTTCCCGTCCGTTGCGCCGCCTGCGTCAAAGCTCGTTGCACTATCGGCAGCGAAAACCATGCATTCATTCACTTTTACGCAGACGCATACTGTCACGATGCCGTCCCTCTTTCGACATATGTGTTCCGAGGTTGTGTCGATTCTACTATTTAGTCAACACAAAATAGAAAATACAAATCGTTGCATATGAGGAAGTCGTACACAGTTCGATGCCTTCACCGAAAAGCGCGTTTACTTTGCAAAGCCAAGTTTCTTCGCTACACGTCGCTGCTGAGTACAGAAGGCCATCTTTGAACTCTCTGTCATCTGGTCAATTTGGATCCCCTGTCCTTTGACCATCATCGGCAGGATGCTCGCAAAACTCAAATCATCATCGGCAACATTTTTTTCGATGTAACCCGATATCGCTTCCTTATCGTAGGTCATACCACAGGCGGATTCGGCCGCGAGGAGTGCCCCGAGCTGCGTCGCAACCGTCATGCTATCCTCGGCATATAAACTGCCCGGAAAAAATATCGCAGCCGTGATCGCCAAAACAGTTGTTCTCATCGATGCTGTCTCCAAAACTGCGCCACAATGACTATCAAAGGTCGCGCGAATGTAGATGGGCGAGATTTCGCCTAGAGTTCGCGAACGTCGGTGTCCACGGCTCTGAAGTCGGTGAAGAAGCTGCAGCACCATAAGCACCGATGGTTGGTCGTTCCCGTCACTGGTGGTCAGGCTTTTGAAAATTGACGTCCACGAGTTTGGTAACTTGGCCGAGAGCTGCGGTGACCAATTTGAGCATTTCGAGGAGATAGGCGACGCGGCAATGAAACGCCATTCTTTGACCATAGTACTTGTCCATGCACTTGTCGTAGTCGTCGACGACTTTGAACGATGCCGTGCTGTATTGCGTCGCTGTCGATGATTTAGTAACCGCAGATTTCCTAACGAGATTTCCATCTCGTCCACCTGACACGACGATCGATTCCTCACCTTTGCGACGATCGATTTCGGCAACTATTTGGTCGATTATCTCCTCCAAATGAGGCCTGGCCACGAAGTAAAACTCTTCGATAATCGGTTCGAGTTTCGACAACTGCGAATGGGCGTCCTGTTCAATATCTAACGTGTCATACGCTCTATCTTTAATATTCCAGATATCAATCCAGTATGGATTCGAAAACTGGCGGCATATGGCTTGAATTTCGGGCTCGTCAGGATATTCATCTCTCAAATAAACGACAGCGTCGAAGAATTGGGTATATTGTTTGTCAAATTCTACCATAGTTTGGTACACAAGCTTAAAGTAAGCTTCGTCAGACATGCGACCCTCCAACATGACCTACTGATGGAGGGTATTAAAGGCAGCTTTTATTAGAAGAATCTAGCCGACGATTGGCTATCCTGACTTAGTTGGGTATTTTCCTTGATTCTGGATTTCTTGCCGCCGATCGCGGACGGTCCTCTTTGTCAAATTGTCGGTAAACTTAGACCGTGCCCAGCCTCGTTTGTTCTATAAATGTTCTCATTTCGGGGAAGAGTCAAGCACTCCTCAAAATGCTACGGGAAAGAGATGAGAATAGCTGCCACGACCATTGTCGCCCTGATGTTCGCTAGCCCGGTCTTTGCCGGTCAGCCTGTCACGGCTCAGGTATCTGTCTGCTTCACGCCGGCCGCACAATGCGAGGGCCGGATCGTGGAGGCGATCGATAGGGCGAAATCTTCCGTCCGCGTTCAGGCCTACGGCTTCACGTCGCTTCCCATCATCCATGCTTTACAGCGAGCCGCGGGCAGGGGCGTTGAGGTGCTGGCTATCCTCGACAAGACGAACGAGCGAAAATATTCGGGCGCCACGCTGCTCGAAGCCGTCGCTATTCCAAATGCAGGTTAAGCTAAATAGGTAATCTCATTTGAAGCCAAGTTAAGACTTCTTTTGATAGATTTAAACGAAAGACTGGATTTTTTGCTTTATCAAGATGAAATATGTGGTGGTAATGGATGGCGATTGGATCGACCTCGGCCACTATTTCATCCGACAGATAGCTCTCGATATGGATTGGCAAGTTATGTGATCTAGGTAACTCTATGCATTGGAGGCCGCCCCCCAAATTGCCAGAGAAAGACATGCCTGAGAGCTTCCCCAATATTCCGCACCGACTCCGGCAACCAATCCGTGCCCGGCTTGAATCTGCAGCCCGCGATCAGCGTAGGGTCTCAAATTGCTTTTGACAGATTTTACAAAAAACTCTTCTGTTCGTTGAAATATTGACGCGGCAGGGCGAACCACAACAAAGCCACCGTTGTAGCTGGCCTTCACTGGCAATTTATCTACTGTGGTCGTGATATATGGAAGACTTTCGTATTCAACGGAGCATATCTTGCAAAGGTTTTGCCAGTATGCATCGTTAGTGTCCTCGACTCCCGTAGTGCACATCCCTTTGAGATCGACTGGTCTAGCCGCAGCATGTGCATCGCCAAGCCCGAGCGAAGGCTCTCCACAAAAAAAGATATCGCTATCTAGAAAAACAAGCTGCTCTTCCGAGCAATTCGCTTCCAACGTTGCCGCGGCGTGTATTCGAAAGCTTGAACCATATTCAGGAACTGCGCTTTCTATGTCCAGAAAGAGAATTTCTGCGCGAAGTGCTTCCAGTGACCTAATTGTACGTTGAGTTGGTCGCCGGTCTGATCTGGGCGAAATTACGACAAGTCGCGAGGAGCTGTAGCTGCCGCCAAACTGTCGAACGCTTTCGCACAATAGTGTTGCCTGTGCCTCCAGGGGACCCTCTTCCGCTATGATCCCAAAAACAGTTTTAGACATCTGAAAAGTGCTCGCTCGTAGAGGGCGCAGTTGGTTGCAATGCTGCGAGCGCCGTTCGTAGAGAGGAAATCTGCAGCCTTCAAGTAAGCGCCGGCGGCCCAATTTTGGGCTATGATTAGGAGTGGACCCAAAAGATGCCATCAGTGCCGGCATCCCGGTATGGATCCATTTCGAACCGGCCATCGCGCGCACCAAGATCATCGTGATCGACGAGCATCTGACGATCGGTGGGTCATACAATTACACTGCCGCGGCACAGAAACGGAATGCGGGGAATGTCACCTTCACGGAGAGTGCCGAGATCGCCCGCGAGTATCTGGCAAATGGGGATAATCGATTGAAGGTGTCGAGGAGCTTCAATGGCGAAGCCAAAACTCGTTCTTTGGGCAGATAGCTGAGGTGAACAGCTCTGCCTCCGTGGCGTTGAGGCAGAGCTGAAAAGGCCGATGAAGGACCTCCCTGTGCGAAACTTCGATTGGGGGCGCCAGTTCCGCACGATCGGTGCCCTACAAGGGGAAGCTGAAAGTAACCTGAAAGACCCATAAATGTCAGCCTTTTCAAAGCGCGCTCACCTTGCCAAAATGTCTCTTGCGAAAATTCCCCTCATCCCCGCAGTCAACACTTTTGGCTTGCCCAATGTTGAGCGTCTGGCATACATTCGTCGTATGTTGGAGCGATATGTCATCCACGAAGATGAAGACGGCACCTTCGCGATCCTCGACGCCAAGTCGTACGAGGTCGTAGAAAGGTCCGGCATGATACTGCAAAATATGCCGTGGTACTGGGTGGAATCCCTTATCGGTCTGCTTGAAGAGCTGGATTGCCGCAGACAGTTCCCCAATTAGGGAAGCGCCGGCAGTGCTGCCGCCCGGCTCTTTTCCAGATTAATGGCAGTTACCTGCGGGTCTCAAATCCGCTGCACCATCCCAAGGGTACGAAAGGAATCTATCTGCTCCGATGTTGCACCGGCGGGCGCCATGAATCGTGCGATTTTTCCGGCTTTGCGAATTCTTTTCACGGCAGCAAATGCCGCTTCGTAAGTTTCGTGCTGTTCGGAGCCTTCAGCCGCTAGACCAGCTTCTGAGTAACTTTCGATATACCAGGTGCCTGACATTTGTGATGCGTCTCCGTTTTCCACCGTTTGCCCCACAACTGATCACCGGCCTGTGGATGTTAGATATTGCGAAACTCTTTGGCTAGGTCTCGTTGTGATGTGAACCCCGCCGGCTCTTAGTTTGAAACGCCGATCTGGCGTTCAACCGAGAGAGACCGATGCAAAACAACGTAAGACCGATAGCCCCGGTGAGCATCGCCGGCCTCACCCCAAATTCTCCATCGACCGGAATGCCTATTTTCGAGTTGGTGAAGCCAACCGATTTGTTTGTTGATCCTGCCTATCAGCGGAACATTAGCGAGAAAGGATCACGGCAAATCAGGCGCATTATCGAGGGATTTGATTGGACGAAATTCAAGCCGCCGATTTGCGCTTATTCTGAGCATGAGGGAAGAACGATGCTGAAGGTGCTTGACGGGCAGCACACGGCAATTGCAGCGGCGTCCAATCCGCATGTTGACGTCATTCCGGTGATGATCGTGGAGGCCGAGGATACCATCTCTCAGGCCAAAGCATTCATCGGTCAAAATACCGATCGATTGGGTGTCACCAATCTGCAGATGCACCAAGCTGCACTGGCTGCAGCGGATGAAGATGCACAAACGCTGGAGCTTGTTTGCCATCGAGCGAATATCAAGGTGCTCAAGACCACGAACGCATATACGGGCGATGGCTGCCGGCAGACGATCGCCATCAAGCAGATCGAAGGGTTGATTAGCCGCCGTGGCGCGCAGCGATCGCGGGAGATTCTGGAGGTGCTAGCTAACGCTGAGCGCGGACCGTTGACAGCGCCGCAAATCAAGGCGGTGGAGCTGTTGCTTTCAGACCACGAATATTGTGACAAGATCACTGACGAAGATCTCACCGACGCAATTGTAGAACTTCTGACGACCGCTGAGGAAGAGGCGAAACTTCTGGCTGTCACCCACAAAATCCCGTTCTGGAGGGCGCTCGCGATTACCTGGTTCAGGAAGTGTAAGAAGCGGAGGCAGCCGCTCACGCGAGCCGCCTAAGATCGCTCTTGGTGCAATCCAGCCGCAGCGAGATCATTCGCTGCGGCAGTTTCCTTCGTCTTTTCAAGATATTGTCGAATAGCGCGCTTCAACGCGATCTGCCATGTTCCTAGGCTGATCTCTGTCCGTTCATGCTGTCGGCTGTCGTGATCAGAACGGACCTCCGCTACCAAAATTCCCCGTATAATATCAATATCTTAGGGGAATTGTAGATGTAGCCGGACGCGACTTTCCGGAATTTTGACACGGGCTTCCGGAATTTCTGACTTTGCCTGATATCAACTTGCAGCAAAAGCTGGGACCGTGGCGCGCTCGCCGGAAGCCTCCGCCTTGGCTTCTGGCGCAAATTTCTCCATCCACTCCGACGTCTCTTTATTTGGTTCGAATATCCAGCCTTCGCCCTGCCTTTTCCAATAGCGATGGCGCTCAATATCTGTGGCAAAAATGACCTCTGTTACAATATCGAGTAACATAGCCATCAGCTTCATCATCGTGATCACGAAATCGAGGCGCTGGTCTCCCTTAGTGTAGAGCATTGCCCCATCAACTGGGTCCTGTTGCGCGCTGATATGAACGAAATTGTTGCTGAGCAGACCATTCAAATTGCCAATGAAAGGTACGGCCTTCTTTGCGATGCCAATGCATTTTGTCGTTGCGAGCTTGCCCTCGTGGAACTTTTTGAGCGCGTGGCCGCCATCGATTGCGATCGCCAGAGCCGTCGCGATTGACTCCACGATAAGGCGCATTAGCACCCCGAGCTCCCTTGGATATCCCTTGCGTGCGACTTCGATCGCAGCGACATAGGAGTGAACCGCATTGTGCAGTAGACGCCCACAGGTAGCCTCCGAGCCCTGATCCTCGACTTTCGACGAATGCTGAAACAAGATTGCCTGAGCGCTGGATATGATTTCACTGCATTCAACAACAGTGCCCCTGGCCAGTGCATCGAACGATGCCGCGATGCGCGGGCCCATCTGATAGATTTGGTTCGTTAGTATGTCTTTGGTGAAGTACATCACCTCCTTCGCCTGCATGTCGACGATGATTGCGGCGATGTTTTCTTTCCTCGGCGTCCGCCGTCGAATTGGCCGGTTCATTGGTCGATGCTTTTTCACGGTTTAGGCATCCGTGTTTACCATAGGGCGATATCCCATTTGCATGTTAGAACGCCGGCAAGTTGGCGGGCGCCTAAATGTCATCATCCTCAATTGGCTGTTGGGCCGGACCATAGGGAAGCACCCCAAATGCTTCTAACCGGGCTCGGTACGAGGCGATCAGTTGGCGTCTCGTGTCACTTGGTCCCAACACTTTCTCAAAGTGCTGAAGCGCCTCGAGAGCTTTCAGTGTTAGATGGAGTTCGTGAACGGTCATCCTCTTAGGAATCTTCATCGTCAATACTCAGCCCATATACCATCGACCTAGGGTCGCACAGCTCGGCGCAGCCGTCGAGGGGAGTTCAAACGCTGTTTAAATATCCTTCAAAGTGGGCATCTGTGAGAGTTCTCCACGCATACGCCGCAGCCAGACTGACCACCCCGTTACCTGCTGCATCGGATCGGTCCACCCGATCGGCCATCCCATTATCCAATCAGAAAAGTTCGGGTTGAAGGTCAGGTCTCCGGGCGAGGATCGGGGCCTAGCGTTCAAACTCAGATGGAGCGGGTAGGAAGATGGGAAGCTGAAGGGCTTCGTCGGTGTCGCCCCGCATGCCTGCATGAGCATCTAAAGATGCGTCCAAACCCTCGCAGCCTTGCCGATCCCGAACTGTGACCCCGCAGCTGCCGCGTCGTCCTTCATCCGGAAACAATTGTTCACCAGTACCAATTCGATCTTCGTACAGTAGAGGAACTTTGTCGGCGTGGGCCACAATGAAGAGCGGCCGACGCTGGTGAGATGCGCCGATCTCTGCCGCGCTGAACAGGCCCGCTTGTTCTCGAAGAAGCGCCATTCGGGGTCGAGTTCCCGAATGATCCGGCTGATATGAGGCCAGAGATGCCGGGGATCGTCTTCGCCTCACCGGAGACCGGCGAAGCTGAAGGGCTGGCAGGGGATATCCTCCAGTGAGGATATGAACCTTTCCACGCCAAGGGCGGCCGAATATCTATAGGTGCGATGAATCTGGCGAGGATGATCCTATTCCGCTCGTCAGAATGGGCAGGGAACCAAAGCGAGCCATCGCCGTTCCTGACAGGCGACTTTACGCCACTATCAGGAGGATCTAATGGCCGACATCACGCTAGACAAAGACATCAATGCGCAGATCGAAGAGCTTCGAAATCAGATTGCCAAGCTTTCAGCGGATTTGGCCAGCAGGATTGACATTGCTTCCGAACGCGCTGACGAAGCGCTGTCGTCGGCGAAGACGAGGGTTTCCAACGTTGCGGACCAGGCGCGGACCGAAGGCAGAAATGTAGTTCAGGCTGCCAAGGACAATCCAACGGCGACAAGTTCCATTCTTATGGTTACGGCCCTGCTTGGTCTCTTTGCCGGGCTTTTGATCGGCAAGCTGACGGACTAAGAGAACGAGATAATCTCATTCTCGAAAAGTAAAAGCCCGATCAGCAGTCATGCCGATCGGGTTGTCAGGATGACCGGGCCGCCTCCAACCCGAGCTTTGCCCTGTGTCACGCCTAGCGTTCCCACCGGTGCCTGCTATCGAAGTCCAAACACAATCACCAATTGACTGGTTGGCAATCATCGGAATTTCCTTACCCTTCTCCAGATTTCCTCAAAGGAGCTGGCATCCTCAATGCGTTTCGTCAATCCAATCCCCTTCGTCAGCGACATAGCTCGCTCGAAGGCATTTTATTGCGACCTGCTGGGTCTCAAAATCCTGAGCGATTTCGGGCACTTCATTCTCTTCGAGACCGGCTTCGCCATTCATGACGGGAAGTCACTTGAGCAAACGGTCTGGAAGAAAACTATTGAAACGTCCAGCCCATACGGGCGCGGAAACATGCTTCTCTATTTCGAACACGAGGATGTGGATGCAGCGTTCGAAAGAATTGCACCGCATGTTGAGCTGATCCATTCCGTCGAGCGACAAGACTGGGGACAGCGCGTGTTCCGGTTTTATGATCCTGATGGGCACGCTGTGGAGATTGGCGAACCGCAGTAGTCAGATAGGTTCGGGTCAAGAGCAGTTGCCGGTGGCGCGGTATCCAAACGGGTGCGCCGTCGACCTCACGATAACCACCATCAGCTCGCCATACTTTCAGCGACATCTTAGATTAGGAAACTACGATGGAAGTGAAACTTCTTGCGCGTCTTTGCGCTCAAGCGTCACGGAATTTGCGAGGATCTGGTCATGACCTCAAAAGAGAAGAGACTTGCTCGGCATATCATGGTGAAACTTTTGCCTGTTTTCGGCGGCTTAAGCATCCTGGGGGTCGTTGTGCTTTCGATGATCGCATAGGCAGTTCGGCAAGCAAGACGACAAGACGATATGAAATCATTGTCGGACAAGGGGTCGCTTCTGCGGCTCTTTTTGTTGATGCGTGAATGCAAGCCGGGCGAAGTTCTTTGCGTCCGGAAGAAACGATCGCAAGCCCTGAGCGCTGTTCGCTAGATGATCGGTAAACGGACTGAATGGCGCGAGAAGATCCGCTTATCACCCGCATTTGTAAACGGCCATGGATAATTCATGCTAGATATCTTGCAAGACGAAACGCGCTCTGGCACCGTGCCGCCACAGGGGAACGGGGTGTTGAATGAGGATGTTTTTGGCGGCGGCCACTGCTCTGGTGGTCGCCAATTCTGTATTGGCTGCTGACGATGCCGTGAACAACGCGTTCCGGGTCTGCAAGATGATAGATAATACTGGCCTGTTCACCGCGCCGTGCCAGGTTTCCAGCCGGAAATACTCCGTGACGGCGACGATCGACTTGACGACCATCGATGCTCGGAAGGCTTGCACGCAGATTACGGGCGTTGTTGCGTCGAAGGGATTTCATTTTCCCGGCGCAGACTGGACCGTGCAGATCAGGTCGCCATCGAGCGGCGACCGATCGATCGTGTTCTGCCGGCTGCCGAAGTAGCCTCCTCAGGCGGACGCGTTCATTTCGTCCGTCGCAAAGGCCAACTGCAGTTCCATCAGAACCGCATGCATGAAAAGCCCAGCTTGGCGCGATATCTCGTCTTCATCCATTCCCTGCCGTTTCAGGGTGGCGGCAAAGCCCGCCATTTCCGAGCGCCAGAAGCGATTTGCTTCCTCTCCGTGAAGCTGCTGCAGGGCACTGGCGCACCGCCTGATATCACTGGCGCGTCTGTCGGCTGGGAATGCTAAAAGCGACATATTATCTCCGTCATCGGCAAGGCGAATCGCCTGCCTTTGTTGGCACCTTCGCCCGCACTGGTTCACAAAGAATGAATTGCCCCTTCGGAGATCCCACCTGGTTCCGAAATGACCGGATGAGTTCACTGCATCACGGATAGGCCCGCCTCCCGGGCGGCCCTGATCAAGGCGTCCCGTGCGGCCTCCGGAGGAACGGCGCCCAGCATCGCCTCGAGGCAAATGCGCACCGCAGTCACATATTCTTCGCCGCTTTCGACCGGCCAATGCTCCAGTAGCAACTCGGCGACTTGATGTACCGAATTGACGCGGCGATATCCGCCGGTCTCTCCGAGTACGAGTGTTACGGCCGGGAATGGTCGTAAAGTGTTTCGTTTCAAAACGCACTACCTCCGAAACGTATATGCTTCGGTAACCATTGCAAAAAGCGTTCCGCGTCGAACGTCATCTTGCCTGGTGTCTTCGAGGTTGCTTCTGTCAGCCTGTTGCCAGGGGGCGCGATCGAGCCGGCAGCTTGCTTCAACAGCACCTGCCACGCCTATTGTCCGAATAAGCCATGTTTGGATGTCCGACGGCTGTCGCCGTCGACCTCTCGGAATGTGCGTTTGCGAACAGGTTCAGACCGGTCAGCGCCGCGCCTTTGGCGGCGCCCGATGCTGTAAAATCGATGCCGACGGGCTTAGTCCAACACGTCAGCTTCGACGCAGGCTTCAACAAATGCCATCCTGGCTTCGTTGTGAAGAAGTGAGTTTCCTTCCGCCGCCGAGCAAATATGCCTTGCCGTACTATACTTTTCCCCTCGGACGGTCGGCCAGCGGAACAGAAGATGGTTGAGGGCATCCTTCGGGCTTCTTATTCTCTCCGGCATGCCGTAGCCGATGCGCAGGTACACAGGTTCGCTCCAGCGAACGCCGCTGGTCATAATGATCATGTTCATTCAATGATGCTCCGACATTGGCATCGAAACTCCCGCGAGGGGAAAAAGTTTCGCAATTTCTTGAAAATTGATTGTCTTGTCGGAATGACGCGGCAGCCCAGCCTATAGAAAATACCGGGCGCCGAAGAGCTTATGTGGAGCACTGATCTCGTCGAGCCCGCCGCAAGTGCTGAACTACTGGCGGCGGGACGTTTCAAATCACCTTGCAAGCGGCCGATCGAAAGGTCGGCGGATCACTGGCAGTCGGATACGACGATCTTGCAATGCGGGCAGTTGTCCAGCGCCATGCGCTCGGCTTCGCGCTTGCTGCTGCCGTAGCCAATGCCGTAGTTGACGCGATCGCCGACATAGGCGCCGCATTGTTCGAACCACACGGCCGACTTGCAGGAGTCATTGCCCGCCGAACGGCACTCTTTGATGGCATTATGCTCGGCTTCCGCGCGGCTGGAGCCCCAGCCCAGGCCATAGCCGGCTTCCCCTGCAGAAAGGCCCTGCTGGTCGTCGACGGCGATTGCGCCAAAAGCGAGTGCGGATGATGCGAAGGCGCACGAAATCAATGCTGCGGCCAGGGCCGCGCGAATGTTCTTCTTCATGATTAAATCCCCGAAAACCCAGATAACTTAGGTCAACCTCGGTATATATTGCGCCCCCACCAAGACAAGGCGGGTTGAGGCTCCATTTTTGGGTGGATTTGGCCGGAAGCGGGTTATCTGATCTTGCCGGAATGCGCAGCAATTGTCTTCGGGTGGGACCTATTGAGCGCGGTCAGTGCTGTTGGACCATGGTGGTCTCGATCGGAACACCGGCTTCCATTGCTGCGGCCATGAAGCTGTTTCGGGCTTCCAGCGGGTGCCCGTGGCCGCTCTCGACATCGGCACAGATCTGCAGGGCCATCAAAAACGCCTTGCCTTCCGCCACGGGCCAGGCGTTCAGCAGCATGTCCAATGCATCCTTCGTGGTCCCGACGGTATAGACCTTCCCGGTACGCTTGCAGATGACCATGATGGGATAATTCCAGTCTTTAATGCTCATGGTGCGAAGCTCCGATCCGACGCCGCAGAGGTTAATGCCACGGCGCGCAAAATCTCAAGTTAATTTCGGGACGTAACTGGTGCAGGTCACCGTTGTTTCAATCATCGCCCGGTTGATTCAAGCCGTAGCGCGATCAACTTTGGAGTCGCGCGTCACGATGCGGTGCGTCTGACCGATACCCGAGGCGCCGAAGACCCTTGCGCAGAGCGACGGGATCATAAATGACTTGGCGTGCAGCGCAGCCGGAGGAAGACAGCCATGGGAAGCTTTGCGGAGATTGAGGAGCGGGCCGAAAAGCGCAAGGGTGGGGCCGCCGCGCTGAAGACGCTGATGCCGAAATTGCCTGATGTCGATGTCCTGCGCGTGCAGCCGGACGTTCGGCTTTTGTCGGAGATGACGCGCTATGTCTTCTATGCCGGTTTCGTCCGCAACGTCATCGATTCCAAGTGGCCGGGTTTTGAAGCGGCCTTCTCCGGTTTCGATCCTGCCTTTCTCAATCTCGCGCCTGATGATTACTGGCATGATCTGACGTCCGACACGCGTATTGTCCGCAACGGCGCCAAGATCATGTCGGTGCGGGCGAATGCCCAATTCATCCGGCAGCTTGCCGATGAGCATGGCAGCGCCGGCCAGTTTTTTGCCGATTGGCCGATTGAGGATCACATCGGCCTGCTCGGCCTGCTCGACAAACGGGCAGAACGGCTCGGCGGCATGAGCGGCCAATATTTCCTGCGGGCGATCGGCCGCGACAGCTTCGTCATGAGCCATGATGTGCTCGTCTGCCTGCGCCTTTCCGGCCTGCCGATCTCGGAAGGCAAGCCGACGAAGAAGGACCTGCGGCTGATCCAGGATCAGTTCAATGCCTGGCACGCCGAGACGGGCCTGCCGCTCACCCATCTCTCACGCATCTGCGCCTTCTCCGTCGGAATGCCGGGAGAAGAGGACGAAGCCTGATTGATTTGATCCATCGAATAATATTGGATCGCACGCTGAAACAGGGAAAGATTAAGATGACGACCGACAGCAGGCCTTTGGCCATCAGCGCGCCGGAGCCGCGCTCGCTTGAACTCATTTTCACCAAGGACGCGCTATCCCTGCTTCACTCGAAATACCGCCTCGTCGAGGCGGATCCGAATGAAATCGCCGCATTGGGCGACGAGGTGCTGGCAGAAGCGCGCTACATCATCGGCCAGCCGCCGTTGTCGAAGGAGACGCTGGAGCGCATGCCGCAGCTGCGCTGCATCCTGAATGTCGAAAGCAACCTTATCAACAACATGCCGTACGATGTGCTTTTCGAGCGTGGCATCCATGTCGTCACCACGGGTCTGGTCTTTGCAGAGCCGGTCGCCGAGATCGGGCTCGGATTCGCGCTGAGCCTGGCGCGGGGCATCATCGATGCCGATCTGGATTTCCGCGAGGGCAGGGAGCTCTGGGGCGGAGACGGCAATGCCAGCGCCCGGCTGCTTTCGGGCAGCGATATCGGCATTGTTGGGTTCGGCGAGCTCGGCAAGGCACTGAACCGGGTGCTGACGGGCTTCCGGGCGAATATCAAAGTGTTCGATCCCTGGATGCCGCCTTCGATCCTCAGGGAAAACGGTGTGCAGCCTGCTAGCCTTGACGAGGTGCTGTCGGGCAGCGATTTCATTTTCGTGGTGGCCTCCGTCACCAGCGAGAACAAGGGATTTCTCGGTGCCGAGGCTTTCGCGCGTATGCGCAAGGGTGCAGCCTTCATCCTGCTCAGCCGGGCCGACGTCGTCGATTTCGATGCGCTGATGGCCGCGGTCTCCTCCGGCCATATCGTGGCGGCGAGCGACGTCTATCCCGAGGAGCCGCTCGGCAAGGATCATCCGGTGCGAGGCCTCAAGGGATTCCTCCGCTCGGCCCATCGCGCCGGAGCACTCGACAGCGCCTTCAAGAAAATGGGCGACATGGTGCTGGAGGACATGGATCTGATGGATCGCGGTCTGCCGCCGATGCGCTGCAAGCGCGCGGAGCGGGAAACGGTATCGCGCATGCGCTCGAAACCGGTGACGCGGAACTAACGGAGCCCCTTGGCTCGTAGTATACCTACGAGTGCATTTTCGGTTCGACTCATCTATGTCTCGGCTACTGGAGCAATTCTCCGAAAAGCGCGCAGCGGTTTTCTGTCCAGAATTGCGTGGAAACAATAACTTAGAGCATTCAAGCGATTCCGCGAAACGCTTGAATGCTCTGGGGAATGGTGAGGATATCGATGGCAAACCGGGAAATCGACATAGCATCCATGGCGAGCAAAGGCCGTGCAACGGCGTTTATCGGCATCGTTGCCATTATCGCCGTGCTGATGCTCGTCTTCAGTTCATGGTACACGATCGATCAGGGCGAGCGCGGCGTCATCCTGCGCACCGGCGCCATGGTCGGTACGGCCGAACCGGGCTTGCATTTCAAGCTGCCCTGGATCGAGACTGTCGTCAAAATCCCGGTGACGCAGCAGGTGACCTATTGGACCTGTCAGAATGGGGCCAGCTGCGAAAACAATGAGCATCCGCAGATGCAGGCCTATTCGCAAGATCAGCAGCCCGCCGACATGCGCGTGACGATCTCCTGGCATGTGCCTGCGGATGCGGTGGAGCATGTCTATTCGGAGTTCGGTTCGATCGGCAATCTGGAATCGCGGCTGATTGCCCGGCGTGCGCCGCAGGACGTGAAGACGGTTTTCGGCAAATTCACCGCCGCCTCCGTCATTCAGAACCGGGCGCAGTTCAACACGGATGTACAGGCGGCGATCGAGGCCGGTATCCAGGGGCCGGTGCAGATCGATAGCGTCCAGGTCGAGAATATCGATTTCTCCGACGCTTATGAGAACAGCATCGAGCAGCGCATGCTCGCTGAAGTCGAGGTGCAGAAGCTGCGGCAGAATGCCGAGCGCGAGAAGGTGCAGGCGCAGATCACTGTGACGCAGGCGCAGGCGGCGGCTGATGCCCGCCGTGCCGATGCGCAGGCACAGGCCGATTCCGTGAGGCTGCAGGCGGAAGCTGATGCCGAGGCGATCCAGCTTCGCGGCGATGCGGAAGCCAAGGCGATCAAGGCCCGCGGCGATGCATTGCGCGATAACCCCAACCTGATCTTCCTGACCCAAGCGGAAAAATGGAACGGGCAACTGCCCACCACCATGCTCCCAAATGGCGCGGTGCCGATGCTCAATCTCGACGCGCGCCAGAACCCCGCCGCACCGGCGGCGGAGCATGAATAGCGGGAGGGCTGGCTAAGGTCCTAGCGACGATCGAGCCTGGCGGCCAGCCGGTCGCCCAACCATTGCATGCCGCAGACGAGGATGATCAGCACGACGACGACGGCGACCATCACGCCCGTTTCGAAGCGCTGGTAGCCATAGCGGATGGCAAGATCGCCAAGCCCGCCGCCGCCGATCGTGCCCGCCATGGCGGAGGCACCGATCAGCGTCACCAGCGTCACGGTGAAGCCTGCGACGATGCCGGGCATGGCTTCCGGCACCAGCACCTCGCGGATGATGGTCCAGCGATTGCCGCCCATGGCACGCACCGCGTCGATGAGGCCGCGATCGACTTCCCGCAGGGATACCTCGGCGATACGGGCATAATAGGGGATTGCCGCGATGGTGAGCGGCACGATCGCCGCCGTGGTGCCGAGTGCGGTGCCGACGATCAGCCGCGTCAGCGGAATCAACGCGATGAGCAGGATCACGAAAGGCACGGCGCGGAAGCCATTGACCAATGCCGCAAGGACGCCGTTGACGGCGAGTTGCTCGGCAATGCCACCGCGGCTTGTCACGACGAGGGCGAGACCGAGCGGCAGGCCGATGATGAGAGAGAGCACGCCGGACGCTGTCGTCATCCATACGGTCTCCCAGAAGGAGCGCCAAAGCAGGCTGAGGATTACATCAGTTGTCATAGCCTAAAACCTCCACCCGGGCGGAGCGGGCTTTCAGAAAATCGCTGACCTGCGCCGGCAAGGCTGCATCACGCGTCGGCACCGCGATGAAGAAACGGGCGACGGGCTGGTTCTGGATGTGGTCGATGCCGCCGTGGACCAGCCGGAAAGAGCGCGGTAGCGCTGCGGAAAGCTCGGCGAAGAGCGCTCCTTGTGCCGCCGGACCGGCGAGGTCGACGCTGAGGATGGCCTCGACCCCTGATGTCGGCGACAGGCGGGCGGCGATGTGTTCAGGAAGCTGCGGGCGGATGCCGCCGAGCAGGCTAGCGGTGATGTCCGTTTCGGGATTGGCGAAGACAGTCCATACGGAACCTTCCTCGACGATCCGGCCCGCATCGATAACGGCAACGCGATCGGCAATCGAGCGCACCACTTCCATCTCATGGGTGATCAGCAGAATGGTGAGCCCGAGCTTGCGATTGATATCCTTGAGCAGTGCAAGGATCGACCGCGTCGTTTCCGGATCGAGCGCCGATGTCGCTTCGTCCGACAGAAGAAGCGCCGGGCGTGCGGCGAGAGCGCGGGCAATGCCGACACGCTGTTTCTGGCCGCCGGAAAGGGCAGCCGGATAGGCCTTTGCCTTGTCGGCAAGGCCGACGAGTTCAAGCAGGTCGCGCGCCCGCTGCAGCCGTTCGGCCTTGGCGACGCCCTCGATCTTCAACGGCAGGGCGATATTTTCCTCGACCGTCTTGGCGGAAAGCAGATTGAAGTGCTGGAAGACCATGCCGATGCGGCGGCGCAGCGGCTGCAGTTCCTTCTCCGAAAGGCCTGCGATATCGCGACCTTCGATATAAATCTCGCCACTATCGGCGCGTTCCAGCCCGTTCAGGCAACGAATCAGCGTCGACTTGCCGGCGCCGCTGCGGCCGATGATGCCGACGATCTCGCCACGACGCGCCGTCAGCGAAACGCCGTCCAGCGCAGGTGTCGCGCCAAACCGACGGCGGACATCGACGAGACGGATGATTTCTTCGCCGGTCGATGGATGGGGCGGCGGATGGCCGTTGATTGACGTGACAGGGGTGAAGGAGTTCATGTCTGTCTGCTTCCCGATCTTCTTTTTGGGTGCGGCGCGGGTTGAGGCTGCGCGGAAAACGCCAAAGGCGGCCCGGGCAAGATGCCCCGGCCGCCCTGCCGCTCAGCGCTGTCCCCCGCGCGGTCCGGTTATCAATAGGCGCTGAGGCCCGTTCCCTTGTAGACCTTGTCGAACTCAGCCTTGACGGTGTCATTCTGGTAGGCTGCCACCAGCGTCTTCACCCAAGCTTCATTCTCGCTGCCCTGTTTGACGGCGATGAAATTGCGGTAGGGGTTGCCATCGATCGGCTCCTGCGCGATGCGATCCTTCGGCGTTAGGCCGCTTTTTAGCGCCCAGTCGGTGTTGACGACAGCAGCGTCGAGGTCGTCAATCGAGCGGCCGACGATGCCGGCGTCCAGTTCCTTGATCTCGACATTTTTCGGGTTCTCAGCGATGTCGGCTGTCGTGGCGAGAATGCCGGTGCCGTCCTTGAGCCTGATCACGCCTTGGTTCTGCAGCACGCGCAACGCGCGGCCCTCGTTGGAAGGATCGTTCGGCACGCCGATGACCGCGCCTTTCGGAAGATCGGCCACCGCCTTGTACTTCTTGGTGTAGAGGCCGATCGGCCAGACACCGGTATAGCCGACGCGGACGATATGGTAGCCGTGCTGCTTGACCTGGTTGTCGAGATAGGGCTGATGCTGGAAGGCGTTGGCGTCGACCTCGCCGCGTTCAAGCGCTTCGTTCGGCTGGGTATAGTCGTTGAAGACGACGGTCTCGATCTTCAGCCCCTTCTTGGCGGCTTCCGTGGTCACCACCCGCCAAACATCTTCGTCTTCACCGCTCATGATGCCGACCTTGATCGTCTTGTCGGCAGCGAAAGACGGGGTAGCGGTTGTCATCAAGCCGAAAGCGGCGACAGCGGAAGCAAAGATGGCGGCAAGGCCGGCGCGACGGGAAAGGCGCAGCGCGTCGAAGCCTCTAGAAAGCTTTTCAGTCATGGGAAATCCTGTTCCAGATGATCGAGATCATTATCTCGTTGACGGCTTAATCATCTCAGACGCGTGTTCGCGTCGCGAAGCAGGATCATGCGTTGTGCGACGCACTTCTGAAAAACTCTTTTCAGTGCAGTGCAAAGCGGAAACTAATTTTCTGCAAATATCATAGATTATTTATGTGGCAAAATAGGCAATTGCCCAAAGCTTATGCAAGCTAGCGATGGATCGGGTCCTTCCAAAGGACATTTTCCGGCTTTTCCACCGGCTCGATATCGAGATTGACGACGACAGGCTCCTGTCCGGAGCGGACCAGCACGCATTCCAGCGTCTCGTCGCGGCTGGCATTGATTTCCTGATGCGGCACGTAGGGCGGCACGAAGATGAAATCGCCCGGGCCGGCTTCGGCGACGAATTCCAGATTGTCGCCCCAGCGCATCCGCGCCTTGCCCTTGACGACGTAGATAATGCTTTCGAGATCGCCGTGATGATGGGCGCCCGTCTTGGCGTTGGCGTGGATCGTCACAGTGCCGGCCCAGATCTTTTCCGCGCCGGCGCGGGCGTGATTGATCGCGGTTGCACGATTCATGCCCGGCGTCTGCGCCGTATTCGGGTCTAGGGCATTGCCAGGGATGATTTTAACCCCATTTTCCCGCCAGTCGATCGTTTGGTGAGCGTGATCGTGCCCATGGTCATGCTCATTTTCATGATTGCCGCACATGGTCTTCCTTTCACCGTTTTGGAAGGGATTCGCGCGCCTCCCGACTATGAGGTGTCGTTTTACTCTACGCGAAGTCCTTCAAAAATAAAGAGAATTGCAGAAAATTATCAAAGAGGCTTTTCAAGTCGAGATTAATCTATAGACTTGATCAAGTTAAATGACCGGTGGGAACATTTTGTGTGTGTCCCGCGTTGCGCCGGTCACGACATGGTTTGCCGCGCCGCTTGCCCCATAGACTGCGTTCGGGGCGCGCCAAACTCAAGAAGCAGCGCCTGGTCTCTGAAGGAGACCGATCACTTTCATATCATGCGCCGGACTTCCAATTGAAAGGAGACAGACATGTCGAATGCCTTGCCGCCCCTTCATGAGGGTCATGCCCCCATTACGTTGCAGCAGCTTTTTCGCGAAGGACTTTATGCCTTCGAGGAATGGGACAGCGAAGTAACCGAACCGATTGTGACGTTCGAGGGGCGGATCATCCCCATCAGCGTCGTTTTCGAAGCCATGCGCGAATGCACCGACATCGTGCCCAACAACATCGTTTCGGCTGTGACCGAACGGTTGACCAAGCCCTGGGAGGGCGAAGGTCCGCTTGACACGATGACCTTTTCGACCGCCGCCCGCGTCATGGGCGTTCTGGTTCGCAAAAGGCTGCTGGCCGTGAACAACGGCATCAGCGTCGCTGCTATTGCCGTAGAAGCTCAGGCTACGGAAAAGTCTGACCGCTAGAAACGCGATCAATGATCGAAGGCCCGCCGGCGCAATGCTGGCGGGCCTTTTTCATTGTCAGGGATGACCGACGTCGAACTCTGGATCGACGGGAATCTGCATTGCGGTGACCAGGTGGTTCGTCTGTCCGGCAAGGCCGATGACAGCCAGCAGTTCCCCATGTTGAGCATCCGTCATGCCCTTTGCCCTGGCGGCTGCGGTGTGGGAATGGACGCAGTAGGTGCAGCCATTGGCTGTCGAGACAGCGATGTAGATCATCTCGCGCACCAGCGGATCGAGCGCGCCCTCCGCCATCATGACCGCCTTCAGGCCTTCCCAGGTACGCTTCAGCAAGGCTGGATCCTTGGCGAGGCCGCGCCAGAAATTATTGACGAAATCGGACTTTCGGACCGCACGGATATCGTCGAACACCGCCTTCACCGCCGGGATCGCTTCCGCCTCCGCATCATCGAGCAATTTGACCGTCGCCATCCTCAATCTCCTTTCAGCAATCCTGATCTTGTCGAACCATATCGCATTTTCCTGTGGTCTTGGCGGGATGGCCGGCGAATATCCTCCCTCTTTTTGTTTGCAAATGTCATCCATATGTGAAAATACTATTTACATAAGAAGATTGAGGCTGACGCGGGAATCGGCGGCGAGAGTGTTCGCCGAGGTGGAGAAGCGCTTTTGGCCGAGATGATGGCGGGGGAGCAGAAATACTGATGGCGCTGAAGAAGGACTTGCCGCTGGCCGGGTTGGTGGTCGTCGATATGAGCCAGTTCCTGTCCGGGCCTTACTGCACCCTCAGGCTGATGGATCTCGGCGCCAGGGTCATCAAGATCGAACGACCCGATGGTGGCGATCTCTCTCGCGGGCTCTATCTCAGCGATGCCGAGAGCGGCGATTCCACCATTTTCCATGCCATCAACCGTTCCAAGGAAAGCCTCGCGGTCGACCTGAAGAACGAACGCGATATGAGCGCGCTGCGCAAGCTCGTCTCCAAGGCCGACGTTCTCGTGCAGAATTTCCGCCCGGGCGTGATCGAGCGGCTGGGGCTGGATTACGAGGCCGCCAGCAAGCTCAATCCGCGCCTCGTCTACTGCTCGATCAGCGGCTACGGCGAAGAAGGCCCGTGGGTATCGCGGCCGGGTCAGGATCTCCTGGCGCAGTCACGCTCCGGTGTCATGTGGCTGAATGGCGACGAAGGGCAGGGGCCGGTGCCCTTCGGTCTGGCGATCGGCGACATGCTGGCCGGTGCGGCAGCGGCTCAGGGCATTCTGGCGGCGCTGGTTCGGCGCGGCGTGACAGGCGAGGGCGGCCTGGTCGAGACCAGCCTGCTGGAAGCGCTGATCGACCTGCAGGTGGAAGTACTGAGCGTGCACATGAACAGCGGCAACAAGCTGCCGGAGCGTTCGCATGTTCGCAGCGCCCATGCCTATCTTTCCGCGCCCTATGGCGTCTACCCGGCGGCCGATGGCTACCTTGCCATCGCCATGACGCCGATCCCGAAGCTTGCCGATCTGCTCGGCATCGAGGAACTGGCGCCTTATCGAGACGACCCGAAAAGCTGGTTCACCTCGCGCGACGATATCAAGGCGATTATCGCGGCGCGCATTGCGACCCGCAGCGTCGACGAATGGCTTGCCATCCTGGAGCCTGCCGACATCTGGTGCGCCCGGGTGCTGAACTGGCTGGAGCTGCTCGGCAGCGAGGGTTTTCGCGTTCTCGACATGCTACAGACGATCGGACGCGAAGACGGGGTTAGCCTCAGCACCACCCGCTCGCCTATCCGCATCGACGGGCAGCGACCGAAATTCGAGCGTGCGGCCCCGCACGTTGGCGAGCATAATGCGGCGCTCTGGGAGGAGTTCGACCTCGGTTGAGGTTTCGAGAGGCGGCCGATGGATTTAGAAGGAGTTTTCCAATGACGCGCATCACCAATCTTCGCGTTTTCGATTTGCGCTTCCCGACATCGCAGAGCCTCGACGGCTCCGATGCGATGAATCCGGATCCGGATTATTCGGCGGCCTATGTCATTCTCGAGACCGACAGGCCGGGCCTTGCGGGCCACGGCCTGACCTTCACCATCGGGCGCGGCAACGACATCTGCTGCATGGCGATCGAGGCGATGCGGCATCTGGTTGTAGGCACCGAGCTTGCGACGGTGCTGGAAAACCCCGGCAAGTACTGGCGGCATCTGACCAGCGACAGCCAGCTGCGCTGGATCGGCCCCGAAAAGGGTGCGATGCACCTTGCTACCGGCGCGGTCGTCAATGCCGTCTGGGATCTGCTCGCCAAGGAGGCAGGCAAGCCGGTCTGGCGCCTGGTCGCGGAGATGGATGCGGAGCACATCGCCGATATCGTCGACTATCGCTATCTGACTGACGTGCTCAACCGCGACGAAGCGGTCGCCATTCTGAAGAAGGCGGAAGCCGGCAAGGCGGATCGTATCGCCACGCTCGAGCGCGAGGGCTATGCCTGCTACACGACCTCGGCCGGCTGGCTCGGCTATGACGATGCCAAGCTGCGCCGCCTCTGCCAGGAGGCTATCGATGCCGGTTTCAATCATGTGAAGATGAAGGTCGGCCGCGATCTCGAAGACGATATCCGCCGCCTTACCATCGCCCGCGAGGTGATCGGTCCCGATCGCTACCTGATGATCGATGCCAATCAGGTCTGGGAAGTCGGTCAGGCGATCGACTGGGTGCGCAAGCTTGCCTTTGCAAAGCCGTTCTTCATCGAAGAGCCGACCAGCCCGGACGACGTCGCCGGCCATCGCAAGATCCGCGAGGCGATCGGCCCGGTGAAGGTGGCCACAGGTGAAATGTGCCAGAACCGCATCATGTTCAAGCAGTTCATCGCCGAAGGCGCGATCGATATCGTGCAGATCGATTCCTGCCGCATGGGCGGTCTCAACGAAGTTCTGGCCGTGCTGCTGATTGCCGCCAAGTATGGATTGCCGGTCTGGCCGCATGCCGGCGGCGTTGGGCTCTGCGAATATGTGCAGCATCTGTCGATGATCGACTACATCGCCGTGTCCGGCACCAAGGACGGCCGCGTTATCGAATATGTCGACCATCTGCACGAGCACTTCATCGACCCCTGCATCATCCGCGATGCCGCTTACATGCCGCCAAGCCTGCCGGGCTTCTCGATCGAGATGAAGCCGGAGTCGATCACCGAATACACCTTCAAGGGTTGATCATCTGCCTCAAGTACCTTCTCCCCTTTTGGGGGGAAGGGGTCACACGGACTGCTTCAGCCAGCGCTGAATGGCCGGCACATCGGCATCGTCAAGCTCGTGACCAGCAGGAACGGTCGCAAGGTCGACCTTTGCGCGGCCGTTCTGCAGGCGCTCCGCAAGGGGCTGGGTGTATGGGCCGTACAGATCCTTCTCGCCTGCGATAACAAGCACGTCGGCGGTCGACATATCCACCGCCGGCGGATCGGTCAGCACCGCCATGGACCGTAGCAGCACCGCGCGGCGAATGAGTTGCGGGTGCAGTGACAGCATGGCGCCGAGCAGGTTGGCGCCGTTCGAATAGCCGATATAGACCATGCGCTCCGGATCGAGGCCATAGGCATGGACCGCGCCGTCGATGAAAGCGGCGAAGGCCTCCGCTTCGCTGACGATATCGGCCTGATCGAAGGACATGGGCCCGTTCCGGCGAAACCAGCGCGGCGCGCCTTCTTCGAGCGCCCGGCCGCGCACGCCGAGCAGCGTCGCATGGGCATCGATCTTATGGGCAATCGGCAACATCGCCGTCTCGTTGGCGCCGGAGCCGTGCAACAGGACGAAGATATTGCCGTTCGGCTGCTGCGGCGTGAAGAAGCGATGGATGAAGGGCAGGTCGCGATAGATGACGCGCGGTTCGCCGGGCATGGAGAACTGCGGCAGGATCACCTCCAGCTCGGCCTGTCGCTCAGGCTTGTCGTCAGGCGAAAAGAGGCGCGTGCCGAGCGTTGTCTCATCCTCATCGACCAGCATGCCCGGTGCATCCGTTGCCAGTTCGAAGAGGATGCGGCCGGGTTCGCGAACATAGAGCGAGCGGAAATACTTGCGGTCATGCATCGCGGTCGGCCAGGAATTGACGGCCTGTAATGCTGTCCGCACGGATTGAAGCTCGGCATCGTCGGCAGCGCGAAAGGCGACGTGGTCGACCGTGCCCGTGCCCGGTGCACTCGCCCAGAAGCCGCGCGCATCCCTGATGTCGATGATATCGCCGGGTTCCGACACGAGCCGGCTGATGGCGCCATTGGTTGCCTGCGGCCGATAGTCGAAATGGTTGACCAGAAGCTCCCGCGTCTCGTCCGGCGTTTCGCTGAACAGCGTCGCCCCGCGAATGCGGCGAATGGCGTGCTCCTGCGGGATAGTATCGTTCGTCCAGGGGGCGGCCGCCTGCAAGGCGTTGGTGCCGACCAGCTTGACGATGATGCCGTCGGGATCCTTCAGCCGCAGGACCGGTTCGCCGAATTCCTCGAAAGGGCCTTCCGGCTTCAGGCCGGCGCTCAAGGCACGCGTCAGCCAGAAACCGATACTCATGGGGTCGATGCCAAGCGAAATCTCGCCGACCTGGCCGACGCCGGCGCGGCCCGGCGAGCCGTCCTCCCAGACGAGGAAGGTCACCAGCGAACCGGGTGAACCCTTCGCGTCGCCATAGAGCAGATGAAGCTGGGTGGCATCCTCGAAGCCGCCCGTGCGCTTGACGAGGCGCATGCCAAGGAAGCCGACGTAGAAATCGACATTCGCTTGTACCTTGCGGGTGATCAGCGTGACGTGGTGGATGCCGGCGACCATGGTTGCTCCAGACTCGATTGTGAGATTGGTCGCAATCTAGGGCACAAGCTGCCGTCTGTTCAATGCGCGGGACGTGGAGGGTGTGTTCACGAAATGCGCAATGACGTCTATCGGGCTATGTTATTTTTCGGATTCGGATTTGGCCGCTTCGGATGCTTTTGCCGTCTTCCGCTTGGCCTTCGTCTTTGGCTCCGGCGGCGGTTGCGATGCCTCCTTCTCGAGGCGAAGCTCACGCAGGCGAGCCGTTTTCCGCGCGCGCATCGCCTGTTCGCTGGCGAGGATTTCCTTGACGGTGGAATCGAGCTGATTGGCCTTGGCCGGAGCTGCCTGTTTCTTGGAGCCGAATAGATTGTCTTTGTTGGGTGGCGCCATATCGGCCTCCATGGTTCGTGTCGGCGTTGGCGTTGGTTGCAAATACTGCGCGGTGATCGACCGCGCTTGCAGGACTTATGATTTCATCCTGTAGCAGATGATGCGCCGAATAAGCGATATAATTCCGCGACCCTTGGCGGAAACAGTCGATGGAAGCTCTATCACAAGCTGCAACTTGACGAAAAATACCCAATGAAGCCTGGCGAAAGATAATGGAAATAGCGGGAAATCAATTGAAAAACCTTCGTTTTTTCAATCCAAAATTGTGTCTGGATTTTCCTCCATCCGGGCCGGTTTTTGATGAGATATCTGGCTGTTTCGATATTTTAGGTGTTTCTGCTTGTGAGGAATATGCATATCGGATATAAGCACCGGCATCGATATTGGTGAATGAACTTTGCTGCGACGCGTTCCGCGCAATACTGACGAGCTTCCTCTCAAAATCGGTGTACTGCCATCCAGTTATTCCCTGGATAGGGACTATTATATGAGCGATTGAAAGGTCATCGTTATGAGCACAGGTACTGTAAAGTGGTTCAATGCTGCCAAGGGTTTTGGTTTCATTCAGCCCGATGATGGCGCGACGGACGTTTTCGTGCATATTTCAGCCGTTGAACGCGCTGGAATGAGCACTCTCCGCGACGGCCAGAAGATTTCCTACGAGCTTGTCAAGGACAAGCGTTCGGGCAAGATGTCGGCTGATCAGCTGGAAGCCATGTAAGCCATTTGTTTCCGATCTTTGGCCACGGATTTACTGGCATCGATCGTCGAGACAATGAAGGAAGAGGTCGGGCCAGCCCGGCCTTTTTTGTTGTCTGCAATCAGCTCCGGTTGAGCAGGGTAGACAAGACCGTCTATCAAGACCGATAGCGCCGCTCGATGATCGGCGCTTTTTATTTTGTCTTTGCAGTTGAGCGGTATGGCCGACTCAGTGTTCGCCGAGCCCATCCGCCGGCGATTTGCGACGGTGGCCGCTGATCTCCGAGCCGGCCGTGCGCGAGAATCTGGCGTTCCAGATGACCGCAAGAAGCGCGATGGCTGTGACGACGATGAAGGCGACGGAGAAGTCGCTCATTTCGGCTTTCGCATGTCCGCGCAGCTGCGTCGAGCCGTGCAGGGCAAGGGCAGCGATGCAGATGCCGAGAGAAAGCATCAGCTGCTGGAAGGTCGAATAGAAGCTGGTCGCTATGCTCATCCGGTCGCGCTCGATTTCGTCATAGGCGATCGTGTTGTAGGCCGTGAACTGGAACGACATGAAGAAGCCGCAGAAGAACAAGATCACGAAGATGACAGGCAGCGGCCAGTCCGGCTGGAAGATGGAGCACAGTCCGTAGCCGAGCGTGCCGATCAGACCGAAGATGATGAGGGCGGTACGAAAGCCGAGCGTGCGCAGGATGCGGACCTGGAACGGCTTCATGGCCATGGAGCCGAGCGCGGTCGCGATGGCGATCTGGCCGGCTGCGGCGGCTGAAAGGCCAAAACCGAGCTGCAGCATCAGCGGAATGAGGAAGGGATGGGCGCCCTGGCTGATGCGCGTCAACGAGCCGGCGATGACCGATGTGCGGAAGGTCGGCACCTTCATCAGCGAGAAATCCATGATCGGCGATGGATGCTTGCGGGCATGGCGAAGATAGGCGATGCCGAAGAGCAGGCCGACCGAGATGAGGAAGACGGCCATATAGCCTTCGCCCTCACGGCTGGACATCTCGAAGCCGAACAGCAGCGAGCCGAGCGAAATGCCTGATAGAATGAAGCCAGACAGGTCGAAACGGCCGTTGCGCGGGCCTTTCACATCTTCG
Organism: Rhizobium sp. SG741; assembly: GCF_012275435.1. Lineage (NCBI taxonomy): Bacteria > Pseudomonadati > Pseudomonadota > Alphaproteobacteria > Hyphomicrobiales > Rhizobiaceae > Rhizobium > Rhizobium sp. SG741. The sequence continues at coordinate 445,856 of NZ_JAAZQP010000001.1, forward strand.
ATGAACATCGTCACCAGTATGAAGCCGATGACGCCGATGGGCACATTGATATAGAAGATCCAACGCCAGTCGAGATAGGTAACGAACATGCCGCCGACGGGAGGCCCGAGGATGGGACCGACGAGCGCCGGAATGAGCAGCCAGGACATAGCGTTCACCATATCCTTGCGGGCGACGCTGCGCATCAGCACCAGACGTCCCACAGGCAGCATCATGGCGCCGCCGAGACCCTGGAGGAGCCGCGCGATGACGAGGAAGAACAGGTTCGGCGCCTGCGCGCAGAGAAGTGAGCCGACAACGAAGACCGCAATGGCGGATCGGAAGACGGTGCGCGACCCGAAACGGTCGGCGATGGCGCCGCTGGCGGGAATGAAGATCGCGAGGCTGAGAAGGTATGAAGTCAGCGAGATACTCATGGCCGGCGCGCTGACGCCGAAATCTCTTGCCATGGTCGGAAGGGCTGTTGCGAGCACTGTCGCGTCAAGCTGCTCCATGAACATCGCGCTTGCTACGATAAGCGCTACTACACGAAAATTCGGTGCGGCCCGCCGGGTGGGGGCGGCCTGGAATATCTGATCCGACATTGTCGGGGATCGCTCTCGATGGTGCGGAGGGGTCCGGAGACAGAACCGCAAGTCTGGTCGCGGCGCCAAGGCCGGTTCGAATAGCCGCCTGTATACTCCCGCTCGCGCGCGATTTCTATATCAGAAATCGCAAAACTTATTGATCGAAATGGAAAAAATGACGCAGCCGGGCAGGAATGCAACAACGGATGAATTCCAGATGAACAGATGAGGCATTATGCCGTGGTTGTGGCGCTCACGGTTCATTTTACCACATAAGATGGTGCGCGCGCGTCGGCGTTTCGGTCTTAGACGTTGCGCGCAAAAATGCCGGTGCTGAAAGATGACGGCACCGGCCTGTAGTGTCGCGATGGCACGTGGGGAAGCGGTCAGTAGCCTTCGGCAAGGCCCGAGCCGGCGCGGCTGTCCATGGCGCCGTTGTAGCGGGCGCCGCCGCCCTTGGCGATATCGCCGAGGCTCTTGCCGCCGACCAGGATGCCTGCGGCCTGACCCCAGACCGGCCAGTCGCCTCCGACCTGAATCGTGTAGCCCATGCCGGCCAGCAGCTTCATCGTATCGGGTGAGAGCGCATAGGGTTCGGTATAGATCTTATCCGGCAGCCATTGATGATGGATGCGCGGTGCGTCGATCGCCTGCTGGATGTTCATGCCGAAATCGATGACGTTGATGATCGCTTCGAGCGTGATGGTGATGATGCGCGAGCCGCCGGGGCTGCCGATCGCCATGAAGGGCTTGCCGTCCTTGGCGATGATCGTCGGGCTCATGGATGAAAGCGGCGTCTTCTTAGGCTGGATGGCATTGGCTTCGCCCTGCACCAGGCCATAGAGGTTGGGCACGCCCGGCTTGGAGGTGAAGTCGTCCATCTCGTTGTTCAAGAGGATGCCCGTTCCGGGCGCGACGACGCCGGCGCCGAAGGAACCGTTCAGCGTATAGGTGACGGCAACCGCGTTGCCATCGTTGTCGATGATCGAATAATGCGTCGTCTCATGGCTTTCGCCGAGGCCCTTCGGCATCAGATCCTTGGAAATGCCGGCCTTGTAGGGATTGATGCTGTCGCGGATCTTCTTGGCATAGTCTTTGTCCAGCAGCTTGCTGACCGGGTTGTCGACGAAGTCTGGATCGCCGAGAGCCGAATTGCGATCGACATAGGCGTAACGCATGGCTTCGGTCATGAAATGCACCGTATCAGCCGAGGCATAGCCGGTATAGGAAAGCGGGTAGCCTTCCAGCACGTTGAGGATTTCGCAGATGATGATGCCGCCGGAAGAGGGCGGTGGCGAGGAAATGATCTCGTAGCCGCGATAGTCGCACTTCACGGGATCGAGTTCGCGGACCTTATATTGCTCGAAATCCTGGTTTGCGAGAATGCCGCCCTTGTCCTGGCTTGCCTTGACGATGGCGTTGGCGATGGGTCCCTTGTAGAAGCCATCCGGCCCCTGTTCCGAAATGCCGGAAAGAGCATTGGCGAGATCCGGCTGCGTCAGCTTATCGCCGGTTGCAAAGGGCGTTCCGTCCACCTTGGTGAAGATCGCGGCCGTGGCCGGATCGCGCGCGAGCCATTTCTTGCCTCCGTTCAGCTCGGCCGCATCGGCCTGATTGAGCGTGAAGCCTTCCTTGGCATAGCGAATGGCGGGCGCCATCAGATCCTGGCGGGACTTGGTGCCGTATTTCTCGCGGGCCATTTCGAAACCCATGACCGAGCCGGGCACGCCGACGGCAAGATAGCCATCGGTGCTTGCGCCTTTGACGACATTGCCCTTGTCGTCAAGATACATGCCTTTGGTGGCTGCAAGCGGTGCACGCTCACGAAAATCCAGGAATGTGGTCTTGCCGTCCCGCAAGCGGATGGTCATGAAGCCGCCGCCGCCGATATTTCCGGCGGTCGGATAGACCACGGCCAGCGCATAGCCGACCGCGACCGCGGCATCAACGGCATTGCCGCCGCTTTTCAGCACCTGCACGCCGACATCTGTGGCCAGATGCTGGGCGGTGACCACCATGCCATGCTCGGCCTCCACCGGCGGCGGCGAGGCGGCTCGGGCTGTCGTGATGGAGAAAAGAGCGAATGTGACCAGAGTGGCCGAGGAGATCGCCCGCAGGCGGAATTGGCGCATGATGATGATGCCTCTCGTTTCCGTATTAGGGGTAAAGGAACCCATCATTGACATGGTGTTCAGCGCGAAAATGGCGATATCCGCGGTTGTGATTTTTTTGACGGTGCCGTCGAGAGATGAATCGAAAGTAAAACGCCCACCTTGCGCGAGAGACCGCGGCGGCCGCCAACTGACCGATTATTGAGTCAAGCGCGTGCGACGGACGGCTCCTTTCGTCCTTCCCGGGTATAGGAATTGGCTGTGCCTTCGCACTTGCAATATTTCTTTCATTAGTTAAGCCTACTTTAGTGAAGACCTTGTCGAGGCCGAAGTGTTGCGCGGAAGGTAATGATGGCCGTCACGAAGCTTGAACAGTGGAAGAACGAACGCAAGGCCAAGGCCAAGCCGCACGTCATTGCCGAGAAGACGCATGTCGTCGAAATCGAGTGCATGCATTGCAGCCGCCACTTTCTTCGATGGACATCGATGGCGGCCGCCTACTGGCGCTGCGACGACTGCACTGTTGGCACCTGACTTGCATCTACCCCTAGCGTTTACATGATCAGAATGGCGCGGAAATCGTTGACATTCGTTCCCGTCGGGCCGGGGACGAAGAGATCGCCGATGGCGTTGAACGCCGTCCAGGCATCGTTATTCACAAGCATTTCGGCTGGGATCACTCCGGCGTTGCGCAGCCGAGCCACCGTGCCGGCGTCGGCAAAGGCGCCGGCATTGTCCTCGCTGCCGTCGATGCCGTCGGTATCCGCCGCCATGGCATAAATACCGTCATGGCTGTCTATGTCCATCGCCAGCGACAGCAGGAATTCGGAGTTTCGGCCGCCCTTGCCTTTGCCTCTCAGGGTCACCGTCGTTTCGCCGCCCGAGAGCAGCACGATCGGCCTGGTGAAGGGCCGGTTGCGGTGCAGCACCTCGCGGGCGATGGCGGCATGCATGTGTGCGGCCTCACGGGCTTCGCCCTCTATGGCGTCCGAGAGAATGGCCGTTTCGATGCCGGCGGCGCGCGCCACTTCGGCAGCCGCCTCCAGGGAGACGCCGGCGGAGGCGATGAGATGCACCTCGTTGCCGGCAAAGCGTGGATCATCGGGCCGGGGCGCATCGGCCTCCTGTCTTTCGATATGCGCGAGAACGGCGGCGGGCAGCTCGATCCGGTAGAGGCGGATGAGATCGAGCGCTTCCGCACGCGTGCCGGCACCCGGCACGGTCGGACCGGAGGCAACCAAAGCCGGGTCATCGCCGGGAATATCCGAGACAACAAGCGAGACGACCTTGGCCGGATGAGCTGCCGCTGCGAGGCGGCCGCCCTTGATGGTCGACAGATGCTTGCGGATGACGTTCATCGCCGAAATCGGCGCGCCGGAAGCGAGCAGTGCTTTGTTGACGGCGATCTCGTCGGCCAGCGTCAAAGAGCCGGCCGGAGACGGCAGCAGCGCCGAGCCGCCGCCGGAAATGAGGGCGATCACCAGATCTTCCTCCGTCAGGCCTTCGACGAACTTCAGCAGCCGGCCGGAGGCGATCAGTCCTGCCTCATCGGGCACGGGATGGGCAGCTTCGATGATCTCGATCTGGCGGCAGGGCGCTGCGAAACCATATCGCGTCACCACCAGCCCTTCGAGCGGACCATCCCAGCATTGCTCCAGTGCCGCCGCCATTTGTGCCGAGCCTTTGCCGGCGCCGATGACGATCGTCCGTCCTTTCGGCTTGGCCGGCAGATGCGCGCGAATGCCGGTCAGCGGATCGGCCGCACGCACGGCTGCGTCGAACAGGGAGGTGAGGAAGGCGCGGGGATCGGAAACGGTCATGTCAAAGTGCCTGTCTGCGATGAGCTTGTAACCATTTGGTGGCTTAACTCGCGCCGACACGCAAGAGGCCACAGCGGCAATTGTGTCCGAGGATGTGAATCCCTATGTTCTGAGCATGGGTTTTATTGCACGATTTGAAGGATTTTCGAAATGGCCGAATTGAAGGTGAAGACGAGACAGACCGGTGCCACCGCCACGGTTGGCCGCACCGGTCTTCCGCACGTGACATCGGTGACTGGTGGCGAAATCGACATCGTCACCTCGCCGTCGCAGCCGGGATTCAACCCGCTCGATCTGCTCTATTCGTCGCTGTCGGCCTGCCTTGTTCTCAGCGCCCGCATGGCGGCGAGCAGCCGCGGCGTGCTCGACAAGCTCACCGAAGTCACCGCCGTCGTAACAGGCGAAAAGGCGACGGAAGGGCTTTCCCGCGTCGAGAAATTCAATATCGCCTTCACCATCAAGGGCGATTTCGGCGACGAGATCCGCAATGCGATCGCGCATGCCGCCGAAGACGAGATCTGCACGGTGAGCAACACGATCCGCGGCAATCCGAAGTTCGAGACGGTGATTTCGGGGTAGGGTTGGCGCAGACGGAGAGAGCCCCTCATCCGCCCTGTCGGGCACCTTCTCCCCGTTTTTGACGGGGAGAAGGGGATAGAAGCACCATTACTATCCCTCTTTCAGCTCTGGTCTAAGCGAGGGTACAGAGGTTGTCCCCTCTCCCCGCGAGCGGGGAGAGGGCTAGGGTGAGGGGGCCGTTCCGCTATTTGGCGGGCAGCTCAAACCCTTCCAGATAAGGCCCAAGCTCCGGGTCGATATCCACCTTCACGGCGTTGGTGTAGATCGCCGTGGCGATCATGATGCCGGCGAAGGCGACGAGGTTGACGAGCGTGGGCTCGTCATAGCGCGCCTTCAGCCGCTCCCACAATTCCTCGGGAACGGCATTGGAATCCCTGACGATAGCTTTGCCGAAATCGATCAGCAGGGCTTCGTCTTCGCTCGGCACGATGGTCTCGGGCGTCAGCCCCGCATTGATCAGCGCGCGACGGAAGAAGCCGACCGGGATGATCGAGCGGCATTCCGTTGCAATGGCCTGGCAGAGAAGCCAGACGGCGCGATCATCAAGTGCCGGGCGCAGCTCCTCGCGCAGCGTGAACCATTCGGCATAGATGCGATGCGCCACCGGCGAATGCAGCAGTGTCCGCTTCATATTCGTCATGCGGCCGCGCAGCTCCACTTCGCGGTCGTGCTCGGCACGCACGGCGTCGGAGGCGGTCTCGTAATCGATCGGCGTTATATGGCTCATTGGTATCTCTCACTGCGCTGCCGCAGGCGTTGCCTTGAAGAACCGATTGTCCGGGCGCGGCAGGCCCAGATGCTCGCGCAAGGTCGTGCCTTCGTATTCGCGGCGGAAAATACCGCGGCGCTGCAGCTCCGGAACGACGCGGGTCGTCACGTCGAGGAGGCCCTGCGGCAGGAACGGGAAGACGACATTGAAGCCGTCGGAGCCTTCCTCGTGCAGCCATTGCTCCATCTCGTCGGCGATGGTTTGCGGCGTGCCGACGAAGGCGAGGCCGGCATAGCCGCCGAGACGCTGGGCAAGCTGGCGTACGGTCAGCTTCTCCGCTTCGGCAAGCGCGATGACGCGTTCGCGTCCGCTCTTGCTGGCATTGGTATCCGGAATTTCAGGCAGCAGGCCATCCGGATCGAAGTCGGAGGCATCATGGCCGAGCGCAATCGACAGAGATGCGATGGCGCTGTCGTAGTGAACGAGGCTGTCGAGCTTCGCCCGCTTGGCCTTCGCCTCTTCAACTGTATCGCCGACGACGATGAAGGCGGCCGGCAGGATCTTCAGATAATCGGGGTTGCGGCCAATCTCTCTCATTCGTCCCTTGATGTCGGCGAAAATCGCCTTGCCGTCACCGAGATTGCGCGGTGCGGCAAAGACCGCTTCCGCCGTCTCGGCCGCAAGCTGGCGGCCGGCATCGGATTGTCCGGCTTGTACGATGACAGGCCAGCCTTGAGGAGAACGGGCGATGTTGAGCGGGCCACGTACGCTGAGCTCTTCGCCCTTGTGGGCGAGCACATGCATCTTTTCCGGGTCGAAGAAGATGCCGGTCTCGGCATTGCGGATGAAGGCGTCATCGGCGAAGCTGTCCCATAGGCCGGTGACGACATCGTAGAATTCGCGGGCGCGATGGTAGCGCTCGCCATGGTCCATATGCTCGTCGAGGCCGAAATTGAGGGCTGCGTCCGGGTTGGATGTCGTGACGATATTCCAGCCGGCGCGGCCGCCGCTGATATGGTCGAGCGAGGCGAAACGGCGGGCGATATGATAGGGCTGGTCGAAGGTGGTCGACGCGGTGGCGACGAGGCCGATCCTGTCGGTGACGGCGGCCAGCGCCGAAAGCAGGGTAAAGGGCTCGAAGGAGGTTACTGTGTGGCTGCGCTTCAGCGCCTCGATCGGCATGTTGAGGACTGCCAGATGGTCGGCCATGAAGAAGGCGTCGAACTTCGCCTTTTCGAGCTCCTGCGCAAAGCTCTTGATATGCTGGAAATTGAAATTGGCGTCCGGATAGGCGCCAGGATAGCGCCATGCGCCGGTATGCAGGCTGACGGGGCGCATGAAGGCCCCGAGCTTCAATTGCTTCTGTTCGGTCATCGGCTTCGTCTCTCTCGAAAATTGCCGGGTCGCCACAACATCGCGACGCCGTCGTCAGCGGAGTATGCACTACGACGTAGGCGTGCTCCTCACGCATTCAAAGAGCCGATTTCATTTATTTGATCGCTTGCGCGGAATATTCATCCAGCCTGCGTTTCCGCACCGATCTGTCCCGCGAAGACCTTGACCAGCCAGTCTATGAAAACGCGCACGCGCGGTGAAAGCTGGCGGCTGCGCGGATAGAGCATGGATACCGGCGTCCGGGTCGGCGGAAAGTCCTTCAGAATATGCAGCAACTGACCTTTTTCCAGGGCATCCTCGGCGTGGTAGCGCGGGACCTGGATCAAGCCGAGGCCGAGCTTGGCCGCGGCAAAATAACTCTCGGCCGCATTGACGGAGATGGTTGCGGGCAAGGTGATCTCGCGCAGCGTGCCGCCTACCTCGAATTCCAGCGGCAGCAGGCCGCCCGTCGCCGAGGAGCGGAAGCCGACCATGCGATGGCCGTCGAGCGCATCCGGATGCATGGGCATGCCGTGACGCTCCACATAGGCCGGGGCTGCCAGTGTGACCTCTTCCAGCATCGCGACGCGACGCCCGATCATGTCGCTGTCCTGCAGCGTGCCGACGCGCAGCACGCAGTCGATTCCCTCGCGGATGAGATCGACGAAGCGGTCGCCCTCGGTCATCTGAAATTCGATTTCGGGGTAGGTTTCGAGGAAGGACGGCAGGTTCGGCAAGACGAAGTGCCGCGCCAGCGTTCCATGCACGTCGACGCGCAGCACCCCCTTCGGCTTGGCGCCGGCAAAGGCGCCTTCGGCATCCTCTATGTCGGAGAGGATGCGCAGGCAGCGCTGATAATAGGCCTCGCCGTCGAGCGTCGGGCTCACATGCCGCGTCGTGCGCTGCAGCAGCCGCACGCCGAGCCTCGCCTCCAGCTGCTTGATCGCATCCGTCACTGTCGAGCGCGGCAGGCCGGTGTCTTCGGCCGCCAGCGTGAAGCTGCGCCGCTCCACGACGCGGCAAAACACGCGCATGGCATCGAATCTGTCCATCTTATTTGTTCGCCGATTTCGGATAGTGATGCCGATTAATGGCCGATTATCCGCGCCATGAAAAGAGGCATCTTCTCCTCATCGAAAGGCGCTGAGGCGCAAAACCAGCAAGGATGAAGAAAATGAGCAATAATTCCAACAAGGTAGCGATCATCACCGGCGCATCCCGCGGTATTGGCGCAGCCATTGCGCAGCGGTTGGGCGCAGACGGTTTCACCGTCGTCATCAACTATGCAGGCAGCGAAGCTGCCGCCGAGGAGCTGGCCCGCAAGATCGAAGAAAAGGGCGGCAAGGCGCTGACCGCTAAGGCCGATGTTTCCGATGTCGATGCCGTGCGCCGCATGTTCGATGCAGCCGAGGCGGCTTTCGGCGGCGTCGACGTGCTGATCAACAATGCCGGCATCATGCAGCTTGCCAAGATCGCCGATGCGGACGACGCGCATTTCGACCATCATATCGCCATCAACCTCAAGGGCACGTTCAACACGCTGCGCGAAGCCGGCAAGCGCCTGCGCGACGGCGGCCGCATCGTCAACTTCTCGACCAGCGTCGTCGGGCTCAAGCTCGAATCCTATGGCGTCTATGCCGCCACGAAGGCGGCCGTCGAAACACTGACGGGCATCATGTCGAAGGAGCTGCGCGGCCGCTCGATCACTGTCAACGCCGTTGCTCCCGGCCCGACGGCCACCGACCTCTTCCTCAATGGCAAGAGCGACGAACTCATCGACCGGCTGGCCAAGATGAATCCGCTGGAGCGACTGGGCACGCCTGAGGACATTGCTGCCGCCGTCTCCTTCCTCGTCGGTCCCGATGGCGGCTGGATCAACGGCCAGACGCTGCGCGCCAACGGCGGCATGATCTGAGCCATTCTGGCGGTAGGGCAATGCCTGCCGCCACCACCCCTCTCGACATCATGTCATCGTCAGCAACTGAACATCCAAAAAGGAAGAGGATCATGAGCAAGCAAGTCATCGTCATAACAGGCGCATCGAGCGGTTTCGGCGCTCTGACGGCGCGTGCCCTCGCCGGAGCAGGCCATACCGTCTATGCCGGCATTCGCGAAACCAAGGGGCGCAACGCGCCGCAGGTCGAAGCCGTTGCCGCTTTCGCCAGGGAGAATGGGGTCGATCTTAGAGCTGTCGAGCTCGATGTTGCCTCGGATGCATCGGTCGAAGCCGGCATTGCCGAGATCATCGCCCAGCAGGGTCGTATCGACACCGTCATCCACAATGCCGGCCATATGTCCTTCGGCCCGGCGGAAGCCTTCACGCCGGAGCAGTTTGCCGAGCTCTACGACATCAACGTGCTCAGCACCCAGCGCGTCAATCGCGCCGTGCTGCCACATCTGCGCAAACAGCGCAGCGGCCTGGTTGTCTGGGTATCCTCGTCCAGCACCCGTGGCGGCACGCCGCCCTACTTGTCGCCTTATTTCGCCGCCAAGGCGGCGATGGATTCGCTGGCTGTCTCCTATGCGTCGGAGCTCACCCGTTGGGGCATCGAAACAGCGATCATCGTGCCCGGCGCCTTCACAAAGGGCACCAACCATTTCGCCCATTCGGGCTCGCCCGCAGACAAGGCTCGCGCTGCCGAATACGACAACGGTCCCTATGCAGGCGTTCCTGATCAGGCATTGAAGGGCCTCGCCTCGCTGGAACCGGCCGACGCCGATGCGGCCTCGGTCGCGACCGCGATCGTTGAAGTCGTGGATATGCCCTTCGGCACACGCCCGTTCCGTATCCATATCGATCCGTCGGAAGATGGTGCGGAAATCGTCAATGGCGTCGCCGACCGGGTGCGCGCCGAGCTTTTCCGGCGCATCGGCCTGGAGGATCTGCTGAAGCCGCATGTAAGGGGCTGAGGCTTCGCCACCACCCTTCCAGGGGGGCAAATCGCCGCTTCTGTGCCACAGGAGCGGCGATCACTTGCTTCCATAGAGACTATTTTGCGTCGTATGGCATTCCAAGCCTATAAGTTTCGTACTAAAGCGAATCCTTTAGAGGGTCGGGAGATATCCATGGACGCGAAGGACATCGGCGAAATCGCCAGCTGGCTCATGCAAGCAGGCCTCAAGGGCATGGCAGAAACCGATATCCTGGCGGGTTTCTGCGAGCAGTGCCGCCAGCATGGCCTCAACCTCGATCGAGCCATGGCGCTGATGGACACGCTGCATCCGGTCTATGAAGGCCGTGCCTTCCGCTGGGACGGCAACCGGGTGATCGAGCGCGAGTTCGAATATGGCCCGTCGCATCAGGGGATCGCCGCCGAGAATTGGCAACGTTCCGCCTTCTATCATATGTTGACGACAGGCGGGGACGAGGTGCGCCGGCGTATCGGTTTTGGTGAGCCGGCCGATTTCTACGGGCTCGATACACTGCAGGCCGATGGTCACACGGACTACATTGCCATGGTGCACCGTTTCGAAGAGGGCGGTACGATCGGCGAGATGGACTGCTTCTATTCCAACTTCGCCACCGCTGCCGAAGTCGGTTTCCCCGACGAGGATCTGTACGTGCTGCGCAAGCTCACGCCGGCGCTGGCGCTGGCAATCAAGTGCACTGGCATGAGCCGCATCGCCCGCACGATCGCCGAGGTCTATCTCGGCGAGGATGCCGCCCGCCATGTTCTCGAAGGCAAGATCACGCGCGGCAAGACCGAACGGATTTCAGCGGCGCTCTGGTTTTCCGATCTCGCCAACTATACGCGCATCTCGGATACCGCCGAGCCGGATGAGATCATCCCGATGCTGAACGCTTACGCCGATGCCGTCATTTCCTCGATCCACGAGGCGGGCGGCAACGTGCTGAAGCTGATCGGCGACGGCACGCTGGCGATCTTCAAGGCCAGGAATTCGGCCGATGCCTGTGCGGCCGCACTGATGGCGGAATCGCTGCTGCGCCAGCGGTTGCGCGATCTTAACGCCCAGCGGCAGATCGAAGGCAGGCCCGTCACGGATGTCTATCTCGGCCTGCATATCGGCGATGTCTTCTACGGCAATATCGGCAGCATGGACCGGCTGGACTTCACCGTCATCGGGCCTGCTGTCAACGAGGTGAGCCGCATTGCCTCCATGTGCCGTTCGGCCGACCGCAACGTCCTGATGTCGTCGAACTTCGTCGAGGCGCTATCGACACACAACAGCAACGATCTTGTCTCCGTCGGTCGCTACGCGCTGCGCGGGGTCAACCGACCGCAGGAACTGTTCACGCTGCTGTCTTCGGCAGCGTAAACGCTCTATCTTTTTGTTTCTTTACGCATTCCAGATGGAAAACCGCTTCGCACTTTTCCTGGAAACGCTCTAGCGGCGGCCGGCGGCGAACATCGGGCCGCCCTTGCTCGATGGAAAGCCGTAGCCGTTGATCATGACGAGATCGATGTCGCTGGCGCGGGCAGCAATGCCGTCCGCAAGCAGCGCGTCGCCCTCATCGGACATGGCTTTCAGCAGGCGGGCAACGATCTCTTCGTCGGTGAAGTGCTTTGGCACGATGCCTTTCTCGGCGCGTGCCGCTTCGATCATGGCTGTTACGCCGGGATCGATCGTCCGTTTGCCGTCGGGATAGGCATACCAGCCACGCCCGGCCTTCTGGCCGAAGCGGCCGGCCTCGCAGAGGCGGTCGGCGATGACGACATAGCGTTCCGCAGGATTGCGCGTTGCAGCCTGCCGCTTGCGGCGCGCCCAGGCGATCTCCAGGCCTGCCATGTCGTAGACGGCGAAAAGACCCATGGGAAAACCATAGGCTTCCAGAGCTGCATCGATTTCGTCGGGCAAAGCGCCGTCCTCGACCATGTATTCGGCCTCGCGGCGATAGGCCGAGAAGACGCGGTTGCCGATGAAGCCTTCGGTGACGCCGCAGACGATGGGCAGTTTGCTTAAGCGTTTCGCGAATGCCAGTGCGCTCGCCAGGACCTCCGGCGCCGTCTTCTTGCAGTTCACCACTTCCAGCAGCCGCATGATGTGGGCGGGCGAGAAGAAGTGCAGGCCGACGATCCGCTCGGGCCGCGCGGTTGCCGCAGCGATGACGTCCGGATTGAGATAGCTGGTATTGGTCGCGAGAATTGCGTCGGCGCGGACGATCGTATCGAGGCGCTGGAACAGTTCGGTCTTGACGGTGAGGTCGTCGAAGACGGCTTCGATGACGATATCGGCCTGCCCGAGTTGCTGCATATCGGCGGTCACGCTCAATCGACTTAAACGGTCCTCGCGACCGGCCGCGTCGAGGCGGCCGGATTGCACCGCCTTGTCGAGAATGCCGGCGATCCGTTCGCGGCCCTTCTCGGCTGCTTCGGCACTCTGCTCGACGCCGATGACGCGATAGCCGCCGTTGAGCGCGGCGACCGCGATGCCCGATCCCATCAGGCCGGTGCCGACGATCCCGACGGTTTCAATCCTGCGTGGCGTGACTGCCTCCAAACCTTCGACCTTGCCGGCTGCGCGTTCGGCGAAGAAGACATGGCGCAGCGCGGTCGCCTCCTCGCTGTCGCGAAGCTCTAGGAAGGTGCGGCGTTCTTCGGCCAACCCCTCGGCCAGGGGAGCGGTTGCGGAGAGGCGAACGAGGCGGACGGCTTCCGTTGGGGCACGCTGGCCGCGTGCCTTGCGCAGTGCATCGGCGGCTGCCTTTTCGATGGTTTCAATGAGAGTAGATGGAACGGAAAGCATACCGGTACGGCGCAAAGATGAGGCGTCGGCATTCTTGATATCGGCAATGGTGTCTGCGAGCAGCGTGCTTTCGGAGACTCTGTCCACAATGCCGAGCTTGAGGGCTTCCGAGGCAGAAATGATGCGTCCGCCGGCGATCATATCGATGGCGGCAGCGGTGCCGATGAGGCGTGGCAGGCGTTGCGTGCCGCCAGCGCCGGGCACGATGCCGAGCTTGACTTCCGGCAGGCCGAGCTTGGCTGATGGAGCCGCATGGCGGCGGTGGCAGGCCAACGCCACTTCCAGGCCGCCCCCGAGCGCTGCGCCATTGATCGCCGCGGCGACGGGTTTCGGAAAGGTTTCGATGCGGGCAATGACGTCAGGCAGGAGCGGTTCGACCGGTGGCTTGCCGAGTTCCTTGATGTCTGCGCCGCCGATGAAGCTGTTGCCCGCGCCTGTCAGTACGACGCCGGCGATTGCGCTTTCGTTCTCGGCATGATCGAGCGCCGCCATCAGGCCGGCCCGGACATCGGCCGAGAGCGCGTTGACGGGCGCATTGTCTATGGTGACGACGATGACCCCGTCAGTCAGCGCCGCCGAGATGGTGTCCGAAAAGCGCAGTGCCGACATGATCTTGACCGCCTGTGCGATATTATTCCGGAATGATGGCGGTCGCCTGGATCTCGATCTTGGCGCGATCCTCGACCAGAGCGACGACCTGTACGGCAGCCATGGCCGGGAAGTGCCGGCCGATGATTTCGCGATAGGCCTGACCGATAGCCTTGAGGCTACCGAGATATTCCTGCTTGTCGGTGAAATACCAGGTCATCGAGGTGATGTGCTTCGGCTCGGCGCCGCCTTCGGCCAGGATGGCGACGACATTCTTCAATGTCTGGCGCACCTGCTCGACAAAGTCGTCGCTTTCGAATTCGCAGGCGGCATTCCAGCCGACCTGGCCGCCGACGAACACCATGCGGCCGGTTGCCGTCATGCCGTTGGCATAGCCGATCGGCTTGGCCCAGCCTTCAGGTTGCAGGATGGTGTGCATCGGTCGTCTCCAGATGAGAGGTCAGTGCGGCGCGGATATCATCCGGCCAGGCAAGCGATTGATGGTTATCGAGCGAGGTGGCAACGACACGGTGCTTGGCAGTCCAGAGCACATGGCCGTTCGCCGAGACCTGGTGTTCCAGGTCCAGCGAAGAACGGCCGATGCCGCGCACTGTCAGCAGGAATTCGAGGTCGTCGCCCTGAAGGCCCGGCTTCATGAAAGTCAGATCGAGCCGCACGGTCGGGACACCGATGCGGCGCTCGTCGATCAGCTTTCGCCAGGAAAAGCCGGTCGAGGCAAAGTAATCTTCCAACACCCCGACGAGGATGTTCAGATAGGACGGGAAATAGGCGATCCCCGAGGGGTCGCAGTCTCCGAAGCGCAGGGGTCTGGTGGTTTTGAACGCCAAGACGGACCTCAATTCGAAAAGGCGGCGATGCCAGTGATGGCGCGGCCGAGGATGAGGGCGTGGATGTCGTGGGTTCCCTCGTAGGTGTTGACCACCTCGAGGTTGACGAGATGGCGGGCAATGCCGAACTCGTCGGAAATGCCGTTGCCGCCGAGCATGTCGCGGGCTGCGCGGGCGATATCCAGCGCCTTGCCGCAGCTGTTGCGCTTGAGGATCGACGTCAGTTCGACAGGCGGATGGCCGTCTTCCTTCATGCGGCCGAGACGCAGGCAGCCCTGCAGGCCAAGGGTGATCTCGGTCACCATGTCGGCGAGCTTCTTCTGGATCAGCTGGTTGGCGGCAAGCGGCCGGTCGAACTGCTTGCGGTCGAGCACATATTGCCGCGCCTTGGCATAGCAATCCTCGGCCGCACCCAATGCGCCCCAGGCAATGCCGAAGCGGGCGGAGTTGAGGCAGGTGAACGGACCCTTGAGGCCGGAGACGTTCGGCAGCAGGTTTTCCTCCGGCACGAAGACATTGTCCATGACCACTTCGCCCGTGATCGAGGCGCGCAGGCCGACCTTGCCGTGGATGGCGGGCGCCGACAGTCCCTTCCAGCCCTTTTCAAGGATGAAGCCGCGGATGATGCCGTCCTCGGTCTTTGCCCAGACGACGAAGACATCGGCGATCGGTGCGTTGGAGATCCAGGTCTTGGCGCCGGTCAGGCTATAGCCGCCATCGACCTTCTTTGCCCGCGTCACCATCGAGCCGGGGTCGGAGCCATGGTTCGGCTCGGTGAGGCCGAAGCAGCCGATCCATTCGCCAGTGGCAAGCTTCGGCAGGTATTTCTGCTTCTGGGCCTCGGAGCCGAAAGCATCGATCGGCACCATGACCAGCGAGGACTGCACGCTCATCATCGAGCGATAGCCGCTGTCGACGCGCTCGACCTCGCGGGCGATCAGGCCATAGGCGACATAGCCGAGGCCGGCGCCGCCATATTCCGGCGCAATCGTCGGTCCGAGCAGGCCGAGCTCGCCCATCTCGCGGAAGATCGTCGGATCGGTCTTTTCATGGCGGAAGGCTTCGAGCACGCGGGGGGCAAGCTTCTCCTGCGCATAGGAATGCGCGGTATCCAGCACCATGCGTTCTTCATCGCTCAGCTGCTCCACCAGCCGGAACGGATCGGCCCAGTCGAAAATCTCGCGGCTCATGCTTTCGTCTCCCACTAATTGGCTTTCAGAAGTTCGCGCGCGACGATGAGTTTCTGAACCTCCGTCGCACCTTCATAGATGCGAAGCGCGCGGATCTCCCGATAGAGCTTTTCCGTTATCTCGCCGGACCTTACGCCACGTCCACCGAAGAGCTGAACGGCGCGGTCGATGACGCTCTGTGCGGTTTCCGTAGCCGTCATCTTGGCCATGGCCGCCTCGCGCGTCGTCGGCAAGCGCTGCACGTCGCGACGCCAGGCCGCCCGATAGGTGAGCAATGCCGCCGCGTCGATGCCGGTCGCCATATCGCCGAGGGCGGCCTGCGTCAACTGAAGGTCCTCGAGCCTTCCGCCAAACATCGGACGCGCGCGAACATGGGCAAGGGATTCATCGAGCGCGCGGCGGGCAAAGCCGAGGCCTGCGGCAGCGACCGAGGCGCGGAAGATATCCAGCGTGCGCATGGCGATCTTGAAACCTTCGCCCGGCGCACCGAGCCGCCGCGACGCGGGGATGCGGCAATTCTCGAAGCGGATCGTCGCCAGCGGATGCGGCGCGATCACCTCGATGCGCCCGGCGATGGAAAAGCCGGGATCATCGGCAAAGACGACGAAAGCGGAAATGCCGCGCGTTCCCGGCGCCTCGCCGGTGCGGGCAAAAACCGTGTAGACGTCGGCGATGCCGCCGTTCGAGATCCAGGTCTTCTCGCCGTCGAGAACATAATGGTCGCCATCGAGGCGGGCGGCACAGCTCATGGCCGCCACATCGGAACCGGCGTCTTTTTCCGAAAGCGCGAAGGCGGCAAGCCAATCGCCCGAGCGCACCTTGGGCAGAACAGCCGCGCGCAGCTCTGGTGAACCGGAAAGGCCGATCGCGCCGGTGCCCAGCCCCTGCATGGCAAAGGCGAAGTCGGCAAGGCCGTCATGCCAGGCAAGAGTTTCGCGTGCGAGGCAGACGAGGCGGGAGTCGATCAGCGGTTCGTCATGGGAAGAACCCGTGGCGGCGGCAAGAAGCCCGGCATCGCCGAGCGCCTTGACCAGCTTACGGCAAGCGCCGTCGACATCCCTGTGATCGATCGCTGCAACGGCGGAGGATCCGGCGAAAGTGTCCACCTCAGCCGCGAATTCACGGTGGCGTTCCTCGAAGAACGGCCAATCCAAATGGTCTCGCGTCGGACCGGGGAGGGCGCTTGCCATAGACATTGCCTAGTCTCCCTGAAATTCCGGTTTGCGCTTGGCGGCGAAAGCCTCGAAGGCGCGACGGAAGTCCTGCGTCGCCATGCAGACAGCCTGGGCCTGCGCTTCGGATTCGATCATCTCGTCGATGCCCATCGCCCATTCCTGGTTCAGCATGGTCTTCGTCATACCATGCGCGAACCAGGGGCCATCGGCCAACGAGCGAGCGAGTTTGACGGCTTCCTGCTTCAGATCGGCGCTGGCGTGCAAGCCGTTGTAGAAGCCCCAGCCCTGACCTTCGCTCGCCGTCATCGAGCGGCCGGTGAAGAGAAGTTCTGCGGCGCGGCCCTGGCCGATGATACGGGGCAGGATACCGCATGCGCCCATATCGGCGCCGGCAAGGCCGACGCGGGTGAAGAGAAAGGCGGTCTTGGCCTCGGGCGTCGCCAACCGCAGATCGGAGGCCATGGCGAGGATGGCGCCGGCACCGGCGCAGATGCCGTCGACGGCCGATATGATCGGCTGCGGGCATTTGCGCATCGCCTTCACGAGATCGCCGGTCATGCGTGTGAAGGCCAGAAGCTCGGGCATGGCCATGCGGGTCAACGGTTCGATGATCTCGAACACATCGCCACCGGAGGAGAAATTGCCGCCGGCGCCCGTCAATACCACGGCGCGAATATCCGATGCATAGACGAGATCACGGAAGAGGTCGCGCAGCTCGGCATAGCTCTCGAAGGTCAAGGGATTCTTACGTTCCGGGCGGTTCAGCGTGAGCGTAGCGACGCGGCCATCCTCGCTGACATCCCAGAGGAAATGCTGCGGCTTGTAATCCTTGAAGGGCTTCAGATGGCCCCGCATCGTGATATCTAGATCGCTCATCCCCTCAAATCTCCCCACCGGCAACCGCGATTGCCTGTCCATTGATCGATGCCGCTACCGGCGATGCCAGCCAGAGAACGGTATCAGCGACTTCCTCCGGTATGACGAGCCGCCCCTGCGGATTGGATTTCGTGAACTCGCCAAGCGCCTGCTCGGCCGTGCGCCCGGTCTTGGCGACGATGGTTTCGATCGATCGCTGGATGATCGGCGTATCGGTGAAGCCGGGGCAGACGGCATTGACTGTCATGCCGGTCTTGGCGAATTCCAGCGCCAGCGAACGGGTCAGGCCGACGACGCCATGCTTGGCGGCAACATAGGCGGAGACGTAGCCATATCCCTTCAAGCCGGCCGTCGAGGCGATATTGATGATGCGCGCGCCGGCGCCATGCGCCTTCAGATCGGGCAAGACTGCCTGCGTCACCAGAAAGACACCGGTGAGGTCGACTGACAGGACATGGTTCCATGTGTCCAGGCTGGTCTTCTCGAAAGACGCGCTCGGGGCTTCGCCGGCGTTGTTGACGAGAATATCGATGGGGCCGAATTTTTCGCGTGCCCTTGCGAGCCCCTGGGCGATAGCCTCGGGATTTGTGACGTCGAACCCATCGACGACGAATGCCTGCGCGCCGATTTCGGCTGCGACCGCTTCCAGAGGCTCCTTGCGGCGGCCGACCAGGGTGACGCGCGCGCCGTCCGCTGCAAGCGCCCTTGCGATCGCTGCACCGATGCCGCTGCCGGCGCCGGTGATGAGGGCGTGACGGCCCGCAAGTTTGCCCGAAGTCGTCATCTGATCCTCACTTCGCTGGCGCGGTCGTGGCCGCGCGGGCAAGGTTGGTTTCATATTGCGTCTTACCGGAGAGATACTGCTTCGGCCAGGGAATGGACGTCAGGCCGATCTTGGCGGCCTCATGCAGCGACCAGGCGGGATCGGCCAGATGCGGGCGGGCGACGGCGCAGAGATCGGCGCGGCCGGCGGCAATGATCGAATTGGCGTGGTCGGCTTCCGAGATTGCGCCGACGGCAATCGTGGGAATGCCAATCTCGTTGCGGATCTTATCGGAAAAGGGTGTCTGGAAGAGGCGGCCGTAAACAGGCTTTTCCTCTTTCGATACCTGGCCGGAGGAGCAATCGATCAGATCGGCGCCGGCCTCCTTGAACAGACGCGCGAAGATCGCAGCATCCTCAGGCGTGTTGCCGCCATCGGTCCAGTCATGGCAGGAGAGGCGGACGGACATGGGCTTGTCTGCGGGCCAGATCGCGCGCATGGCCTTGAAGATTTCAAGGGGATAGCGGGCACGGTTTTCATGGCTGCCGCCATATTCGTCATCACGCGTGTTGGTGATCGGCGACAGGAAGCTCGACAGCAGGTAGCCGTGGGCGCAGTGCAGCTCCAGCCAGTCGGCGCCGGTCTTGACGGCGAGTTCGGTCGAGCGGATGAAGTCGGCCCTGACGCGATCCATATCGGCGCGGTCCATGGCCTTCGGCACCTGGCTGTTCTTAAGGTAGGGGACAGCTGACGCCGAGATCAGCGGCCATTCACCTTCCGCCAACGGCTGATCGATCCCTTCCCAGGCAAGCTTCGTTGCGCCCTTGCGTCCGGCATGGCCGAGCTGAATGCCGACCTTGGCGGCGCTGCTCGCATGGACGAAATCGACGAGCCGCTTCCATTGCGCGACCTGTTCGTCGTTCCAGAGGCCCAGGCAGCCGGGGGTAATGCGTGCATCCGGTGTGACGCAGGTCATCTCCGCGAAGATCAGGCCTGCACCGCCAAGCGCGCGCGAGCCGAGATGAACGATGTGGAAATCGTTCATGATGCCGTTTTCCGCCGAGTACATCGCCATCGGCGAGACGACGATGCGGTTGACGAGCTGGACATCGCGCAGGCGATAGGGCGTGAACATCGGCGGCAGGCAGCGGTCGTTGCCGACGGCGAGGCCGGATTTCTCCGCGAACCAGCGCTCGAAACCTTCGAGCCAGTTCTTGTCGCGAAGCCTCAGATTTTCGTGGCTGATGCGCTGCGAGCGGGTGAGCATCGAATACATGAATTGCGGTGGCTCGAGCGTGTCGGCATAGCGGCGTCCCACGACTTCGAACCATTCCATCGCGTTGCGGGCGGCATTCTGGATGCGGGCGACGTCGACGCGGCGGATTTCCTCGTAGGTTTCGAGAACGGCCGGGATCTTGTCCTTATCGTGCCCGTGGATCTGGAACTGCCTGGTTAGTTCGATGGCATCGTCGATGGCGAGCTTGGTGCCGGAGCCGATGGCGAAATGCGCGGTGTGGGCGGCGTCACCCATCAGCACAACATGCGAATTGCCGTTGAAATGGCTCCACTTGCCGCAGATGAGCCGGTTGAAATTCAGCCAGGCCGATCCCCGGATGTGACGCGCATTGGTCATCAGCGACGCGCCGTCGAGCACTTCGGAAAACAGGTTTTCGCAGAAGGCGATGGAGCCATCCTGATCCATCTGGTCGAGACCGTGGGCGAGGTAGGCCTCCTCGGTGGTCTCTACTATGAAGGTCGAGGTCTTGTCGTCGAACTTGTAGATGTGCGCCTGGAACCAGCCGTGCTCGGTCCTGCGGAAATCGAAGGTGAAGGCGTCGTACTGCTTGTTTGTGCCGAGCCAGATATAGCGGTTCGGCCGGGTGATCATATCCGGCTGGAAGACCTCCGGATAATGGTTGCGAATGCGGGAATTGAGGCCGTCCGAACCGATGATGAGATCGGCATCGGGGTAATCGAGATCGGAATTGACGTCGGTCTCGAAGATCAATTCGACATCGAGAGCTTCGCAGCGCTTCTGCAGGATATTCAACAGCTTCTTGCGGCCGATGCCGACGAAGCCGTGGCCTGAAGTGCGCTGACGCGTGCCCTTGAACAGGACTTCGATATCGTCCCAATGATTGAAGGCGTCCTCGATCTCGGCCGCACTTTCCGGATCCCATTCGCGCATCGATATCATGGTGGCATCGGAGAAGACCACACCCCAGCCGAAGGTGTCATAGGGGCGGTTGCGCTCGACGACGCGGATCGAATGTTCGGGATGAAGCTTCTTCATGAGAAGCGCGAAGTAGAGGCCGGCAGGCCCGCCGCCGATACAGACGATGCGCATCGCTTATCCCTCCTCATGCGACCGAAGTCGCCTCAAAATCATTTAAGTTTAAAATATCTTGTCGTGACCGTTCGTCAAGGCTTGTCTTGCCGGAATCTGCGATCAGCAGAAAGCCACAATAGCTCAAAATTCCAAAATTGCCTTTTGAAATCAAAGAGAATCCAAAAATATTTTAGGCTTAAAATTTCTTGCTTGAACATTTCGATCTTCGATGCGATCTTTTTTATCGCGCTACACGGCTGCAGGGGAAAGCGGCTGTCCTGGCGATTTGATCGAGAAGAATGCGGGAGCAAGGCGATGCTGGGACCGACCGGTCATACCGATACATTCACGCGAGACAATCTGCCGCCCTTCGGCGAATGGCCCGAGTTGCTGATGGATGGTTTCGACTATCCCGAATGGCTGAATGCCGGCTTCGAACTCAGCGACCGGATGGTCGAGCGAGGTTTCGGCGATCATGTGGCGCTGATCGGCAACGGCCGTCGCCGCACTTATAAGGAACTGGCGGACTGGACCAACCGCATCGCCCATGCGCTTGTCGAAAATTTCGGCGTGAAGCCCGGCAATCGCGTTCTCATCCGCTCCGGCAACAACCCGGCGATGATTGCCTGCTGGCTGGCGGTGACGAAGGTCGGAGCCGTCGCCGTCAATACCATGCCGATGCTGCGGGCGGGCGAACTTTCGAAGGTCATCGACAAGGCGGAAATCTCGCTGGCGCTTTGCGATACGAGGCTGCTTGAGGAGCTTGTCGCCGCGGCCAAGGATAGCCGCTTCCTGAAGCAGGTGGTGGGCTTTGACGGCACGGCCAATCACGATGCCGAACTCGACCGTATCGCCCTCAACAAATCAGTTCGTTTCGAAGCGGTGAAAACCGGGCGCGACGATGTGGCGCTGCTCGGCTTCACCTCGGGATCGACGGGTGTGCCGAAGGCGACGATGCATTTCCATCGAGATATCCTGATCATCGCCGATGCCTATGCGAAAGAAGTTCTGCAGGTCACGCCAGACGATGTCTTCATCGGCTCGCCGCCGATCGCCTTCACCTTCGGTCTCGGCGGTCTTGTCGTGTTCCCGCTCCGCTTCGGGGCGTCTACGGCCCTGCTTGAAAATGCCTCGCCGAAGAACATGGTCGAGATCATCCAGGAATATGGCGCGACGATCAGCTTCACCGCGCCAACTGCCTATCGCGCCATGCTGGCGGCGATGGAAGAGGGGGCAGATCTCTCCTCGCTGCGCATCGCGGTATCCGCTGGCGAGACGCTGCCCGGGCCAATCTTCGAGGAGTGGACGCGCAAGACCGGCAAGCCGATCCTCGACGGGATCGGCTCGACCGAGCTGCTGCATATCTTCATTTCGAATCGGCTCGATGATGCCAGGCCGAACTGCACTGGCAGGCCGCTGACCGGCTATGAGGCGCGCATCGTCGATGACGAGATGAACGAGGTGCCGCGCGGCACGATCGGCAAGCTGGTGGTTCGCGGGCCGATCGGCTGCCGTTATCTCGCCGACCACAGGCAGGCGGACTATGTGCGTGATGGCTGGAACATCACCGGTGACAGCTTCATTCGGGACGAGGAGGGCTATTTCCATTTCGCCGCGCGTTCCGACGACATCATTCTTTCCGCCGGCTACAATATTGCCGGACCGGAAGTCGAAGCGGCACTTCTGTCGCATGCCGATGTGCTGGAATGCGCTGTCATCGGCAAGCCGGACGAAGATCGGGGCAGCATTGTTCAGGCGCATGTCGTGTTGATGCCGGGTGTGAGCGGCTCGCAGCTTCTGGTCAAGGCGCTACAGGACCACGTCAAGACTGTCATTGCGCCCTATAAATATCCACGTTCGATCATTTTCGTCGACGCCTTGCCGAAGACGGAATCGGGCAAGATACAGCGCTTTCGCCTGAAATAGCCGGAGGTTCGATCAGGACGTCGTTTTCCCGCCAAATCTCACTTGCTCGGGCTCTTCGGATCCCATAGCCGTGTTTTGGCGCTTTTTTCATAGGCCATGCCCTTCGGATAGCTGATTGCTTCGAACTGCAGCCCCCATGGTGCCTGGAAGTAAAGGATCGACTGGCCAGCTGCCGGACCGTCGTTGATTGTGAATGGTCCCAGCCGCGTTTCGATGTTCTTGCTATCGAGATAGGCTTTTGCTGCAGCGATATCGTCAACGTACAGCGAGATATGAAATGCACCGACATCGCTGTTCTTCTGCTGGAGATCTCGCTGATCGGGAGCCGAATATTCGAACAGCTCGATGTTCGATCCGAAGCCACAGCGGACTTGCGTTATCTGCTTTATTTCAGCCTTGGGGTCGACGCCGAGCAGATCTTTCATGAATGTGCCCTTATCGTCGGCAAACGGCCCGAATGACATTACGACCTCGCAGCCGAGCACATTCTCGAAGAAATCGATCGCCTGCTTCATATCCGGTACCGTGAGTCCTGTATGGTCGTGACCACGAAGTCCGGGTAGCCCGGTGGCTTTTGTTGCTGCTGACACAGGGTATTTCATATTGCTTCCCTTCTGTTGCCGGTGCCGTCGCGCAGCTCGCTGCGGTTAAAATGGCAGCTTTGCGCCCCCCTGCGGGCGACTATTCAAGCGCTGGATGCTTCTTCAATCAGGCTTTCGCGGCCGAGCCAGTGCGGGTCGATTTCCGGCAGGGGAATCGCGTCGAGCAGCATGCGGGTATAAGCGGAAGCGGGTTCGGTGAAGACGCGCTCGCAATCGCCTTCTTCCTCGATGCGGCCGTGCCGCAGGACGTAGACGCGGTCGCAGAGAGCGCGGATGACCGAGAGGTCGTGGCTGATGAAGGCCATGGACAGGCCGAGGTCTCGCGACAGTTCCTTCAATAGGTTAAGCACTTGCGCCTGGGTCGACACGTCGAGGCCGGAAACGATCTCGTCGGCGAGCACGAAGTCCGGTTCCAACAGGGCGGCGCGGGCAATGCCGATGCGCTGGCGCTGGCCTCCGGAAAGCTCGTGCGGATTGCGGTCGAGGCACGCTTGAGGCAGCGTCACACGCTCGAGGATTTTGGCGACGCGGCGTTCGGCCTCCTTGCGATCCGAGGCCAGTCCGTGCAGGAGCAGCGGCTCGACCAGAATGCGGCGGATCGTATGGCGCGGGTTGAGCGAGGCCATAGGGTCCTGGAAAATCATCTGCATGCGCCGGCGCAGCGGCCGCATTTCGCTATCCGGCAGATGCGTGATGTCCCTGCCGTCGAAATGGATGCTGCCGGCGGAGACGTCGACCAGGCGCAGCAGGGCACGGCCGAGCGTCGTCTTGCCCGAGCCGCTTTCGCCGACGATGCCGACGGTCTCGCCGCGGCGGATATCGATGTCGACGCCGTGCAACACCTTGATGCCATGGCCCGGTGGTCCGAAAAGATGCCGCTTGGCGCCATAGGTAACCTCGATGCCTCTGGCCGACATGAGATTATCGGAAGTGCTCATCGTCCGACCTCCGGAATGCCGATCTCTCGGCGCAATTGCTCGAAGACCGCCTGCGGCACCGGCGTCAGCCCGGCATCCGGCCGGTCGTAGCGCGGGCCGGCTGACAGCAGCGATTTCGTGTAGATGTGCTGCGGGCGCGCAAGCACATCGCCGGTTTTGCCCTGCTCGATGACCTTGCCGGCATAGAGCAGGGTAACGCTGTCACAGATCTGGGCGACGACGCCGAGATCGTGAGTGACGAAGATGACGGCGGTGCCATGCGCCTCCTGCAGGCCGCGGATCAGGCGCAGGATCTGCTTCTGCACGGTGACGTCAAGCGCCGTGGTCGGCTCGTCGGCGACAACCAGCTTCGGCTCCAGCGCAAAGGCGGCGGCAATCAAGATGCGTTGCCGCATGCCACCCGACAATTCGTGCGGATAGGCACGCAGCACGCGCTCGGGATCGCGGATATGCACTTCTTCCAGCAATTTCAGCGCGCGCAGTCTCGCATCGCGCGACGACATACCCCGCTTCAGCCGCAGGCCATCGGTCAGTTGTGCCTCGATGCGGCGGCCAGGATTGAGCGCCGTCTGCGGGTCCTGCGGGATCAGCGAGATGTCGCTGCCCATGATATCGCGCAATTCCCTAGCGGAGAGAGTGAGAAGATTGCGATTCTCGAAAAGGATGGAGCCGCCGGTGATGCGAACGCCGCGCGGCAGGATGCCGAGCAAGGCCTTCGCGATCGTCGATTTGCCGGCGCCGCTTTCTCCGACGAGGCCGCGCACTTCGCCGCGCTCGAGCGTGACGGAGACATCTCGCAGGATCGGCGCGCCGCCTTCGCGGTCGGATACGGCGCTGAGGCCCATTATGGAGAGAAGCGTAGATGTCATCGGCGCATTACCGGATCGAGAGCGCGACGCAGGCCGTCGCCGAGTTGATTGAAGGCAAGTACAGTCGCGAAGAGGGCGATCAGCGGCACGACCAGCACCCACCAGCCTTGGTAGATAATCTGCCTGCCCTCGGCGATCATGCCGCCCCAGGTCGGCGTGTCCGAGGAGACGGAGAGGCCGACGAAGGACAGGATGGCCTCGACGATGACGGCGATGCCCATCTCAAGGCTGACAAGCGCGATCAGCACCGGCATGACATTGGGCAGGATCTCGCTGAAGAGAATCTTCGCTCGCGAAAAGCCGATCGTATGGGCGGCCGTCACGTAGTCCATCTGCGCCTGCGCCTGGGTTTCGGAGCGCACGACGCGACAGAAGCGGGTCCAGTCGATAATGACGATGGCGGCGATGACCGAATGCACGCCCGAGCCGAAGACAGCGACCAGCAGGATCGACAAGAGCACCGGCGGGAAGGCCATCCAGATATCGACCAGGCGCGAGATCACCTTGTCGATCCATCCGCCATACCAGCCGGCGAGAAGGCCGAGCAACGTGCCGATGAATGCCGCAAGCCCTGCCGCGACGAAGGCGACCGTCAATGCGATACGCGTGCCGAAGATGACGCGGGACAGGACGTCTCGGCCCAGATCGTCCGTGCCCAGCAGGAAGCCTGGATCGGAGCCGTCGACCCAGGCCGGCGGCAAGGTGCCGGACATGAGATCCTGCTCCAGCGGATCCTTCGGCGCGAGATAGGGCGCGAAAACAGCGAGAATGATCAGGACGAGGATGAAGCCGCCGCCGAAGATCACCTCCGGCTCGGAGAGCAATGCCCGAACCCGTTTCGCCATTCTGGAGGGCGGGCTTGGCATGGCGGGCGAGATGACGTCAGCCATGGGCGAGCCTCGGATTGAAGGCCGCGACCAGCAGGTCAACTGCAAGGTTGACGAGGATGAAGAGAGCGCCGAAGACCAAGACGAGCCCCTGGATGAGCGGCAGGTCGCGGTTGATGACCGCGTCGATCGCCATGTTTCCGATGCCGGGATAGGCGAAGATGCGCTCGACGATGACGGTGCCGCCGATCAGGAAAGTGAATTGTACGCCGGTGAGCGCGATCGTCGGGCCGACGGCGTTCCGCAGCGCTTCCTGCAGCACCAGCCGCAGGTCGGACATGCCCTTCAGCTTGGCGAGCAGAATATAGTCCTGCACCATGGCTTCAGAGAGTGCCGCCTTCAGCACGCGGGCGATGATGGCCGCCAACGGCAGGCCGAGTGCCAGCACCGGCATGACCATATGGGCTGATATATCGGCAAAGACGCGGAAGCGGAGGGTGAGCAGGCTTTCGATGAGATAGAAGGGGGTCGCGAATTGCACGTCCGTGCTTGGATCGATGCGGCCGGAAAGCGGGAAGAGCGGAAACAGCACGCCGAGGACCAGAACCAGCGCCAGCGCCCAGACGAAATCCGGCACGGCAAGGAAGAGGCCGTTGAGGCTGTCGAGGATCGGTTCGAGGATGGTGCGCCGGGCGAGTGTGCCGATGATGGCGACAGCGCCGCCGAGAAGGACCGCGAGTACGAGGGCTGCAAAAGCCAGTTCCAGCGTCGCCGGCAGGCGCTCTCCCAAGAGCGATAATACATCGCGTTTCAGCGAGATCGAGGTGCCGAAATCACCCGCCAGCACCGATTTCAGCCAGATGCCGAATTGGGTGGTCAGGCTTGCGTCGAGGCCGTAGTGGGCGCGGAGCGCGGCGATATCGGCGGGGCTAGCGCCCGGTGAGATCATCATGGCGATGGGATCGCCCGGCACGACCCGCAGCAGCACGAAGACGATCAACGCCACGCCGAACAGCGTGACGGCGGCCATGATCAGGCGGTTGAGAATGGAGACTGCTATCATTCGTTATGAATTCCGATCGCACGGCTGGTGGTGATGGAGAGCCCCAAGCCCCTCATCCGCCCTGTCGGGCACCTTCTCCCCGTTTTGACGGGGAGAAGGGAAGACGCACCTACAGCCTACCCCTAACGACATGTTCCGGCGAGGATACAAAGATCGTCCCCTCTCCCCGCGAGCGGGAGAGGGTTAGGGTGAGGGGCCGGGCTACACGTTCAAAGCTGGACGATCACCCCTTCGACACCAGCGTCGGCTGCAGCGCGCCGGAAACGTTCGGCGTCACCTTCAGGCTCGATTTATAGACGATCGGCTGAACATATTGCAGCAGCGGGATCACATAGCCCTGTTCTGCAATGTACTTAATTGCAGCCTTCCAGCCGGCGATGCGCTTCGCCTCGTCCTTTTCCACCCAGAGCGGACCCAGCATGTCGTCGACATCCTTGGTCTTCCAGGCCGAGTGCGGCGAGGGGCCGAACATGGCGAAGCCGGTCGAGGTCGTGGGGTCGCCGATGGCGTTGCCCCAGTTATAGAAGGCGGCGGGGCCGAGCTGGTGGGCGGCGCGCAGTTCGTAATGCTTGGCGATTTCGTAGACTTCGATTTCCGCCTCGATGCCGACCTTGCGCCACATGCCGACGATCGCCTGGATCATCTCGTAATCCTTCGGCTTGAAGCCGCGGGTCGTCTTGATGCCGAACTTGACCGGCTTTGCCGGCGAATAGCCGCTGGCCGCCAGTAGCTTCTTCGCCTGTTCCGGATCATAGGGGATCTTGATCGAGGCATCGTAGGCTTCGTATTCCGGCGCTTCCAGCGTCGAAAGCGGCTTGCCGTAGCCGCGCAGCAGACGCTTGATGATCGCTTCCTTGTCGATCGCCAGGTTGGCAGCGAGGCGGACGTTCTTGTCGAGCATCGGGTCGACGTTGCTGATGAAGATCATGCCGATATCGGAGATCGGCGTGGCAACGCCTGCAAGTCCGGACTTCTTCTTCAGCCGGTCGAAATCCTCATAGGGGATTTCCAGCGTCACGTCCGACGAGCCGGATTCGATTTCGGCGACGCGGCTCGTGGTGTCGGGCACGAACTTGAAGATGACCGTATCGAAAGCCGGCTTGCCGCCGAAATAGTTGGGGTTCGCCTTCAGGCGCAGATAGGAATTGCCCTCATAGGCGTCGACCATATAGGGGCCGGTACCTACAGGCTTCTTCTCAAAGCCTTGTGCGCCCACTTTGGTATAATAGTCCTTCGGCAGGACATAGCCGGTGAGGAAAGCCATCCACTTGAAGTAAGTGGGTTCGAAGCGAACGACGTCGCCGGTAATGCGATTGCCTTCCACCTTATAATTATTGGCCGTCGACCAGATGAACTGGATCGGATTGCCGGTTTCCTGCTTGGCTGCCCGCTCCAGCGACCAGACGACGTCGTCGGGCGTGAACTTGGAGCCGTCGTGCCAGGTAACGCCCTCGCGAACGTCCATCCAAACCTTGGTCTTGTCGTCGTTCCAGCCCCAGGCGGTCAAAAGGCCCGGCTGGAATTTCAGGTCCGGCCCCTGGCCGATGAACTGGTCGAAGACCGAGCGATAGATTGCCTGGATCGACGGATTGACCGCCGACGGTCCTGTGGTCGGATCGAAAGAAGGTAGGTTGACGTTGAAGGCGATGGTCAGCGTGCCGGCTTCGGCGGCTTCCACATGCGTCCTGCCCGCGAGAATCCCAGTAATGAATGCGGCTGCGCCGAGGCTCAAGGCCTCGCGCCGAGTAAGCGTTGTCATGGTCACTCCGTTCCCCTGTTAAGCGGCAGAAAAGCATGACGCCCGCCTGCCGCTGGCGATTTATTGTCGGAATGTTTTAATCCTAAAATAAGTATTTCGGAGCGGCAAGCGCTTTCTCTGAGCGTCTCACAAAATCCGAGCCTTCATTTTTGAGCGCGCCTCGTGATACGCCCATATTTCATGCATTTGCATATATATGCGCTTTCACCCACGATTTCTTCGGGGCACTTTCGGAATCGGACGGCACAGTTCTGCGGCTTGAGCGCCAATCAATCCATCGAAGTCTCATATTTGTTCGTTGACAGCTCGAGGAAGTTCAAAATATGATTTTGCAAATGATTTAAAAGAAGCCCATAGGGCAAAGGGGTAACGTCTATGGCCGAGCGGTCTTTTGCGCGCGAGGTCGAGGATCTGAAGCTCGGGGAAGGCGATATCTTCCGCGGCGAGGGGATTCTCGCGATCACCAAGGCACTCCTGCAATCCGGCGTGTCCTATGTCGGCGGCTATCAGGGCTCGCCGATCTCCCATCTCATGGATGTGCTCGCTGACGCCAAGGATGTGATGGAGGATCTCGGCGTCCATTTCGAGACCTCGGCATCGGAAGCGGCGGCGGCCGCCATGCTTTCGGCCTCCGTGATGTATCCGGTGCGCGGCGCCGTCACCTGGAAATCGACGGCGGGGACAAATGTCGCCTCCGATGCACTCTCCAACCTGTCCTCGGGTGGGGTCACCGGCGGTGCGCTGATCATCATCGGCGAAGACTACGGTGAGGGCTCCTCGATCATGCAGGAGCGCAGCCATGCCTATGCGATGAAATCGCAGATGTGGCTGCTCAACCCGCGCCCGAACCTGCCGTCGATCGTGCAGGCGGTGGAGGAGGGTTTCGAGCTTTCGGAGGCCTCCAATACGCCTGTCATGCTGCAGGTCGGCATTCGCAGCTGTCATGTGCACGGCCAGTTCGTCGCCAAGGACAACAAGCGGCCGGCCTATACGTTGAAGCAGGCGCTGGAAAATCCGATCCGCGATGTCAACCGCATCGTGCTGCCGCCGGCCTCCTTCCTGCATGAGAAGGAGAAGCTGGAGAAGCGCTGGCCGGCTGCCGTCGAGTTCATCAAGAGGCGCCAGCTCAACGAGTATTTCGGTCCGTCGGAAGGCGAGGTCGGCATCATCCTTCTCGGTGGTGCGTATAATGGCGTCATGCGGGCGCTGCAGCAACTCGGCCTTGCCGATGTCTACGGCAATTCCGCCGTGCCGCTCTACGTGCTGAACGTCGCCTATCCGCTGATCGACGATCAGATGGCCGAGTTCTGCGCCAATAAGAAAGCGGTTCTGCTGGTCGAGGAGGGTGCGCCCGAATACATCGAGCAGTCGCTCAACACCATCCTGCGGCGCCGCGATATCCAGACGAAGATTTCCGGCAAGGATGTCCTGCCGATGGGCGGAGAATATACCGCGCCTGTCCTGATGAAGGGCATCAAGAATTTCCTGGAGACACATCAGCGCGTGCTGCTCGGCAACCAGCCGCCACTGCCGGATCCGTCGCCGATCCTCAACGATCCGAAGATCAAGGCGCTCGCCGAAGTCGTGCCGCCGCGCCCGCCGGGCTTCTGCATTGGCTGTCCCGAGCGGCCGATCTTCGCCGCGATGAAGATGGTCGAGGGCGAACTCGGCCAGCACCACATCTCCGGCGATATCGGCTGCCACCTGTTCTCGATCCTGCCGCCGTTCAACCTGGGCAGTACGACCATGGGCTACGGTCTCGGCCCGGCGGCGGCCTCGGCCTTCAATGTCGCCGCCGACAAGCGCGCGATCTCGGTCATGGGCGATGGCGGCTTCTGGCACAATGGTTTGGCGACTTCCGTCGGCAATGCCGTCTTCAACAAGCAGGACGGCGTCATCCTCGTTGTCGACAATTTCTATTCGGCCGCGACTGGCGGGCAGGACATCCCGTCATCGCGTGCGTTAAACCCGCGCCGCAAGACCAATAATTCCATCGTCAATGCGGTCAAGGGCATCGGCGCGACTTGGGTCCGCCAGATCGACCGCACCTATGACGTCGCCAAGATGCGTGACACGCTGCGCGAGGCGCTGACATCGAAGGAGCCGGGGCCGAAGATCATCGTCGCTTCCTCGGAATGCATGCTCAACAAGCAGCGCCGCGTGAAGCCGCAATTTGCCAAGGCTGTCAAGGACGGCAAGCGCATGGTCAAGGAGCGTTTCGGCGTCGATGAGGATGTTTGCACCGGCGATCACGCCTGCATCCGGCTTTCTGGCTGTCCGTCGCTGTCGGTCAAGCATACCGACGATCCGCTGAAGGATGATCCGGTGGCGGCGATCGACAATAATTGCGTCGGCTGCGGCAATTGCGGCGAAGTCGCGGAGGCTGCGGTGCTCTGTCCCTCCTTCTATCGCGCCGATATTATTCATAACCCCACGGGTTGGGACCGCTTCGCCGCCCGCTTGCGTTCCGCCGTGATCGGCTGGCTGCAGGCGCGTCGCCGCGCCGGCCGCATCGTCTTTTCGGATTGAGAGGGCGATATGAACGAGCATGTGAGCATGAGTGACCTCGGCGCCAGCCGCCTTTCGACGGACAAGCCATTGTCGCTTGCCATTCTCGCCATGGGCGGGCAGGGCGGCGGCGTGCTGGCCGACTGGATCGTCGGTCTTGCGGAGGCCGAAGGCTGGATGGCGCAGACGACGTCTGTGCCCGGCGTGGCGCAGCGAACGGGCGCGACGATCTACTATATCGAGATGCTGCCGGCGAGGGACGGTCACGCGCCGATCTTTTCGCTGATGCCGACGCCGGGCGATGTCGATGTCGTCATGGCGGCGGAGCTGATGGAGGCCGGCCGCTCCGTCCTGCGCGGTCTGGTTACGCCGGACAAGACCGTGCTGATCGCTTCGACGCATCGATCCTTCGCGGTCGGCGAGAAGGAAAAGCCGGGCGACGGCATCGGCAATCCCGAAGTCGTGGTCGAAGCAACGGATTTCGCCGCCAAGCGCACCATCGCCTTCGATATGGAGACGCTGGCCATCAAGAACGGCAGCGTCA
Source organism: Rhizobium sp. SG741 (assembly GCF_012275435.1). Classification (NCBI taxonomy): domain Bacteria; kingdom Pseudomonadati; phylum Pseudomonadota; class Alphaproteobacteria; order Hyphomicrobiales; family Rhizobiaceae; genus Rhizobium; species Rhizobium sp. SG741. The sequence continues at coordinate 477,526 of NZ_JAAZQP010000001.1, forward strand.
TTTCGGCTTCCATGTTCGGCGCTCTGGCTGGTTCGGGGGCGCTTCCTTTCGCAAAGCAGGCTTTCGAAGCGATGATCCGCGCCGGCGGCAAGGGTATCGAGCCGAGCCTCAAGGCGTTCAACGCCGCCTTCGACCGGGTCAAGGACAAACCGCGTGATACGGTTTCCGCAACGCCGACGAAGCATTTCGACGTTCTGCCTGAGACGGCCGGCCATCCGGCACTGGATCGGCTGGTCAATCGCATCCGCGCCGAATTTCCGGAAGCGGCTCGCCCGCTGCTGTTTGCCGGCGCCAAGAGGCTGACCGACTATCAGGACCCGGCCTATGCCGACGAATATCTGAGCCGCGTGGCGGCTCTCCATGCGCTCGACCGCAAAGCCGGCGGAGCGGACAAAGACTTTGCGTTTACCGTGCAGGCTGCAAAATATCTTGCGGTGGCCATGGCCTATGACGATGTCATCCGCGTTGCCGATCTCAAGGTGCGCGCATCGCGCTTCGAGCGGGTGCGCAAGGAGGTCGGCGCCAAGGACGATCAGATCGTCTATATGACCGAGTACATGCATCCGCGCATGGAGGAAGTCTGCGGCACGATGCCGAAGGGTCTCGGCCTTTGGATCGAAAACCGGCCGAAGCTCTTCGGTCGTCTCGATCGCATGGTCAACAAGGGCCGCCGTGTGCAGACAGGAACGCTCTTCTGGTTCCTCAGCCTCTATATTGTCTCGGCCTTGCGCCGCACCCGTCGCGGCACGCTGCGGCACATGCGCGAGGTCCAGCATCGCGAAGCCTGGCTTGTGGCAGCGACCAACCTGCTTGGCGTGAACTACGATCTCGCCGTCGAGGTGCTGAACAATCGCCGCCTGGTCAAAGGCTATTCCGATACGCATGCGCGCGGCCTGTCGAAATTCGATCGGGTGATGTCGGCGCTGCCGATGCTGCGCGACCGCGAGGATGGAGCCGCCTGGATGAAGCGGTTGCGGCAGGCGGCGTTGCTGGACGAGAATGGGGCTGCGCTGGGCGGGGCGCTGAAGACTGTAGAGACGTTGTGAAGGGCAGAGGGTGTATTACAGTGTAATAATTGTGTGCTATGATGGGGCGAATTGAGGATATCTGCCATGCGCACAAGCAAGCCGATTACTGTCACGCTCGGAAAGCAGCAGCATCTTTTGGATGAGCGTCTTGAGACAGGCGCATATGAATCTGCCAGCGAAGTTATCAGGGCTGCGCTTCGGGCTCTTGATCGTGAGGAGGCTGCAGTGAATGCGGTCGTTCGCGCCAAGATTCGTGAAGCACTGGAGGATCCTGCCCCTGATATTCCGGTTGATGATGTCTTTGCTGAATTGCGCGCTTATCATCTGGAACAGGTGAGAACCGACAAGCGTGGTTTATAAGATTGTTTTCAGACCGGCAGCACGAGCCGATTTGAAGGCGCTCTATAGTTATATTGTCAAACAAGCCGATCATAGGGTCGCTGGTGCTTATATCGACCGAATAGAAGCATCATGTCGCTCACTTGCAATTTTTCCTGAGCGTGGCACCGTCAGAGATGACCTTTTCCCGGGTGTCAGAGTCATAGGTTTCGAGCACCGGGCATCGATCGCTTTTATTGTCGAAGCAGACACCGTGCGCATTTTACGTGTGCTGTACGGAGGACAAATGTTTCCGAAGGATTGGTCGGCTGAGTAGCTGGCCGTCAGCTTTGCTCGTCAAATCTCATGCTTCCTGATATTATGCAGCACCTTGTGCAGCGTCGAAATAAATGCGCGATATTCGGCCTCCTCGACGCCGTCGAACATCTGCAGGAACAGGTCGTACATGGTCGGCCACACCTTCTCGAAGGCGGCGCGGCCTTCTTCGGTGATGGAAACGTCGCGGATGCGCATGTCCTCGGCGCGTGGCTGGCGGCGGATGAAGCCCTGCCGCTCGAGCGAGTCCAATGTGCGGCTCATCGTCGATTGCTCGGTGACGGCGAAGACGGAGAGTTCGTTGATCGTAACGCTGGAGGAGACGCTGAGCACGGCAAGCGCCCGCATCTTGGCGGTCGTCATGTCGTATTCGCGCAGCTCGTCCGACAGGTTGGCGTTCCAGCGGGCCATCAACCGATTCATCAGATAGGGCGCGAAGTGATTGAGGCCTATTTCGCCCATGGTCGGACGTTTTACGGGCTCCTCCCGACTACGCCTTAAAACAGTGCCTGAAAATCGCTCCTCCATCGACGATACTCCTCCTGAAACGTGTTACTTCAGCGATGATGCGAGGAGGAAGCCTGAGCCTCCGCCGAGCCCGGCTCCCGGGTGCGCCGAGGCGCCGATATGGTATAGGCCTGATATGTGGGTGCGGTGGTTAACAGATGACTTGAAGGGGCGCCAGATGAAAAACTGGTCCAGGCCGCAATAGCCGCCATAGGGATCGCCGCCGACAAGGTTCACGTTCATGGCTTCCAGATCACCCGGCGAATAGGCGCGCCGCGCGAGTTTTATGCCAGAGAAATTCTCGATATGGCTTTCGAGCAGCGCCTCGACGCGGTCGGCATAGCGCTCGCGCACCTCTTCCGTCCAGCGGCCGTCTTTCGGCGTTGCGATCTCGCCTGCGGCGTCTCCCTTGATATGGCGCGGCGCTTCGGGAAGCTGCAGCCAGAGGATCGATTTACCCTCCGGTGCGCGGCTGGGATCGAGGGAGACGGGCTGGCCGACGCAGACAGTGGGTTCAGCTGGCAGCAGTCCGCGCTCGCATTCATTGGCGGCGCGGGAGACACCGTCGAGACCGGGCGTCAGATGCAGCAGCGCCACCTTGCCGAGCTCGGCATCGGCCTTCCAGCGTGGCAGCTCGGAGAGGGCATAGTGGATCTGCATGTCGCCCTTGCCGTAGCGATAGCTCGCAACGCCGGCCTTGATCTCTGTCGGCAGCGGGTCGGGCCAGTCCTTCATCAGCCGTTCGTAGAGCTGGTTGGGCGTTACCGAACATATCACGCCGGCCTTGGCTTTCAGCGTTTCGCCGCCTGCAAGGCGCACGCCGTCGGCGCGGCGATTGGCGCCGGGAATGATGGCTTCGACGTCGGCGCTGATGCGGATCTCGCCGCCATTATCCTTGATCAGCCGTTCGAAGGCCGTCAGCAATGTTCCCGCACCGCCCTTGACGATCGGCGCGCCGCCAAGCTCCAGCGCAAAGCCGATGACCTTCAGCATTTCGGCGGAATAGGCGCTTTCGGGCCCGAGGCCGCAATGCAGGACCCAGGGTGCCCAGAGCGCATGAATATCCTCGGAGCGATAGCTGGTCTCCAGATAGCCGCGGGCCGGTGTCAGGGCTTCACCGAACCAGGCCGCAAGCTTGCGCAGGCCGCGATTCCAGCCTTGGCCGGCAACGTTTTTCAGGGTCGATCCCGACCAGAGTGCACCACCGAGCAGGGAAAACAGGAAGGGGGCATCGGCGGCGAGCGCGTCCATCTCGCGGGAGAAGGTCTGCCCGTCGCCGAGCGACAATTCATCGAAGGTGGCGATGTTCCGTCGCCTGTCCTTGGAAAAGATCACATGCGAGCCATCCGGCCTCAGCACGCCTGTGGGAAGGTCGGCATGGGCAAATTCCAGGCCGCGGGCCTCGAGATCCTTGCCGATGGCGCCATAGGCCGGCGAGGTGAGGAACAGTACCATGGTCGTCGCCATGACGTCGTGGATGAAGCCGGGCTCGGTGATCTCCTCTGTGCGCAGACAGCCGCCGATGCGGTCGTTGCGCTCGAGGAGGAGCACCTTGTGGCCCTTCTTGCCGAGCATTGCGGCCGCGACAAGCGCATTTATGCCGCTGCCGACGATGATGTAGTCATGATCGCCCATTGCCGTTGCCCCTCATAGGCAAGGAGTGTGGAAAGGAGGAGCTTAATTCGCCCCTGGAGTCCAGCCTTCCCAACCTATCATGCGATAAGTGCCAGTGCACGGACCGGTGAACCCGTGCCCTTGACGAACTTCAGCGGTGCGGCGATCAGCACGGCGCCCTTGGCAGGAAGCTGATCGAGATTGGAGAGGCTGGCGAGGCCATAGCGGTTGGCCTTGTGCATGAGGTTATGGGCTGGGAAGGGCGGGTTCATTCCGCCGGCGGAACCGGCGTCGGTACCGATGGTTTCCGAGCCCCAGCCGATAATGCCCTTGGTCAGAAGATATTCGATCGCCTCGGCGGTCGGGCCAGGAGAATGCGGGCCGCTCTCATCGGCGTTCAGGAAGGTTTCCGTCGAGCCATTGCGCTTGTACCAGTCAGTGCGCAACAGCACCCAGCTGCCGGCCTCGATCGCGCCATTCTGTGCTTCCCATTCCTTGATGCTGTCAACTGTCAGCAGATAGTCCGGATTGGCGGCGGCTTCCTTGGAACGGTCGATGACGTTGACCGGTGCGACGAAATTCTGCGTCGGTATCGTGTCGGTCGTGTTGTTCGGATTGTCCTTGCCGGTGATCCAGTGGCAGGGGGCGTCGAAATGCGTGCCGGTATGTTCGCCGAGTTCCAGCCAGTTCCAGGCCCAGAAGGGGCCGTCCTCGTTATATTCCGAGATCGTATGGACCTTGACCGACGGCGTGTTCTTGCCGAACTGTGGTGGCAGGTAGAGTACCGGTGTTTCAGGGCCGAGCGGCGCTGTGAGATCGACGACCTTGATGGAGCCTGAAAGCAGGGCCGAGGCCAGGCTGGAAAGTGTGGTGGCGGTCATAGTAGCGTTCCCCTTGTTGTCGCCTGATCCCATGCGAAGAGCCGCATTGCGGGCCTTCCGTCCAGGATCGCGCTTGAAGCCTTCATCGCCATGCGCAGGGGTGCCTTTCCTCCAGGCACCGGGTCCGCGCGGCGGCGGAATGAAGGGAGCCTATGTTACAATATATGATATTGCAAGCATTCCGGCATGGTCTCCAGGCCCAAAATCGACCCATATCCGGCGGGCTAGCGGGTGTTTGTAAGGCGCTGAAACTAAACGTGAATCTCTGAGGTTGATTGCGAGTATACTACTCAAGATTGTTTCTTTTCTTTGCGATTCGCGTTGTTTGGTACTTGAAGCTTAAAACTCAAGATGTATGCATGTGACAATAATAATCACCGGCGAAAGAGGGGCAATCGATGAGCTATGATGCGATCATAGTGGGGGCGGGCCACAATGGCCTGGCAGCGGCGGTGCATCTGGCGGCGAAGGGCTGGAAGGTTGCCGTCATCGAAGGCAATGCCGAGCCGGGTGGAGCGGTGAAAACCCGCGAGGTGACGCTGCCGGGCTTCCGCCACGATCTCTGTGCCATGAACCTCTCCATGTTCGCCGGCTCGGCCTTTTTTGCGCAATACAAGAACGAGCTTTCTGCCGAAGGTCTCAATTTCGTGCCCGCGGCGGATTGCTTTGCCAGCGTCTTTCGCGACGGCACCTTTCTCGGCGTCAGCACCGATCTCGAAAAGACCACCGGCGCCATCGCCGACATATCGCCGCAGGACGCAGCTGCGTGGCGGCACATGCTGTCGGAGTTCGGCGCGGATGCGCCTCATATCTTCGGCCTGCTCGGTTCGCCGATGCCTTCGATGGCGGCCGCCAGGGTCGTTTGGAAGGCATGGCGCGAAAAGGGAAGCGGCTGGCTGTACGACACGGCGCGCATGCTATTTGCCTCGCCGCGCGACTTTCTCGACGCCCGTTTCCAGAACGCCAAGCTCAAGACGATGATGGCTGCCTGGGGACTACATCTCGACTTCGCGCCCGATGTCGCCGGTGGCGCGCTGTTTCCCTATCTCGAATCCATGGCCAACCAGGCTTTCGGCATGGTGATCGGCAAGGGCGGGGCCGATACGATCGTCAAGGCGATGGCGGCCGTGCTGAAGAGCAAGGGCGGCGAACTTATGCTCGGAACGCGCGTCGACAAGATCGTGACGTCAGGTAGGAAGGCGACCGGCGTCATCCTCGCCGACGGCCGTCGCTATGAAGCCAAGCGCGCCGTCATTGCCAATGTCCATCCGCAGATCCTGTTCGGCAAGCTTCTCGATCGGGAGCCGTCGCGCCAGGAATTCGATAACAAAGTCTCGCGCTTCCGGGCTGGTCCAGGGACGATGATGATCCACCTGGCGCTATCGGGGCTTCCGGACTGGACGGCGGGCAAGGCGCTCCAGAATTTCGCCTATGTCCATATAGCGCCAGATCTCGAGATGATGTCGCGCGTCTATGCCGAGGCGATGGGCGGCTTGTTACCCGCCGAGCCGGCCCTTGTCGTCGGACAGCCGACGGCCATCGACCCGTCGCGCGCTCCGACCGGGCAGCATGTGCTCTGGATCCAGGTGCGTGTCCTGCCGGCGGAATTCCGCGGCGATGCCGCGGGGGAAATCAGCGGTGCGAACTGGGACGAGATCAAGGATGTCTACGCAGAACGCGTTCTCGATATCGTCGAGCGCTACGCGCCCGGCCTGCGCGGCAAGATACTGGGACGATCCGTGTTTTCGCCCCTCGATCTCGAACGGGAGAACCCGAATCTCATCGGCGGCGACAATCTCTCCGGCAGCCATCACCTCGACCAGAACTTCCTGTTCCGACCCGTCGCGGGCTACTCGCGCTACAGGACGCCTGTGGGGTCGCTGTTCATGTGTGGAGCCTCCACCTGGCCCGGCGCGGGCACCGGCGCCGGTTCCGGTTTCATGCTGGGGAAAATGCTGGCCAAGTGACGACCAACGGACTTGACGTGTAAACCTTTGACATTTCAAATGTCGGCCCCTAGATCGTTCATATAAGCAATGCAAAGCGGTGGGTTTAGCTGACGTGATGACAGAGCCTGAGAGTGCAGCCGTCGACCTGGAAATCATTGTTCAGGGAGCGCAGGAAGGCAAAAAGCAGGAGCTGCGACTCTGGCTGCGCATGCTGTCGACCACCAAGCTGGTCTCGCAGGAAATTCGTCGCCGGCTGCGCAACGAGTTCGGCGCGACCCTGCCGCAATTCGACCTGATGGCGCAGCTCTATCGCGAACGCGACGGCCTGCGCCTCGGCGAGCTTTCCAAGCGCACCATGGTCACCAACGGCAATGTCACAGGCTTGGTCGAGCGGTTGGAAACGGACGGGCTGGTCTTGCGCGTCACGCCTGACGGCGACCGGCGTGTGACGGTCGCGAAGCTGACCGCGAAGGGCGAGACGATCTTCGGCGCCATGGCTGTCGCCCATGAAGGCTGGCTGCGCGATATGATGGCGGATGTCGATCCCGCCATCGTCAGCGAGCTCTGGCAGGATATCGGCGCGGTGAAGTCGTCGGTGAGCAACCACCTTTCAGGCGGTGACTTCGATTGATGGCCGGCTCTATCGGGCCCGCTCGCTTTTGAACCTCTTTTCGAGCACGCTGACGAGACGCACCATCGGCCAGAGCAGGATGATGTAGATCAGTGCGGCCATGATCAGCGGCGAGGGATTGGCGTAGAAGCCCTGAGCGTTCTGCCCCTCTTTCAGAAGTTCCGGCAGCGCGACGGTCGAGGCGAGCGACGTATCCTTGAACATGGAGACGCAGTTGCTGGTCGTCGGCGGAATGACGATGCGCACCGCCTGTGGCAGCACGACCTTGTAGAGCGTGATCAGGAACGGGATGCCGAGGGCGGCGGCGGCTTCGAACTGGCCGCGCGGCACGCTTTCGATGCCTGAGCGGAAGACCTCAGCCGAGTAGGCAGCCAGCACGATGGAAAAGCCGAGGATCGCCGACCACCAGGCCGAAAAGCTGATGCCGACGAAGGGCAGCGCGTAATAGATCAGGATCAGCACGACCAGCATCGGCATGGCGCGCATGATGTCGATGTAGGCAATCATCAGCATTTGGAGCGGCTTCGGCGCATAGAGGCGGATCAGGCTGACGATGAGGCCGGCGGAGACGCCGATGACGATGCTGACCACGCCAAGCGCGATGGTCATCCAAAGCCCGCGCAGCAGTTGAGGGAAAGCCGAGATCATGACGTCGGAATTGAAGAAGGTATCGACGAAAGACATTGGCACTCCCGTGTACGAGACGAAGATAGGATTTCCTTACATTTACGCCGGCCGCAATGGCCGGCGTAAGCGCTATTTCGTAGATGATCTTTTGATCACGCCTTGGGGATAGGCAGTTCGGTGACGGTGGAGGAGCCGGCGGGCGCCTTGCTGCCGAACCACTTTTCGTGGATCTTTTCCAGCGTGCCGTCCTTCTTCATCGCGGTGATGGCATCGTTGATCTTACCGACAAGGGGCGAATCCTTGGTCATCATCAGGCCGTATTGTTCGCCGGTCTTGATGCGATCCTTGATGGCAAAGCCCTTCGTCTTGACGAAGAGATACTGCATGCCTGGGATATCGCTGACGACGGCGTCAATGCGGCCGGCACCGAGATCGAGGAACATGTCCTGCTGGGAGTTGTAGCCCTTGACGTCGGCGAAGCCCTGGGCGGCCTTGTTGTCGTTGACCCATTTTTCGCCCGTCGAGCCGGACAGCACGCCGACGGCCTTGCCCTTGAGATCGGCAAGGTTTTTGATCGCGCTGCTTTCCTTGGCGGCGACGCCCATGTCGGAATCGTAATAGGGCTGCGTAAAGGATTGCGACTTCAGGCGTTCCGGCGTGATTGTTATGGACGAGATCGCCACGTCGATGCGCTTGGAGCTCGTTGCCGCGAACAGGGCCTGGAAGCCGTAGTCGGCAATATTGGTCGTCATGCCGGCGCGCTTGGCCGCTTCGGTGACGATGTCGACCTCGAAGCCCTCGAAACCGCCCTCGGCGGTCTTGTATTCGAAGGGGGGATTGTTCGGATAGGAGCCGACATTCAGCACATCGGCGGCATAGGCGAAGTGGCTTCCGCCGGCGAGGCCAACGGCGGTCGCAAGGACCAGCAGACTGCGACGAGTAATATGCATTTTCTTAGTCTCCCTCTGGTTATGGCTGCGGGCATTCCTCTTACCCGCGGGTATTCCCGCCCGCCCGCCTGGGCGGCCGTGTCATGTCATCGCATCGACCATGCGGTCGAGGGCGATACGCATCTGTTCTGTTTCGCGGAAGGTGCACATGCGCAGGAAGGCGCGGGACGATTCACCGAAATGGTATCCGGGCGCCAGGCCGACGCGCGCCGTCTCCAGAATGCGCTCGCAAAGTACGGTCGCATCGGCTTCTCCCTGCAGCGCGAAGAAGGCATACATGCCGCCACGCGGCTTTTCCGGCAGGATCATGCCCGGTATCTGCGGCAATTTCTCGTAGGCAAGGTCGAGGCCGGCCTTGATCCTGCCGCGGATCTCGGCAACCAGCGGCTCGCCTTCGCGCAGTGCCGCCGCTGCTCCCGCCTGGACCATGGCCGATGTGCCGCTGTTGATATATTGCGTCATCGCACCGAGCTGGTCGGCAATCGCCGACGGATGCGTCAGCCAGCCGACGCGCCAGCCGGTCATCGCCCATGCCTTCGAAAAGCTGTTGATGGCAATCACACGATCGCCGTCTTCGGCGATCTGCAGGATCGAGGGCGCGATTTCGCCCTCGAAATAGAGGCGGGCATAGACCTCGTCGGAGATGATCCAGATGCCGGTACGACGGCTGAAATCGAGCAGGGCCTGCATCTCCTCGCGGGATGCCGTCCAGCCGGTCGGATTGGAGGGGGTCGACAGGAAGATCGCTCGGGTGCGGGCATCGCAGCGCGCAAAGAGCTTGTCGAGGTCGAGGCGCCAATCGGTGTCGAAATCGAGCGATACAGACCGGGGCTCACCACCGATCAAATGGATGGCGTTATGAATGTTTGGCCATTGCGGCGCCACGTAGACGACATTGGTGCCGACATCGACGAGCAGTTCCAGCGCCATGTAGAGCGCCTGCATGCCGCCGGGAGCGACCGTGGTGCGCTCGATCGGGATGGGGCGTCCATGCCAGTGGGTCTGATATTCGGACAGCGCCTCGTTCAGCGTCTGGAGGCCGCGCATGTTCGGAACGTAGAAGGTCGCACCATCGTCCAGCGCCTTCTTTGCGGCGTCGCGGATGAAGGCCGGCGTCACGATGTCGCCTTCGCCGAACCAGAGCGGGATGACGCCGCCGAGTTCGCGGGCGCGCTTGGCGAGCACGGCAATATTGTCGGTGCGCATGTCGCGGATCTGAGCGCGGATGCCTTCGAGGGCATCGCGGTGGCCGATCGTGTTCGGCAGGTTATGCTGCGGCAGAAGAGACAAGGAACTTCCCCTCGGAATTCGGTGTCGAAGGGACGATGCGATTGCAGAGGCCTGCGCTCGGATTGCCCTTCATTTTCGAATGGTTATCCAAAAACGAGTGCATTTCAAGGATAAAGTTTAAGCTTAAAAAGTCTGCCCCTTCATCCGGTTCATCTATGGGTGGCGCACATCTTAAAGCTCCGGAATCGTTCATTTTTCCGCGACTCCCAAACCACCCTTGTGCTTCTTTGCCTCGATGACACCGGCGGTCAGGCCGGCGCCGAGATACATCGTGTCGCTGGCCAGCAGGAAGAAGCTTATCCCTGCCGCCGACCACGTGGCGACGTCGTCCGGTGTCGGGCGGAAAATGCCGACCGCGCGGCCGGCGGACAGGGCTGTTTTCACAATGGTCCGGATGGCCGCATCGAGCTTGTCCTTGCCTGCCGGACCCATGGCATCGATCGAGACCGAGAGATCGCCGGGGCCGATGAAAATGAGATCGACGCCGTCGACTGCGGCAATATCGACGATATTCGCCAGCCCTTCAGCCGTCTCGACCTGAATGGCCAGTACCAGCTCGGCATTGGCCTTGGCGAGATAATCCGGGATGCGATAGCCGTATGCGGCCGCACGGCCCGGACCGACGCCGCGCGCACCGAGCGGCGGATAGCGCATGGCCCGAACGGCAGACCGAGCTTGCTCCGCCGTCGAAATCCGCGGCACCAGAACGCCGGCTGCTCCTGCATCCAGCACGGCGGCGATGTCTTCCGCCGCGTGGCCGGGCACACGGACCATGGCGGGAACGCGATGGACGTCGGCGGCGCGGATCAGATCCTCGATGCGCTCGCGGCTGATTTGCGAATGTTCCCAGTCGATGCAGAGGAAATCGACGCCGGAAGCGGCGATGACTTCGATGGCGACCGGATGCGGGATGGCCGCAAACGTGCCGATGAGCAGCTCGCGCTCGATACAGTTCCGGCGGAAATCGCTCATCCTTTTCCTCACATTTCAGCGGTCATCTCAATGAGGGATAGACCGAAAAAACCTAGCTGCGAAGCGGCAATCTGCTTTCAACTCAGGCAGCGTTCCGTGCCGTTGCCGGTTGGGCTCGACGGCACGGAGGCATTGCGGCGGCGGAGTTGTTCGGGCGCCGCCACCGCTCATGGGCGCGGCTTATCTGCGTCGCGCCATGATCTCAGTCAGGACGGAGTCGAAGCGGGCAATCTCTTCAATCTTGTTATAGTGCACCAACGACACGCGGATGGCGCCTGTTTCCATGGAAAGACCGAGGCGTTTCATCAGACGTGGTGCGAACATATGGCCGTCGCGCAGGCCGATGCCGGCTTCGCCCATCTCTGTGGCGAATTCCTGCGGGGTGATGCCAGGCATGTTGAAGCAGATTGTGGGAACGCGCTGCTCGAGGCGAGCTTCATCCGAAATGCCGTATATGACGGCGCCGTGGCGCTTCAGGACCGCTATCATCTCCCTTGAGAGCATAAGCTCATACTGGCGGATCGCGCCCATGGCCGCAGCCAGGGCTTCCCGACGGCTATGGTCGCCGGTCGGCAGGAAACGCCGGCCGAGGCCTTCCAGATATTTGACCGCGGCGTTCATGCCGGCAACATTCTCGTAGGTGAAGGTGCCGACCTCGATCTTATAGGGCGGCACGTCAGGAATGAAGTCTTCCTTGAAGGTGGGAAGCTTGACCAGCGCGTCGTAGCGGCCCCAAAGGAAGCCCATGTGCGGCGAGAAGTTCTTGTAGCCGGAGCAGACGAGATAATCGCAGCCCCAGGCCTGAACATTGATCAGGCCATGCGGACCGTAGTGAACACAATCGAGAAAGGTCTCGGCGCCGGCCGCATGCGCCAGTTTGCAGACGGCGGCGACATCGACGATCGTGCCGATGGAATGCGCTGTCACGGTGCAGGCAACGAGGCGGGTCTTGTCGTTCAGGAGCGGCTTCAGATCCTCGGGATGCAGCGTGCCGTCCTCACGCATGCGCCACCATACGATCTTGGCACCGTCTGCTTCCAGGGCGAGCCAAGTGGCGATGTTGGCATCGTGATCCATGTCGGTGATGACGATCTCGTTGCGCTCGCCGAGAAGCTTGGCGATGCCGAGGCTCACCAGGCGGATGAAGGAGGTGGCGTTCTGGCCGAAGGAGATTTCCTCCGGTCGATAGGCATTGACCAGCATGGCGACGCTTTCGCGTGCTTCATCGAGATTGCGGTCGACGCCCTGGCTGTGCCGGTATTTCGCCATGCGCTGGACGTTGAAATCGATCAGATGGTTGGCGACCGCATCGACCACCGTCTGGGGGACCTGCGACCCACCTGCATTGTCGAGAAAGACGAAGTCGCCGGCCTTCTGGATAGCCGGAAACAGGGCGCGGATCTCATCGACCGGAAAGCTGTTATGACCGGCAAATTGCGACGTGGAAGGGGCGGAACTCATGGGGATCTCGCTCTGAACGATGGGATTGAAATCTGTATTTTGATCATTTGATCACAAAATACTTTAAGGTTCAACCAAATTTCGCCTGACGCCGGCCGCAAGTTAATTGTTGCCGGCTCGTGCGTTAACGGCGGGATGCCAAGCCGGATCCCTTGCTTCGTGGCTCGTCCTGCGTGACCGGGCAATAATCGCGCAGAATTTCGTGTGTGCGGCGGATGTCGGCGACGACCCCGTCGCGGGCAGCGGCAAAATCGCCGGCCTTCAGGGCCTCGACAATCGGAACATGCTGGCCGGCGGGATCAAGCTCCCCGCTGCGCATCAGGGGCTCGACCGAGGCGGATAGCATGCGCATATAGGGGCCGAACCGCAGCCATAATGTTTCGATGAGCTGCAGCAGCACTTCCGAGCCGGAGGCGCGATAGATTGTGAAATGGAACTGCTGGTTCTTCGCCATCAGGTCGTAGACATTGCTGCCAAGGCCGATTGCGTGTTGATCGACGGCGATGCGCTCGAGCGCGGCGATGTCGGTCGGGGTGAGATTGGGTATGCCGAGCTCAGCGGCCAGCCCTTCCACGGCGATGCGGGCGCGGCAGAGATCATCCAGTCGGGCAAGTGTGACCATCGGAATGCGGGCCGAGCCGTTGGCGGCGACTTCGAGCGCATTTTCGGCGGCCAGCCTGCGCAGGGCTTCGCGGACCGGCATGTTGCTTGTGCCGAAAGTCTCGGCGAGCGAGGCGATGGTGAGCGTCTGGCCGGGATCGAAATTACCGGCCATCAGCGCGTTTCTGAGCTGCTGGTAGACGCCCTCCTGGATCGTCGTTCTGGAGGACACCGGTTCCAGGGCTATGCGCACGCTCGTTTCCTTTTCGCTTGAGGACTCGTTCATGGTAGAACGAAGGACAGGCGAATGGAAAGAGTTTCGCGGAGAAGTGCTCAGGCTTCCTCCGCTTCCCAGTCTGCTTCATCGGCTGCGGGTGCCGCTTGATCGCTCGCCGTCGGCGACTTTCGCAGACCAAGGCCGACGCCGATCAGGGCGAGCGCGCCGCCGATGGCATGATAGGAATGCAACTGCTCTCCGAGAAGCGCCCAGGCAAGTGCCGCGACCACGATCGGCAGAAGATTGATCAGCAGCGAGGTGCGGCTGGCGCCGAGTTTCTGGATGCCGATCATCCAGCAGAGCGGGGCGACAAGCGACGTCGGGATCGCCGCATAGAGGATCAGCGGCAGATTGGCCGTCGTGACCGGCGAAATGTCACCCATCAGGAAAACCGGGATCAGCAGCAGCGTCGAAAAGCCGATCTGCCAGAAAAGCTGCTGCCAGATCGGGATCGGCATTGCCCAGCGTTTCAACATCACGCCATAGAGCGCGTTCGACAGCACGGCGATGATCATCAAGCCGTCGCCGATATGGAAGCCGCCATTTATCAATCTTGTCGGGTCGCCCTGAGACGTCAGATAGATGAGCCCGATCAGCGAGATGGCGCCGCCCGCCAGGCTGGAAGCGCTCAGTCTTTCTCCGGCGAGCAGACTAGCGAAAAACGTCGACAGCAATGGCATCAAGGCGAGCATGACGCCCATGTTGACGGCCGAGGTGGTCTTGGCCGCCTCATAGGCAAGGCTCTGGTAGATCACCATGCCGAGGGCTCCGAGGATGGCGAGCTTCAACCAATGCTCGCGTACTAGCGCGCGGTTGCGCCATGCCGCTCGGCCGACAAAGGGCAGGAGCACGACGAAGGCGAGCAGCCAGCGATAGAAGGAGATGGAGCCGGGCGAAATCAGGCCGGCGGATGCCTTGGTGACGACGGTATTGCCGGACCAGATCAGCACGGTCAGCAGCGGGGCAAGGCCTGCCGTGCTGACGACGGATGCGGATGAGTGCGGCTGGGTGCTCATGGAATGCTCTCCCGACGTCATTCTGGCTTCTGTGCGAAACGAGGCATGGCGGACATCGTTCACCACTGGGATGTCCTTCTACTCTTTGTCCGAATTTTGGTATATAACGAGATTAGGACAATCGGTAGCGAAATGAGGACATGCCGGACAGGCTTCCACGCATTGAGGGCGATCCGCCGCGCCCCGTTTCCTTTCGGACGGAGAACTATAGAGCGGGCACGGTTTTTCCGAGGAAAAGCCAGCCGTGGGGTGAGCTCAACTATGCGCTGGTCGGCGTTTGTGAGTTCGATATTCAGGGCGTGCCCTATCTGTCGCCGCCGCATTACGCCATCTGGCTGCCGCCGGATACGATGCATGGGGCGCATAACCGGCATGACCTGCGCTATGTGACCGTCTATGTCGAGCGCGACCTCTGCGCCGATCTGCCGGCCGAACCTTCGACGCTGAGCATCAGCCCGCTGCTGAAGGCAATCCTGGCGGATTTCGCGGCACGGGATATCACTTTGCCTGAAACGTCCGAGGACCTGCGGCTCGCACAGGTTCTGGTCGACCAGATCCGCTTGGCGCCACGCTGTGAAAGCTATCTGCCGCTTTCCGACGACCCATTGCTCGGCCCGGTGCTCAGCGCGTTGCAGGCCGATCCGGGTGATCGGCACTCCCTGGCGGAATGGGCGCGCAGGATGGGGACGACCGAGCGTACGCTGTCGCGTCGATGCCAGGATGATCTCGGCCTTTCCTTCAACGAATGGCGCCAGCGGTTGAAGCTGGTCGCAGCCCTGGCGCTGATCGAAGCCGGCGAGCCGGTGCACCGGATTGCATCGCAGCTGGGCTACAGCAACGCCTCCGCCTTCATCGCCATGTTTCGCCGGTTGACGGGCACGAGCCCGACACAGATGCGATAGGTTTCATGGCTCGATCAATACGATATCGAGCTTGCGCAGCTGTTGCGGATCGGCCATCGCATCGATGGTCGTAACCATGCCGTCTTCGTTGACGGTGAAGTGAAGGGCGATACGCAACTGCCCCCCGATAACCACGATGGCGCCGACCGCGCCATCGATGACGGCGAGCCGGGCTGCCTGCGCGCGGCCGTTGAAGGTTTTGGCGACATCGACACGCCCGCGGATCTCCCCGACTGATCCCATACGCGCCGCGACGGCATCCGGGCGGAAGACTGCCTCTGGATCGAGAACGGCGAGCAGCGCGTGCATGTCGCCTCCGCGCGAGGCGGCGAAGAAGGCGTCTACGACATGCCGCTGGCGGGCGAGGTCGGCTTCCATCGCGACAGGCGTTTCCTGCACGCGATGGCGGGCGCGGCTTGCAAGCTGGCGCGTCGCAACCGTGGTCCGCCCGACGATCGGGGCGATGTCATCAAAAGACACGTCGAACATGTCATGCAGAACGAAGGCAAGCCGCTCCGCCGGGTTGAGCTTCTCCAGAACGACCAATAAAGCAAGGCCGACGGAATCGGCCAGCAGCGCATCCTGCTCGGCCACGTGGGTCACTGCCGGCTCGGGGATGAGGACCGTCAACGGCTCCTCGCGACGCGATTTGCGGGCGCGCAGCAAATCGAGACAGATGCGTGCGGTGACCGTCGTCAGCCAGCCGCCGAGGTTTTCGATTTCGGACCTATCGGCCTTGAGTAGACGGAGCCATGCTTCCTGCACGGCATCTTCCGCCTCCGTCCGCGAGCCGAGCATGCGGTAGGCGACGGCGCGCAGATGCGGCCGGTTTGCCTCGAATTTTTCAGCCTGCCAGTTTTTTCCGTCCATCTGTCACATTCCCTCATCGTGTTCCGTCAAACCCATGACGAATGCAGTCCGGCCGGTGTGACACAAGATCGACAGGAAAATTCATCGTCAAGATCGAGGCCATCGTGGCGCCCGAACAATCAGAGGACAAAACATGCAAGCTCGTATGCAGAACCCCGCCGTCATCATGCCGGAAACACTGCAGGCCCTTTTGGCCGTCAGCGCTTCCATTAAGGATCGCGGCCTTTCTGAAAACACAATCGACCTCGTGCATCTGCGCATCAGCCAAATCAACGGCTGCAGCGTCTGCACCGACATGGGCTTTCGCAAGCTGCAGAAAGCGGGCGAAACGATGGAGCGCATCGTCGGGGTCTCCGCCTGGCGAGAAATGCCCTATTTCTCGGACGCCGAGCGTGCGGCCCTTGCGCTCGGCGAGGCAGTCACCCGGCTTGCCGACCGGCCGGATGCCGTCAGCGACGAGGTCTGGAACGAGGCTGCCCGACACTATGACGAGAAGGCGCTGTCCGCCCTGATCGTTGCGATCGCGATCGATAATGTCTGGAACCGGTTGAACGCAACGGTTCGCCAGCAGGCGGGAGCCTCCTGGAACTGAGCGGTCGCGAGAACCTGGCCTTCTCCCCTCAGATAGGCAGAGCAATCGTATATGAGGTGAGATCGTTGCCGCACAACTCTTCTCCCCGAGGGGAGAAGGTGCTTACGGTTGCCTGCTCAAATAGGGTAAGGCAGTTTGCTATCTCAGGCTTCTCCCACCCGCGAGGTGATCAGCAATTTCGCCAGCCAATCGACGAAAACGCGCACCTTGTTGCTCAGGTGCCGGTTGGGCGGATAGACGATGTGCATGGGCAGCGCAGGCCGGGTCCAGCCGGTGAAGATGGGCACAAGATCGCCCTTGGCAAGCGCCTCGCGGGCCATGAAGCTGGGAACCTGTGCGATGCCTAGCCCGGTCAGTGCCGCTTGGATGTAGCTGCGGCTGTCATTCACCGAAAGGATGTAGCGCGGGGTGATTTCCAGCGACTCGTTGCCGTGTTCGAAGATGAAAGGGATAGTGCGGCCCGTTTGCGCGCGGAAATAGCTGACCGCATAGTGAGCCGTCTCCAGCTCTTCCGGGCGCTCCGGGATGCCGTGCTTTTCAATATAAAGCGGCGCGGCGCAGGTAACGAAGTGGATCTCGCCGACGCGGCGGGCGATCAGCGACTGGTCGCTCGGCATGCCGGCGCGCAAGGCGCAGTCGACATTCTCGGCCAGATAGTCCACCAGTCGGTCACCAACACCGAGGTCGATATGGATATCGGGATAGCGCTGGTGGAAATCACAGAGCGCCGGCATCACGATCCTCTCGGCGAAGGCGCCGGCCATTTCGACGCGCAGGCGGCCGCTCGGCAGGCTCTGCGAATTGCTGATGCTGCCGTCCAGTTCCTCGATTTCCGAGAGGATTTGAATGGCGCGCTCGTAATAAAGCGCGCCGTCGGTCGTCACCATGACGCGCCGGGTCGTCCGGTTCAGAAGCTTGGCGTGCAGATGCGCCTCAAGCGACTGGATGAGTGTCGTCACCGTCGCTTTCGGCATGGAGAGGGCCGCGGCGGCGCGGGTAAAATTACCCGTTTCCACCACACGCGCGAATGCCCGCATTGCTGACAACTGGTCCATTCCATGATGCCCCTCGACCACAACGAAAAGGGGTCGATTGTTTGTGATTGTGAATAGTCTGATCGAATATAGGCTACTTATTCTCGGAACGGAATAACAATATGTTGTCTGTGTAATTGTTGCAATGCGGCATGGGGGCGCTAAAGACCGCATTATCGGGAACATGGTCACAGGGCATGATAAAAGCCTCTGAAAGTGATCATATTCACTCGAGCAGATAGGATTTGGGTCGATGAGTGCGCCGTGGAAAGATGTTGTGCTGGAAAACGTGCCTACGGGGCCGGTGGCAGCTCGGATCTATAACGGCGAAGGTTTGAAGAAGGCGGCACCTCTCGTGCTCTATTTGCACGGCGGCGCTTTTCTGGACACCAATCACGCAGTCGACCGGCCGGTGGCCGTAAGCCTCGCGGAAGCCGGCGCGATCGTGGTTGCCGCGGACTATACCAGCGGCAATCAGAATGCTTTTCCGCAGGTGCTCGAATGCGCCTACGGGATTCTGGCCTATCTCGGCAACAAGCGAAACATGCTTGCGCTGGGTGGAGCGAAAAAATCACTGCTGTTTGTCGCCGGAGAGGAATCGGGTGGCAATGTAGCAGCAGGTGTCGCTTTAAAGGCACGCGATCAGATGCCGGGTTCATTGGATGGACAGGTGTTGATATCGCCTTTGCTCGACCCCTTCATGGGATCGAAATCTTTCCTCCAGGCGGAGGAAAGCGGCATGCGCGAGCGCTGGACGGAGGGTTGGAACCGATACCTGGGTTTCCTGGGCGGTGTCTGCCACCCCTATGCGGCGCCTCGATACTGTTCGCGGCTTTCGGGCCTCGCGCCGGCATTGGTGCTCACGGCCGAGGACGACCCGCTCCGCGACGAGAGCATGGAATACGGCAGCCGGCTGAAAGCGGCCGGCGTCCGTGTTCGCCAGCAAGTCCTTCCCGCCGGGACAGGCTGGCCCACCCTCTACGGCGGGCAGTCGAAGGACAGGCCCTCGTGGCAGCAAGATGTTTGCTGTTGTTTCAAGGGCTTTGTCGAAGAAGTGCAGGCTTGATCGACTACAGCATCCCGATCGCGAGGGAAATCGCGGAATTGGACGGGATGTTGGAGGCAGAAAGCCGGAGTGATCTTCGCGCGGATGCGCAGTGCTTCGGACCCCAGACTGTATTGAGATATTAGGAATTTTCGGTCCCGTTTCCCAAGGCGGTGCCAAAGGAGAGAATAACATGAAGTCCAACGGTAAGCGCTGGGCCCTGTGGGGCGCCGGCATGGGTGTCGCTGCGGCTGTTGCAGGCGCAGCTTTCTATCTTGAGCTGCCACGCGGCGCTCAAGCAACCGAGGCGGCTGGCCCGGCGGCAATGCCGCCCGTCCCCGTCACCGTTGCTGCGGTAGAGCCGCGTGACATCACCTCATGGCAGGAGTTTTCGGGGCGGCTCGAAGCCATTGACCGGGTTGAAGTCCGGCCGCGTGTGGCCGGCGCAATTCAGTCGGTGCAATTCCGCGAAGGTGCCCTGGTCAAGCAGGGCGACCTGCTGGTGACGATCGATCCGGCAACCTACCAGGCGGCCGTCGCCCAGGCTCAGGCCCAGGTCGGAGCGGCAAAGGCCAGGCTTAACCTGACCAAGGTCGAAGTCGACCGTGGTCAGAAGCTCTTCGAGAACAAGACGATCTCGCAGAGCGACATGGATACGCGCGCCAGCAATTACGCCGAAGCGGATGCCAATGTGAAGGCGGCGCAAGCAACCTTGCAGACGGCGCAATTGAACCTCGACTACACGCAGGTTCGCGCTCCGATTTCCGGCCGCGTCGGCAAGATTGCGGTTACCGTCGGCAATCTGGTTGCTGCCGGTTCGTCCTCGCCGGCGCTGACGACGCTTGTTTCGGTCGATCCGGTCTACGCGAGCTTCAATGCAAGCGAACAGACGGTCACCCAAGCGCTGGCCGAACTTCCGGTCACCAATGGCGCGGCGCCCCCGGTCGAGCAGATCCCCGTGCAGATCGGTACAGCGAACGACAACGGCACGCCGGTCAACGGCAAGCTGCAGCTGATCGACAATGAAGTCGATACTGCAAGCGGCACCATCGCCGTTCGCGCCGTCTTCGACAATCCGGGCGGCCGTCTTATCCCGGGCCAGTTCGTGCGGGTGCGCATGGGCCAGCCAAAGGCCGAGAGCAAGCTCCTCATCAGCGAGCGCGCGATCGGCACGGACCAGGACAAGAAGTTCGTCTTCGTTGTTGGGGCCGATAACAAGGTTGAGTATCGGCCGATCAGTCTCGGCGATACCTCCGATGGCATGCGCATCGTCAATTCCGGCCTGAATGCCGGCGACCGGGTCATTATCAACGGCCTGCAGCGGGTTCGCCCCGGTGCCGTGGTCGATCCGAAGCCGGAAGAGAAGGTCGCCGCGAAGTAATCTGCGCGGCCGGAAGGCGAAATCTTCCGGCCGCTATTCCAATGTTTCGATTTTCAATGCTCGTGGCGCCTCGGTGGGCCGCGGGCACGGGCCTCGTGTCCTCTTGATTCACCCCCTGGAGAGGGTTCTGCCATGAACATCTCAAGATTTTTCGTCGACCGTCCGGTGTTTGCCGGGGTGCTATCGGTCCTCATCCTGGTCGCCGGCCTGATCGGCATGCGGCTGCTGCCGATCTCCGAATATCCGGAGGTCGTGCCGCCCTCGATCGTCGTCACGGCGCAGTATCCGGGCGCCAATCCGAAAGTCATTGCCGAAACAGTGGCGACGCCGCTGGAAGAGCAGATCAACGGCGTCGACGGCATGCTCTACATGAACAGCCAGGCGACCTCGGATGGTCTGTTGACGTTGACGGTCACCTTCAAGCTCGGCACTGATCCGGACAAGGCGCAGCAGCTGGTGCAGAACCGTGTCTCGCAGGCAGAACCGCGATTGCCGCAGAACGTCCGCGACCTCGGCATCACCACGGTGAAGAGCTCGCCTGACCTGATGATGGTGGTCAACCTCATCTCGCCTGACAATCGCTACGACATCACTTATCTGCGCAACTATGCGACGCTGAACATCAAGGATCGCCTGGCCCGCATCGAGGGCGTCGGCCAGGTTCAGGTGTTCGGTTCGGGCGATTACTCGATGCGCGTCTGGGTCGATCCGCAGAAGGCCGCCGAGCGCGGTCTTGCCGCCAGCGATATCGCCAACGCCGTCCGTCAACAGAACGTCCAGGCTGCCGCCGGTATCATCGGCGCGTCCCCCAGCGTTCCCGGTCTCGACGTCCAGCTTTCCGTCAACGCCCAGGGCCGTCTGACGACGCCGGAAGAGTTCGGCAACATCATCGTCAAGAGCGGCGCAAACGGTCAGATCACGCGTCTGCGCGATGTCGCCCGCGTCGAACTCGGCGCGTCGGACTATTCGCTGCGCTCGCTGCTCGACGGCAAGCCGGCGGTCGCCGTTCCCGTCTTCCAGGCCCCGGGATCGAACGCGATTACCATCTCGGACAATGTCATCAAGACCATGAACGAGCTGCAGACGGCGATGCCCGATGGCGTCAAGTATGAGATCGTCTACGATACCACTCAGTTCGTGCGTGCCTCGATCGACAAGGTCGTCCATACCCTGCTCGAAGCCATCGCGCTGGTCGTCGTCGTCGTCATTCTGTTCCTGCAGACCTGGCGTGCCTCGATCATTCCGCTGATCGCCGTTCCTGTCTCGATCATCGGTACTTTTGCGGTGATGTATGTCTTCGGCTTCTCGATCAACGCGCTCAGCCTCTTCGGCCTGGTGCTGGCGATCGGTATCGTCGTGGACGACGCCATCGTGGTCGTGGAGAACGTCGAGCGCAATATCGAGAACGGCCTCAGTCCGCGTGACGCAACCTATCGCGCCATGAAGGAAGTCTCGGGTCCGATCATCGCGATCGCTCTCGTGCTGGTCGCCGTCTTCGTACCGCTTGCGTTCATCTCCGGTCTGTCGGGCCAGTTCTATCGTCAGTTCGCCTTGACGATCGCCATCTCGACGGTGATTTCTGCGTTCAACTCGCTGACCTTGTCTCCGGCTCTGGCGGCTCTTCTCCTGAAGGACCACCACGCGCCGAAGGACATGCTGACGCGGGTGATGGACGTGACATTCGGCTGGTTCTTCCGCGGCTTCAACAGGGTGTTCAACCGTGGTTCGAATGCCTACGGCAAGGGCGTCGGCGGCATCCTGTCGCTGAAGAGCCTGGTCATGGTCATCTATATCGCTCTGATCGGCGCAACCTACTTCCTGTTCCAGACCGTTCCGGGCGGCTTCGTGCCGCAGCAGGACAAGCAGTATCTGATCGGCTTCGCGCAATTGCCTGATGGCGCGACCCTCGACCGGACGGATGACGTCATCCACCGCATGAGCGACATAGCCATGCAGCAGCCGGGCGTCGAGCATGCCATCGCCTTCCCGGGCCTGTCGATCAACGGCTTCACCAACTCGTCCAACGCCGGCATCGT
Organism: Rhizobium sp. SG741; assembly: GCF_012275435.1. Classification (NCBI taxonomy): domain Bacteria; kingdom Pseudomonadati; phylum Pseudomonadota; class Alphaproteobacteria; order Hyphomicrobiales; family Rhizobiaceae; genus Rhizobium; species Rhizobium sp. SG741. Next base: position 499,843 of record NZ_JAAZQP010000001.1, read on the forward strand.
CTTCGTGACCCTGAAGGCGTTCGAGGAGCGCACGACGCCGAATCTGTCGGGCGGTGCCATCGCCATGCAGTTGAACCAGAAGTTCGCCGGCATCCAGGACGCCTTTATCGCCATGTTCCCGCCGCCGCCCGTTCAGGGTCTCGGCACGACGGGCGGCTTCAAGATGCAGATCGAGGATCGCGCCGGCCTCGGCTACCTGGCGCTTGACCAGGCCAACAAGGCATTCCTCGCCAAAGCCTATCAGGCGCCGGAGCTTACCGGCCTGTTCTCGAGCTACCAGATCAACGTGCCGCAGCTTTATGCGGACCTTGATCGCGCCAAGGCCGAGCAGCTCGGCGTCTCGGTGACGGATGTCTTCGATACGCTGCAGATCTACCTGGGTTCGCTCTATGTCAACGACTTCAACGCCTTTGGTCGTACCTACAGTGTGCGTGTGCAGGCAGACGCCCAGTTCCGTGCTCATGCAAGCGACATCGGCCAGTTGAAAGTCCGTTCGGCATCGGGTCAGATGATCCCGCTGTCGGCGCTCTTGAAGGTCGAGGCCAGCACCGGTCCCGAGCGGACGACGCGTTACAACGGCTTCCTCGCCGCCGATATCAACGGCGGTCCGGCTCCGGGCTTCTCGTCCGGTCAGGCACAGGCGGCCGTGGAGCGTATCGCCAACGAAACCTTGCCCAAGGGCATCAGTTTCGAATGGACGGATCTGACCTACCAGCAGATCCTGGCCGGCAGCTCGGGTATCATCATCTTCCCTTTGGCCCTGCTGCTCGTTTACCTCGTGCTGGCTGCCCAGTATGAGAGCGTCACGCTGCCGCTTGCGATCGTCATGATCGTGCCGATGGGCGTGCTGGCTGCCTTGACGGGCGTCTGGTTGACGGGTGGCGACAACAACATCTTCACGCAGATCGGCTTGATGGTGTTGGTGGGCCTCTCGGCGAAGAATGCGATCCTGATCGTGGAATTCGCCCGCGAGCTGGAGTTGGAAGGCCGCAAGCCGGTACAGGCCGCTATCGAGGCCAGCCGCCTGCGTCTGCGCCCGATCCTGATGACCTCCATGGCCTTTATCATGGGCGTCGTCCCGCTCGTTACCTCCACCGGTGCCGGTGCCGAGATGCGTGCGGCCATGGGCGTGGCGGTGTTCGCCGGCATGATCGGCGTGACCTTCTTCGGCATCTTCATGACGCCGGTATTCTACGTGCTGATCCGCAATCTGACGGGCAACCGTCCGCTGAAGCAGCACCATCACAACGACAACGACCATTCGGCCGAGGTGCTTCCGATCGCCGCCGAATAGAGTGGTACTCCGGTGCCGGATACGTTCACGGGCGGGACCGCAAGGTCCCGCCCTTTTTGTTTTTGTGCGGCCACTTTTTCACTCCTGCCGCTTCGATCATCTGATTTTTTGAAGAATTTGCCGTATGCGCGCCGATTTCTTTTGCATGCGGGCACCATAGGTTTATCAAGCTCTTGGATGAGTTGATTGACGTGCGTCGGGCAAGAGGAGTTGCTCTTGACGCTCGAGGCTCGAGGAGGATTGCGTGCATGACGTCCTTGCCGAATCGATCGGCATAATCGGTGGCCGCGCGATGGCGGGGCCGGCACAAATTTATGTCGGAGGGCGCTTGCCATGAGCGGCAGAAAGATCGCTTTTCTCGGAACGGGTCTGATGGGAGCGCCGATGGCGCGGCGGCTGCTGGCCGCCGGCTTTCCGGTCACCGTCTGGAATCGCGACCGTAGCAAGGCCGATCCCTTGGCGGATGATGGCGCCACCCTCGCCGCCACTGCCGCCGAGGCGGCGCGGGGTGCATCGGTGCTCTTTACCATGCTGACCAATGGCGGCGCCGTCAGCGAAGTCCTGTTCGGCAGCGGGGTGGCCGACGCGCTGGAGCCAGGTGCCGTTGTCATCGACAACAGCTCGATATCGCCGGCGGTCGCGCGTGAACACGCATTCAAGCTTGCCGAACGCGGCATTCGGCATATCGATGCGCCGGTCTCCGGCGGTGTGGCAGGCGCTATGGCCGGAACTTTGGCCATCATGGCCGGTGGCGATGCCGATATCATAGACAGCGTTCGCGATGTGATGGCACCGCTCGGTCGCGTGACTCGCGTCGGGCCAAGCGGCACCGGCCAGCTTGCCAAGCTCGGCAATCAGCAGATCGTCGCGGTGACCATCGGTGCCGTCGCGGAAGCGATGTTGCTGGTCGAAGCCGGTGGTGGATCGCGCGAGGCGTTCCGTGCCGCCATTCGCGGTGGTTTTGCTGAAAGCAGAATCCTGGACCTGCACGGTCAGCGCATGATCGAGCGTAATTTCGAGCCGGGCGGAACGGCCCGCAATCAGCTGAAGGATCTCGATACGGTTCTTGCTGCCGCGCAAAGCCTGTCGCTTCACCTGCCGCTGACTGAAATCGTCAGGACCGAATTTGCCGAATTCGTTGAAAATGGCGGCGGCGAACAGGATCACAGCGGTTTGCTGCAGCATTTGGAAGACAAGAATGCCCGAGGAAAGGCTTGAGGAAAAGATGAGCGATAAGGGTGCATCCAGGCGTCGCCTGCGTTCCCAGGATTGGTTCGACAATCCGGATCACATCGATATGACCGCGCTCTATCTGGAGCGCTTCATGAATTACGGCATCACGCCGGAAGAGCTGCGTTCGGGCAAGCCGATCATCGGCATCGCCCAGAGCGGCAGCGATCTCACTCCCTGCAACCGCCATCATCTCGATCTTGCCAAGCGCGTGCGCGACGGCATTCGCGACGCGGGCGGCATTCCGATCGAATTTCCGACCCATCCGATCTTCGAGAACTGCAAGCGCCCAACGGCCGCGCTCGACCGCAATCTCGCCTATCTCGGCCTCGTCGAGGTGCTCTACGGCTATCCGCTCGACGGGGTTGTGCTGACGACCGGCTGCGACAAGACCACGCCGTCGGCGCTGATGGCGGCCTCCACCGTGAATATTCCGGCGATCGTGCTGTCAGGCGGGCCGATGCTGGATGGCTGGCACGATGGCGAGCTTGCGGGGTCCGGCACGGTGATCTGGCGTTCGCGCCGCAAGCTGGCGGCCGGAGAGATCGACGAAGAGGAATTCATGGAGGCGTCACTCGCCTCTGCTCCTTCGGTGGGTCACTGCAATACGATGGGAACGGCCTCGACCATGAATGCGATGGCCGAGGCGCTCGGCATGTCGCTTACCGGCTGCGCGGCCATTCCCGGCGCCTATCGCGAGCGCGGTCAGATGGCCTACCGCACCGGGCGGCGCGCCGTCGAACTGGTACTCGAGGACATCAAGCCGTCCGACGTGCTGACGCGGCAGGCCTTCCTGAATGCCATCCGGGTCAATTCCGCCATCGGCGGATCGACCAATGCGCAGCCGCATTTGGCCGCGATGGCCAAGCATGCCGGCGTCGAGCTCTATCCCGACGACTGGCAGGTGCATGGTTTCGACATTCCGCTTCTGGCCAATGTGCAGCCTGCGGGTGCCTATCTCGGCGAACGCTTCCACCGTGCCGGCGGCGTACCCGCCGTGATGTGGGAGCTGCTGCAGGCCGGCAAGCTCGATGGCGACTGTCCGACGGTGACCGGCAGGACGATGACAGAGAATCTGAAGGGGCGCGAAGCGACGGATCGAGAGGTTATCCGCCCCTTCGCGGCGCCGTTGAAAGAGCGGGCCGGCTTCCTCGTGCTGAAGGGCAATCTCTTCGATTTCGCCATCATGAAGATGAGCGTCATATCGGAAGACTTCCGCCTTCGTTATCTGCAGGAGCCGGGCCAAGAAGGCGTGTTCGAGGGCAAGGCGGTGGTCTTCGACGGATCCGAGGACTATCACAGGCGCATCAACGACGCCGATCTCGGCATCGACGAGAGAACCATCCTCGTCATCCGTGGTGCCGGGCCGATCGGCTGGCCGGGATCGGCCGAAGTGGTCAACATGCAGCCGCCGGACGCGCTTCTGAAGCGCGGCATCCGCAGCCTGCCCACAATTGGCGACGGGCGTCAGTCGGGCACGGCCGACAGCCCCTCGATCCTCAACGCTTCGCCGGAGAGTGCGGCGGGTGGAGGGCTTGCCTGGTTGCGGACCGGCGATATCATTCGTATCGATTTCAATCACGGGCGCTGCGACATGCTGGTGGACGAAACGGAAATCGAGCGTCGAAAGGGCGATGGCATCCCGGCCGTCCCGCCCGACGCAACGCCATGGCAGCGCATCTATCGCCGCTCCGTGACGCAGCTGTCCGATGGTGCCGTGCTCGAGGGCGCGGCCGATTTCCGCAACATCGCGGCCAATCCGCCGCGGCACAATCATTAGCTAAGGATATCGAGGGAAATCGCAGACTAGGTCACGACACGCGCGCGGGCATTAAAGTTCGTGTAAGGGAGTAGTGCAAATATATCAGTTGCATGTGCGTAATCTCTCAATGTGTCCCAAGGGGGTGAAGCCGGTTGGCAGAGGCGGCGTCAGGGCGAACAGAGGAAGAGTTCCAGGACCTTTTGAGAAGGCTGGAGCTTGCGCTGGAGGCGTCTCAAATCGGTGTCTGGCAGCACAATATCAAGGATGAGGAACTGCTCTGGGATCCCCAGATGCACAAGCTCTACGGGACCGGTCGCCAGGATCGCAAGGTATCGTCCGATGTCTGGCTGAAAGCCCTGCACCCCGAAGACGTTGAGGAGGCGCTTAGCGACTTTCAGGCCGCCCTTGGCGAAAGGGGTTTCTATAACTCGCAGTTTCGCGTCGTCCTGCCGGGCGGAGAGGTGCGGCATCTGCGCTCACGCGCTCATTTCTATGAAGGTCCCGATGGTGCGCCGTCCTTCATCGGTGCGGAATGGGATGTCACCGCCGACGTCCTGCTCAATCGCGAGCTCAGCAGCCAGAAGGCCATCGCCGAAGCGCGCGCGGTGGCGCTCGAGCAAAGCCGCGCGCGTATCGAGCATGCCGCCGATCACGATTATCTGACCGGCCTTCCCAATCGACGCTATTTCGACCGGCGGCTGGCCGAATTGCGCAAGGATAATGCCGGGCAGACATTGGCCGTGCTCCATATCGATCTCGACGGCTTCAAGGAGATCAACGACAAATGGGGCCATGCGGCCGGGGATGCGACCCTGCAGAGCGCGGCCGCGCGTATCTCCGGCGCGATCACCGCCAACGACATTGTGGCCCGTGTCGGCGGCGACGAATTCGTCGCTGTTTTGGCCAATGTCGGCAGTGCCGAAAAGCTGGAAGCCATTGCGGACGATATTCTCTCGCGATTGCGGCGCGAAGTGCGCTTCGGCAATGAAATGCTGCGGATCGGCGCATCCGTTGGCGTGGCCTCAAGCCGGGCTGACCGCGCGGGCAATCTGCTGGCGGAATCCGACGTGGCGCTTTTCCAGGCCAAGAAGCTCGGGCGCAATCGGGTCGAATTCTTCACGCCGCAGCTCCAGTCCGATCTGCACACGGAACGTCAGTTGGCCGACGAGTTGCGGTTGGCGCCTGTGCTGCGTCAGATCGAGCCTTTCTATCAGATCCAGGTGGATGCGCGCAGCCGCCACATCGTCGGGCTGGAGGCGCTGGCACGCTGGCGGCATCCGGAAAAGGGACTGTTGAACCCGGCAGCGTTCCTCAAGGTTGCAGACGAATATGGGCTGACGGCCGAGATCGATGCCGCTGTGTTGAAGCGCGCGCTTGCCGATCGCGCCGCCTGGGTTTCGCAAGGTATCACGCCGCCGCGCATTGCCGTCAACATTTCCGGACGCCGGCTTGCCGACCCCAATTTGATCGAGGGGTTGCAGGCGCTCGAGATACCGCGCCAGGCCATCGCCTTCGAACTGGTGGAAACCATTTTCCTCGACGATCCCGATGACAGGGTGCTGGCCAATATCGATGCGATCAAGGAGATGGGGATCGATATTGAAATCGACGATTTCGGATCGGGTCATGCTTCGCTGATCGGTCTGGTCAAGCTGAAGCCGAAGCGGCTGAAGATCGACCGGCAGCTGGTGACGGCGATAACCGTGTCAGACGAGCAGCGCCGCCTCGTCGGCTCGATCGTCGAAATCGCCCGGACATTGAATGTCGAGGTTATCGCCGAGGGTGTCGAGACCGAAGAGCATGCGTGCATTCTGGCAGAGGTCGGCTGCGATGAACTTCAGGGTTACGCCATCGGCTATCCTTCTTCGGAGAGCGATACCGCCGCTTTGCTGAAATCGGCCCGCACATCGGGCAAGAACCGATCCTCGGCTGGTGGCGGTGGGCGGACTACTGGATCTGCAAGGCGACGATCAGAGCGTAGCTGATGGCGCCCAGCATTAGCAGCGACAATGTGGCCGCTACGATCACGCGGCCGCCGGCATGGGCAACCGAGCGGATATTCACCGACAGCCCGAGTGCCGCCATCGCGATGACAGTCAGGATGCCTGAAACCGATTCCATCGGGGCGATCAGCGCGTCCGGAATGAGGCCGAAGGAGCGCAGTGCCATCAGCCCAAGGAAACCGCAGATGAACCACGGAACCAGCGAGTGATGATGGCCGCTGCGTCCTTTCGTGTCTGTCGTTTCGACCTTGGTGAGGATGCCGAGCAGGAAGATGACCGGTCCCAGCATCAGGACACGCACGAGCTTGACGAGTGTGCCGGTCTGAACGGCGAGAAGGCCGACCGGGGCCGTGGCGGCGAGCACCTGGGGTACGGCGTAGACGGTGAGCCCGGCCAATGTGCCATATTGCGGTACGCTCATGCCAAGATGAAAATAGAGAAGCGGCAAGAGGAATACAGCCGCAATGCCGAGTACGGCGGTGAATGCCAGGGCTGCCGCGATTTCCTGCGAGTTCGCCTCGATCACGGGGGCAACGGCGACGATGGCCGAATTGCCGCATATCGAGTTGCCGCAGGCGATCAGCGTCGCCAGCTTCGGCGGCAGGCCGAGCAGCCGCCCGATGAGATAGGTGGCCGCGATCGAAAGGACGACGACGATGGCGATGCCGGCAATCAGCCAGACGCCCGCGCCCCGGATCGCCGAAAGGCTGATGGATGCGCCGAGAAGGACGATGGCGATTTCCAGCAGGATCTTGGCGCTGAAATCGATACCTGGCCGCATGGCCGGCTTCAGCGGTTTGATGGTGCAGACGACGATGCCGAGCGCGATGGCAAGCACCAGGCTTTCGATCCACCTGCCACCGAAAATGCCCTCCTCAATGTGCTCGCCGGCATAGGCAAGAAGCGCAACGACGCAAGTGAGTGCAAGGCCGGGAAGTATCTGGTTTGCGCGCTGAGCATGGGACATGTCGTACTGCCGTTCGTTATTCCGATTGAGTGACGGCTGGAAAGTCTCATCTCCCGATGTGGACATCCATCGAATATTATCCTACGTTTCGTTCGATAAATTAGAATGATTTCCCATGACCTTCGAGCAACTTGCCATTTTCGTCGCCGTCGCCGAGCGGGAACATCTGACGCATGCCGCGGAAGCCATTCATCTGACACCCTCGGCTGTCAGTTCGGCGATCAAGAACCTTGAAGCCTATTATGGCGTGGAGCTGTTTCACCGCGTCGGCAGGCGGATCGAGCTCACGGAGACGGGCCGCTCCTTCCTCGGCGAAGCCAAGGCGACGCTGGCCCGCGTGCGCTCGGCCGAACTGATGCTGTCCGAGCTGGGCGGTCTGCAGCGCGGTCAGCTCAGCCTCTATGCCAGTCAGACCATCGCCAGCTACTGGCTGCCGCCGTTGCTGATGCGGTTTCATCGTGACTATCCCGGCATCGAACTGGACCTGACGATCGGCAATACGCGCACCGTCACCGAAGCCGTCATCAATGGCGCGGCCGAGCTCGGTTTCATCGAAGGTGAGGTGGATGCGCCGGCCCTGTCGATGACGATCGTTGCGCAGGATGCGCTGGTCATTGTCGTGCCGCCACACCATCCCTGGGCGGATGGGCGGCAGCTGGCCGCGGCCGATCTTGCCAGCGACACATCCTGGGTAATGCGCGAAGAGGGTTCCGGCACCCGATCGGAATTCGAAAATGCGGTTGCCAAGCTTGGCGCTTCGCCGGGCGATCTCAGGGTGGCGCTCGTCCTGCCCTCGAACGAGGCCGTGCTATCAGCCGCCTGCGCGGGACAAAGCGCGGCCGCTATTTCCAGCGCGGCGGCCAGGGCCTATCTCGGGCAGGGTCTGCTTGTTCAGGCCCGCTTCGATATGCCCGTCCGCAGCTTCCGATTGCTGCGTCATAAGGAGCGCCACGCCAGCAAGGCGGCGCTGACGCTGGAAGCCATGTGCAAGGGTTAGCCGCTTACCGCCGCTCCATCCGCTGCCGGTTGGCGATCACGAGTTCGATCTCGTTGCGCTCCAGCATGGCCCGGATGTCCGGCGGCGGCATGTCGTCGGTGACCAGCACGTCATAGGTTGCCGGTTCGTTGAGAACGACCGGCGCGGTGCGGCCGAACTTGGCGCTGTCGGCAACGATGATGCGGTTTTCGGCGCGGCTTGCGGCTTCTCGAGAGTATTCCGCTTCCTCGAGATCGTGCAGCATGAAGCCGGACGTGGCATTGACGGCGCCGACGGACAGCACGGCATGACGCACATTGAAGCGCCGCAGGAAATTGGCCGCTTCCATGCCGAAAGTGCCGCCATCGTGACCACGCAGCTCGCCGCCGGCGAAGAAGACGCGGTTGCCATTGCGGGTGGCGAGCGCATGGGCCACAGACACGGCGTTGGTGACGACGAAGAGGTTCTGGTGCTTTTGCAGCGCAACGGCGATGAAAGCCGTGGTGGAGCCGACATCAAGGAAGAGGGTGTCGCCGTCCTTGATCATCGCCGCGACGGACGCGGCTATCATCCGCTTTGCTTCGGCATTCTCGTTCATCCGCAGGTGCAGCGGCGGCTCGATCATGGCGTCCTTGATATGGACGCCGCCATGCACCTTGGTCACGAGGCCATTGGCCTCCAGACTGCGGATGTTGCGGCGAATGGTTTCTTCCGAGACGCCGAGCCGTTCGGCGAGGAATTGAATGCGGCTGGCGCCGCCGGCCAGCCGCAGCTCCTCCAGTATCTCCCGTTCGCGATGATTGGAATGAAGCGGCGGTTGGGAGGTGCCCGGCATGGTCCTGATCCTATTAGGGGTATGATCCCAAAATGTGCGAGCGGCTTGCTGATCGGGCAGTCATGCGACGCCGGAAAGTGGCGTAAAGATGCAAGCTCGATCCATTTGCCTCGCGTGTGAGTTTTTAAGTCAAATCTCACTTACGGTGAAGCGCTCTGTTGCGATATCCATAGCTCATGCGATGGCGTTCCTTTTCGTCAAACCAACAAAAAGCCAAATATTCGTTTCCTTTTGTGGGATGATGCTTGACAAGCCTCCGTTGGTGAGGAACCCTTCCATTATCGAGGATACACGGTCGCAACGTCGGAGGGGGGATGATCGCAACGGCTGAAGACAAGATACAGTCTCTTGGCATTTGGCACGGGCCGATCGATATCGCCCCGCTCGTCGGCGGCATCACCAATCGCAATTATCTGGTCAGCGACGGCGGCCGGCGCTTCGTCGTCCGGCTTGGCTCCGATATTCCCATTCACCATATCAGCCGCGTCCACGAGGTGGCTGCGAGCCGGGCAGCGCATGCGGCCGGTCTTTCGCCGGCCGTCATCCACCATGAGCCCGGCATATTGGTGCTGGATTATATCGATGCAAAGCCGCTCTCTGCCGACGGTGTCCGCGATCCCGCGATGTTGGCGCGCGTCGTGCGCCTCGTCCGTTCCTGCCATCGCGATGTCGCCGGGCATTTTCGCGGGCCGCCCGCGATCTTCTGGGTCTTTCATGTGGTCAGGGATTATGCGGCCGCACTCGATGCCGGCGGTAGCCGGCACAAGCCGTTGCTGCCGTCCTTTCTCGATATAGCGCAACGGCTCGAACAGGCGGCCGGCCCTTTCGACATCGCCTTCGGCCATAACGACCTGCTGGCCGCGAATTTTCTCGATGATGGCAAGCGGCTTTGGCTGATCGACTGGGACTATGCCGGCTTCAACACGCCGCTCTTCGATCTTGGCGGCCTAGCCTCCAACAACGAATTCTCCGAAGCGCAGGAGAGCGCCATGCTGGAAACCTATTTCGAAGCGCCGATAAATGACGATCTGCGTCGGCGCTACCAGGCGATGAAATGCGCTTCGCTCCTGCGCGAGACGATGTGGAGCATGGTTTCGGAAATCCATTCCGATATCGATTTCGATTATTCTTCCTACACAAACGAAAATCTGCGGCGGTTCGAGAGCGCCTGGCAGAGTTTTCGGAATTCTTGAGGTGACGCAATGAAGGAACTGCCGAACACTGCAAAGACCGTCGTCATCGGCGGCGGCATCATCGGCTGCTCGACGGCCTATCATCTCGGCAAGCTTGGCTTCACCGATACCGTGCTGCTGGAGCGCAAGAAGCTGACCTCGGGCACCACGTTCCACGCCGCCGGCCTTGTCGGCCAGTTGCGCACCAGCGCCAATATCACCCAGATGCTTGGCTACTCCGTCGATCTCTACAAGAAGCTTGAGGCCGAGACCGGGCTTGCCACCGGCTGGAAGATGAATGGCGGGTTGCGTCTCGCCTGCAACGAGGAGCGCTGGACCGAGGTCAAGCGGCAGGCGACGACGGCGCAATCCTTCGGCCTGCAGATGCATCTGCTGACGCCCAAGGAGGCTTTCGATCTCTGGCCGTTGATGGATATCGACGATCTCGTCGGCGCCGCCTTCCTGCCGACCGACGGTCAGGCCAATCCTTCCGATATCACCCAGGCGCTGGCGAAAGGCGCCCGCATGAGCGGCGTCTCGATCTTCGAGGATACGGAGGTTCTGGATCTCGAGATCGACAAGGGCCGGATCCGCGCCGTCATTACTGACAAGGGGCGGATCGAATGCGAGCGCGTCGTCGTTTGCGCCGGACAGTGGACGCGGACGTTTGCCGGTCGCTTCGGCGTCAATGTGCCGCTCGTCTCCGTCGAGCATCAATATCTGATCACCGAGTCCTTCGGCGTGCCCTCCAACCTGCCGACGCTGCGCGACCCGGACAGGCTGACCTACTACAAGGAAGAGGTCGGCGGGCTGGTCATGGGTGGCTATGAGCCCAACCCGATCCCCTGGGCGCTTGATGGTATTCCCAAAGATTTCCACTACACGCTGCTCGACAGCAATTTCGATCATTTCGAGCAGATCATGGAGCAGGCGCTGGTGCGCGTGCCGGCCCTGCAGACGGCCGGCGTCAAGCAACTGCTCTGCGGCCCCGAGAGCTTTACGCCCGATGGCAACTTCATCCTCGGCGAGGCGCCGGAACTGAAGAACTTCTTCGTCGGCGCCGGCTTCAACGCCTTCGGCATCGCCTCTGCCGGCGGCGCGGGCATGGCGCTCGCCGAATGGGTGGTAAAGGGCGAGCCGCCCTACGATCTCTGGCCGGTCGATATCCGCCGCTTCGGCCGTCCGCATTTCGACACAGACTGGGTACGCACGCGCACGCTGGAAGCCTATGGCAAGCACTACACCATGGCCTGGCCTTTCGAGGAGCATTCCAGCGGCCGACCCTGCCGCAAGTCGCCGCTCTATGATCGCCTGAAGGCGCAGGGCGCCTGTTTCGGCGAAAAGCTCGGCTGGGAGCGGCCGAACTGGTTTGCCGATCTCTTTACGGGCGAGGAGCCGAAGGACGTCTACACTTATGGCCGTCAGAACTGGTTCGATGCCGTCGGTCGTGAGCATAAGGCGGTTCGCGAGGCCGCCGTCATCTTCGACCAGACGTCTTTTGCCAAGTTCGTGTTGAAAGGCCGGGATGCGGAGGCGGCGATCTCGTGGATCGCCTCCAACGACGTCGCCAAGCCTGCGGGCGCGCTGACCTATACGCAGATGCTGAACGATCGGGGCGGCATCGAGTGCGATGTCACAATTGGCCGTATTGCCGAGAACGAGTTCTACATCACGACGGGCACCGGCTTCGCCACGCATGATTTCGACTGGATTGCCCGAAATATTCCAGCCGACCTGCATGCCGAACTGGTGGATGTGACCTCCGCCTATTCCGTGTTGTCGCTGATGGGGCCGAAATCGCGCGAGATATTGCAGACTGTCACATCGGATGATGTTTCGAACGCCACTTTCCCCTTTGGCAGGGTGAAGACGATCGGTATTGCCGGCTGCCCGGTGCGGGCGCTGCGCATCACCTATGTCGGCGAACTCGGCTATGAGCTGCATGTGCCGGTGGAATATGCCGGCACTGTCTATGACGTGCTGATGGCGGCCGGCCGCGAGCATGGCCTCATCAATGCCGGCTATCGCGCCATCGAAAGCTGCCGGCTGGAAAAGGGCTATCGTGCCTGGGGTTCCGATATCGGGCCGGATCATACGCCGATCGAGGCAGGGCTTGCCTGGGCTGTGAAGACGAAGAAGGATGTCGCATTCCGCGGCCGAGAGGCGATCGAGCGGCAACTGGCATCAGGCGTGAAGAAGATGCTTGCCTGCTTCGTGCCCGACGATCCGCAGACCGTGCTGCTCGGCCGAGAGACGATCTACCGCGACGGCCAGCGCGTCGGCTGGCTGTCGAGCGGCGGCTATGGCTACACGATCGGCAAGGCCATCGGCTATGGCTATGTCCGTGACCCCGGCGGGGTGACGGAGGATTTCGTGCTTTCCGGCCGCTATGAGCTGGATGTCGCGCAGCAGCGCGTGCCATGCCAGGTGTCGCTGAAGCCGCTTTATGATCCGCAGATGGTGCGGATCAAGGGGTGATTGCGGAGGGGAGGCGGTTGTGAGACAGGATCCAAGGGAACTGTGTCGTAAGCTGTCAGCCTGCTCCGAGACTATGACATCAGGTTTCAGCCCTTTGTGTTGTGTGGTCCATTCGGCGATGTAGCAGCAGAAGGCCAAGAAGCGTGCAGAAGGCAAAGATTGAGATCGCAAAGGCCAGCCATAGGGCGGCATGAGGACCGGCAGACGTCATGATGGCGGTGAACGCGGGTGGAGCGACGGCAAACGAGAGATTGAGCGGCACGGCCAGCTGTGCCGATGCGCGAGCATAGGCGCCGGCGGGGAAAATCTGGAGCGGCAGCGTCGCTCGGGTGACGGCGGTGATACCACTGGCAATTCCATAAAGCGTGGCGAAAAGCATGGCGCCGATGAAATTGTTGGTTAGGAGAAGAACGATGAAGCTCAGCGGAAACAGGGCAGAGGCGGCAACACCGGTGACGAAGCCTGACCATCGCCGGCCGCCGAGGACGTCGATCATGCGCCCCGCCCATCGAGCAATACCGATGAAGGCTGCGGCCGCCAGCGCACTGGCGTGATCGAGCCCCGCAGCCTCGAACAGAATGATGATGGTGAGGGCAAATCCCCAGGTTACGAAGCCGTTGGCGGCAAAGCTTGCGGCCAGCAGGACGAATCTCGGCCTGTCGATGGAAGCAGGCTCGGTCGTCGCCTTCGCAGCCGATTTTTCCGTGGGGCGGTGCGCAAGCATGGTCCAATGCAGTGGCATGCAGACAAGGAGCATGAGGGCGGCATAGACCAGCGTCGTCGTGCGCCATCCCCATTGAGCTTGCAGAAGGCCTGTCAGCGGCCAGACGATGGTTGATGTCAGCCCACCGGCAAGTATCAGCACGCCGAGCGCCTGGCGCGCTTTCTCGCCGGCGATCTCGGTCACCGCGATCTGCGCCGGTGTCGTTAACATGCTGGCACCGGCGAGCCCGAGAATGATCCACGACAGGACATAGGGTGCCGGACCATTGGCCAAGCCCATGACCAGCAGACCGGCTGCGCCCAGAAGCGACCCCCAAACCATAATCGGGCGGGCGCCGTGCCGCTCTAAGATGGCGCTCAGCGGCCAGGACACCATGGCCATCACGACGAGCATCACTGTCGGTCCCGCCATGACCATGGGCAGGGCCATGCCCAGTTCGCCGGCCATGGCAGGTCCTGTGACAGCGGGCAACCAGAACGTGGCGCCCCAGCCAATGAACTGGGTCAGCGACAGGGCGGCAACGGCCCGGGCTGTGGGCGAGCGGAACGGCATCCCTGCAACTGGCGCGGAAAGCGCGATCAAATCGCGGCCGTGATGTCGAAGGGGAGTCATTAAAGACCTCTGAGTGCGAGTAGCTTTTGTTTCTGTCAAGGAAACGACGAAGGACCGGTGCTTCCGTCAGCAGATTTTGTCGATGTGAGGCCTAAAGAAAATAATGCTGCCCCAGCGACTACCCATGCGACGGCTTTGGTATCTGTGTGATTGGCGTGAGCACATCTCATTTTCCTGGGAGCCTTTTCGCCTTCGCTTGTGCTAGATTTTCGCGTGATGCTCAAACGAGGAATTTGAGGGGAGCCTGAGGAAAATTCATGCAGGAAAAGCATCGCGTCTCTCTCAACGCCATCAGGGTATTCGCAATCGTGGCGCGCACCGGAAGTCTGACGGCCGCGGGCGCTGAACTCGGTGTTACCTCCGGCGCGGTAAGCCACCAACTCAAAAAACTCGAAGACGAGCTTGGGGTGGGCTTCTTCCGCCGAGGAAATAACACCATTTCACTGACCGACGTGGGACGGCGGTTCTATGAGGAGGTCGCGCCGGCGATCGGACTCATCGAGCGTTCGGCCGATGCCCTTTATCGCGACGAAAATGAAATCAGCGTCCACGCGACGACGTCGCTTGCGCTGCGTTGGCTCATCCCGTCACTGGATCGTTTTCGCGCCCTCTGCCCACAGGTCCGCGTTCGGGTGGAAACGAGTTCTGCGCGAGGTTTTCCAACCGTCCCGGACTCTGACGTCAGCATCCGTCATTTCCGGATAGGTGAGGCGGCCGAGGGATGGGAATTCCTTGCTCGCGACTTGCGCCGCCCGGTTGTTTCTCCGAGCCTGCTGGCAAGGGATGCCAGTCAGGAGATTGCCGTTCCGGACATACCGGCTCTTCAATGCTGTGTGGGAAACTGGGACTGGAAGCTCTGGTGCGAGACGTTTGATATTTCGCCAGCAGACCTTTCTCTCGCCCATGCATTCGACACGGACGACGCTGCTCTTCATGCCTGTGTTGCCGGTCTTGGGATGTTACTCGCGCCGACAATTCTGACAGGCAGGGAAACGAAGTCGGGCGCGTTGGTCACGCTACCCGGATATGAGCCAGTGGAGACCGGAACATATCGTTACCAGCGCCGCTCGGAATCGAGAGCAGTCCGGCAATTCTGCGGCTGGATGGATACCGAAATGCGGAACCTCGAATGAAAGGCTTCCGTGCATGCGCCCTGAAAACTGTGATCTCCCCATCGCAGCATCCGCCATTTTCTTGACACGCCCTCGCTTTCATCCTCAATCGGCATGCTGACAACAGACGGAGGCGAGAGACGATGGCGGAAGCGGGTATCAAGCTGGAGGAAAGCTGGAAAGAGGCGCTGTCTCCGGAATTCGAAAGCCCCTACATGCAGCAGCTCAAATCCTTTCTTGTCGAGGAGAAGCAGCGTGGCAAGGTGATCTTTCCGCGCGGCAGCGAGTATTTCCGGGCGCTGGATCTGACGCCGCTCGATGAGGTGCAGGTCGTCATTCTCGGGCAGGACCCCTATCACGGCAGCGGTCAGGCGCATGGGCTCTGCTTCAGCGTTCGCCCCGGCGTGCGCATTCCGCCGTCGCTTGTCAATATCTACAAGGAGCTCGAGACCGATCTCGGCATTCCGCCAGCGCGGCACGGCTTTCTGGAAAGCTGGGCGAAGCAGGGCGTGTTGCTGCTCAACAGCGTGCTGACGGTCGAGGAATCGCAGGCCGCCTCGCATCAGGGCAAGGGCTGGGAGCGCTTTACCGATGCCGTGATCCGCAAGGTCAACGACGAATGCGATGGCGTCGTCTTCATGCTCTGGGGCTCCTATGCACAGAAGAAGGCGGCCTTTGTCGATACCGAACGCCATCTGGTGCTGAAGGCAGCCCACCCATCGCCGCTGTCTGCCCATAACGGTTTCCTCGGCTGCCGGCATTTTTCCAAGGCCAATGCCTATCTGGCTGAGAATGGTCGAGAGCCGATCGATTGGGCGCTGCCGAGCAATCCGGGCAATAGCTAAGCTCATATTGAACGACCTCTATCCGTCGTTCAACAATTGAAGACAATCCGTTTGGCACTTGGGGGCTATCGAAACAGGGCTTCCCGGACCATCTTCTGCCCATGAGAAACGCCTGCCGTCGCAGGCGAGACAAGGGGTTAGAGATGCTCAATCAGATCAAAGGTCTTCACCACGTTACTTCGATGGCTGGAGACGCCCGGACCAACAACAAGTTCTTCACCGATACGCTCGGCCTGCGCCGCGTTAAGAAAACGGTCAATTTCGATGCGCCCGATGTCTATCACCTCTACTATGGTGACGAGACCGGCGCGCCCGGCACGATCATGACCTACTTTCCGTTCCCGAAGATGGCACAGGGTCGCCCAGGCACCGGCGAAGTCGGCAACACCGTCTTCTCCGTTCCGGAAGGTGCGATCGGCTATTGGACCGACCGGCTGGGCAAGCAGGGTGTCGAAGGCTTGAAAGCCGACGAATCCTTCGGTCAGAAGCGCCTGCATTTCGCCGGCCCGGATGGCGATGGCTTCGCTCTCGTCGAAGTCAAGGATGACAGCCGTCAGCCCTGGACCCATGGCGGGGTCGATGCCGAGCATGCCATCAGGGGTTTCCATTCCGTCGCCATGCGGCTGCGGGACGAGGGCGCCACGGCCGAACTGTTGAAATATATGGGTTACGAGGTCGTCGATACGCATGAGGGCGTCAAGCGCCTCGCCATGCCTGGCGGCAACGGTGCCGACTATGTCGACCTTGAAACCATGCCGAATATCAACCGTGCGCTTCCGGGCGCGGGTTCCGTCCACCATGTCGCCTTTGCCGTCGAGAACCGCGCAAAGCAGCTTGAGGTGCGCAAGGCGCTGATGGATACGGGGTACCAGGTCACGCCTGTTATCGACCGTGACTACTTCTGGGCGATCTATTTCCGCACGCCGGGCGGCGTGCTGTTCGAAGTCGCCACCAACGAACCCGGCTTCAACCGTGACGAGGATACGGCCCATCTCGGCGAGGCACTGAAACTGCCTGAGCAGCATGCGCATCTGCGCGCCTTGATCGAGCAGCACCTCGAACCGCTGGAAGGCTAACTGGGAGAGGATCATGACGGATACGACCTATGTGCACCGGCTGAAGGCCGGTGCACCCGGAAAACCCATTCTTTTCACCTTTCACGGCACTGGCGGTGACGAGAACCAGTTCTTCGATTTCGGTGCCCGCTTGCTGCCCGAGGCGACCATCGTGTCGCCGCGCGGCGATGTCTCGGAACATGGTGCGGCGCGCTTCTTCCGCCGGACGGGCGAGGGTGTCTACGATATGGCGGACCTTGCTCGGGCAACGGACAAGATGGCGGCCTATGTCTCGGGCCTTGCGGCCGAATACGGCGCGTCGCAGGTGCTTGGTCTCGGTTTCTCCAACGGGGCCAATATCCTCGCCAACGTGCTGATCGAGCATGGCGATCTTTTCGACGCGGCCGTGCTCATGCATCCGCTGATTCCGTTCCAGCCGAAGGATAATGCCCGGCTGGAGGGCAGGCGTGTGCTGATCACCGCAGGCGAGCGGGATCCGATCTCGCCTGCGCCCGTGACCAAGGCTCTGGCCGATTACTTCGCGCGGCAGGAGGCTGAGACGACGCTCGAATGGCATCCCGGCGGCCACGACATCAGGCCGAACGAGATCGAGGCGATCCGCGCCTTCCTCACGCCTTACGCGTGAGTTTGAATGAGACCCCCGGCCGCTCTGCGGCCGGCTATTTTCCGATCAGGCGCAGCATTGCCTTCGCCTGGGATGCGGCCGCAAGTTTTCCGTTCTCGTCGATATAATCGGTTCCACAGAAACGGTCGAGATTCATCGCATCGGTGCTGTCGGCCTCAGCATGTCTCGCATCGGCAATGACGATGCGCCAGGCGCAGCCGAGCATCTTGTCGGGCTGAATCGCCTCATCGCAGCCGGTACTCAGGCACAATGCGACATGTTTCTGGGCTCGATATCCGCCCGCAATGGCCTCGTCATAGTCGGCCTTCCACGTATCGCGCGTGTATTGGCAACGGGCCGGATTGCTGCTCTGGCTGCATTGCACCGTCGTATCGACATAGGTCTGCGCCGGCGGCCAAAGAGGACCATCGGTCAGGCTGACGCAGCCGCATGCGAACAAGGTGGCTGACAGCAAGCGCAATTGATTCTCCCTGAACCGAAACCCATGCGGACCGTAAAGCGGCAGAGAATATCTGCAAGATGAATGTGATCGGGTCCGTGTTCAAGACGACATCGACCATCCGCCACTCAACTGACGGGACCTGGCGTGGCCTTCCTGCAACCCTCACAATCTTCCGGCATCCGCGACATGGAGCGGCGCAAGCTTTGCTTGTGGGTATCATCGCCGCTCGCTAATGATCTGCCGCTAAGGGACGGGGGAGTTGATGGTGACGCTGGCGGAACAGCAGCAATACAGGCTGGGCGTGACCTATGTGGCGCTTTCGGCGCTGGCATGGTCGACCTCCGGTCTCTTCGTGCGGGCGATCCATGCGGACTTCATGACCATCCTCTTCTGTCGTGGAATAGTCTCAGGCCTGGGCGTATTCACGCTGTTTTTCTACATCGAACGCCGCAACGCCTGGCGCATCCTGCGCTCTATGCGCGGCCCTTCGCTGGCGGCGACGATCTTTTCCACGGCGTCCATGATAAGCGGTATCGGCTCGATCTATTATACCTCGGTCGCCGATGCCATGGTCATCTACGCGACCGTGCCCTTTGTTACCGCGGGCGTTGCCTTTCTCTTCATCGGCGAGCGTCCGAACATGCGGACGCTGGTTGCCAGCGGCATCGCCTTCATCGGCGTCCTCGTCATGCTTTCGGGACATGCGAGCGACGGGGGCAGCTGGCTCGGCAAGGTTCTCGCCGGCGTCATGACACTGACGGTCGCCGGTCTCGCCGTTGTCATGCGTCAGCATCGCAATGTGCCGATGCTGCCGGCCATGGCTTTGTCGGCCTGGCTGTGCTCCTTCATTACTTTCTGGTTCGCTTCGCCGCTTGCGCTGTCGGGACAGGATCTCGGCCTGATCATCGCTTTTGGCATCATTCAGAATGCAATGGGCCTCAGCCTTTACACATTCGGCTCGCGGCTGGTTCCGGCCTCGGATGCCGCCCTGCTGACGGCGCTCGAAGTGCCGCTGACGCCGCTCTGGGTCTGGATGGCCTTTGCCGAGCGCCCGTCGACGGCGACGTTGATCGGCGGCCCGATCGTGCTGGCTGCACTCTTCGGTCATATCCTGTTGGAGGTCCGTCGAAATCGGGTGGTTACTTCAGCACAAGCGCATTGAACGGCTTGTCGGCTTGGCCTCAAAATGCTGAAATCGGTCCGATCACGAGGAATCGCTATCGATGAAGAAGGTATTCAACCCACCGTCTGTCCGACGCCCCTTCGGCAATTACAATCACGGCCTGCTGGTGCCGCCGGGCGCCAGTCTTCTTGTCACATCCGGCCAGCTCGGCATCGGCCTCGATGACCGAATCCCGCATGACGTTACCTCTCAGGCCGAGATGTGTTTCCGGGCAATCAAGGCCATTCTCGACGATGCAGGCATGAGCTTCGCCGACGTCATCCGCATCGCCGGTTTCGTCACCACACGCGAGGATTTCCCCGCCTATATGGCCGTGCGCGACCGCTATACGCTGGATCCGAAGCCGGTTTCGACGCTGCTGATCGTCGGCGGGTTTACCCGATCAGAGTTTCTGGTAGAGGTCGAGGTCACGGCAGCGAAGGTGATGTAACCTCAGCGCTTCCGACTCCGGTGTTGGCGCTGTCGGATCGAACCTGCCGATCTTCAGGAGACTGGCGTGACCCAGAATATCTACGACGATCCAGGCTTTTTCGAAGGTTATAGCCGGCTTCAGCGTTCGGTCGACGGGCTGGCTGGGGCTGCGGAGTGGCCGGCTATTCGCGCCTTGCTGCCGGATCTGCATGCCCTCGATGTCGTCGATCTCGGTTGCGGCTTCGGATGGTTCTGCCGATGGGCGGCCGAGCACGGCGCCGCCGGCGTGCTGGGGCTCGATGTGTCGGACAACATGCTTGCGCGTGCCCGCGCCGAGACGACGGATGCCCGCATTCGCTACGACAAGGCGGATCTGGAAAGGCTGCAGCTTCCGGCCGGCGGCTTCGATCTCGTCTACAGCTCGCTCGCCTTCCACTATATCAAGGATTTCGCCGGGCTTCTGATCAATATCCGCCAGGCGTTGAAGCCGGGCGGACGGCTGATCTTTTCCATCGAACATCCGATCTACATGGCGCCGCGGCAGCCGGAATGGCTGGTCGGCGCGGATGGCGGCAAGGTCTGGCCGCTGAATGCCTATCAGATCGAGGGGCCGAGGGTGACGAACTGGCTCGCCGAAGGCGTTGTCAAGCAGCATCGCACCATGGGCACGACGCTCAACCTGCTGATAAAGTCGGGCTTCACTATTGCGCATGTCGAGGAGTGGTCGCCGAGCGATGCGGAACTTGCCTTGCATCCGGAGTGGGCGATCGAGCGCGAGCGGCCGATGTTCCTGCTGATCTCGACCCGGACCTGAGGCTGGAGCGTCAGAACCGCCCCATTTCCTGCTTCACCTTTTCAAGGAACCGCCCTCTCGTCTCGTCGGTCGAGCGGTTCATGTCGTAGTGGGCGAGGAAGACGACCGGGGCAAAGGGCTTGATCTGCGCCCGCAGGACACGCTTGACGATCTTCTTCGGCGGATTGCCGGCGATGAAGGCGCGGAAGGGATCGGCGCCATAGGTGAGCACCGCGCCGAGCTTGCGGATATGCTGCAGCTTGGAGCGCACCTTGCCGTCGACGAGCTCGAAGGAGACGCCGGGGAGCCAGACGCGGTCGAAATAGCCTTTCAGAATGGCCGGAAAGCCGAAGTTCCAGACCGGCGTGACGATGACAAGCGCTTCTGCGCGCTCCAGCCGTTCGACGTAGGGCTTCACCACCTCGGTATTGTCGGGATAGTCGTGATAGATCATGCGATCGCGGCGAGACAGCACGGGATCGAAGCCCTCGGCATAGAGGTTGCAGTCATCGACGTCGTGGCCGGCGGTCTTCAGGCTCTCGATGGTTTGCCGGTGCAGCGCCGCACCGAAGCTTTCCTCCACCGGATGCGAATGAAGGACGAGAACCTTCATGAGGCCTCCATCAGCGCCGCAAGGCCGGGGAAGAGGTAGTTCTTGCCTGACTTGAAGTCGAAATTCGGATCGTCCCAGGCGATCATCTTGCCGGGGTTGAGCAGGCCTTTCGGGTCGGTTTCCCGCTTGAAGGCGAGCTGGACGGCGTCCGTCTGCTTCATACCGCCTTCCTCCAGCGTATAGCGGTGCGGATTGAAGATCGGGCAGCCGTGATCCTGATGGATCTTGATGATCTCCTCGAGCCGGGCTTCGGAGGTGTAGCGCACCAGCGGCAGACCGGAGCACTGGATCTGGCCGTCGAACTTGATGAATTCGAGATGGCCGGGCACCTCGTCACCGAAGATTTCCACCATCTTCTGCACCTTGGCGACATGGTCCGGTCCCGGATACTGCACCTGCAGGTAGGTGATCGACGGATCGACCTTGATGGCGCGTAGCGTCGTATGGTTCCAGGCGAGTTCATAGGCGTGCGGGATGCCCTTCATGCTCTCCACCTTGTCGGAGCGGAAGGTGATCTCACCCTTCTGCTGGCTGGCGAAGGCGACGAAGGGATCCATCGAATGCGGCGCGATCATCAACGCCACGACCGACTGTCCCTCGCGGATATAGGGCTTGTGGCGGGTGAAGTATTCGTGCGGGATGGGTGCTGCGATCGGTGCGATTTCCTTGACCAGTATGCCGTTGCACTTGGCGAGAGCATCGGAGAAGCGCACGGCAGACATGAAGTCGTCATAGCCGACCAGCACGTCCACCCAGTCATAGGCGGGCGCCAGCGGCATTTCGATCTCGGTGATGATGCCGTTGGTGCCATAGGCATGGCTGACCTTGGTCAAATCCCAACCGGTCAGGTCGAGAACGCGCGGTTCTGCTTCCATGGTGACGACGCGCAGGCGCAGGATATTGCCGAGATCGCGTAGCCCGCCCCAGGTGATGGAGCCGACGCCGCCGGAGCCGCCGGCGATGAAGCCGCCGATCGTCGCCGTCTGTGCGGTCGAGGGGTGGAAGCGCAGCTCTTGGCCGGAATGGGCCTTGGTCTGGCGGTCGAGTTCGGCAATGACGATGCCGGGTTCGCAGATGACGCGGCCGGGATGGATCTCCCTGACCTTGTTCATGGCCGCAAGGTTGAGCACGATGCCGCCGGAGAGCGGCATAGCCTGGCCGTAATTGCCGGTGCCGGCGCCGCGCGGCGTTACGGGCACGTCATGCGCATAGGCGACCTTCAGCGTGCGGATCACCTCTTCCTCGGTCTTCGGCGTGACGACGAGGTCGGCGGTGACATTGTCGAGCTGCGCTTTCAGGATCGGCGAATACCAATAGAAGTCGCGGCTCTTCTGGCGCACGAGCGCCGGATTGTCTTCGACGGCGATGCCTTCGAGTTCCTTCTTGATGCGCTGATAATCCGGCATTTTACGCTCCAATGACGCTGTCGAGTTCACGATAGTCCGGCAGGCTCCGGTCGATCACCTTGCCCTTGCGAAGGACGACGCGGTCGGACTGTGGGCGGGAGAGGAATTCGCTCCAGCGCCGGGCGCTGAAGAGGACGAGGTCGGCAGGACCGCCGACGGCGATGCGGCCGATGTCCGGGCGACCAAGGATGCAGGCGGGAGAGGTGGTGACGACGCGCGCGGCCGTGTCCAGCGGATGGTCGAGATGCAGGATGCGCACGGCTTCCCGGAACACCTCAACAGGGTCGAGATCGCCATAGGCATAGAAGGGATCGCGGGTATTGTCGGAGGAGACGGCTGTGGGTACGCCGGCCGCGGCAAGCTCGTGCAGCAGGGTGACGCCACGCCAGCGCGGTGTGCGACCCACATGGCGGTCCTGGAGATACATGTTGCACATCGGCAGGGAGACGATGGAAATCCCGGCCTTGGCGACGAGATCGATGGTGGCGCGGGCCACATCCTCGTCCTGGCGGGCGAGCGAGCAGCAATGCCCGGCGGTGACCTTGCCGGTGAAGCCATTGCGGAGCACGGCTTCGGCAATCGCCTTCAGCGTCAGCACCTCTCTGTCCTCGGTCTCGTCGACATGCAGATCGATGTCGAGGCCGTTGTCGGCAGAGGCGCGGATCAACTTGTCGAGCTGCGCATCGATGTCCGGGTTCATCTGCGTGACGCCGCCCATCAGGCCGCCCGCATCGCGCACGACGCCGAGCAGATCCGCGAAGAAGGCATCGTCCACCATGCTGTCGAGCGGGAAGAGGGCGACGGCCTGCAGCGCGATCCTGTCTTTCCAGGCCTCGCGGACCGACGTGAAGACCTCCAAGGAAATGCGGTGCTGAGGCGCCAGCGAATCCAGGTGGGTGCGGATCAGGCCGGTGCCGTGGGCGTAGGCTGAGCGCAGCGAGAACTCCATGCGCTTGCGCACATCGTCGGCCGACCAGTTGGCTTCCCGGTCGGAGCGCACGGCATCGAGCGCGCCCATGAAGCTGCCGTCCGGATTGGAGCGTCGCTCCCATATATGGCCCTTGTCGAGATGGGTGTGCATGTCGACGAAGGTCGGCCAGATCATGCCTTCCTTCATATCGACCTTGGCATATTCAGCCGGCGCGGTGCCGGCCGGCAGGATATCCTTGATCAGGCCGTCCGCGACGACGATATCGGCCCTGACGAGCCCTTCGCTGGCGAGTGCTCGAAAGCCGGACAGCGTCACGGCGGGAACGGTGGCGTTGCTCAGCACGAAGCGGGCGGCATTCGGCGGCGACATGAAGGCGTGGGACATCAGTTCTCCCGCTTGAGGCTGCTCTCATGCCAGCGATGCAGGCTCAGCCATGAGATGAAGGAGGTGAAGGCGAAGATGGCGACGCCGAGCGCCGACAACAGCAGCAAGGCTGCAAAGAGGCGCGGCATGTTCTGGCGGTATTGCGCTTCGAGCAGGCGAAAAGCCAGGCCGGAATTGGGACCGCCGGAGCCGGCGGCAAATTCCGCGACGACGGATGCGATGAGCGACAGGCCGCCACCGATCCGGAGTCCCGTCATGAAATAGGGCTGGGCGGCCGGCAGCTTCAGATGCAGCAAGGCCTGCCAGCGCGAGGCCCCATAGAGATCGAAGAGATTGAGCAGATTGTGATCGACGCTCTTCAGCCCTTGCACCATGTTGGACAGGATCGGGAAGAAGGCGACGAGGAAACCGCAGATCAGCAGCGCCGACTCGCGGGTCGGCGCGTAGATCAGGATCAGCGGCGCGATCGCCACGATCGGCGTGACCTGCAGGATGACCGCCAGCGGATAGAAGGCGAGCTCGATCCAGCGCGACTGCACGAGGAAGATGGCAAAGCCGACGCCGCCGATGAGCGCCAGCACCAGCGATATGAAGGTGATCTGGGTGGTCACCCACAATGCCGGCCACAGGATGCCCCAGTCGGAGACGAGCGCCTTGGCGACGGCGATCGGGCTCGGCAGGATATATTGCGGGATGTCGGCGCCGACGACGAGGAGCTGCCAGAGGGCGACCAGGACGACGACGGTCAGCACCGGCACGGTGACGCCGAGGAGGCGCTCAGCGTTCCTTTTCCTGATTGCCGGCGCAGGCGGTGCCTCGGAGGCGTTGGTGGAAAGATCGGCGGGCAGGCTGGTGCTGTCGCTCATCAATGGGCCTCCGGCCAGCCGATGGCCTCGATCAGGGAGAGGGAGACTTTCTCGCAAACCTGCCGGTACTCTTCCGATGACCTGTAGAGAGGGTCGCGCTCGCCGCTGGTCACCAGTGGGAAATCCGTGTGGACACGGCCGGGACGGGCCTTCATGACGACGATGCGGTTGGAGAGATAGGCGGATTCATAAACGGAGTGGGTGACGAAGATGACGGTGATACCCGTTGTCTGCCAGAGGCGCAGGACGTCATCATTGAGCTTCTGGCGGGTGATCTCGTCGAGCGCAGCAAAGGGTTCGTCCATCAGCAGCAGCTTCGGCTTGGTGATCAGAGCGCGGGCGATCGAGACACGCATTTTCATGCCGCCGGATAATTCGCGCGGATAGGCCTCGGCGAAATCCTGAAGGCCGACCGTCGCCAAAGTCTCCATGATCTGCTCATACGCCGCCGCCTTCGAAACCCCCCGCAGCTTCAAGGGCAGATGGACATTGCCGAAGACCGTTTTCCAGGGGAGAAGCGTCGGTTCCTGGAAAACGAAGCTGATATCGCCGTCCGGAAGACCCTTGGCGTTGATGCGCGAACTCGGCCAGTCGATCCTGCCGCCTGAGGCGCCGCCGAGGCCGGCGATAATGCGCAACGCCGTCGACTTGCCGCAACCGGAGGGGCCGAGCAGGCTGATGAACTCGCCGCTCTCCACGTTGATCGACATGCCGGAAAGCGCCAGCGTGCCGTTGGAGAAGACTTTGGAGACCTGCTCCATGACAACAAGCGGCCGCTTGCGGGTCTCTGGTTTGGTAATCGTAGTGGCTTCAGACAGGGTCATGGTTCGGCTCTTTGTTGATCCACCCTCCCCTTGAGGGGAGTGTCGGAGCAAGGCTCCGGGGTGGGGTGATCCTTCGGAATCTCGGAGCGTCAAGCCCACCCGCCGCTTTGCGGCGACCTCCCCCCTCTCAAGGGGGAGGTGCTAAAACTTACTTCTTCAGGGCCATTCCAAATCCCTTGCAGACGAATTGCGGATCGAACGCCTTCTTGTAGTCGATGTCGGCATCGAAGACCTTGATCTGCACCATCTCGTCGAAAAACTTCTTGTAGTGCGCATCGGTAATGCAGCCGATGCCCTTGTCGAGCGCTTCACCGGACTCGACAATGCCGTATTCCTTCATCTTGGCGATGGAATAGGCGATCTGGCCGTCCGTCATGTCGGGATTGTCCTTCTTGATCAGATCGTTGGCCGCCTTGTTGTCACCGTAGAGATAGTTGTACCAGCCCTCGATCGAGGCGTTGACGAAGCGCTGCACCAGATCGGGGTTTTTCTGAACCAAGGAGGTCTGGGTCGTGATCATCGTCGAATAGGGCGAATAGCCGGCGTCGGCGATCAGGAAGACTTTCGGCTTCCAGCCGGTCTGCTTTTCGATCTCATAGGGCTCGGAGGTCAGATATCCCTGCTGGGCGGACTGCTTGTCGGCCAGGAACGGCGCCGGGCTGAAGTTGTAAGGCTTGAACTGCTCGTCCTTGAAGCCGGAATAGTTCGCCTTCATCCATTCGAAATAGGTGATGTAGCCGTCCTTGCTCATGAACAGCGTCGGCAGCTTGGCAAGATCCTCGAACTTCTCGACACCGGCATCCGGATGGGCGATCAGCACCTGCGGATCCTTCTGGAAGATCGCGGCGACGTCGACGACCGGGATGCCCTGCTTCACCGCGTCGATTTCCTGCTGTGGTCCGCCCATGTAGAAATCGATCTTGCCGGAAATCAGCAGCGCCGAGTTGGCGGCATTGGGGCCGCCCTGGACGATCGTCACGTCTAGACCGTATTTCTTGTAGGTCCCGTCGGCGACGGCTTGATAGAAGCCGCCATGTTCCGCCTGGGCGAGCCAGTTGGTGCCGTAGGTGACTTTGTCGAGAGCATTTGCGGGCTCTGCAGCGGCGATGGCGGCCGATAGGCCGATGACGGCGAGAAATGCTTTTGTCTTCAATGCCCTAAACATGGCTGACTGTTCCCCTTATCTGCCATGGGACGCCGCCAGTGACGCCCATTTTCTGCATTTGAGCGGTTGCGTTGCGCTTTGAAAAGCATCAAAATTCGTGCGCATTGATGCCTTTTAGGCATCTGTCCCTGGGTCTGTGCCTAAATTGTGCGGCCTGGGCAAAATTTATGCAATGGGGATGCGCATGCTGCACTCGAGACGGCTTCTTTACATCAACGAAATCGCCCGCTGTGGCTCGATCCGCAAAGCAGCGGCACGGCTCAACGTCGCTTCATCGGCGATCAACCGGCAGATTCTGGCGCTGGAGGAAGAAATGGGCGCTCCACTCTTCGAACGCCTGCCGCGCGGCCTGCGGCTGACGGCGGCCGGCGAGCTCTGCATCGAGCACATTCGCGACGTGTTGAAGAACTACGAGCGGCTGGAGGGACGCATCCGCAGCCTCAAGATGCAGCAGGCAGGCAAGGTCCGGATCGTGGCGACGGTCGGACTGGCGTCAGGGCCGTTGCCAGAGATCATCGCGCGCTTTCTCGCCGAGCATCCGCGCGTCTTCATTCAGCTGCGCAACGATTCCGGCTCGACGACAATGGCGCCGGTGCTTTCGGGCGAAGTCGATATCGGCCTCGGCTTCAACATACCGGCGACGCCCGGCATCCGCTCGCTCGGCAATTTCGACATTCCGATCGGCGTCGTGCTGCCGCCCGGCCATCCCCTGATCGGGCCGGGGCCGATCAACCTCGCTGATGTCGTGGAGGAGCGCTTGCTGCTGGCGCAGCCGGGCACCAGCCTCAGGGACGTTATCAATCTGACGCTGGCGCGTCTCGCCGTGCAGGTCGAGCCGGTGCTGGAGAGCAATGCATCGGAAATGCTGAAGCAATTGGTCAAGTGCGGGGCAGGGCTGACGCTGCTCAATCCTCTCGACGTCATCACCGATTGTCGGCGCGGCGAACTGGTGTTCCGGCCGATTGCCGAACCACATTCACGGTCTCAGCCCATGAAGCTCTTTGCCCGAACGCGTGCGCCGCTCGATGCCGCAACCAGCCTGTTCGTCGAATATCTGCTCGCCGAACTGGCCGGAATGGTCGAGGAATTGCAGGCGAAGGGGCATATCATCCTGCCCTCGGAACGCCGCCGCGCGGATGCTTATTTCGAATAAAGGTTGGAGAGCGGATAGTCGCGAAGATCGCGCAGCATCTCGATGAAGCCTGCGATCTGATGCCGGCAGATGAGCGCGCCCTTTTCCGCCGTGCCGTTGGCGGCATTGCCGACGACGCCGTTCGGGTTGAGGTCGTGCGCGATCCAGGCAAGCGAATGCGGCGGCAACGGCTGCAGATATTTGGAATGTTCCTTCATCCATTCCGCCTTGGAGGCGAAATTCTCAGCCTTGTCCATCCGCACGAGTTCGGGCCGGAAATGCAGCATGAGCGAGGTTTCGACATCGCCGCCGTGGATGCCGAAACGCTGTTCATGCTCGTCGATCATGCCACCTGGCGTGCCGAAGCGCGTCCATTGGGTGGCGACGACGGCCATCTGATGGCGCACGCGCAGCTCGCGCGCGACAATGCCCATGATATCGAGATTGCCGCCATGGGAATTGACGATCACCAGCTTGCGAATGCCGGCTTCGGCGACTTTCGCGCCAATTGCGGTCCAGACCGGGATCAGCAGCTCCGCGCCGAGCGACAGCGTGCCGGGCCCGTAGATATGTTCGTTGGCCTTGCCGATTTCCTGCGTCGGCAGCACAAGGAAATCCAGATCGTCGGGGCGCTGAACCTTCAATTCCGCCAGCATGCCCTCGGCGATCGCGACATCAGTCGCAATCGGCAGATGCGGGCCATGCTGTTCAGTCGAGGCGATCGGCAGGATGGCGATCGTGGTATCGGGCGAGAGGCCGGCGAAATCATAGGTATTGAGTTCGTTCCAATAAAAGGGCTTTGCCATTTGCCATATCCTCTCGTCTGCATCTTGTGGCTAAACGGATACGGTAAGGATGATGGCGGTGGAAAGCATCAATTTGCGGGCGTGCCGCTGCCTTTTTGCGTGCACTTGCAATGCACGGCCATCGCAAGCCGCAAGTTTTGGCATTCCGCTTGCATGTAACAGGCGGAAATACCCTGGATGTCAGCGGGAGGGATTGCTTTTCCTATTGTTGATAGATTTTATAGAAAACTAATTGCTTATTGGATGCCGCTTCCGTGAAACGCCGTTGCTTGAGATAAGCGCCTCGACCCGATACGTTGGATCATCCGGCGCGAGTTGTGGGGATAGTGGGAATGAACATGAAAACGTCCGTGGCGATCGAGAATGCGGTGCCTGTTGCCGATCCCGATGCTGTGCGAGCCGAATTTCGCAACGCCATGGCGCGAATGGCCGCAGCGGTTAACATCGTCACGACCAACGGCCCTGCCGGACTGGCTGGTTTTGCCGCGACCGCCGTCTGCAGCGTCACCGACAGCCCGCCGACCTTGCTCGTCTGCCTCAATCGTGGTGCTTCAGTGCATCCGGCGGTGACTGAGAATGGGGTGCTCTGCGTCAACGTCCTATCCGAGGCACATCAGGATCTTTCGCGCCTTTTCGGCGGCAAAACGCCGGTCGAGGAGCGCTTTGCGGCCGCTGCATGGTCAGAATTGGCCACTGGCGCGCCCGTACTGGAGGATGCGCTCGTCTCGTTCGACTGCCGCATCGTGCGCCAGGCCGATGGCGGAACGCACGACATTCTGATGTGTGAAGTCGATGCTATCCGCCTCCGTGACGGCGGGCAGGGACTTATCTATTTCGACCGAGCCTATCACCCGGCCGGATAGTCGTTTTCCTCAATAATTTTCCTGATACCACTCGACGAAGCGGCGCACGCCCTCGTCGACTTCGATCTGCGGCTTGAAGCCGGTCAACGCCACCAGCAAGTCCGGAACGGCATAGGTATTGTGCACGTCGCCGGGCTGCATCGGCAGCATCTGGCGGATCGCCTTCTTGCCGAGCATGGTCTCGATGGTCTCGACGAACGTCATCAACCCTACGGGCTGGCCGCCGCCGATATTGACGACGCGGAAGGGGGCGTTCTTCGACAGCGTATCGGTGATCGTATCCGATACGACCCGGTTTTCTTCCGATGGAATGACGTCGATCAGCCTGATGATACCTTCGACGAGATCGTCGATATAGGTGAAATCGCGGCTCATCTTGCCTTCGCCGTAGATCTCGATCGGCCTGTCGTTCCTGATAGCGTCGACGAACTTGAACAGCGCCATGTCCGGGCGACCCCAGGGGCCGTAGACGGTGAAGAAACGGAAGGCGGTCGTGGGCACGTGAAAGAGATGGGCGTAGCTATGCGCCATCAGCTCCATGCTCTTCTTGGTCGCCGCGTAGATCGTCATCTGCTCGTCGGCCTTGTCGCTTTCGGCGAAGGGAATCTTCTCGTTGGCGCCGTAGACGGAGGAGGTGGAGGCGAGCAGCAGGTGTTTCGGCTGCAGGTTTCTCGCCAGTTCCAGGACGTTGAACGAGCCGGTGACGTTGGAATCGACGTAAGAGCGCGGATTTTCGAGGCTGTAGCGAACGCCGGCCTGGGCCGCGAGGTGGACGATGACGTCAGGTTCCGCCAGCTCTGCGGCGTGATCCAGCGCGGCCTTGTCTTCCAGCATGCCGGTGACGGCTTTGAAGCCGTTGGAGCGTGCCAGGATGGCCGTGCGCTTCTCCTTGAGCTTGACGTCGTAATAAGGCGTCATGCCGTCGAAACCGACGACGAAGTGGCCTTCGTCGAGCAGGCGCTTTGCAAGATGGAAGCCGATGAACCCGGCGGTTCCGGTGATGAGATAACGCATTGGTCGGCCTTTGCTTACAGTTCGGCGCCGTTCATCGGTCTGCCGATACTGGTATAGGCAAAGCCGTGCTTTGTGACCTCCTCATGGCGATAGATATTTCTGAGGTCGACAAGGACGGGCGATTTCATGATGGATTTGAGCCGCGCGAAATCCAGCGCGCGGAACTGGTTCCATTCGGTGACGATGACGAGCGCATCGGCGCCGCGCGCTGCGCCATAGGCGTCGTCGGCATAGGTGATGTTGTCGATCACCAGCCGGGCATTGTCCATGCCTTCGGGGTCGTAGCCCGTTACCGTGGCGCCGGCGTCCTGCAGCGTCTGGATGACAGAGATCGCCGGGCTGTCGCGCATGTCGTCGGTATTCGGCTTGAAGGTCAGGCCGAGGACGGCAATCGCCTTGCCCCTGATATCGCCGCCCATCGCGGCGATCACCTTGCGGCCCATGGCGCGCTTGCGATTATCGTTGATGGAGATGGTGGTTTCGATGAGGCGTACGGGTGTGTCGAAGTCCTGCGCTGTCTTGGCCAACGCCAACGTGTCCTTCGGGAAGCAGGAGCCGCCATAGCCAGGGCCGGCATGCAGGAATTTCGAGCCGATGCGGCCGTCAAGGCCGATGCCGCGCGACACTTCCTGCACATTGGCGCCGACCTTCTCGCAGAGATCTGCCATCTCGTTGATGAAGGTGATCTTCATGGCGAGGAAGGCGTTGGCGGCGTATTTGATCAGCTCCGAGGTGCGGCGGGCAGTGAAGAGCAGCGGCGCCTGGTTGAGGTAGAGCGGCCGGTAGACTTCCGTCATGACACCGCGGGCGCGGTCGTCGTTGAGGCCGATGACGATGCGGTCCGGCCGCTTGAAGTCCTCGATAGCAGCGCCTTCACGCAGGAATTCAGGATTGGAAACCACGGCGACATCGGCCTGTGGATTGGTTTCGCGAATGATGCGCTCGACCTCGTCGCCGGTGCCGACCGGTACGGTCGACTTGGTGACGATGACGGTGAAGCCGTCGACATGCTGCGCGATCTCACGGGCGGCGGCATAAACATAGGAAAGATCGGCATGGCCGTCGCCGCGCCTTGAAGGCGTGCCGACGGCGATGAAGACCACATCGCTGGCTGCGACGCTCGCCTCGACCTCTGTGGTGAAGGAGAGGCGGCCGGCGCGGACATTGTCCGCGACAAGCTGCTCAAGACCGGGTTCGAAGATCGGTATCTCGCCCCGCTGCAGTGCTTCGATCTTGCTCACGTCCTTGTCGACACAAATGACATCATGGCCGAAATCGGCGAAGCAAACGCCGGACACGAGCCCCACATACCCTGAGCCGATCATGGTGATGCGCATGAAATTTCAATCCTTTTGCTGGCGCCGGGTTCAGCGAGTGAACGCGATCCCGGCATTGGCGTTTACCTGCGCTTATACACAGGATCGCCGGTGACGCCTATATGCGATGCTCTTACCCGGAAAGTTGCGACAGGAGTGTTACAAAGACCGGCTTGCGCGGTTACGGCGTTCGGGATGTTGCATTCCGCGCGCGGCGAAAGCTTCCTGCGTTAAGCTTGTCGTCGTCTGTCGCTTGTGATTGGCATCGCGTTGCAGCATGATGAATCGGGCGCAATCGTTCGGCGGGGACGGTTCGAAACGGTGGTTCGGGACTATTGCATGAAATCGACTTTTGCCGTGCGTACAATGCGGGCTGGGGAATTGGAGCTCGCTCTGGAATGGGCTCGGCAGGAGGGATGGAATCCCGGCGTCGATGATGCTCCGGCCTTTTGGGAAGCGGATCCTTCCGGCTTTCTGGTCGGCGCGATTGGAGAGGTGCCTGTGGGATGCATCTCCGTCGTCCGCTATGGCGAGAGCTTTGCCTTTCTCGGCCTTTATATGCTTCATCCGGAGTTTCGCGGCCGAGGATATGGCAAGCAGCTCTGGAACAAGGGCATGGCGCTTGCCGGCGACCGTACCGTCGGGCTGGACGGCGTCGCCGCGCAACAGGAAAACTACAGCCGTCACGGTTTCAAAGCGGCCTATCGAACGCTGCGCTATGGCGGCATTCCCAAAGTGCTCGACGCAGGAGAGCAGGCTGCACAGGTAACGCCGGTCACGCATGGGAAGCTTCAGGGACTATTGGAATACGATGCCGCCATCTTCCCCGGCTTGCGCCATTCCTTCATCAAGGCGTGGTGCGGCTCTCCCGAGAGACGGAAATCCTTCATCGTCGGCGGCGGCAGCAGAGTTCGCGGCTATGGCACCATCCGGCGCTGTTTCGACGGCTACAAGATCGGTCCGCTGTTTGCCAACAAGCCGGAGGTCGCGGCTGCGTTGCTGGCGAGGATGGTGACCGAGGCCAAGGGTGCGCATATCTATATGGATGTGCCGGCTGATAATGCTCAGGCCATCCGGCTTGCAGAGGACTTCGGTCTGTCGCCCATCTTCGAGACGGCGCGCATGTATCGCGGTCAGGCGCCGGAAATACCGCTCGATCGTGTTTTCGGCGTGACCACGCTCGAACTCGGCTAGTTCAGCCCATTGTCGCGCCAGGCGTGTGCGCGATTTTTACCTTAACCAAACGATTAACGGCCGGATCGAGGGCTTAACCAGCCTTGTGATGCTGCAGGTCCGGTGCGACCTGCTATATGGATCGCGTAGGTGCCGTGGGGAATTGGCAACTGATGAGCTGGGGGAATTGAGCAACCGAAGCGTTCATTTTAAAATGGAGTCCAGCCATGCATGTAATGGAAACCGTCAATCGGTAGACCTGGCGTAGTCCCTGGGCCTTGCGGGATTATCGTCGCAGCAGCGGCCATCTCAACGAAGGCGAGCGTGTCGCTTTTGCGATCGCCGCCTCGCAAGCGGGCAGGGCGCGCATCCTCGATATCGGCGTTGGCGGCGGCCGTACAGCCGGGTCCTTCCGTCCGATCGCGAGCGATTATATCGGTATCGACTATACGCCGGAGATGGTCAAGCTTTGCCGCACCAATCATCCCGATCTCCGTTTCGAGCATATGGATGCCGGCTGGAATGGACACCCAATCCGGTACGGCTCGGCCTGCGCACCCTTCGCTACGTCGAGGGCCGCGTTTCCGGTACGTTGCGCCAGCGTCGTCTGAGGCCGCTTGAACAACAGGACGGCGAGCATGCTGTCCTGCTGCACGGCGCGCATGATTTCGGTGTCATGGTCTATGCGACGACGCCCACGCAACTGCAGTCGCAACTGGCCGAAGCCGGCTTCGCCATGCCGGCATTGCTGTTTGATCTGGATGGAAAGGCGATCGGCGCGGTGGCGTCGGCCGAACACGAATATTTCCACGTTGTCGCGCACAAGCCTGGCATTTGACAGAGAATCGGTCTTGGCCGGGTAGGGCGATCTTCAAGCCTATCCGGCCAGCCGGCGGGAAAAATCGTGTTGGGCGCGCGGATTCGTCACGTAAAAAGCCGAATCTCCTGGGACAACAGGGTCGCTTTCCCAAAAACAAAGCTTTATAGATGCGCGGGTTTGAGCAAGGCGCGCCGCCGTGCGCAGGAAGCGGGAATGGAGAAATGACGAACGTAGTAGTGATCGGTTCGCAATGGGGCGATGAAGGCAAGGGCAAGATTGTCGACTGGCTTTCGGAACGCGCCGATGTGATTGTACGCTTTCAGGGCGGCCATAATGCCGGTCATACGCTTGTCGTCGATGGCGTCAGCTACAAGCTCGCGCTCCTGCCCTCCGGGCTAGTGCGCGGCAAGCTGAGCGTCATCGGAAACGGCGTTGTCGTCGATCCTCATCATTTCGTAGCCGAAGTCGATAGGCTGCGTGCCCAGGGTATTGCGGTTACGCCGGATGTCCTGCGCATCGCTGAAAACGCGCCGCTGATTCTGTCGCTGCACCGCGATCTCGACGCTTTGCGCGAAGATGCCGCTTCCAACAGCGGCACGAAGATCGGCACGACGCGCCGCGGCATCGGCCCGGCATATGAAGACAAGGTCGGCCGCCGCGCCATCCGCGTCGTGGATCTGACCGAACCGGAAACGCTGCCCGCGAAGATCGACCGGCTTCTGACCCATCACAATGCCCTGCGCCGCGGCATGGGCCTCGACGAGATTTCCTTCGATGCCCTGCACAACGAGTTGACCTCGGTTGCGGAGCACATTCTTCCTTATATCGATCAGGTCTGGCGGCTGCTCGATGAGCAGCGCAAGGCGGGTGCCCGCATCCTATTCGAAGGCGCACAGGGTGCGTTGCTCGACAACGACCACGGCACCTATCCGTTCGTGACCTCGTCCAACACCGTGGCGGGGCAGGCGGCAGCCGGCTCCGGTCTCGGCCCGACGGCGCTCGGCTATGTGCTCGGCATCACCAAGGCCTATACGACGCGCGTCGGCGAGGGGCCGTTCCCCTGCGAGCTGCATGACGAAATCGGCAAGCACCTGTCGACCGTCGGTCGCGAAGTCGGTGTCAACACCGGTCGCCCGCGCCGCTGCGGCTGGTTCGATGCCGTGCTGGTGCGCCAGACGGTGAAGACCTCGGGTATTACCGGCATTGCGCTTACCAAGCTCGACGTGCTCGACGGCCTTGACGAGTTGAAGATCTGCATCGGCTACAAACTCGACGGCAAGGAAATCGACTATCTGCCGGCAAGCCAGGCCGCCCAGGCTCGTGTCGAGCCGATCTACATCACGCTCGAAGGCTGGAAGGAATCGACCGTAGGCGCCCGCAAATGGGCCGATTTGCCGGCGCAGGCGATCAAGTATGTCCGGCAGGTGGAAGAGCTGATCGGCGCGCCTGTGGCGATGCTTTCGACCAGCCCGGAGCGCGAGGACACTATACTTGTGACCGACCCCTTTGAGGGCTAGAGTTACGGATCAATGACGAATCCCGGCCCGGCTGCTTGCCGGGTATCATGAGAAAGTACTGATGGCGGATTTTGTAGCAGTCATTCGACGGGCCGTGGATGGCCTGACGGAAAACAATCCCGAGATGCGGGTCAAGGTTTACGATCGAGCTCGTGGTGCCGTTCAGCGGCAGCTCGAGAGCATGAAGCCGCGCCCGCCCGAGGAGATGCTGCGCCGCCAGCTGGACAAGCTCGAAGCTGCGATCGTCGAGGTTGAGGCCGAACATGCGGAAGCCTTGCCGGCGACCGATGAGCCAATCGCGGAAGCGCCTGCGATTCACGAGGAGGTCGCGCCCGAGCCAGTTCAGGAGCATCATGCCGTTGCGGAACCTCACGTAGAAGAGCCCGAGCAGGCTCCCGCCGAGGTTCATGCCC
Source organism: Rhizobium sp. SG741 (assembly GCF_012275435.1). Classification (NCBI taxonomy): domain Bacteria; kingdom Pseudomonadati; phylum Pseudomonadota; class Alphaproteobacteria; order Hyphomicrobiales; family Rhizobiaceae; genus Rhizobium; species Rhizobium sp. SG741. The sequence continues at coordinate 535,626 of NZ_JAAZQP010000001.1, forward strand.
ATGAGGAGCCCGCTTACGAGGAGCCGGTTGCGGATGTCGAGCCCGACCGGACGCACGAGCACGAGCCTGTAGAAGAATGGAGCGAGCCGCAGCATGCCGCGGCGGAACATCACGCCGAGCTCCACGAAGAGCCGGCTCCCGAACCGGCTTATCATGACGAGCCGAAGGACTATGCTGAGGAAGCGCCGGAGGTTGTTACCGAACCCGCCCACGCCGCCCCGTCATTTCAAGCGAGCAGGGCACCGGTTGACGATGTCATAAGCCAGGTCGAAGAGATTTGGGCGGAGGTTGATGCACCTGCCCGCCGCAGCGCGCCGGAACCAGCGATTTCACAGCCTGACGAGCCCGTGATGCCTGCTGCTGTTTTTGCCGAGATGCCATTCGGCCACGCCGTCGAGCCGGCTGAAGCGGCGAAGGCACCTGCCGGCAACAAGGGCTTCGTATGGGACGCGGATGTTTTCGAGGAGCTTCAGCCGACGCCGGCAGCTCCCCAGCCGGTGCAGCCTGCCCGGCAGGTGCCGGACAACGCCTTTGAAGACGTCGACCTCTTTGCCGACGTGCATTCTTCGTCGAAGGGCGCGCTTGCGAACGAAGCCGCCGGCGATGGCTGGCGCGAGCTGAAGGAGCTCGCCGGTTTCGACAAACGGGGCGAAGACCAGCGAGGCAGCGGTTCTTCCGTTCCGCCCGATCTCGATCAGGCCATGTCGGCAAAGCTGCAGGGCAGAAGCTTCCGCATGGAGCCGAAGCGCCGGCGTTTCAATGCCACCAGCGTCGTTCTCACGCTCGTCGGCCTCGCCATCGTCGGTGGCGGCGGCTATGCCGCCTGGCTCAATCGCGATGCGCTCAACAACATGGTAACGAAACTCGTCAGTTCCGCACCGAAGAACACGTCCGCGGCACCTCCCGCTTCAGATGCGGCAAACAGCAACAGCAGTGCTGCGGCTTCCGCACAGCCATCGGCTGCGCCGGCTCAGACCCAAACCAACGCCGCCGCTGCTCAGCCACCTGCTGCCGGCAATACGGATGTCGCCGCATTGAACAACGACCCCAATACGGTCGCTACGAAATTCACGCAGCGTCTTCGGCCTGACGGTACGGAAGAGGATCAAGGGCCGGCTGCAAACGGCCAACCGGGCGTCGTTGAGGGCAAGTCCGTAGCCGAGCAGAATGTCGCTTCAGCAGCACCCGCTGCCGCAGCAGCGGCGCTGCCTGCTGGCAACGCGGTTGCCGCGCCTCAGACCCAGCCGCCCGTGACCGCCGCGGTTGCCCCGCCGGCTTCGACCGGTCAGCAGGCTCCCGCGGCCCAACCGCAACAGCAGGCCCCAGCCAACCAGCCGCCGCCCGTTACGCAGCAGACGGCTCCGGTCACGGACGGGCAGAAAGTCTTTCTCTATGAGGAGCGCCTCGGTCAGACGTCTCCGGCTGCCTTCGAAGGCACCGTCACTTGGTCGGTACAGGAAGGCAAGGGCGCTGATGGCCGGCCGGAACCTTCGGTCCAGGGCCTTATCAACGTTCCGGAACGCGGCCTGACAGCCACGATCACCGTTTCCCGCAATGGCGACCCTTCGCTGCCGGCAAGCCATCTGATCGAGCTCGCTTTTCAGGTTCCGCCGAATTTCGAGGGTGGTGCGATCGACAACGTCCAGCGCATCGCCCTTAAGTCGACCGAGCAGGATCGTGGCGATGCGCTGATCGCGGTGCCGGCCAAGGTCACCGACGACGTCTACATGGTCGCACTCAACGATTTCCCGGATGCGCGCAAGACCAATCTCGACCTTTTGAAGACCCGCAACTGGATCGACATTCCCGTCGTCTATCGCAACGGCCGCCGTGCCTTGCTGACGATGGAGAAGGGGCCGACCGGCACCGACGCTTTCAACAAGGCGATCGGGGAATGGCAGGCGCTCGGCGGTGTCGCCTCGAGCGGTCAGTAAGCTATTCTCAGTCGATTAATACGAAAAAGGCGGGCCGCGAGGCCCGCCTTTTTCATGTTGTGATGAAACGCTTAAATCGAAAGCGTCAAGCCGTTGCTTCCACGACCCGCAGGGCTTTGGCGCGCTCGAGCGCATCCTTCTGTACCGCTTCCTGAACCTTTTCGAAGGCACGGACTTCGATCTGGCGGACGCGTTCGCGGCTGATATCGAACTCGGACGAGAGGTCCTCCAGCGTCACAGGATCATCGGCAAGGCGGCGAGCCTCGAAGATGCGGCGTTCGCGGTCGTTCAGCACGCCCATCGCGCGCGCCAGCATACGGCGGCGCGTATCAAGTTCGTCCTGCTCGATCAGTACGGCTTCCTGGCTCTCATGATCGTCCACCAGCCAATCTTGCCACTGGCCTGAATCGCCTTCGGAGGCCTTGATCGGCGCATTCAGCGAAGCGTCACCTGAAAGGCGGCGGTTCATCGAAATGACCTCCTCCTCCGAGACGTTCAACTTGGTGGCGATCTCGGAGACATGCTCCGGCTTCAGGTCACCTTCATCGATGGCCTGGATACGACCCTTCAGCCGGCGCAGGTTGAAGAACAGGCGCTTCTGGTTAGCGGTCGTGCCCATTTTCACCAACGACCAGGAGCGCAGGATATATTCCTGGATCGAAGCCTTGATCCACCACATGGCATAGGTTGCCAAACGGAAACCGCGCTCCGGATCGAACTTCTTCACGGCCTGCATCAGGCCGACATTGCCTTCCGACACGACTTCGCCGATCGGCAGGCCATAACCGCGATAGCCCATGGCGATCTTCGCCACGAGACGCAGATGGCTGGTGACGAGCTTGTGTGCGGCCTGACGGTCAGCATGTTCCGCATAACGCTTGGCGAGCATGTACTCTTCCTGCGGTTCCAGCATGGGGAACTTGCGGATCTCGTCGAGATAGCGATTGAGGCCGGCTTCTCCGGCTGCGATGGACGGTAAGGTATTACGGGTCATGAATGCACCCTCCTAATTCGAGATTTGGTTCCTTCTGGGGGCGTATTGCGCGCCTTCTGCGAAGCGGACCAAGGCGTGCGGGTTACGAAAACCCCGCACTGAACCAATGTACAGATAAGTATGGCGAAACGGCGATTCAAGAACAGTGTCACGCAAGTGTTACCCCGACGTGACCGCTCGTCTCGCCGTGATACCGCCCTTGTGATTCTCCTCCCGAATGCTCCGGCACGATAAGTTTCAACCATATCGGCCTCCAAAAACGCGTCCGCGTTTCTGATAACCGAAGGTGCACCGGAGTTCGGCCCTCTGGGAGAGAGTATAGGCCGACAAGGGGCAGGCGTCCAGCCGGGCATTCATCGTGAGGAGTTGCCGCTCATGCGCGGAGCGCAGCTGCCAGGTCTTCCATATCGTCGGGCAGCGGCGCTTCGAAATGCATGATTTCGCCGGTTCGCGGATGTTCGAATTGCAGCATGTAGGCATGCAGGGCCTGGCGCGTGAAGCGATTGACGACTTCCTTTGCCGCCTCCGGCAGAAGATTGGCCTTGGTCTTGAAGCCGCCGCCATAGACGGCGTCGCCCAAGAGCGGATGGCCGATGTGCGCCATGTGCACGCGGATCTGATGGGTCCGGCCCGTCTCGAGATGGCAGTCGACCAATGAGGCGAGGGCGGTCGCATCCGGCGCCTCGTGGAAACGCTCCAGCACTTCGTAATGCGTGATGGCCTCGTCGGCGTCCTGAGAGCCCGGGCGCTTGACAGCGCGCCGTGTGCGGTCGTTGTTCGAACGTCCGAGAGGCGCATTGACGGTACCAATGAGCTGGCGGGGGCGTCCCCAGACGATCGCCTGATAGGCGCGTTCCAGCGATGTCGTCCTGCCGTGATCGGCAAATTGCAGGGAGAGGTGCCGATGGGCGACGTCGTTCTTGGCGACGACCATGACGCCGGTCGTGTCCTTGTCCAGCCGATGCACGATGCCCGGGCGGCGCACGCCGCCGATGCCGGAAAGGCTGTCGCCGCAATGATGGATCAGCGCGTTGACAAGCGTGCCGGTCCAATTGCCGGCGGCCGGATGGACGACGAGCCCGGCAGGCTTGGCGATGACGATGATGTCTTCATCCTCGTAGAGCACGTCGAGCGGAATATCCTCGCCCTGCGGCGTCGGGTCCTCGGGCTCGGGCAGGGTGATCTCGTAGACGTCGCCGGGGCGCACCTTGCGCTTGGCATCGGTCACCGGCTTGCCGTTCAGCAGCACTACGCCTTCTTTGATCAGAGCCTGGACGCGACTGCGGGAAAATTCCTTGCCGAGCTCCGCGGTCAGCCACGCATCGAGCCGGCCTTCGGCGCTTTCATCGGCGGTTAGGACTTTTCTATTGCCCGCGGCTTCTTTAAAGGGGTCGCTCAAACGTATTTCTCCGGCGCTCGAGGGCGCTCTCAATCAGCAAGGACGCATCGATGACAAATCTCGAGCCAGACGATCAAGAGGAAAAGCCCCTCGATCCGGCCCTGGAGAGTGTCCGACGCAAGATGATCCGCCTGCAGATCATCTCCGCGGCCGTCATGGTGGTGAGCCTTATGGCTGTCTTCGGCGCCGTTGTCTACAAGACGATGCGGCCGGCGGCAAAGCCGGCAGGCCAGGCTGCCTCCAACATTCCTTCGGATGCTCCCGTGGCCGTGACGGCTTTGCTGCCGGCGGGCTTCACCGTCCAGTCCACGGCTCTTTCGGCAAACCAGGTGCTGTTTTACGGCACGCTCGCCAGCGGCCAGCGGCAGGCTATCGTCTTCGACTACGGCATCGGCCGCATCGTGGCGACCATATCTCTGTCCAATTGACGGCCGCGCGATGACGAGCGATCGGCTCATCGAGATCACGAATCCTGACGATCCGCGCATCGCCGAGTTCCGTGATATCCGCGAGCGCGATCTGACGGGTCGCGAGAACCGCTTCATTGCCGAGGGTACGGTGGTGCTGCGGCTGCTTGCCGAGGCCCATGCGGCAGGCGGCGAGTTCATCGCCGAAAAGGTGCTGCTGCTGCAAAACCGCGTCGCCGGCCTGGCGGACATCATTGCTGGCCTCCCTCCCGAGGTTCCGGTCCATGTCGCGACATCAGAGGTGCTCGACGGCATCGTCGGCTTCCATCTGCATCGCGGTGTTCTGGCGCTTGGCCGGCGGAAGACGGAAAGCGAACTGAGTGCGTTTCTCGACCGCCTGCCGCAACAGGCGCTCGTGCTTGTCGGTTGCGGCATTTCCAACCACGACAATATGGGTTCCATGTTCCGCAACGCGGCGGTCTTCGGGGCCGATGCGGTGCTGCTCGACGAGAGCTGTTGCGACCCGCTCTATCGAAAGGCGCTCCGGGTTTCCGTCGGCTCCGTTCTGACCATGCCCTATTGCCGGCAGTCGAGCGACGTCCATCTGCTAGCGGCGCTCGCCGATCGCGGCTTTGCGATCTGGAGCCTGTCGCCGCGGGGGGAGGCCGATATTCGCGATGTTCCGCCATCGGACCGCATGGCCCTCGTCGTCGGCACGGAAGGGGATGGTCTGCCGCAGAACATCCTGTCCGCATTCGGCAGCGTGCGGATACCGCAGGCTCCGGGGCTCGACAGCCTCAATGTCGCGACGGCCAGCGGTATCGCGCTTTTCGAGATGGCGTCGAGGATCAAGCGCATCTGAGCGCCGTGCATGCTATTCGGACTAGGGATGCTTCGGCAGCATGGCAGCCACGCGATCGGCAAGGCTGATGCGCGCGCCCTGTTCGGCAGCGACCTTATCCTTCGGCAGAAGATCAAGGATGGGGGATGCGCTGCCTTCCTTGAGCGCGGTCAGCGCCACCATATTGGCGGCGATCGTCGCGATCTCCTCGCGCACGGCCTCCTCATGGGCCGGCGTGCGGGCCTTCAGCAGGCGGTCCGAAAGGGCTGCGGCCCGATTGCGGACCTCTTCCGTCATGTGCGCGATATCGTGTTCCACTGTGCGTTCCGGTTCAGCCGCGTTCGTCTGATTGTCGGCGGTATTCACGATCATGGACACTGCCGAGAGTTTTGGCGCTTTCGCCGGCTTCTTCGGAGGCGCTATGCCGGCGGCGCGCAACGCCTTGCTGGCTTCCCTCGATTCCTTGACGGCGGCTTCGAGCCGTTCCTTCAGGCGGACAACGTCCTGAACGTGCCGCTCGATTGCAGTCTCCTTGTCGGCGCTGCCGGCGATCTCGCGGGTGAGCCGTTCGTCCAGCCGCTTGTTCTTGTCGGTTTCCTGACGAAGCGACCGCTCCGCATCCGCGGCCCGTACGCTTGCGGCGTTCAGATCCCGATGCAATGTATCCCGTTCGTCCCGCAATGTATTGATGCGAAGCTTCAAACTCTCGATTTCGGTTTCCCTGGTTGCAAGGTCGATCTTGAGGTTGTCGGCATCGGCGGACATCTTCATCATCCGCTTGCGCAGATTATCGATATCGGCTTCCTTCTCCGCACTGGCCTGCTCCGCGACATGAATGCCTGACTTGAGCTGGCTGATGTAGCTCTCTTCACGCCGCAGGCGCGAGCGCAGCTCTCCGGCTTCCATCTCTAGGTCGTCGATGCGTGTCTGCAGTTCGCTGTTTCCGCCGGCAAGCCGGCTGGCTTCCTGTTGAAGCTTGCCATTGTGAATCTGCAGCGCGACGGTCTTGTCGCGCTCCTGCGTCAAGGCCTGCTCCGTCCTGGCATTTTCGGCGGCAAAGAGCGCGCGCGCCATGTCCTTCTGAGCCCGCACTTCCTGAGGGCTCAGCGGCATGGTCGCCTTCAGGCGCTTTTCGGTGAACCAAACGATGCGACGATGGATTGCTGGCGCGATGAGAAAGACCAGAAGAGAGGCCGTCAGAAAGCCCAATCCGAACAACAGAGCAAATTGAATCACGACGCGGCCAGTATCCTGGATTTATTTTCGATCTCGATGAAATGATTAATCATGAGCTGGGCATGCGGCAAGCGTTTAAAGCGGATATGGTTTATCGGCGTGGGCCGGATTTGCTGAAAGAAAAGGCCCGCGGTCTAGGCGGGCCAAGGCATGGCTGCTTGGGAGACGATATAGCCAATGCTCAGAAGGGATTCCAGGTCGCGTTGGGCGTGACCTTCAGGTAGCCAAGGTTGACGCCGAGGCGGGCACCAAGGCCGGTGCGGATCGGAACCAGCACGATATTGTTGTTCTTCAAGACAGTCATTCCGAAGCCGGCGACGACGAAGGCCTGGCCGCTTACGCCTCCGAAGCGGGTATAGACGCTGTCAATGTTCGGCAGATCATAGACCAGCATCATGACGCGGGTGCCTTGGCCGCCGTAGTCGAGGCCGAGCGAAGGACCTTGCCAATAAAGCGGATGCTCGCCGGCATTCTTGGTATTCAGCTGGCCTTCGCCGTAGGTCAGGCCGGCGAGGAAGGCACCCGAGCCTTCCTGGCCGAGAATGTAGCCGTTGGGCAGGCCATATTGCTGGAAGGCCCGCTCGATGACCTTGGCGAGGCCGCCGCTGGTGGAGCCGAAGAAGGAATGGCCGGCATCGACGATTTCCTGCGCCGAATATTGACTGTCGGGCGCGGCAGCGGCCTGACGGACCGGCAATGCGAAGCTCACGAATGCAACAATGGCCAGGATCAGACCGAGCCCGAGCGTCCTGGTGCCGGGGCTTGGCATTCTCTTCAGGAATTCATAGCGCATGAAAGTCATCCGTTCATCATGGTCGGTGCGATGGACGTGCCAAGCATGGCTCGCCCCCTCTTTCAGACCGTTCCGCCCGTCCATCGCAGTATGATTCGCGCGCGAAGACGTCTGATAGTGATGAATGCATTTTGCGTCGATGGTCTTAACAATCGGTTTACCAAATATGGTGTCTTTATGGCGTGCGGTACACCGGCTGCGACAATCCTCGAGCAACCTTACCGTGGCAACGTGGAATCTACTGCGTTTCGCCTTGTCAGCATTCAGGAGACAATGAATGTCGAAGAATCCGAATCTCACTCTGACCGGACCGGATCTGGCCGCGCTGCTGTGCAGCCGCGTTTGCCATGATGTGATCTCGCCGGTCGGGGCCATCAACAATGGCCTGGAGCTGCTCGATGAGGGTGGTGCCGATGCCGATGCGATGGATCTGATCCGCACCAGCGCGCTCAATGCCTCTGTCCGCTTGAAGTTCGCGCGCCTGGCTTTTGGCGCGTCCGGCTCGGTCGGCGCATCGATCGACACGGGTGAAGCCGAACGCGCCGCGAAGGATTTTGCAGCCGCCGAGAAGAAGACCGAGGTGAGCTGGGTCGGTCCCCGCGCCATCATCGCGAAGAACCGCGTGAAGTTGCTGCTCAACCTTTTCCTCGTGGCCTACAGCGCGATCCCGCGTGGTGGCAATATCGAGGTGATGCTGGAAAATCCCGAACTCGAGGCCAAGTTCACGATCACCGTCAAGGGGCGGCTGATGCGTGTGCCGCCGAAATTTGCTGAAATCTGCTCGGGCACGCTGGAAGAGGCAATCGACGCCCATTCGATCCAGCCCTATTACACGGTGCTTCTCGCCGACGAGAGCGGAATGGAGCTCTCCTACAATGCGACGCCGGAAGAGCTCACCTTCACCGCGCTCATACCGGCCGCGTAGACGGATTCTTGATAGCTGCATGTCTTGACCCGCGGCCGAATGGCGGTCGCGGGATTATCTTTTCGTGCATTCGATATTTTTGCAATCTTCCGGTTGTCCGCGCAATTGACAACATAGCGGTAACGAATCCTTAGCTTGCTGATCCTATCGTTCCAATTTGAAGTTGTCGTTCAGGTCTCGGCGACTGACGCTAAGGAGCGCACACATGCAGCGGTTCATGATAACGGATACATCGGATGTCGTACGCAAGGTCGGCAAGCGAATTCTATCCGAGCTGGATTTCCTGGTGAGCGAGGCCGGTGATGCCCGTGAAGCCTTGATGCGTTGCGAGGCCGAGATCCCGGACTATTTGATTGTCGACGCCGGCATGGAAGGCGCGCTCGAGCTGATTGCCAGCATCCGTGCCATGCCGAACGGCAAGGACGTGAAGATCTACTATTGTGTCGTCGAAGCGGACCTGCGCAAGCTGATGGCTGGAAAGCGGGCTGGCGCTACGGACTTCCTGTTGAAACCCTTCGACCGCAAGATCTTGACGGCGATCTTCGGCAATCGCGCCATCGCCGCCTAGTTCCCGCTGAGGATTATCGAAATAATGACAGCCGTCCGTTCGGGGCGGCTTTTATTTTTTTCGGTACCGCCAACAAAAAATCCCGCCTTTGAGGCGGGATTTCGATGCATGGGCGGCAATGGCGGGGCGGCGGCTTAGGCGCTTTCGGCGAAATCGCTGGCGTCGGGCTCGCGCAGCACATAGCCGCGGCCCCAGACGGTTTCGATGTAGTTGGCGCCGCCGGCGGCATTGGCGAGCTTCTTGCGCAGCTTGCAGATGAAGACGTCGATGATCTTCAGTTCAGGTTCGTCCATGCCACCATAAAGATGGTTCAGGAACATTTCCTTGGTGAGCGTCGTGCCCTTGCGAAGCGAGAGCAGCTCCAGCATCTGGTATTCCTTGCCGGTCAGATGCACGCGCTGGCCGCCGACTTCGACTGTTTTGGCGTCGAGATTGACGATGAGCTCGCCGGTCATGATCACCGACTGGGCATGGCCCTTGGAGCGGCGAACGATAGCGTGGATGCGTGCGACCAATTCATCCTTATGAAAGGGTTTGGTCATATAGTCGTCAGCACCGAAGCCGAGACCGCGAACCTTATCTTCGATGCCGGCCATGCCGGAGAGGATGAGGATCGGCGTCTTGACCTTCGAAAGGCGCAGCGTGCGCAGCACTTCGTAGCCGGACATATCGGGAAGGTTGAGATCGAGCAGAATGATGTCGTAGTCGTAAAGCTTTCCGAGATCGACGCCTTCCTCACCGAGATCGGTGGTATAGACGTTGAAACTTTCGGACTTGAGCATCAATTCGATGCTCTGCGCTGTCGCGCTGTCGTCTTCAATGAGTAGAACCCGCATAATTGTCCCCTTTACCGCCGCCGAAAGGTCGTCAGCCCCCTTACGCGATACCGATCAAATCACTGCTTGATTTGGAAGCTGCCATGGAATGGTTAACAAATTCTGATTCACTCTGGCAAGTCGTATCGAATTTATTAAATAATTTTTCCATTGCACTGTTTTCCAACGACAATCAGCAATATCCGTTTCTAAAGTATCGCATTAGGAACTCACGCCAAGTGATTCATCTGACTCATCAATGCCGACATATCGAATTCCGACCCCGGCATTTACTGACCCTTAAATCATTACGCCTATCATTAACGATGCCCGTAAACGAAAGGTTACCAGCGGTAGGTTTTTATTAAGATCGCTGGAAATTTTTTTAACCAAGTCGTTTAAAACCGGTTTGGCGGGCGGAAATACCGAGAGCCGGGGTCTCGCATCACGGGAGTAATGCGTATGAAGTCACGTGAGAGCCTAGTTCGCCTGAAAGAGTTTCAGGTGAACGAAAAACGCCGTCAGCTGCAGCAGTTGCAGATGATGATGGCGGAATTTGACCGCATGACGAAGGATCTGGAGAGCCAGATCGTGCTGGAAGAGAAAAAGTCCGGCATTTCTGACCCTAACCACTTTGCTTACCCGACCTTTGCCAAGGCCGCCCGCCAGCGCGCGGACAACCTGCAGGTGTCGATCCGGGAGCTTCAGGTTCAGGAAGAGGCGTTGGAATATTCGCTTGAGGAAATGCAGGCTGAATATGCAAAGGCCGCAGCGCTCGAGGAGCGTGACGGTTCGGGCCCCGCAAGGGCGCGCGCCTGAGGTCGCGATTTCGTCGTCCTCTTTTGATCCACGCATCATTCCACTCCGACACGGGGCCTTCCTCGGAATATGCGGGATAAGACAGAGGCGGCACAAAAGCCGCGCATGACCGGCCGTGACAGGGCCGGTCATGCGGGGCTTTTTGTATTTTCGCCTGTGTCGATATGGGCATCCGCCTGGCATTCCTGCATCCGGCGTTTGCCTGGACACACCAGCGAATCCTTGTTTGACACCACTGCCTAGAGATTGACGACGTCGCGCCAGTCATCATGGCGCTGCGCCTGCGCCTTGAAGAAGGGGCAGAGCGGAATGATTTTCCAGCCACCACGGCGGGCTTCCTCGACGGCGTGAAGAGCCAGCGCCTGACCGACCCCCTTGCCGCGCAGGGCGTCCGGCACGCCGGTATGATCGACGATGATGAGCTGGGGGGAGGCGCGGGAAAACGTCATTTCCGCCTCATGACCCTCGACGGTCGCGACGTAACGGCCGCCCGACGCATTGTCTTCGTTGCGGATATCCATGGCTTATCTCCCTGATCGTTACATGCGGCGAAGATTGCATGGGTTCGGCAAGCTGCCAACCGTTGAATGCTGCATCATGGTCCGGCCTGTCGGCGAATTTCAAGAAGCGGACGATCGTCCCACACCTGAACTTCGATGAAGGCATCCGGTCCACGTCGATCTCTCGACAGCGTCGGGTCGGGGAAGCCGTAGCGAGCGACTACCTGCGTGATCTCGGCAAGGGTGAAAACCTGCCCATGCCATGGTTTGTCGGAAGGGCTCGCCGGGCGTATGTGTGGACAGCTTGCCATGCTATCGGGAAAGGTGAATGTGATCGTGCGAGGATCGAACAGGGCGAGTGGAAGGACAACAGATGCAGGGCGAGATCTGTCCCATCCGTCGGCCATGTCGCCAAGGAAGAAATAGATGGGGCGGGCGAGGGGTGTTTCGCCGATCTTTCGGGCGCGTTCCGCTATGAGCCAATTTTCAGTGTGCAACCGCCGCGCTAGATAATTTTCCTTGAGATAGGAATGCCCGCCATGCCGGATCGAGGCGACGATCCGCTCGGCATCTTCTCGCGGCAGACCGCAGACGTTGCGGAACGCACCCCGTTCTGGATGGAAGTTATGGGTAATCACCATGGGTAGCGTGTGAAGCAGCAAATAGCCTGAACCCTTCATTTGGCCAGGCTCTTGTAACACGCATCGCGGGAGCACCCTGCGGAAATCTTAAGATGAATACATTATCGGCGCCTGCTTGCAGGGAGACCGACAACCTCGTCTCAAGGCGGCTTCAGCCAAATAATTCGGGCCTCTTTCCGTCCCATTTGGGGTGAAGGAGGCCCGAACCAAAGATCAGATAAAGGTCGTGTCTGTCGCTGTTGTCAGTGGCGATACTGCTGTATGCGGGTCGTCCGCAGGCCGGCAAGGCCATGGCTGTTGATGGACGACTGCCAGGAGAGGAACTCTTCGACGGTCAACGTATAACGTTCGCAGGCTTCTTCCAAGCTGAGCAGACCACCACGCACAGCGGCAACAACCTCTGCCTTACGACGGATGACCCAGCGGCGCGTATTCGGCGGCGGAAGGTCGGCTATCGTAAGCGGGCTGCCATCGGGGCCGATGACATACTTCACTCGGGGACGTATCATTTCGGTCATTGGACTCTCTACACACACTCAAGACCACGAGTGGCACTCTATCTTGCCACATTTAAAAATTGCCTAAGCACATAGTAAGACTTTGCTAAGAATTTTAAGAAATGTGGCCGGCAACTGATTTGCCTTTGGCCGAAGAGAGAAAATGCCGGATAATCCCCTGTTATTTCAGGGGAAACAGCTTTCATCCTATCATTTTTTGTCAGTGAAAACTTACGCTTTTGGATCAAAAATCCCTGCGCCGGCTTTGTTGTCCGGTTGCGTCAAAGGGGATCTTTCTTTCGAAAAAAGCGCCCTTAAGCGTGTATGGCGCTCTTCTTGCCGCCCCAACAGATGAAGTGCGGGTTTGCAAAGTCGCTATCTTCGCTCTGGTCGATCTTGCCATAGGCCAGGGGACGGCCATCGACCGTCACGGTAGCGCCGCCCGCCGCGCGCAAGACGGCGTCGCCGGCTGCGGTATCCCACTCCATGGTGCGCGCGAAACGCGGATAGACATCGGCCTTGCCTTCGGCAACCAGGCAGAATTTCAGCGATGAGCCGATCGACGTGCAGGCGGCAACCGCATTGTCCGAAAGGAAGCTTTCGGTCCTTTCATTGCTGTTGCAACGGCTGGCAAGCGCGGTCAGATTGACCGGCCGTGCGCGCACGGCGATGGTCAGGCGGTCGGCGACGGCAAAATGATCGTCGATGATCAACTTGCGGGCTCTGCCTTGCTCGCCGGTGAAGGCTATTCCGAGTGCGGGGGCATAGACGATCCCGGCAACGGGAACGCCATTCTTTATATAGGCGATGTTGACGGTGAATTCGTCACGATGCTCGATGAATTCGCGCGTGCCGTCGAGCGGGTCGACAAGGAAGAAGGAGCGGCCGCGAACATCCGGGACCCTGCCGGCGGACACCGATTCCTCGGCAATGGCCGGTATGTTCGGAAAATCGCGCGCGAGATGTTCGAGGATGATGTGTTCCGCGCGCTCGTCTGCAAGGGTTACAGGGCTCATGTCCTGTTTCAAGGCCACGGCGTAGCCGGCGCGGTAGACCTCCAATATGGCCTTCCCCGCCTCGAGCGCTGCTCTTTCGAATGTTGCAAGCATCTGCCAGTTCGTCTTTCCGCACCGTGTCCGCGGTTCAAGTTTCCGGATATTATAGATAGGAAGTCTCGATTGTGAAATTTAGACTTCAAAAGATCCGGCTCGTTTCGGCTTAGCGCCTGAACCGAGGTTTCGCAACAGCGCTTTGCGTGCTTGCGTCGCCGCTAAAATCATTGACCTGCGAGGGGTGATCTTCCGGAGACAATCATCGGCTTCTCCTGCGCATTCGGAAAAGAACATGTTCTGTTTGCGAATCTTTTTCGTCTTTCCGGGACTTGTCGTTTTTATTGCATATGCGAATGTGCGGCCGGGTAATGATCGGGATGAATGCATGCGATATTCGGCATATCAGCTTCTAAAACAGGCGTTTTCGGGCAACCGCCATTGGCAGCCGGTGTGGCGGACGCCGGAGCCAAAATCGCATTACGACGTGATCATCGTCGGCGGCGGCGGGCATGGGCTGGCGACGGCTTATTATCTTGCCAAGGAATTCGGCATCACCAACGTCGCGGTGCTGGAAAAGAACTATATTGGCTCCGGCAATGTCGGGCGCAACACCACGATCATCCGCTCCAATTACCTCTTGCCGGGCAATGAGCCTTTCTACGAATTCTCGATGCAGCTCTGGGAAGGGCTCGAGCAGGATTTCAACTATAATGCCATGGTCTCCCAGCGCGGCATCGTCAACCTCTTCCATTCCGACGGCCAGCGCGATGCCTATGCCCGTCGCGGCAATGCCATGCGTATGCATGGCGTCGATGCGGAGCTTTTGAGCCGCGAGCAGGTGCGCCGGATGATGCCCTACCTGAATTTCGACCATGCGCGCTTTCCGATCCTCGGCGGCCTGCTGCAGCGGCGCGGCGGCACGGCACGCCACGATGCCGTCGCCTGGGGCTATGCGCGCGGCGCCGATAGCCGCGGCGTCGATCTCATCCAGCAATGCGAGGTGATCGGCATCCGCCGCGAGGCTGGCGTTGTGACCGGGGTGGAAACGAACCGCGGCTTCATCGGCTGCAACAAGCTGGCGCTGGCGGCGGCCGGTCATACCTCGATCCTGGGTAATATGGCCGATCTGGAATTGCCGATCGAAACCCATGTGCTTCAGGCCTTCGTCTCAGAAGGGCTGAAGCCTGTCATCGACAACGTCATCACCTATGGAGCGGGGCACTTCTATATCTCGCAGTCGGACAAGGGCGGCTTGGTCTTCGGGGCCGATATCGACTACTACAGCTCCTATGCCCAGCGCGGCAACCTCGCCACCGTCGAGCATACGATGGAGGAGGGGGTGGCGCTCATTCCCGGCCTGTCGCGTGTGCGCGTGCTGCGCACCTGGGGCGGCGTCATGGATATGAGCATGGACGGCTCGCCGATCATCGACCGCACGCCGATCGACAATCTCTATCTGAACTGCGGCTGGAACTATGGCGGCTTCAAAGCGACGCCGGCTTCGGGCTTCTGCTTCGCGCACTTGATCGCCAAGGGCGAAAGCCACGAAGTCAGCCGTCTCCTGCGTCTCGACCGCTTCGAGCGCGGCTTCGCGCTGGACGAAAGCGGCAAGGGTCCGCAGCCGAACCTGCATTGAGGGCACGAAACCAATGGCAAGCTTGATCAACTGCCCGCATTGCGGCATGCGACCGAAGGAAGAATTCTCCATTCGCGGCGCGTCCGTCGCTCGTCCGGCTCCTTCGGCTCCGGATGAGGATTGGCATCGCTATGTCCATATCCGCGACAATGAGCGGGGACGGATTCTCGAATACTGGCATCACGCGGCGGGCTGCCGCCGCTGGCTGGTCGTTGAGCGCAGCAACATCACCCACGAGGTCTTTTCCGTCACCGATGCCGAGGACAAGGCAAGGGAGGTGGCGCAATGACGGCCTATCGTCTGTCGACCGGCGGCCTCGTCAATCGCAGCCGCCCGCTTTCCTTCAAATTCGACGGCAAGGATATGAGGGGCCTGGAGGGCGATACGCTCGCCGCCGCTCTCCTTGCCAATGATCAGCTGCTCGTCGCACGCAGCTTCAAATATCACCGGCCGCGCGGCATCCTGACGGCAGGTTCGGCTGAACCCAATGCGCTCGTCACCATCGGCAAGGACGGGCGCACGGAGCCGAATACACGAGCCACCGTCGCCGAACTCTATCAGGGCATGACGGCTGCCAGCCAGAACCGCTGGCCGTCGCTGAAATATGATCTTGGCTCGCTCAACGGCCTGTTGTCGCCCTTCCTCGGCGCGGGCTTCTACTACAAGACATTCATGTGGCCGGCAGCCTTCTGGGAGAAGGTCTATGAGCCGCTGATTCGCCGCGCCGCCGGCCTCGGCAAGGCAGTCATGCAGGCCGATCCGGATCGCTATGAGAAAGCCTGGGCGCATTGCGATCTGCTTGTTATCGGCTCTGGTCCTGCCGGATTGATGGCAGCGCTGACCGCGGCGCGTGCCGGCCTGCGCGTGGTCCTCGCCGATGAGGGCTTCCGTCTGGGTGGCTCGCTGTTGTCGGAAAGGGTCTCGATCGGCGGCGCGTCGGCCGATGTCTTCGTTCAGGCGACGCTGGAGGAGCTGCAAGGTTTCGAGAGTGTCACCCTGATGCCACGTACGACAGTCTTCGGCTGGTATGACGGCAATGTCTTCGGTGCGGTCGAGAAGGTGCAGAAGCATGTTGCGATGCCGTCGCCCGACCTGCCGGTCGAGCGTCTGTGGCGTATCGCAGCCAAGCGCGCCATTCTTGCCTCCGGCGCGGAGGAACGGCCCTTGGTTTTCGGCGGCAACGACCGCCCCGGCGTGATGGTGGCCGGTGCCATGCGCAGCTATCTCAATCGCTACGGCGTCGTTGCGGGTCAGAAGGTGGCCGTGTTCACCAATGGCGGCTCGGGTTATCGCACAGCGCTCGACATGGCGGCGGCCGGCGTCGAGATTTCGGCGATCATGGATACGCGCGCCGCCTCTTCCGACGTTGCGCCGCAAGGTGTTCGCGTCGTGCATGGGGCGAGCGTCCACGCGACCAAGGGCAAATATCGCATCAGCGGCGTCATCGCCGATCGCGGCGGCCTGGATGAACTCATCGCCTGCGATGCGCTCGCCATGTCGGGTGGCTGGTCGCCGATCATCCATCTTGCTTGCCAGCGCGGCGCCAAGCCGGTCTGGTCGGACGAGAGCCAGGCATTCATGGCGCCAACAGTTGGCGGCGAGCTGGAGATTGCCGGATCGGCTGCGGGCATCGAGAGCGTTTCCGGCTGTCTCGCCGATGGTGTGGAAAAGGCGCGGAAGATTGTCGAAAGTCTCGGCCGCACTGTTCATGCGGCGGATGTCCCCGAGGTCGAGGGGGACTATGATCCGTCCTTCGCGGCGATCTGGCATGTGCCCGGCGCCAAGGACAAGGCGTTCGTGGATTTTCAGAACGACGTCCATACCAAGGATCTCGGTCTTGCCTTGCGTGAGGGCTTCGGCCATGTGGAGCACGCCAAGCGCTACACGACCAGCGGCATGGCGACCGATCAGGGCAAGCTCGGCAACGTGAACGCCGCCGGCATCATCGCCGGCATGCGCGGCGTCAGTCCAGCCGCCGTCGGCACGACAACGTTCCGGCCGTTCTACACCCCTGTCTCCTTCGGCGCGTTGGCGGGCACGGCGCGTGACAAACACGCGCAGCCGGTGCGGGAATCGCCGCTGCATGGCTGGGCAAAGAAGAATGGCGCGACCTTCGTGGAGGCCGGCCTCTGGTATCGTTCGTCCTGGTTTGCGCGGACGGGCGAAAAGGGTTGGCGCGATAGCGTTGACCGCGAAGTCCTGAACGTCCGCAACAATGTCGGCCTTTGCGATGTTTCGACACTCGGCAAGATCGAGGTTTTCGGCAAGGATGCCGCGGAATTTCTCAATCGCCTCTATTCCAATGCCTTCCTGAAGCTGCCGATCGGCAAAGCGCGCTACGGGTTGATGTTGCGCGAGGATGGCATCGTCTTCGACGACGGAACGACGAGCCGGCTGACGCCCGATCATTTCTTCCTGACGACCACGACCGCGATGGCCGGCGAAGTCATGACGCATATGGAGTTTTGCGCCCAAACGCTCTGGCCGCAGCTCGACGTTCGCTTCGTCTCCTCCTCCGATCAATGGGCGCAGATGGCGATTGCCGGGCCGAAGGCGCGGCTGGTGCTGGAACAGATCGTCGAGGATGATATTTCCGATGCGTTCTTCCCGTTCCTCGCCGCTGCCGAGGTCATGCTGAAGGGCGGCCTCAAGGCACGCCTGTTCCGCATCTCCTTCTCCGGCGAGCTTGCCTATGAGCTTGCGGTTCCTGCCGGTTATGGCGAGGCGGTGGCGGATGCGATCATGGAGGTCGGCAAGGCGCATGGCATCTGCGCCTATGGCGTCGAGGCCCTCAACGTGCTGCGCATCGAGAAGGGCCATGTCACCCATAACGAGCTGGACGGCCGCACGACGCCCGACGATGTCGGGCTTGGCCGGATGATGGCGACGCAGAAGCCGGATTTCATCGGCAAGAGATTGTCCACCCGCTTCGGATTGACTGCGGCCGACCGCGTGCAGCTCGTCGGCCTGAAGCCGCTCGATACGACGAAGGAGATTCATGCCGGCGCGCATCTGTTGAGGGAAGGCGCCAGGCCGTCGACCGCGAACGATCAAGGTCATGTCTCCTCGGCCTGCTTCTCGCCCGTTCTCGGCCATTCCATCGCTCTGGCGTTCCTGAAGTCGGGCCGGGAACGGATCGGCGAGCATGTGGTCGTCTGGGACGGGTTGCGCGGCGAGGAAGTGCCGGCGGAGGTCTGCAACCCGGTCTTCGTCGATGCTGACAACAAGAAGCTTTTCGGGTGAGGGAATGATGAGCGTCGCGTATCAAAACAGACATGTGCTGGAAGATCACATTTCCGGCTTCGAGGCTGCACCCAATCCGAATCATCTTGCCGTTGTCCGCCGGCCGGTCATCTTCTCCGTGCTTGGCAAGGCCGGCGAAAAGGATTGGGTTCTGGCCGGCCTGAAGGCGATTGACGATGTGTCGGTTCGCGACGTCGGGCCGAGAGAATGGCTTGTTCTGTCGGAGACGCTTGGTGTCGAGAGCGTGGCGCGGGATCTCTTCACGCTCGATCCTGCCCGCGTTTCCTTCTTCGAGCAGAGCGATGGCCGGGTGTTGCTTCGTATGTCCGGCCCCAGCGTTCGCCGTATCCTGGCGAAATGCGTGGCCGTCGACCTGCATCCGCAGGTTTTCGCCGAGGGCCAGTCGGCCAGCATGTTGTGCTGCCATGTCAGCGCCAATGTTGCCCGCACCGGCCCTGACCGCTTCGAGATCATCATCCCGCGCTCCTATGCCGGCAGCGTGTTCGAGGAGATCATGGAGATGGGGCGCGAATTTGCCCTGACGGCCGGTTTTGCCGACTGAAAAACCATAGGCCGCCGGACTTCGAATGCCTTGTCGATCGATTTGTGTCTCCGAAAAGCGATGGCGCGATCCGAACAATTGCGATGGCGCAAACAGACATATCGGTTTCGCAGTTCGGGCTATTTGGCTTCCCGGATAGTCTCTAGGCTGCCCTGCAAATGCGGCCGGTCATACGGGAAAACACCCGGCGACTTCGTGCTGAAAACAGGGGATTCCTAGATGAAAAGCCATGCCAAGGTCGTCGTCATCGGTGGCGGTGTCGTCGGATGTTCGGTGCTCTATCACCTGACGAAGTTCGGCTGGACGGATGTGGTGCTGCTCGAACGTTCCGAACTGACCTCCGGTTCGACCTGGCATGCCGCCGGTGGCATGCATACGATCAACGGCGACCCGAATGTCGCCAAGCTGCAGAAATATACGGTCGAGCTCTACAAGGAGATCGAGGAGTATTCGGGCCAGGACATCGGGTTGCATTTGACCTCGGGCCTTATGCTGGCGGCGACGCCGCAGCGCTTCGACTGGCTGAAGTCGATCCTTGCCAAGGGACGCTATAACGGCCTGGAGGCGACCCTGCTGACGCCCAGAGAAGCGCATGAGATGATGCCGCTTCTCGATCCCGATCAGTTCGTCGGCGCGCTCTACGATCCCGTCGAAGGCCATCTCGATCCTTATGGCACCACGCATGCCTATGCCCGTTCGGCGAAGAAGAACGGTGCCGACATCTATCTGCATACCAAGGTGGAAGAGCTGGTACAGCGCGAGGACGGTTCCTGGCGCGTCATCACCAACCAGGGCGAGATCATCGCCGAGCATGTCGTCAACGCCGCCGGTCTCTGGGCGCGCGAAGTCGGCCGCATGGTCGGGCTGGAGCTTCCCGTGCTCGCCATGGAGCACATGTATCTGATCACCGAGGACATGCCCGAGGTGATCGACTTCAACAAGACCACCGGCAAGGAACTGATGCACTGCGTCGATTTCGATGGCGAGATCTATCTACGCCAGGAGCGGCAGGGCATGCTGATGGGCACCTATGAGAAGGCATGTCGCCCCTGGTCGCCGCTGACGACGCCCTGGGATTTCGGCCACGAGCTGCTGGCCGAGGATATCGAGCGCATCACGCCGGAACTGGAAGTCGGCTTCCGCCATTTTCCGGCCTTCAACAATGCCGGCATCAAGAAGATCATCAACGGCCCGTTCACCTTCTCGCCTGATGGCAACCCGCTTGTCGGTCCCGTGCGCGGGCTCAGGAACTATTGGTCGGCCTGCGCCGTCATGGCCGGCTTCAGCCAGGGCGGCGGCGTCGGGCTGGCGCTCGCCAACTGGATGATCTATGGCGATCCGGGCTTCGATGTCTTTGCCATGGACGTCTCGCGCTACGGCGACTATGCGACGCTTGCCTATACGAACGCCAAGGTGCGCGAGAACTATGCCCGGCGCTTCTCCATCCGCTATCCGAACGAGGAACTGCCGGCCGCGCGTCCGCTGCTGACGACGCCGATCTACGACAAACTAAAGGAGGCAGGCGGCGTCTTCGGAGCTTACTACGGTCTCGAGCAGGCGCTGTGGTTTGCTCCGCAGGGCGAGGTGGACCAATTCTCCTGGCGCCGCTCCAACGACTTCGACGTCGTCGGCGCCGAAGCGAAGGCGGTGCGCGAGAGTGTCGGCCTGATGGAGACTTCGGGCTTTGCCAAATATTCGGTCAAGGGGCCGGGGGCGGAAGCTTTCCTCGACAGGTTGCTCACCTGCCGCATTCCGGCCGTCGGCCGCATGACGCTGGCGCCGATGCTGAAGCATGACGGCAAACTCATCGGCGATTTCACGCTGGCAAAGCTCGGCGAGGGCGATTTCCTCCTCATCGGCTCAGGTATCGCGGAAGCCTATCATATGCGCTGGTTCGAAAGCCTGCTGCCCAAGGACGGCTCGGTCGAGCTGAAACCGCTGGGCCTGTCGCTTCTCGGCCTCTCGATCGCCGGTCCGAATGCCCGCAGATTGCTGCAGAAGCTGACGCATCAGGACCTTTCGACCGACGCCTTTCCCTTCATGTCCATCCGGCGCGTGGATATCGGCATGGCGTCCGCCATCGTCGGACGCGTCTCCTATACGGGCGACCTGGGATACGAGATATGGATGAAGCCGGAACATCAGCGCTACATCTTCGATCTCCTGATGGAGGAGGGAGCCGAATTCGGCATACGGCTGTTCGGCTTGAGGGCGCTGAATGCGCTGCGTCTCGATAAGTCCTATGGCAGCTGGGCGCGCGAATACCGGCCGCTTTACGGCCCCTTCGAGGCCGGCCTTGGCCGCTTCGTGGCGCTTTCCAAGCCGGCCGACTTCATAGGCAAGGCGGCTGCAGCAAAGGAGAAGTCGGAAGGCGGGGCACTGCGGCTGAAAACCTTCATCCTCAAGGCGAGGGATGCCGATGTCATCGGCGATGAGCCGATCTACCACAATGGCGCGGTTTGTGGCTGGGTCACGTCTGGCGGATATGCCCATGCCTCCGGTCTTTCGGTTGCCGTCGGTTATGTTCCGAAGGAAATTGCCGATGAGACACAGGGCTGGTCGATAGAACTGCTTGGCGAACTGTTGCCTGCGAACCTGCAGGCGGAGCCGCTGTTCGATGCCGACGGAGCGCGCATGCGAGCCTAATCATGCTTGTGAAAGCGAAACTGGTAGGCCCCGCAGAGGGCCTGCCGCTGACAAAAGCTCTTCAGCGAAAATTCCCTTGTTGATCATTTTGGCTATTTTTTGAGGCAGGGGATGCCGCTTTTATATCATTTTTGGCCTGATTTGCGCCACTGCGCGGCGATTTGAAAAGAATTTGTCAATTTCTTGCCTTTTTGGCTTCACATTTCCCTCGAAAGCGGTATGGAATCGCCCCCACGGGTCCTCATGAAGGAAACCCTAAAAGTAATAAGAGGTGCGGTCGATTGACGCCGCATCCAGGGGAAATGACATATGGATTATTTTATCCAGCAGCTCCTAAACGGGCTGACTCTCGGGTCTATCTATGGCCTGATCGCCATTGGTTACACCATGGTTTACGGCATCATCGGCATGATCAATTTTGCCCATGGTGATGTTTTCATGCTCGGCGGCTTTGCCGCTCTCATCACCTATCTGGTTCTCGTGTCGCTCTTCGCCGGCTTGCCGGTGGCGGTCTTGCTCTTGGTGATGCTGATCGTCGCCATGCTGATGACGAGCCTTTGGAACTGGGTGATCGAGCGTATCGCCTACCGGCCGCTGCGCGGTTCCTTCCGCCTCGCGCCGCTGATCACGGCAATCGGCATGTCGATCGTGCTGTCGAACTTCATCCAGGTTGCTCAGGGTCCGCGCAACAAGCCGATCCCGACGCTGGTGGGTGATGTCTACAACTTCGGCGCCGTGTCGCTGTCGCTGAAGCAGATCATCATCTTCATCATAACGGTCGTTCTGCTTGCCGCCTTCTGGTATCTGGTCAACAAGACTGCGCTCGGTCGTGCCCAGCGCGCCACGGAGCAGGACCGCAAGATGGCGGCGCTGCTCGGCATCAATGTCGACCGCACCATTTCCGTCACCTTCATCATGGGCGCCGCGCTCGCCGCCGTCGCCGGCACGATGTATCTGATGTATTATGGCGTCGCCAACTTCGCCGACGGCTTCACTCCCGGCGTCAAGGCGTTCACCGCGGCGGTTCTCGGCGGCATTGGTTCGCTGCCTGGCGCTGTCCTCGGCGGCCTGATGATTGGCTTCATCGAGTCGTTCTGGTCGGGTAATTTTCCCATCGCGTATAAGGATGTCGCGACATTCGGCATCCTGGCTTTCGTTCTGATCTTCAAGCCAACCGGCATTCTCGGGCGGCCGGAAGTCGAAAAGGTATAACGCCATGGCAAATTCAAATTTCGTTGCAGACAAGACCGCGCCCGGCCTTGTCCAGAAAGGCATTACGGATGCCCTCTGGACCGCGCTGATCGCCTTTGGGATGTTCGTGCTCTATATCGGCCTAAAGACCGATCAGAACATGGACAACAAGCTGGTCATCGTCCAGCGCTGGGGCCTCTTGGCCATCATCGTCGCCATTGCGGCGGTCGGACGCTTCGTGATGACGGTGTTCGTGCGACCCCGTCTGGAGGCTAGAAAGGCCGAGAAAGCCAAGCTTGCGCCAGTCGTGACCGAGCAGGGTTTCGTCGGTAAGAATTTCAACACGATAGCGCTGGTTTTCCTGCTTATCTATCCGATGCTGGCACTGGCGCTTTTCGGTCCACAGGGGTCTCTGACCTATGTCGACAACTTCGGCATCCAGATCCTCATCTACGTGATGCTTGCCTGGGGCCTGAACATCGTCGTCGGTCTGGCGGGGCTGCTCGACCTCGGCTATGTCGCCTTCTATGCGGTCGGCGCCTATTCCTACGCGCTGCTGTCGACGCATTTCGGTCTGTCGTTCTGGATACTGCTGCCGCTCTCCGGCATCTTTGCCGGGCTTTGGGGCATGATCCTCGGTTTCCCGGTTCTGCGCCTGCGCGGCGACTATCTGGCGATCGTGACGCTGGCTTTCGGTGAGATCATCCGTATCGTCCTGACGAACTGGACTGACGTGACGAAGGGCAGCTTCGGTATTTCCAATATTACCAAGGCATCGATGTTCGGCATCTACACCTTCGATACCAAGGACCCGCACAACTTCATCCGCAGCTTCGGCCTGCCGTTCTCGTCGGCCTGGTACAAGATCTTCCTCTTTTACGTCGCCCTGGCGCTCTGCGCGCTGACTGCCTATGTGACGATCCGGCTGCGCCGCATGCCGATCGGCCGTGCATGGGAAGCTCTGCGCGAAGACGAGATCGCCTGCCGCTCGCTCGGCATCAATACGGTGACGACGAAGCTGACTGCCTTCGCCACCGGCGCCATGTTCGGCGGTTTTGCAGGTTCATTCTTCGCAGCCCGTCAAGGCTTCGTCTCGCCGGAATCCTTCGTGTTCCTCGAGTCTGCGGTGATCCTGGCGATCGTCGTTCTTGGCGGCATGGGCTCGCTGAAGGGCATCGCCATTGCGGCGATCGCCATGATCGGCGGTACGGAATTGCTGCGCGATATGGATTTCCTTAAGACCGGTCTGGTCGTGGGCAATACGACGATCATTCCCGGCTTCGGTCCCGATTTCACTCCCGAACTCTATCGCATGCTGATCTTCGGGCTCGCCATGGTCGTCGTGATGATCCTCAAGCCGCGCGGCTTCGTCGGCACCCGCGAGCCGACCGCCTTCCTCAAGGAGCGGAAAGCGGTCTCCGGCAGCTTTACCAAGGAGGGCCACGGCTGATGAACGCTGTGACCGCAACCCCCGACGACATCCTGCTGAAGGTCGATCACCTGTCGATGAGGTTCGGCGGCCTGATGGCGATCAACGATCTCTCTTTCGAGGCGAAGCGTGGCGACATCACCGCGTTGATCGGACCGAACGGCGCTGGCAAGACGACCGTGTTCAACTGCATCACGGGCTTCTACAAGCCGACGATGGGCATGATCACGCTTCAACAGAAAAGCGGCAAGGAATATCTTCTGGAGCGGCTTCCGGATTTCCGGATCACGCGCGAAGCCAAGGTGGCCCGTACCTTCCAGAACATCCGCCTGTTTTCGGGCCTGACAGTGCTCGAAAACCTGCTGGTGGCGCAGCACAACAAGCTGATGCGCGCCTCCGGCTACACGATCCTCGGGCTGCTCGGCATCGGCCGCTATCGGGCAGAAGCCAAGAATGCCATCGAACTCGCGCGCTTCTGGCTCGAGAAGGCCGATCTCATCGACCGGGCCGACGATCCTGCCGGCGACCTCTCCTATGGTGCCCAGCGCCGTCTGGAAATCGCCCGCGCCATGTGCACAGGCCCGGAGATGCTTTGCCTGGACGAGCCGGCCGCCGGTCTCAATCCTCGCGAGTCCCTGGTGCTCAACGAGTTCCTGCGCAACATCCGCAAGGATACCGGAACGTCGATCCTTCTGATCGAGCATGACATGTCGGTGGTGATGGAAATCTCCGATCATGTCGTCGTGCTCGAATACGGGCAGAAGATCGCCGATGGTACGCCGGATCAGGTCAAGAACGATCCGAGGGTGATCGCGGCCTATCTGGGTGTCGAGGATGAAGAAGTGGAAGAGGTGATTGCCGAAGTCGAGCACCTCCAAGAGGGCGAACATTGATGACGGGGCAACCGCTTCTGAAAGTTGAGGGCGTCGAGACCTATTACGGCAATATCCGTGCCCTTGCCGGCGTCGATATCGAAGTCAACAGCGGCGAGATCGTCAGCCTGATCGGTGCGAACGGCGCCGGCAAGTCGACGCTCATGATGACGATCTGCGGCAGCCCGCAGGCGCGCAGCGGCTCGGTCATCTTCGAGGGGCGCGATATCACTCGCATGCCGACGCATGAGATTGCCCGGCTTCGCATCGCCCAGTCGCCGGAAGGGCGGCGCATTTTCCCGCGTATGACGGTCTATGAAAACCTGCAGATGGGCGCGAGCCTCGACAAGCTCAAATATTTCAACGAGGACGTCGAGAAGATCTTCACGCTGTTCCCGCGCCTGAAGGAGCGTCAGTCGCAGCGCGGCGGCACGCTGTCGGGGGGAGAGCAGCAGATGCTGTCGATCGGTCGCGCGCTGATGGCGCGTCCCAAGCTGCTTTTGCTGGATGAGCCTTCGCTCGGCCTTGCGCCGTTGATCGTCAAGGGCATCTTCGAAGCCATCAAGGTTCTGAACAAGACCCAGGGGCTCACGGTGTTCCTCGTGGAGCAGAATGCCTTTGCGGCGCTGAAGCTTTCCGACCGTGGCTATGTGATGGTCAACGGACGGGTGACGATGAGCGGTTCGGGCAAGGAATTGCTAGCCAATCCGGAAGTGCGCGCCGCCTATCTCGAAGGCGGGCATCATTGAGCCTCGTTTTGCGGAGAATTTGATATGCAGGGAATTTTCTTCGAAAGCGATACCGGCGGCCGCATCGTCATCCGCGCGATCATCGTCCTCCTCGGCTTCTGGACGGCCTGGCGCGCGGGCCGGGCTGTGGCCTCCAACTGGGATTCCTATCCGTTGGCGGTGATCTACACCTTCCTGGTCGGGCTCGGGCTGCAATTTCTGCACCACGCCTTGTTCAACGGGCCAGTCTTCGATCTCGGAAACTATGCTCTCGACGTGGTTCTGCTGCTGATCTTCGCGACGGCCGGATATCGCTATCGGCGCACCGACCAAATGGTCAATAATTATTACTGGCTCTATGAAAAGACCTCCGCCTTTTCATGGAAGAAGAAGAATTGACACTGTGCCTAAACTAGGCACAGTCTGCGTGCGGCATCGGCGTAATCCTGTCTTATAAAACGAATGACACCCGACGGGATCATGCTTTAAGTATTCGGAATACAAGCGTTACCGGCGTGATGATTGGTGGGTATCGCGCAGGGCAAATCAAACGGAACCCGCTTAAAAATTGGGAGTAACAATATGAAGAAGTATCTTCTGTCGGCGGTGGCTTTGTCGGCAATGATCGCGTTCGGCGGCGTCGCGAAGGCCGACATCATTATCGGCGTTGGTGGTCCCTTGACGGGCCCGAATGCTGCGTTTGGTGCGCAGCTCCAGAAGGGTGCCGAGCAGGCTGCTGCCGATATCAACGCAGCCGGCGGCATCAACGGGGAAAAGGTCAAGATCGAACTCGGCGACGACGTCTCGGACGCGAAGCAGGGCGTTTCGGTTGCCAACAAGTTCGTCGCTGACGGCGTGAAGTTCGTTGTCGGTCACTTCAACTCGGGCGTTTCCATCCCGGCTTCGGAAGTGTACGCCGAAAACGGTATTCTCCAGATTACCCCGGCTTCCACCAACCCGCAATTTACGGAGCGCGGCCTCTGGAACACCTTCCGCACCTGCGGTCGTGACGACCAGCAGGGCGCAGTTGCCGGCAAGTATATCGCCGACAATTTCAAGGGTGCCAAGGTTGCCGTCGTTCACGACAAGACCCCCTATGGGCAGGGCCTCGCTGACGAAACCAAGAAGAACCTCAACGCCGCTGGCGTGACGGAAGTTCTTTATGAAGGCATCACCCCCGGCGACAAGGACTATTCGGCCCTCATCGCCAAGATGAAGCAAGCCGGCGTCGATTTCGTCTACTACGGCGGTCTGCACACCGAAGCCGGCCTGATCATGCGTCAGATGGCCGACCAGGGCGTCAAGGCTCATTTCATGTCCGGTGACGGTATCGTGTCGAACGAACTTGCTTCGATCGCCGGCGACGCCGTTAACGGCACGCTGATGACCTTCGCTCCGGATCCGCGCAAGAACCCGGCTTCCACCGATCTCGTCGCCAAGTTCCGCGCTGCCGGCTACGAGCCGGAAGGCTACACGCTGTACTCCTACTCTGCTCTGCAGGTCATTGCCGCCGCTGCCAAGGCTGCCGGTTCCAACGATCCGATGGCTGTTGCCGACGCGATGAAGGCAAAGGGTCCGTACAAGACTGCCATCGGCGAACTCGGCTTCAATGCCAAGGGCGACATCACCCGTCCTGACTACGTCATGTACAAGTGGTCCAAGGGTTCCGACGGCAAGTACAGCTACGACGAAATCTCGAAGTAATCTTCGCGCTGCCGGCTTGCCGGCATCCGTTCGATCTGAGGAGCCCGGCCACTGGCCGGGCTTTTTTCATTGCTGCCGGCAGAGGATCGCCATTTTCTTCGCGGTGAACCTGCTTTAAGTCTGCCCGATATAGACAGGAGGAGGTGCATCATGAGTAGACCCCGTATTCTCGTTACCCGGCGCTGGCCTGCTACGGTCGAAGCGGTCCTTTCAGAGCGCTTCGACGTCACGCTGAATAAGGATGACATTGCTCTTGATGCGGGGCAGCTGCACGAGGCGCTGCGGGCTTATGATGCGGTTCTGCCGACCGTTTCCGACAAGCTTCCGGCAGCCCTTTTCGAGGGTGATGCGATCAGGACGAAGATCCTCGGCAATTTCGGTGTCGGCTTCAATCACATCGATATCGCCGCCGCCCGGGCGAAGGGTATCGTTGTCACCAATACGCCCGGTGTGCTGACGGATTGCACCGCCGATATCGCCATGCTGCTGTTGCTGTCCGTCGCCCGCCGTGGCGGGGAGGGCGAGCGGGAATTGCGCGCCGGCGCGTGGACCGGCTGGCGGCCCACACATCTGGTCGGCACCAAGGTTACCGGCAAGACCGTCGGCATCATCGGCTTCGGCCGCATCGGCAGGGCGTTCGCGCAGCGCTGCCATTTCGGTTTCGGCATGGATGTCGTCTTCCATAGTCGCTCCGCCATCGATCCGATGGAAGCCGCGCGCTATGGCGCTATGCAATTGCCGACGGTGGAGGATGTGCTTGCAGTCTCCGACTTCGTCTCCCTGCATTGCCCCGGCGGTGCGGAAAACCATCACCTGATGAATGCCGCCCGTTTTGCCGCAATGAAGCGGAGCGCCTTCCTGATCAATACTGCGCGCGGTGATGTCGTCGATGAGGCAGCGCTGATCTCGGCGCTTGAGCTGGGCACGATCCGCGGCGCCGGTCTCGACGTTTACGAGGCGGAACCGAACGTGCCGGAGCGGTTGAGAGCGATGGACAACGTGGTGCTTCTGCCGCATCTCGGCAGCGCCACCGAAGAGACGCGCACGGCCATGGGCATGAAGGTGGTGGACAACATCACCGCCTTCTTTGCGGGGCGCGAGCCGCCAGATCGGGTGGTCTAGCTCCTTCGCCCCGCAAGGCGAGGAGAAGGGTGATCGCATCTAGATCTCGTGCAGCACATGAGCGGCCTTGACGGCGGCGGACGCCCGGTTTTCCACCCCGAGCTTCACGTAGATCTGCTCCAGATGCTTGTTCACCGTGCGGGCTGAAAGCCCAAGGATTTCGCCGATGTCGCGGTTGGATTTGCCCTTGGCGATCCATAGCAGCACCTCGGATTCGCGTTGCGTCAGCGAGAAGTGCTGGCGCAGGATCTCGTCGTCGGCGCGTTGATTGGTTGCCGTCAGGCGAAACAGGTATTCGTCGGGGCCGATGGCGCCGAG
Source organism: Rhizobium sp. SG741 (assembly GCF_012275435.1). NCBI lineage: Bacteria > Pseudomonadati > Pseudomonadota > Alphaproteobacteria > Hyphomicrobiales > Rhizobiaceae > Rhizobium > Rhizobium sp. SG741. Next base: position 564,498 of record NZ_JAAZQP010000001.1, read on the forward strand.
GAAAGCGAATTGGAGGGCGGCCTGACCGCCATTGCTGATCGAAACGATGTTGTCGCGCGCCGGGCCGAGCCGTTCGCGTTCGAGCATGAAGGCAGCGATGTGTTTCGACGCGAGATCGAGGCCGTCGTCGCTGCCGGTGGCGGCGTTGATGAGGCGTGTCGCCTGCGGCGTCGACCAATGGATCGAACCATTGCCTTTGACCGCCAGGAGATGACGACCTGCGGCATCGAGCGCCACTCGCGCACTCTGGGCAGAGCGGGCATTGCGCAGGTGAACGCGGATGCGGGCGCGCAGCTCGTCGACATTGATCGGCTTGGTGAGATAATCGACGCCGCCGGATTCCAGTGCGTGCACCACATGCTCGGTCTCGGTGAGCCCGGTCATGAAGACGACGGGAATCTGGGCGATGCCCGCATTGGCCTTCAGCCGGCGGCAGGTCTCGAAACCATCCATCGACGGCATGACGGCATCGAGCAGGATGAGGTCGGGCGTGATACGCTCGACGATATTCAGCGCCGCCGATCCCGACGTGGCGATCAGCACCGAGAAGCCGGATTGTTCGAGGGCATCGGTCAGGAAGCCGAGCGCCTCCGGCGAATCGTCCACCAGCAAGACTATATCGCGGGGCAGGGTGGGCTCAGCCAATCTGTTCTACCTTTTCGTTGTCGAAGGTACGCAGTGCTTCCAGGAAGCCGCCAAGATCGAAGGCCTGGACATAGGTGCGCAAAGCGTCGGTGAAGGGCTTGTTTTCGTCCAGCTTGGCGAGGTCGGAAAGTTTTGCCTCGATGCCTCTGACATAGCCGATCTCGCCCAGCCGCATCAATTCGTGCACATGCTCCATCCCCGGGCTCTTCAAGGGCGGCGGCGGTTTCGGGGCGACCGGGGCCGATGCGTCGGCATAGGCCCATTTGAGGCCGAGATGCAGGGCAAGCTTGTCGCGAAGCTGGCGGATGTCGATGGGCTTGGAGACGGCGTCATTGTGGCTGTCGTCGCTATCGGCTGCGGCGGCGGCATCGCCGATATTGGCCGACAGCATCAGGATCGGCGCCGTCTGGCCGCTTTCTCTCAGCCGCGAGACCAGCTGCCAGCCGTTCATGCCGGGCATGGAGATATCGACCAGGAAAAGGTCCGGCTTGATGCCTTCGATCAGCGTCAGGCAATCGGGGCCGCCGGCAGCGGTCAGCACGATGAAATCGAGCGGTGACAGCACTTCGCGCATCAGTTCGCGATGATCTTCATTGTCATCGACGACGACGACGGTGCGGCGCGGCCCCTCATAACCGACGATGCGCTGCTCCTGCGGCGGCGGCTTCATCGGGCGAAGCACGGCCGACAGCATCAGGCGCACGCGGAATGTCGAGCCCTTGTCCTTCTCGCTGGCGACGGAGATCTCGCCGCCGAGCGTATTCGTCAGCAATTGCGTGATGGTCAGGCCGAGGCCGAGGCCAGGCATGGGCCTTACGCTGTCGGCCTCGCCGCGCTGGAAAGGCTCGTAGATGCGGGTGAGATCCTTTTCGGCGATGCCCCGGCCCGTATCCGAAACGGTGAAGGTGGCGACCTGGTTGCGGTAGCCGACCTCGAAGCGAACGCTGCCCGCATCGGTGAATTTGATGGCATTGGACAGCAGGTTGACGAGGATCTGCCGCAGGCGTTTCTCGTCGGTGCGAACATAGTCGGGCAGGGCGGCCGAGCGCTCATGGATGAAGGCCAGTCCTTTCGCCTGCGCCTGCGGATGGAACATGTCGACGATCTGGTCGAGGAAGTCGTGGATGTTGATCTCGTTGGAATAGACCTGCAGGCGGCCGGCCTCGATCTTCGATATGTCGAGCAGCCCGTCGATCAGGCCGGACAGATGCTCGGCGCTGCGGCGGATGACCTTCAGCGAGGATTGGCGGGGTGCCGGAATGGTCTCGTCGCGCTCGAGGATCTGGGCGTAGCCGAGCACGGCATTGAGCGGCGTGCGCAATTCGTGGCTGAGACCCACGACATAACGGCTCTTGGCGCGGTTTGCTGCTTCCGCCACTTCCTTGGCGCTCTGCAAGGCGGCGTCCGTCTTCTTGTGCGCGGCGATTTCCTTCAAGAGAAGCGTGTTCTGGCGCGAGGATTCCTCCTCCGCCACCACGCGGCTGTCGTGGGCAAGCACGTAGAACCAGCAGACGACGCCGGCGATGACGGCGAAGACGAAGAAGACGATGAGGATGGTGCGGTTGACCACGACAGCCGTTTCGGGCGAGGCGGCGCCGACCTGATGCGCGATCATCGCCAGGATGGCGCCGACGGCGGTCAATGCCACGGCGACGGCGATGCCGTAGCGGCCGAGACGCGTGGCGAGCCTGGCGACGATGCTTTCGGGCAGAAGCGTCTTGGCGACGGTGCCGACTTGCGTGTTGAGCCGTGCTTTCGGCTTGCACATATCGTGGCAGCGGCTGTCGAGCGAGCAGCAGAGCGAGCAGATCGGCGCGGCATAGGCCGGGCACCAGGCCATGTCTTCCGGCTCGAAGGGATGTTCGCAGATCGAGCAGGTGATGGTCGAGAGATTCTTCCAGCTCTGGCGCGGCTTGCGGGCCAGATAATATTTGCCCTTGGTGGCCCAGGCGAGAAGAGGCGAGGCGATGAGCGCGACGATCAGGGTGATGTAGGGCGCAAGCGAGGCGGCGACCGCGCCGAAAGCGCCGAAATGGGCGATCAGCGAGATCGTCGCTGACAAGGCCATGGCGCCGAGGCCGACCGGATTGATGTCATAGAGATGCGCGCGCTTGAATTCGATACCCGGCGGCGCCAGCCCGAGCGGCTTATTGATGAAGAGATCGGCAGAGATCGTGCAGAGCCAGGCCATGGAAATGATCGAGAAGATGCCGAGCGTCTCCTCCAGCAGCCGGTAGATGCCGAGCTCCATCAAAAGCAGGGCGATGGCGACGTTGAAGACCAGCCAGATGACGCGGCCGGGATGGCTGTGCGTCAGTCGCGAAAAGAAGTTCGACCAGGCGAGCGAGCCGGCATAGGCGTTCATGACGTTGATCTTCAGCTGGGAGACCATGACGAAAGCCGCCATGAGGAGCAGCGCGGCATTGTGCCAGGGGATCATGTAGCCGAAGGCGGTGAGGTACATCTGGGCGGGATCGGCGGCACGATCGGCTGGCACGCCTGAGGTCAAGGTCAAGACGACGAGGAACGAGCCGGCCAGCAGCTTCGGCGCACCGATGATCACCCAGCCGGGGCCTGCGAGGAAGATCGCCAGGCGATGGCGCCATTTGCGGTGCCCTTCCGGCGGCAGGAAACGCAGGAAATCGGCCTGCTCGCCGATCTGCGACATCAGCGCCAGAATGACGGCGGAGGCGGCGCCGAATTCCACGAGATCGAAGGGTGCGGCACTTCCCGGCGCGCTCGATGCGTGATGAATGCCGGCGAAAGCCCGCCAGAGATCGAATTTCCCCCAGTCGGAAAAGGCGATGAAGACGAAGGGCAGGATGTTGAGAACGATCCAGAAGGGCTGCGTCAGCAGCTGGAACCGGCTGATCAGGCGCACACCATAGGTCACCAGCGGGATCACCATGACGGCGCTGATGATGTAGCCGATCCACAGGGGTATGCCGAGCGTCAGCTCCAGTGCGCCCGACATGATCGATGCTTCGATCGCAAACAGCATGAAGGTGAAGCTGGCATAGATCAGCGATGTGATGGTCGAGCCGATATAGCCGAAGCTTGCGCCGCGCGTCAGCAGGTCGATGTCGACGCCGTGGCGGATGGCATAGCGGCTGATCGGCAGCCCGATGGCCAGCATGACGATGCTGGCGACGACGATGGCGTAAAAGGCGTTGGTCGTGCCGTAGGAAAGCGTGATCGCGCCACCGATCGCCTCCAGTGCCAGGAACGAGATGGCGCCGATCGCCGTCTGCGAGATGCGTTGCGAGGAGAATTGCCGGGCGCTCTTGGCGGTGAAACGCAGGGCGTAGTCTTCCAGCGTCTGGTTCGCGACCCAGCGGTTATACTCGCGTCTCACCGGAATAATGCGTTGCCGCGCAGCCATGCTTACCCTTCAGCAGTCCTGCCCATCGTATCCCGGCAGTCCAGAAATGTCGTAACATGGATCGATACCGTGCTTAAGGGCATGAGAGCACCATAGACTGCACATTTCGCCCCGGCGCCTACGTCATATTACGTATGTGGTTTCCCCAGGGGCTGCCGGATAGTCGCGGAAGGCAACGGTTAATCTTCGTTACCGGCCGTTGCGGCAGACAAAAGAGGGGAACCACAAATGAAACTGAAGACTCTCGTCTCCGGCGCGCTGCTTGGCGCCATCATGTCCACCACCGCATTCCACGGCGCCTTTGCCGCCGACGACACCATCAAGGTCGGTGTCCTTCATTCCCTTTCCGGCACCATGGCGATTTCGGAAACGACGCTCAAGGACGCCATGCTGATGCTCATCGCCGAGCAGAACAAGAAGGGCGGCGTTCTCGGCAAGAAGCTCGAGCCCGTCGTCGTCGACCCGGCTTCCGACTGGCCGCTCTTTGCCGAAAAGGCCCGCGAGTTGATCCAGAAGGACAAGGTCTCGGCTGTCTTCGGCTGCTGGACCTCCGTATCGCGCAAGTCGGTTCTGCCCGTCTTCAAGGAATTGGACTCGATCCTGTTCTATCCGGTTCAGTTCGAAGGTGAAGAGTCCGAGCGCAACGTCTTCTATACGGGTGCTGCTCCCAACCAGCAGGCGATCCCCGCCGTCGATTACCTGATGAAGAACGAAGGCGTGCAGCGCTGGGTGCTCGAAGGCACCGACTATGTCTATCCACGCACGACCAACAAGATCCTCGAAGCCTATCTGAAGTCCAAGGGCGTCAAGGACGAAGACATCATCATCAACTACACGCCGTTCGGCTTCTCCGACTGGCAGACGGAAGTCTCGAAGATCAAGGCCTTCGGCGCAGCCGGCAAGAAGACGGCCGTCGTCTCGACCATCAACGGCGATGCCAACGTGCCCTTCTACAAGGAACTGGGCAACCAGGGCGTCAAGGCCGAAGATATCCCGGTCGTCGCCTTCTCGGTCGGCGAAGAGGAACTGGCCGGCGTCGACACCAAGCCGCTCGTGGGACATCTGGCCGCCTGGAACTACTTCCAGTCCGTCGACACGCCCGCCAATGCCGCCTTCATTAAGGAATGGCACGCCTACACCAAGAACGACAAGCGTGTCACGAACGACCCGATGGAAGCCGCCTATATCGGCTTCAACATGTGGGTGAAGGCCGTCGAAAAGGCCGGCACGACCGATCCCGATAAGGTCATCGACGCACTCGTCGGCGTCTCGGTTCCGAACCTCACTGGCGGCTACGCCACCATGATGCCGAACCACTACATCACCAAGCCGGTTCTGATCGGCGAAGTGCAGGAGAACGGCCAATTCGACGTGGTTTCGCAGACCCCTGCCGTGGTCGGCAAGGAATGGTCCGATTATCTGCCCGACAGCAAGGATCTGATCTCGGATTGGCGCATGCCGATGAACTGCGGCAACTTCAACGTTTCCACCGGCAAGTGCGGCGGCAAGGGTTCCTGATTTTCGCCGCCGTAACGCAAGACCGCCGCGGGCAGGCTTTTCTGCCCGTGGCAGCTTGAGGGGACAAGCGCAATGTTCGACAAATTCGTTTACCGCATGGCTTTGGCGCTCGTCGCCTGCTTCTGCCTGGTGCTGGCGCTAACGGCCACGAGCCTGCGCGCCCAGGAGGATGCTCACGGCCTCATCAATTCGCTTGGTCAGGCCAATTTCCAGCAGGCCGCTGCAATCGTCCAGAATCTTGCAAAGACCGGCGACCCCAAGGTCGTGCCGGCACTGCAGGCCTTCTCCGATGGCGATCTCTATATCAGGAAATCCGACAACCAGGTCTTCATCGCCAAGTCCTCCGGCGATGCGATGGCCCTGGTGGATCCACTTACGGGGCAGGCGGCCGGGCAGGAAGCCCAGGACAATCTCGGCAAGATCAAGATCAACAACAGTCTCCGCCGCGCCGTTCGTGCGGCTCTCGGCAGTTTGACGCTGATGAGCCCGGATCGCGGTGTCCGCCTGGAGGCGGCGCAATCGGTGTTGAAATCGCCGAGCGCGGATTCGCTGGAGGCTGTCGAGACGGCGCTGCAGAACGAGAAGGACGCAGAAATTCGTGTCGCTCTTGAACGGGCACGAGCTGTTGCCGTGCTCAGCTCCGATCGCCCTGTGGAAGACAAAAAGGCCGCGATCGAGACGATCAAGGTCGAGGGCGGCCGTGATGCCATCGGCATCCTCTCCTCGGTTTCCGTCGATGACAGTCTCAAGCCGGACGTCGCAGCCGCGATTGCCGGCATCCAGGAACAGTTGAAGTTCTGGGATGCGTTGCAGAACGTCTGGTACGGCCTGTCGCTCGGCTCGGTGCTGCTTCTGGCGGCCATCGGCCTTGCCATCACCTTCGGCGTCATGGGCATCATCAACATGGCGCATGGCGAGATGGTGATGCTCGGCGCCTATTCCACCTTCATGGTCCAGAGCGTCATCCGCACATCCTATCCGGAACTCTTCGACTGGTCGCTGGCGATCGCCTTGCCGGTCGCCTTCATCGTGACCGGCGCTGTCGGCCTCGTCATCGAGCGCGGCGTCATCCGCTTTCTCTACGGCCGGCCGCTGGAGACGCTGCTTGCCACCTGGGGCATCTCGCTGATCCTGCAGCAGGCGGTACGTTCTATCTTCGGGCCGACCAATCAGGAAGTCGGCAATCCCTCCTGGATGTCGGGTTCCTTCGATCTCGGCTATCTCTCCGTCACCTGGAACCGTCTCTGGATCATCGTCTTCGCGCTCGGTGTCTTCGTGGCGCTGCTGTTGCTGCTGAAGCGTTCCGCCTTCGGCCTGCAGATGCGGGCGGTGACGCAGAACAGGCGCATGGCTTCCTCCATGGGCATTCGCACGCCCTGGGTCGATGCCTTCACCTTTGCTCTGGGTTCCGGCATTGCCGGCATGGCGGGTGTCGCGCTCTCGCAGATCGACAACGTCTCGCCGAACCTTGGCCAGAGCTACATCATCGACAGCTTCATGGTCGTGGTGTTCGGCGGGGTCGGCAATCTCTGGGGCACGCTGGTCGGCGCCTTCTCGCTCGGCATTCTCAACAAGTTCCTCGAACCCTATGCGGGGGCGGTGCTCGGCAAGATCCTCGTGCTCGTCCTCATCATCCTCTTCATCCAGAAGCGTCCGCGCGGTCTGTTCGCGCTCAAGGGAAGGGCGGTGGAAGCATGATCACGGCCTTCATCCTCCGCTCTCTCGACCGCCGCATCAGCATCGCCATCGCGATATTGATCGCCGTCGCCTTCCTCGTGCCACTGTCGAACTTGGCTCTGCCGGAAACCAGCGCACTGCATGTGCCGACTTACCTGATGTCGTTGCTCGGCAAGTATCTGACCTATGCGCTGCTCGCCTTGGCGCTCGATCTCGTCTGGGGCTATTGCGGCATTCTCTCGCTCGGCCACGGCGCCTTCTTCGCGCTCGGCGGCTATGCGATGGGCATGTATCTGATGCGGCAGATCGGCTCGCGCGGCACCTATGGCAACCCGATCCTGCCTGATTTCATGGTCTTCCTGAACTGGAAGGAACTGCCATGGTTCTGGTACGGCTTCGACCATTTCTGGTTCGCCATGATCATGGTGCTGGCGGCACCCGGCCTGCTTGCCTTCATCTTCGGCTGGTTCGCCTTCCGCTCACGCGTCAACGGCGTCTATCTGTCGATCATCACGCAGGCGATGACCTATGCCCTGCTGCTCGCCTTCTTCCGCAACGACATGGGCTTTGGCGGCAACAACGGTCTGACCGACTTCAAGGATATCCTCGGTTTCAACATCCAGGCCGACGGGACGCGCGCCGTGCTCTTCGCCATCACAGCGCTGATCCTGGCGCTGGCGCTGATGCTGTCCTCGGCCATCGTGCGCTCGAAATTCGGCAAGGTGCTGGTCGGCGTGCGCGACGCGGAAAGCCGCACGCGTTTCCTCGGCTACCGCGTCGAGCATATGAAGCTCTTCGTCTTCGTGGTGTCGGCGATGATGGCGGGCATTGCCGGCGCGCTCTACGTGCCGCAGATCGGCATCATCAACCCCGGCGAGTTCGCACCGGCCAACTCGATCGAAGTGGTCATCTGGACGGCGGTTGGCGGCCGGGCAACGCTGATCGGCCCGATCATCGGCGCCATCCTCGTCAACGGTGGCAAGACGGTTTTCACCGGCCTGTTCCCGAGCTTCTGGCTGTTTGCGCTCGGCGGCCTGTTCGTCGCGGTGACGCTGTTCCTGCCCAAGGGCATCGTCGGAACGATCGCTCCCTACATCGGCAGAGGGCGCAAGCCGGAGAGCTCGCAGCCCAAAGCCGCGGAAGAGGAAGCCAGCAAGCCCGTACAGGCGGCGGAGTGAGACCATGATCCCGGATATCAAGCCCAACAGCATGCTTTACCTCAACAACGTCTCGGTCTCGTTCGACGGGTTCAAGGCCCTGAATGCGCTGTCGATCGTCATCGAGCCGGGGGAGCTTCGCGCCATCATCGGCCCGAACGGCGCCGGCAAGACCACGATGATGGATATCATCACCGGCAAGACGCGACCCGACGAGGGCGAGGTGTTCTTCAACGGCCAGGTCGACCTCACCAAGAAGGACGAGGCCGATATCGCCCAGCTCGGCATCGGCCGCAAATTCCAGAAGCCGACCGTCTTCGAAAGCCACACCGTCTGGGACAATCTCGAACTGGCGCTCAACCGCAATCGCGGCGTCTTCGCGACGCTGTTCTATCGCCTGACGCCGGCAGATCGCGACCGCATCGACGAAATCCTCGAGACGGTGCGCCTGTCGCATCGCCGGGACGAACTGGCGGCCAATCTCTCCCACGGCCAGAAGCAATGGCTGGAGATCGGCATGCTGCTCGCGCAGGAGCCGAAGCTGCTCTTGGTGGACGAGCCCGTTGCCGGCATGACGGATGCGGAGACGGCGGAGACAGCGGTCTTGCTGAAGGAGATCGCCAAGACGCGCTCGGTCGTCGTGGTCGAGCACGACATGGGCTTCATCCGCGACCTCGGCGTCAAGGTGACATGTTTGGCGGAAGGCTCGGTGCTGGCCGAGGGTTCGATCGATTTCGTCAGCAGCGATCCGAAGGTGATCGAGAATTATCTGGGGCGGTGAGATGCTGACAGTCGAAAACGCAAATCTGCATTATGGCGCGGCACAGGCGCTGCGCGGCATCTCCATCAAGGCCGAGATGGGCAAGATCACCTGTGTCCTTGGGCGCAATGGCGTCGGCAAGAGTTCGCTGTTGCGCGCCGTCACCGGCCAGCATGCGCTGTCGGCAGGCACGGTCGCCTTTAACGGCGTGACGCTGAACGGCATGGCGCCCTTTACCCGCGCCAGGCAGGGCATCGGCTATGTGCCGCAGGGCCGCGAGATCTTTCCTCTGTTGACTGTGAAGGAAAATCTGGAGACCGGCTACGCGCCGCTCTCTCGCCGCGACCGCAATATCCCCGATGACATCTACAGCCTGTTTCCGGTGCTGAAATCCATGCTGTCGCGACGGGGCGGCGATCTTTCCGGCGGGCAGCAGCAGCAACTGGCGATCGGGCGGGCCATGGTGACGCGGCCGAAAATATTGGTGCTGGACGAACCGACGGAGGGCATTCAGCCATCGATCATCAAGGATATCGGCCGGGCGATCCGCTATCTCAGGGATTCCACCGGCATGGCGATCCTGCTGGTCGAGCAATATCTCGATTTCTGCCGCGAGCTTGCCGATTACGTCTACATCATGGATCGCGGCGAGATCGTGCATGAGGGCCTGGCGGAGTCGCTGGATACACCTGAAGCCCGCAGACATCTGACCGTCTGAGGCGAATGCCTTTCTTTTCAGCGTCTGGTGAAAAATGCAGCGGGCGTCACCTATCGCAGAGCGCCATTGCGGGCGATTGCATAAGGCACAGAAATTGCTTGCCTTTATTCCTTGCCGGGTTTCAATGCCTGGGTATTGGCATGGTGTGTTGAGCGGAGAGACCGAATGGCAATGGCAGCGGCGAACACGAGACCGCAGAGGGCGCGAGGTCGCGGCCATCTGGCGGCCAAGTCGCTTGGCGGTCGCACGCGTCTTGCCGAGCTTTACCAGGAAGGGGCGGCGAAAATCCGGTTGCCCGAGACTTTCGACAGTTCCATGGAAGCGGTCATCATCAATACCGCCGGCGGGCTCACCGGCGGTGACCGCATGGATTGGAGCGTCGTTGCCGGGCCTGGCACGCGCATTGACGTGACCACCCAGGCCTGTGAGAAGATCTACAAGGCTTTGGCCGATAGCGCCGTGGTGGAGACATCAATCAGGATCGGTGCCAGCGCGCGCGTCGATTGGCTGCCTCAGGAAACCATTCTGTTCGACCGCGCCTCGCTGTCTCGCAAGCTGCATGTCGAGCTTGACGAAACAGCCGAATTTCTTGCCGTAGAGGCGATTCTGCTGGGACGGAAGGCAATGGGCGAGACGATGGCGCAGGGGCTGTTCCGTGATCGTTGGCGCATCCGCCGCGACGGGCGCCTGATCCATGCCGAGGAACTGAGGCTTGGTGGCGATATCGCGGCTTTGACGGCCGAGAATGCCGTGCTCAGCGGCCAGGTCGCCTTCGCGACGCTGCTTTATGCCGGACCGCTGGCGGAAACCTATCTGCGCCAGGTCCGGCCGCTTGTCGAAAGCCATATGGGAGGCGTCAGCCACTGGAGAGAGAAGCTCGTGGTGCGGCTTGCGGCCTCCGATGGTTTCGCGCTCAGAAAAATCCTGATCCCGATCATTTCCGCCTTGCGCAACGGAGCGCCAGTGCCGAAAGTCTGGAACCTGTAGTCCGAGAAAACAGCAATTACATAGGTAGGCGATGAACCTCACTCCGAGAGAAAAAGACAAGCTGCTGATTTCCATGGCGGCAATGGTGGCGCGGCGGCGGCTGGAGCGTGGCGTCAAGCTCAATCATCCCGAGGCCATCGCGCTGATCACCGACTTCGTGGTCGAGGGCGCGCGGGATGGCCGTCCGGTTGCCGAGCTGATGGAGGCCGGCGCCCACGTCATCACCCGCGATCAGGTGATGGAGGGCATTGCCGAGATGATCCATGACGTACAGGTCGAGGCGACGTTTCCGGATGGAACCAAGCTGGTGACCGTGCACGAACCAATCCGCTGAGGTTGCGATGCTGGAACTCAGACCCAATTGCGAATGCTGCGACCGGAATTTGCCGCCGGAAAGCCTTGATGCGATGATCTGCACCTTCGAGTGCACGTTCTGCGTTAATTGCGTCGGTAATGTTCTCGGCGGCATCTGCCCGAATTGCGGCGGCGAACTCGTTCAACGTCCCATTCGCCCGGCGGCGTTGCTCGCCAAATACCCTGCGTCGACCAAACGTGTTCTGAAAGCGGAAGGCTGTGCGCCCGTCCGGGCTGCATAAGGAGAAAGACCATGATCCCAGGCGAAATCATTGCCGCAAGCGGCGATATCGAACTCAATGTCGGTGCACCCACAGTAACGCTTGAGGTTTCCAATACCGGCGACAGGCCGGTGCAGGTCGGCAGCCACTATCATTTTGCCGAAACGAACGGCGGCCTATCCTTCGATCGCGACAGGGCGAAGGGCATGCGGCTCGATATTCCCGCCGGCACCGCGGTGCGTTTCGAGCCGGGCCAGACGCGCTCGGTGACGCTCATCCCACTTTCCGGCAAGCGTGAAGTCTATGGCTTTCGGCAGCAGGTCATGGGCAAGCTCTAGGCTCGCGGGGGAGCGACATGTCTTTGAAATTGATTGCATTCGGTCCGTTTGTTGCGGCGGTTTTGATGTGCGGTCAGGCGTTTGCGCAAAGCGACGCGGATCAACCGAAAATCGATTGCAAGAATGCCCAGACGCAGACGGATATGAACACCTGCGCCGCCCTCGATTTTCAGAGGGCCGACAAGGCGCTGAACGAGCAATACAAGAAGACCCGTACCGCCATGGTCGCGATAGATGCCGACCTCGACGCCGATATCAAGGGCGCGGAAAAGGCATTGGTGAAGGCACAGCGCGCCTGGATCGATTTCCGTGACAGCCAGTGCGAGGCGGAAGGTTTCGAAGCCCGGGGCGGAACGATGGAGCCGCTGCTCATTTCCGGTTGCAAGACGACTTTGACGCAGCAGCGGACCAAGGAGTTGAAGGTGCTGGCAGATGGATCGGAGGGCGCGCAGTGAGCGCGAAGCGCACGATCATGATCGTCGGCAACGGCGAGATTGCGGAAGGGGTCACGGAAGAGATCGACGCCGCCGATCTGGTGATCCGCTTCAACGATTGCCGCTCCATGGGTGCCGGCGGCAGCCGGACCCATGTCGTCGCGGTTTGCAATACCGGCCGGCCGGCGCGCGCCATGCTGGGTTCGGCTGAATGGCGCAAGAGCCCAGCCGTCGCCTCCGCCTCCGAAATCTGGAGCGTGCGCGATCCCGGTAAATTCGCTGCCTTGCGTGCGCCGCTGGCGCTGTCGCATCCGGAACTCGATGATTTCTGCGACGACTATACCGATCAATTCACCGCCTTCTGCCATGCGACGGGCAAGCGTCATGTCGTGATCGACCGGTCCGTCCATGACAGCGTCGATGCGGCGCTGGCGGCCTACGAGCCCGGCGCCTATGTGGCGCCGAGCAGCGGCATGATCGTGATCGCGGACGTACTCTTGCACCACCCCGACGACGATATCGCCATTACCGGCTTCAGCCATACGGGCTGGGACGGCCATCCCTTTGCCGCCGAGAAGCGGCTGGTGGACGGCTATGTGTCCCGGGGCCGCCTGAAGCGCCTCGCCGATACGAACCTTATCTCTGCCTCCGAAGGAGACTGATTCATGCCCTATAAGATTTCCCGCGCCGCCTATGCCAGCATGTTCGGACCGACCGTCGGCGACAAGGTGCGGCTTGCCGATACCGAATTGTTCATCGAGGTGGAAAAGGATTTCACCACCTATGGCGAGGAAGTGAAGTTCGGTGGCGGCAAAGTCATTCGCGACGGCATGGGGCAGAGCCAGGTGACGCGCGCAAACGGCGCCGTCGACACCGTCATCACCAATGCTTTGATTCTCGATAATTGGGGGATCGTGAAGGCGGATATCGGCTTGAAGGACGGCCGCATCGTCGCGATCGGCAAGGCCGGCAATCCGGATACCCAGCCGGGCGTCAACATCATCGTCGGGCCGGGCACCGAGGCGATTGCGGGCGAGGGCAAGATCGTCACCGCCGGCGGCATGGACAGCCACATCCATTTCATCTGCCCGCAGCAGATCGAGGAAGCGCTGATGTCTGGCATCACCACGATGCTCGGCGGCGGCACCGGGCCGGCGCATGGCACTCTGGCGACCACCTGCACGCCGGGACCCTGGCATCTGGCGCGCATGATCGAGGCCTTCGACGCCTTCCCGATGAATATCGGCCTTTCGGCCAAGGGCAATGCCTCGCTGCCGGCAGCTCTGGAGGAGATGGTGCTCGGTGGTGCCTGCTCATTGAAGCTGCATGAGGACTGGGGCACCACGCCGGCGGCGATCGACTGCTGCCTGAGCGTTGCCGACGAATATGACGTGCAGGTGATGATCCACACGGATACGTTGAACGAAAGCGGCTTCGTCGAGGATACGATCGGTGCCATCAAGGGTCGTACCATCCATGCCTTCCACACGGAAGGCGCGGGCGGCGGGCATGCGCCCGACATCATCAAGATCTGCGGCCAGTCGAACGTCATCCCGTCTTCGACCAATCCGACGCGCCCCTATACGGTTAATACCATCGCCGAACACCTCGACATGTTGATGGTCTGCCATCACCTGTCGCCATCGATCCCGGAGGATATCGCTTTTGCCGAAAGCCGCATCCGTAAGGAGACGATTGCGGCCGAGGACATCCTGCACGATATCGGCGCCTTCTCGATCATTTCGTCCGACAGCCAGGCCATGGGCCGCGTCGGCGAAGTGGCGATCCGGACATGGCAGACCGCCGACAAGATGAAGCGTCAGCGCGGCCGCCTGGCCCAGGAGACCGGCGACAACGACAATTTCCGCGTGAAGCGCTACATCGCCAAATATACGATCAACCCGGCCATCGCCCATGGCGTCAGCCACGAGGTGGGATCGATCGAGGTCGGCAAGCGTGCCGATCTGGTGATCTGGAACCCGGCCTTCTTCGGCGTCAAGCCGGAGATGGTCCTGCTCGGCGGCTCCATAGCGGCTGCACCGATGGGCGATCCGAACGCCTCGATCCCGACGCCGCAGCCGATGCACTATCGCCCGATGTTCGGTGCCTATGGCAAGAATCGCACGAATTCCTCGGTGACGTTCGTCTCCCAGGCCGCATTCGATGCAGGTCTTGCCGGCAAGCTCGGCATTGCCAAGACGCTCCTGCCCGTCAGGAACACGCGCGGTGGCATTTCCAAGGCGTCGATGATCCACAATAGCCTGACGCCGCATATCGAGGTGGATCCCGAGACCTATGAAGTTCGCGCCGATGGCGAGCTTCTGACATGTGAGCCGGCGACGGTGCTGCCGATGGCGCAGCGTTATTTCCTGTTCTGACAGGTTTTCTGACGGCCGATAATTGGCAGCTGAAAAAGCCCCGGTTTCCGGGGCTTTTTCAGCTCCGCGTACTTAATGCTGCGTTATCATAGGCTTGTGGCGGCAACTTTGCGCATCGCTTTTCGACTTGCGAAAAGCGATGATGTCGGCGGCCATTTCTGATTGTTCACAACTTGGGAAATACCACGCATTTTAATCGTTACATTAAAGACCTGGAAGCGTCTTCACCCCTATTTCACATGATTGAAATGGTGGCTGAGGAAGGTGAATCGCATGAGACAATGGATTTCGCTGCAAGCCGATCTCGGTAATTTTCAGCGGCGGCGTGCGATCTATATTTTCGCGTTAAAGATGAGTTTTGCAGCCGTCATCATGTCACTTTTGATCATGCTTGTAATGCTGCCCGTGCTGCAGTGGTTCGATCTCTTGCCAGTGCCGATTTCGGAGGCGATGCGTCTCGGTGTCCTCTTGGCATGGATCGTCGGCGGTACCGTTTCCGGCGCGCTGGCGGCGCTGGCAGGTTGTTCGATTCACAAGCTTGCCGTCTCGCGCGCCGAGTTCCAGCGGCTGAGCCGCACTGACATGCTGTCCGGCTTGCTCAATCGTCGTGCCTTTACCGAAGCATTGGATCAGGCCGCCGAAGGTGCGTCACTCGTCATCTTCGATGTCGATCGGTTCAAGACGATCAATGATCGCTTCGGACATGCATCCGGCGATGCTGTCATCGTTGCCGTATCGCAGATATTTGCGCATGTCTTTGCCGGCGAGGACGTGGTCGCTCGTCTCGGCGGGGAGGAATTCGGCGCCATCGTTCACGGCGGCGACACGTCTGAACGCGTTGCCCGCGTCGAGAGCATCAGGGCTGAGATCGCCAATCATCCCATCGCCGTCGAAGGTGGTTCGGTGAAGATCACCATTTCCGCGGGAATCGCCGACATAGGCAAGGACCGCAAGTCGGAAGCCGTCTATGCGGCAGCCGACAAGGCGCTCTATCTCGCCAAGACGCTTGGCCGCAACCGCGTGATCCACGAATACGAACGGCTGAACCACGTCTGGCATCGTTCTGCAACCGACCAGAAGCGCGAAGCCACGGCGGAGCATGTGGAACCGAAACGCTACGCGCAACGAATATAGAGCTTTGCGAAAGCGGCATTGGCGCTTGCGCCGGAAGCGACTATTTTGCATGGTCTGACAAAGCTTTGAATTGGACCCGCCATGCAACATGTTACCTCCTATCTGCCGGCCGGCACCCCGTCCTCCAATCCGATCGATCGTGTCGTCCTGCCGCATGATTTGCGGCATCTGCGCCGCAAGCTGCTGCATCTCGAAAATGGCGACATGGTCATGCTCGACCTGAAAGAGCCGGTCCTGTTTGCCAATGGCGACCTCCTGGTGCGCGAGGACGGCGAGTTGATCGAGATCGTTGCGGCGAATGAGAAGCTTTTCGAGATCAAGCCGCGTGATCGCAGGCATCTGATCGAGCTTGCCTGGCATCTTGGCAATCGCCATCTCCCGGCGCAGATCGAAGAGGAACGCATCCTGATTTTGCGCGATCATGTGATCCGTTCCATGCTCGAAGGGCTCGGCGCGACGGTCACGGAAGTCAGTGAGCCTTTCCAGCCTGCTCGCGGTGCCTACCACTCCCATGGCGGCCATTCGCATGGCCATGCCGATCATCACGATCATGGGCACGATCACCATTCGCACGATTGAACGCCGATGAGCGAGGGGATGGCAGCGGACGATCGCAATCTGCAGGCGCTGTTGCGGCTGATGGCTTGGCTGTCGCCGGCTTTTCCGGTGGGGTCCTTTGCCTATTCCGGCGGGCTCGAGCGTGCGGTGCATGACGGGCTGGTTCACGATAGCAAGAGCCTGCGTGATTGGATCGCGACCCTCATCCAGCATGGCCCTGTCTGGAATGATGCCGTCCTGCTTGCCGAGGCACATCATGCCGGCGAGGATGCGCTGCGGCTAGCCGCGGTAGCGGAACTTGCAGAAGCGCTGGCGGGCTCGAAAGAGCGCCACAATGAAACGATGCTGCTCGGCGACGCCTTTTTGTCGGCCGCCGGCGCCTGGCCGCACGGGATATTTTCGATGCTGCCGGCAAAGACTGCATATCCCGTCGCAGTCGGCGCGGTAGCCGGCGCACACGAGATATCCATCGAGAAGACACTCGCCGCCTTCCTGCATGCCCTTGCGTCGCAGATGCTGTCGGCCGGCATCCGGCTCGGCGTGACCGGGCAGAAGGATGGCGTTGCGATCCTGGCGGCTTTGGAGGATATCATTGCCGACATGGCGAAACGGGCAGCGCAATCCGATCTCGATGATCTTGGCGCTGCGACAGTGCAGGCCGACATTGCAAGCCTGCGTCATGAAACCCAGGAGACGCGGCTCTTTCGCTCATGATCCGCGTCTTTGGGGAAATTCTACAAACGAGGCACGCCCTACGTCATTCGCCGCTGTGCGGCAGGCCGACGCTTCGCTATGCTGCTATTTTATTGGAGTTTCCAGCATGAAATCGAGAAATGGACCTTTGCGTGTCGGCATCGGCGGCCCCGTCGGTTCGGGCAAGACGGCGCTGACGGAAAAGCTGTGCAAGGCGATGCGCGACGATTATTCCGTCGCGGTCGTCACCAACGACATCTATACGACTGAAGATGCGGAGGCGTTGGTGCGGATGCAGGCGCTGACGTCGGATCGCATCGTCGGCGTCGAAACCGGCGGCTGCCCGCATACCGCCATTCGCGAGGATGCGACGATCAACCTGCAGGCCATCGCCGGCCTCAACGAGCGGCTTCCGGATCTCGACGTCGTCTTCATCGAATCCGGCGGCGACAATCTGGCCGCGACCTTCTCGCCCGATCTCGCCGATATCACCATCTACGTGATTTCTGTGTGCCAGGGCGAGGAAATTCCGCGCAAGGGCGGCCCCGGCATCACCAAATCGGACCTGCTCGTCATCAACAAGAAGGATTTGGCGCCCTTCGTCGAGGTCGATCTCGAGGTGATGGACCGCGATGCCACGCGCATGCGCCAGGCTCGTCCTTTCGTGTTTTCCGACATGAAGCGGGGAGAGGGCGTCGGTACGATCGTCAGCTTCCTGAAGGAACAGGGCGGCCTTTAGGCCGTCCCGTCACCCATCGGTTTCGCCAGGTCGAGCCGACCGCTATTCGGCGGCGAACGGCGGTAGCTTCAGCACATTCGTACCGGTCGCCTTGCGACCCCTGACATCCCTGTTCTCCATGACCTCCAGTCGCTCTTCCAAGGTGGCGAGCGACTGTCGGTTTTCATTGACGGCAGTCGCCAGGCTTTCCTTGGTCACGACTTCATCATCCGCGTCCTTTTTGCCGACCAGTTTGCCGAAGAGGAAGCCGAGCAGGCGCGAGAGGTCGTCCATGATCAGGAAGAAGGACGGCACGACCACCAGGCTGAGGACGGTGGACACGATAATGCCGCCGATCACGGCAATCGCCATCGGCGCGCGGAAGGAGCCGCCTTCGCCGACACCGAGCGCGGACGGCAGCATGCCGGCCGACATGGCGATCGAGGTCATGATGATCGGCCGCGCACGCTTGCGGCCGGCCTCGACGACGGCTTCCAGCCTCGGCATGCCCTGATGCATCATCTCGATGGCGAAATCGACCAGAAGGATGGCATTCTTGGTCACGATGCCCATCAACATGAGAATGCCGATCATTACAGGCATGGACAGGGCATTGCCCGTCAGGATGAGTGCCAGCGCCACGCCGCCGATCGCCAGCGGCAGCGACAGCAGAATGGTAAAGGGCTGGATGATGTCCTTGAACAGCAGCACCAGCACGGTCAGAACCAGCAGTAGGCCAAGCAGCATGGCATTGCCGAAGCTCTGCTGCATTTCCTTCTGGACCTTGGTGTCGCCGCTTTCGGCCAGATGCACGGTTGCCGGGATCTTGGCGCTGTTGACGATATCGAGGAAATGCTCCGATGCTGTATCCAGCGCCACGCCCTGCGGCAGGTCCGCGCCGATGGAAACGACGCGGTAGCGGTTGTTGCGCTTGATCGAAGACAGGCCCTCGGTATAGTCGATGTCGGCGACGCTCGACATCGGCACGGTGGTGCCTGAGGCGGTCTTGATGCGCAAGGCACGGATCGCCGCCAGATCGCGGCGCATGCCGAGCGAAGCCTGGACGCGGATCGGTATCTGGCGATCGTCGAGCGAGATCTTCGCAAGCGACGCGTCGATATCGCCGATGGTGGCCACACGAACCGTATCGGAAATCATCTGCGGCGTGATGCCGAGGCGTGCGGCTTCGTCCTTGCGCGGATAGATCTGCAGCTCGGGACGCGGCAGGGCGCCGTCGGCGCTGACGTTGGCGAGCGCAGGGTCGGTTCGCAACTTGGCTTCGAGTATGCCGACCGCCTGGTTCAGATCCTTCTCGTTGCGGGAGAGGAAGTTGTAGGTGAGGTCGCGGTCGCCACGGTCGTTGAGCTTGGTGATGCGGACGTCAGGTATCGAACGCAATTTCGCGAAGACTTCCTTTTCCACATCCCATTGCGGACGCTCGCGGCCATGCACGGTGACCTTCGGCAGGTGAGGGCCGATGACGGGCAGCGAGCCGAGGACGTCGTTCACCAGCTTCTTGACGAGCGACTGGTCGAGCTTGCCGAGTGTCAGCGTCACGGTCGCGCGGCGAAGCTCCAGATCGCCCTTCGGCGAAGCACCGCCGAGAACGAAGACGTTTTCAACGCCGTCGATGCCCTTAACGCGCCGGTAGATCTCGTTGGTCGCCTGTTCCGTATCCTCGAGCCGTGCATTTGGCGGCAGCTCGGCTGACAAAACGATACGCGATGAATCGTCCGGCGGAATGAAGCTGCCGGGGACGAACATGATCAGCGCAAAAACCGAGGCGATGGAAAAGGCGAAGGCCGCCAGCAGCGTCGGATAACGCGTATACCACCGCTTGGTCGTCAACCGCACCAGTGCGCTGTAGCCGCGCATGAAGGGGCCGTCTTTGTCGTGGTGATCGTCGACCGCATCTTCGGCGCGCATGAGATAGGCCGCCATCATCGGTGTGATCAGACGCGCCACAAGCAGCGAGAAGAACACCGAGAAGGCGACTGTCAGGCCGAACTGAATGAAGTACTGGCCCGGAATGCCCGGCATGAAGGAGACCGGGACGAAGACCGCGATGATGGTGAAGGTCGTCGCGATGACGGCCAGGCCGATTTCATCGGCGGCATCGATGGCGGCACGGTAAGGCGTCTTGCCCATCTTGATGTGGCGGGCGATGTTCTCGATCTCGACGATGGCATCATCCACCAGAATGCCGGTTGCCAGCGTCAGCGCCAGGAAGCTGACGAGATTCAGCGAGAAGCCGATCTGGTTCATGATCCAGAATGTCGGGATCGCTGACAGTGGCAGGGCGACCGCCGAAATCAGCGTCGCGCGCCAATTCCGCAGGAAGAGGAAGACCACGAGAACCGCCAGGAGCGCGCCTTCGAGCAGCGTGTGCATCGCCGCTTCGTAATTGCCGTAGGTGTAATAGACGGAGTCGTCGATCATCTCGATAGAGACGTTCGGATTTTCGGCGCGCACCTTGTTGAGCGTATCGCCAACCGTCTTGGCGACCGTTACCTCGCTGGCGCCCTTGGCGCGGAACACGCCGAAGGTGACGACGGGGGCGCTGTTGAACCGCGAGAACGACTTCGGCTCCTGATAGGTGTCCTTGATGACGCCGAGAGCGGAGAGCTTGACGAAGCGGCCGTTGGTCAGCGCGATCGTGGTATCGACAAGCTGCGCGACCTCGCGGGCGTCGCCAAGCACGCGGATCGCCTGTTCGCTGCCCGCGACCTGGCCGCGGCCGGAACCCAGATCGATGTTGGTGCTGCGCAACTGCTGGCTGACCGAAAGCGCCGTAATGCCATAGGCATTCAGCTTGTTCGGATCGAGCTCGATGCGCACCTCGCGGTCGGCGCCGCCGTAGCGATCGACGCGGCCGATACCCGCCTGGCCCTGCAACGCGCGCTTGATAACGTCGTCAACGAACCAGGACATTTCCTCAAGGGTCATGTTCGGCGAGGAGACGGCGAAGCTCTGGATCGCCTGGCCTTCGACATCGACCTTCGAGACGATGGGCTCATCGATCGTGGACGGCAGATTGCCGCGGATGCGATCGATGGCGTCCTTGGTATCCTGAACGGCCTGTTGGGTCGGCACTTCCAGACGGAAGATCACGACGGTCTGCGATTGGCCGTCGGTGACGGTCGATTGTATCTCGTCGATGCCGTTGATGCCGGCAACGGCGTCTTCGACCTCCTTCGTCACCTGCATTTCGAGCTCGGCGGGCGAGGCGCCGCTCTGCGTCACCGTGACGTTGACAACAGGCACGTCGATGTTCGGGAAGCGCGTGATGGGCAGATTGAAGAAGGCGTGCGCGCCCACCACCATCAGCAGGAAAAAGCCGAGGAGCGGGGCTATCGGATTTCGGATGGACCAGGCGGAGAAGTTCATCTTGCCATTCTCGCTCAGTTGGAGGCTTGCGGCGTTTCGCGCACGGGCGTGATGTGGTCGCCGTCGCGGACATAGGCGCCGGCCTTGGCGACGACATCTTCGCCGGCCGTCAGGCCTTTGAGGATCTCGACATAGGCTCCGTCCTGGATGCCGGTCTCGACATTGACGAACTTGACGACGCCGTTCTCGACCTTGCGGGCGGAAGAGCCGTTTTCGTCGCTATTGACGGCGGTCAGCGGCAGGGAGACACCCTCTTCCTGCCGGATGACGATCTCGGCGCTGCCGTACATGCCGGCACGCGCCTTGTCGCCCTCGTCGATGGTGATGTGCACCGCGCCGAGGCGAGTAACGGAATCGACGACAGGCGCGACGAGGCGGACGGTGCCTCCAAGCTTTTCGCGGCTGCCGGAAAGCGAAATCAAAGCCTTCTGCCCGGTGGCGATCTTGGTGATGTCGCTTTCGGAAACGTCGACCACCAGTTCAAGCTGGCTGTCGCGGATGATCGTGAAGAGCGGATCGCCGCTGCCGTTGGCGATGGCGCCGACGCGGGCGTTGCGCGAGGCAACCGTGCCTGCGACCGGGGTCTTGATGCCGGTACGGGCAAGTTTCAGGTCGGTGTCGGCGATCTGGCTGTCGGTGACCTTGAGATCGGCTTCCGCAACCGCGATCGCCTGTTCGGCGGACCCCACGCGAGCCTTGTTGGCTGCGGCCGACGCGTTTGCCTGCTCGACTGACGAGGTCGACATCGTGCCCTTGGCGCCCATTGTGACCGCGCGGACGCGTTGCAATTCAGCTTCTTCCGCGTTGGCGTGAGCCTCGGCGAGCTGCGCGTGCAGCTGGGCAAGGCTTGCCTCGCCCTTGGCGCGCGTGGCCTGCATCTGGCTCTTCTGCAGGATCAGCGCGTCTTCGTTCAGCGTGGCGAGCGTGCTGTTTGCCTCGACCTTGTCGCCGACATCGGCATTCAGCGAGCGGATGGAGAGGCCATCGACCTGCGGCTGGATGTAGATTTCTTCGACGGCCTTCACCGTGCCCGTCGCGACGACCCTGTCGACCAGCTTGCGCATCGTGGCGGTGGTAATGACGATCGCCGGCAGGTTCTGCTTCGGGGTCGTGACGGCAGGCTCCTCCGCCAGCGCGGCGGGTGCGGCCAAAAAGGAAAGCATGATTGCGGTCGTGCTTAGAAATCTAAACGGCGTAAGGGCCATGCGTCCGGTTCCAGTTCGGCATCTCGGTAAAAGGATTTCGCTGTTTTCCGTCGCGAACACGGGGATCAATGCGTGCGGGCCGGCTACTCCGGCGGATCAATATCCGTCTGTCATGCCTGCAGGTCCCTCATCCTAAATTCGCTCCTGTACATGGGAGCGGTTTCCAAATTTCACAAGATCACGAGAAAATGATTTCGCGGGTAATTTTACCCATCGCAACTCTGCGAAGCAATCACGGCATTGTGATGTCGGCATTCGAATAGTTTAGTTGTGAGCTTTTCGTGCAAGTGCCGCGATAAGGCCAGCTTTTTGTTGCTGCTGTTACAAAATGAAAAAAAACGCGCGAGGCATGAAACCTCGCGCGTTTCGGTTGTTCGCGATGCCTGAGACTATTTCAGGGCCGCGTCCGTGATCTCATGCGTATAAGCGCCAGTCGGCTTCTTGTTGATGATCTTCTGGTCAAGCAGCGCCTCGACGGTGCGATCATAGAGCTTCGCGTCGAGCTTGCCGCTGCCGATGAGCTTGGCGACTTCGCCCATCATGCGCTTCTGGTGGTTTTCGTCCTGGCCGCCATTGTCCATGACGATCCCGGCGGCTTCATCCGGATGTTCGACGGCATATTTCCAGCCTTTCATCGAGGCGCGGACGAACTTGACCATATCGGCCTTGAACTTCGCATCCTTCAGCTTGTCTTCCTTGACATAGAGGCCGTCTTCCAGAAGGTCGACGCCGAGCTTGGTATAGTTGAAGACGGTCAGGTCTTCCTGCTTGAAACCGGCATCGATTGCCTGCCAGTATTCATTATAGGTCATGACCGAGATGCAGTCGGCCTGCTTCTGGACGAGCGGCTGCACATCGAAGCTCTGCTTCAGCACGGTGACGCCGTCTTTGCCGCCATCGGTCTTCAGGCCGATCTTGTGCATCCAGGCGAAGAAGGGATATTCGTTGCCGTAGAACCAGACGCCGAGCGTATGTCCCTTGAAATCCTTCTCCGTCTTGACCGGGCCATCCTTCGGGCAGATCAATTCCAGGCCGGACTTCTCGAAGGGCTGGGCGATGTTGATCAGCGGTACGCCCTTTTCGCGGGCAACCAGCGCGCCACCCATCCAGTCGACGATGACGTCGGCGCCGCCGCCGGCGATCACCTGTTCCGGGGCGATATCCGGGCCGCCCGGCTTGATGTCGACGTCGAGGCCTTCTTCCTTGTAGAAGCCCTTGTCCTTGGCGACGAAATAGCCGCCGAACTGGCCCTGGGCCACCCATTTCAGCTGCAGCGTCAGCTTGTCGGCGGCCGTCGCGGCCTGGGTTGCGGCCAGCGTCATAGCGCTTGCCATCAATGCGAACATCAGTTTTTTCATGTTTTCACCCTTTTCCCTCTGAAGTTATGCCTTGATCCCTTGAGGAGATCCCGGATTACGTCTGCCCACTGCGGATAGACGGATGCCAGAACGTCGTCATTCTCTCGATAATGGCGACGATACCGTAGAAGACGGAGCCTGCGACCGCGGCGACCGCGATCTCAGCCCAGACCATGTCGAGATTCAACCGGCCGTTTTCGGTCGAGATGCGAAAGCCCATGCCCGACATGGGAGTGCCGAAGAACTCCGCTACGATGGCACCGATGAGAGCCAAGGTCGAGTTGATCTTCAGCGCATTGAAAATAAAGGGAGCGGCGGCCGGCAGGCGCAGCTTCAGCAGCGTCTGCCAGTAGTTCGATGCATAGGTGCGCATCAGGTCGCGCTCGATATTGCCGGCTGCCGCCAGGCCGGCCACCGTGTTCACCAGCATCGGGAAGAAGGTCATGACGACGACGACGGCGGCCTTGGACTGCCAATCGAAGCCGAACCACATGACCATGATCGGCGCAACGCCGATGATCGGCAATGCCGAGACGAGATTGCCGATCGGCAGCAGGCCGCGGCGCAGGAAGGTGAAGCGGTCGGCGAGGATAGCGACGATGAAGCCGCTGGCGCAGCCGATGGTGTAGCCGATCAGGACCGATCGGAAGATCGTCTGCTGGACATCCGTCCATAGTATCGAGATGGAGCCGGCAATCCGCGCGCCGATGGCGCTCGGCGGCGGCAGGAGGATGAAAGGGACGCCGGCCCCGCGCGTCACCGCTTCCCACATGATGATGATCCAGACGCCGAAGATCGCGGGAATGAGCAATCGTAACGTATAGCTGTCGGCGGTCGAGTGCACGCGGATGATCGACAAGATCGAGACGCAACGCCAGGCAAGCAGCCAGGCAGCGGCAAGCAGGATAAAAAACGACGCAAGCGCGTTGCCTTCATTACCCGATATTCCGGCCAGCAGCAGCCAGGCCGCTGCGTGCGCGGCGAAGAAGAGGATCGCCGCGCTGAGGGTTGCGGACAGGTTCATGAAGGAAATCGCGGCCGCGGCCGCAATGAGAATGAAAATGACGAAAGTGGTTCCGCTGCTGATGGGCGTTGCTGCATCCGCTGCGAGCAGCGGCAGCGCCGGGAGCGCAACAAGGCAGAGAAGAAGGGAAAGTGTGCCCTGCCACGACAGATGAGAATTCTTCATGCCGCCCGACCTCCCATAGCACGATCGACGATACGCGCCGCGATGCCGACGATGGCAATCAACACGGCGGCGAGTATCGAGCCGGCGACGAGCGTCGCCCATATATCGATCGTCAGGCTTTGATAGGAGCCGGCGAGGAGCTTGGCGCCGATGCCTGCGACTGCGCCCGTTGGCAGTTCACCAACGATCGTTCCGGTCAGGCTCGCTGCGATTGCAACTTTCATCGAGGTGAAGAGGAATGGGACCGACGCGGGAACCCGCAGTTTCCAGAAGGTCTGCATGGCGCTGGCATTGTAGGTGCGCATCAGGTCGAGATGCATGGTTTCCGGCGATCGCAGTCCCTTGACCATGCCAACGGCGACGGGGAAGAAGGAGAGGTAGGTCGAGACCAGCGCTTTGGGAATAAGGCCGGTGACGCCGATCGAACCCAACACGACAACGACCATCGGCGCGATGGCGAGGATCGGTACGGTCTGCGATGCGATGATCCAGGGCATCAGGCTGCGGTCAAGAGCCACCACATGCACGATGCCGACCGCGATCAGGATGCCGAGAACCGTGCCGAAGGCGAAGCCGACTGCCGTCGAGGATAAGGTCACCCAGGCATTGTAGACCAGGCTGCGGTTGCTGGTCAGCGCCCGCAGAAAGGTGTTTTCGAATACATTCTGCGCCACTTGATGGGGTGCCGGCAGGATCGGTTTCGGCTGGGCCAGCGTCTTGCCGATGAATTCCATTGTTGTCGAGGTGACATTGCCGCGGCGATCGAGATCGCGCTGGAACGGCGCGTTGAGCACAACCGCGAAGACATACCAGAGGACGACGATCGCGAGCACGATGCTTGCGACCGGCACGAACTTGTGTCTGAAGAATTGCTGCTTCTCCACGGTCATGCCCTCCCTTGTGCCGGCAGCAGCATCAGCGCCATGGCAACGATACCGAGCCCGACGCCAGCCAGCTGCGGCAGGCTCAGCCGTTCGCCGAAGACGAGGAAGGCGATGATGTTGACGACGATGAGCTGGGCAATGGAGGAGGCTGATATCGCCAGACCCAGCCCACCCTCGCGCATGAGCCGCACCATCATCAGGTTGCCGATGCAATAAAGGATGAGCGCCAGGATCAGGACCAATATGTTGTTGTTGGCGATATAGGCGCGCGAGGCGGTCGCTCCGCTGATGAAGATCGCCATCGCGCCGGTGAGCCAGAGGAGGAATTGCGGGTTCATGATGATCCTATTCCTCGTAGCTGTGTCCGGCCCGCAAACCTTCGCGGACACGATGGGCGATCTCCAGGAATTCAGGCGTTTCGCGAATGCCGAGCGGGCGTTCGAGCGGAAGCGTGGATTCGATGACATCCGTGACGCGGCCGGGGCGAGGGGACATGACCACGATCTTGGTGGAGAGATAGACTGCCTCGGGGATGGAATGCGTGACGAAGCAGATGGTCTTGTTCGTTCGCTTCCAGAGCTTCAGCAACTGTTCGTTGAGATGGTCGCGAACGATCTCGTCGAGCGCGCCGAAGGGCTCGTCCATCAGCAGAAGATCGGCGTCAAAGGCGAGCGCGCGAGCGATGGAGGCGCGCTGCTGCATGCCGCCAGAAAGCTGCCAGGGGAATTTCTTCTCGAAGCCGCTGAGATTGACGAGGTCGAGCGTCTGGGCGATGCGCTGGGCCTGTTCGTTTCTGGCATAGCCCATGATTTCCAGCGGCAGGGCAATGTTCTTTTCGATGGTGCGCCAGGGGTAGAGTGCGGGCGCCTGAAAGACATAACCGTAGGCACGGGCCTTGCGCGCTTCGTCCGGCGTCATGCCGTTGACGGTGATATCGCCAGAGGTTTTCCGCTCCAGATCGGCGATCACGCGCAGGAATGTAGTCTTTCCGCAGCCGGAAGGGCCGATGAAGGAGACGAAATCGCCCTTTCGAACATCGAGATCGACATTGCTCAGCGCATGCACAGGCCCGTCATTCGTATCGTAGGTGAGACAGAGGTTCCGCGCGGAGACGACGGAGGAAGCGGACGACGTCATTAACACCTACCAGTCCTATTTTCGCCACGCAGTCGGGGCGGATTGCTTGTTATCCAGTTTAGCATTGCTGTAGCTTTGGAAGACCAGGGCGCCGCGCGGCTGCCGGATCCAGAGGAGCAATGCCATGAGTTTGTCATCAAAGCCCACCTGTCGTGTCGTGCGGCCCGGCAGCACCTATGCCGGAAAGCAGGGCTTCAGCTATTTCGAGGGGATCGCCGCCGAGACAGTGGGTTCGACGGGCATCTGCATGCATCTTCTGACCATTCCGCCGGGTGGCCGCGCCAAGGCGCATCTGCATGCGTCGCACGAGACGGCGATCTATGCACTTTCCGGCGAGACGCATTGCTGGTTCGGCGATCAGCTGGAAGAACACGTTATCGTTCGCGAGGGCGAAATGTTCTACATTCCGGCCGGCGTCCCGCATCTTCCCGCCAATCTCAGCGACCGGCCGGCGACAGCCGTCATCGCCCGCACCGATCCGAACGAGCAGGAAAGCGTCGTCCTGCTGCCGGATCTGGAGCGGCATGTGCCACGTTGATAAACCGATGGGCCGAACGACTGGGGCCAAGCGTCACACCCCGCTTGCGGGGATGCCGCTGCGCTGAACCTTGCGCGGCGCGGTGACTTCCTTCCAGGTCGAAAGCGCCCGGTTGGCGGCGGTGAACGGCTCGCGCTTGACGAACTCGCCGTGGCCTTGTTGCGTCTTTACCGTGCCTTCCTCGATGGCGACGACGCCACGGGTCAGCGTGTAACGCGGCAGGCCGGTCACTTCCTTGCCCTCGAAGACGTTGTAGTCGATCGCCGACTGCTGCGTCTTGGCGGTGATGGTCTTCGAGCGATTCGGATCCCAGACGACGATATCGGCATCGGCGCCAACGAGGATCGCGCCCTTCTTCGGATAGATGTTGAGGATCTTGGCGATGTTGGTGGAGGTGACGGCGACGAACTCGTTCATGGTCAAGCGACCGGTCTTGACGCCATGGGTCCAGAGCATCGGCAGGCGATCCTCGAGGCCGCCGGTGCCGTTCGGAATCTTGGTGAAATCGTTGAGGCCGAAGCGCTTCTGCTCTGTCGTAAAGGCGCAGTGGTCGGTTGCGACCACCTGCAGCGAGCCCGAGGCGAGGCCAGCCCAGAGGCTGTCCTGATGCTGCTTGCTGCGGAAGGGCGGCGACATGACGCGGCGGGCGGCGTGATCCCAATCGGGGTTGGCATATTCGCTTTCATCGAGCGTCAGGTGCTGGACCAGTGGCTCGCCATAGACGCGCATGCCCTTCTGGCGGGCGCGGCGGATGGCTTCGTGGGCCTGTTCGCAGGAGGTGTGGACGATGTAGACGGGCGAGCCGGCCATATCGGCGATCATGATGGCGCGGTTCGTCGCCTCGCCTTCGACCTCGGCCGGACGGGAATAGGCATGTGCCTCCGGCCCGTTATTGCCTTCGGCCAGCAGCTTTGCCTGCATCTGCGCGACCACGTCGCCGTTTTCGGCATGGACGAGCGGCAATGCGCCGAGCTCGGCACAGCGCTGGAAGGACGAGAACATCTCGTCGTCATCCACCATCAGCGCGCCCTTATAGGCCATGAAGTGCTTGAAGGTGTTGATGCCCTTGTCGCGAACGATGGCCTCCATCTCGTTGAAGACCTGTTCTCCCCACCAGGTGATCGCCATGTGGAAGGAATAGTCGCAATTCGCCCGCGTCGACTTGTTGTCCCACATGGTCAGCGCTTCGAGCAGCGATTGGCCGGGCGAGGGCAGCGCGAAATCGACCACCATCGTCGTGCCGCCGGCGAGCGCCGCGCGGGTGCCGCTCTCGAAATCGTCGGAGGAATAGGTGCCCATGAACGGCATTTCGAGATGCGTATGCGGATCGATGCCGCCCGGCATGACATAACAGCCGGAGGCATCCAGCACCTCGTTGCCCGACAGGTTCTGCCCGATCTCGACGATCTTCCCGCCTTCGACCTTGATATCGGCCTTATAGGTCAGGTCGGCCGTGACGATGGTTCCACCCTTGATGACTGTGCTCATGACGTTTGTTCCCTGTTCTTAAGAGGCTGGCATCCGTGGCGCCACCTCATCCGACTCTTCGGGCCATCTTCTCCCCGAGGAGAGAAGGAGAGGCGTGGCGAGTCTTCGGCGATAAACAATTTCTGATTGTACCAACGGTTTCTTGAGAAAGATGGCGCTGCGGCGGAAATCCCCTTCTCCCCTCGGGGAGAAGGTGCCCGAAGGGCGGACGAGGGGGATGGCTGGGCGCGAGCCGTGATCAAGCCACGATCTCCGCCGTCTCGACGACCGCATGGAACAGCACATCCGCACCGGCGGTCGCCCATTCCTTGGAAATCTCCTCGGCCTCGTTGTGCGACAGGCCGCCGACGCAGGGGCACATGACCATGGTGGCCGGCGCCACCTTGGCGGCCCAGCAGGCATCGTGGCCGGCGCCGGAGATGATGTTCATATGGCTGTAGCCGAGCCTGTCGGCGGCGCTACGCACCGCGGCTACGAGCTTTGGGTCGAAGGTCACAGGCTCGAAATGGCCGATGGCCTCGACGGAGCAGCCGACGCCGAGGGCGTCGCAGATGGCAGGCGCCTCGGCCTCGATCTTGGCGCGCATGCGATCGAGCTTTGCCTTGTCGGGGGTGCGGATGTCGACGGTGAAGACCACCTTGCCGGGAAGCACGTTGCGCGAGTTCGGCGAGAAGAACACCTGGCCAACGCCGCCGACGGCGCCCGGCTGGTTCTCCATCGCCACGCTCTGCACCATCTCGACGATCCGTGACATGGCGAGACCGGCATTGACACGCATGTTCATCGGCGTCGAGCCGGTATGGGCTTCCTTGCCGGTCAGCGTGAATTCCAGCCACCACAGGCCCTGACAGTGCGTGACGACGCCGATGGTTTTCTCTTCGGCCTCGAGGATCGGCCCCTGTTCGATATGATATTCGAAATAGGCGTGCATCTTGCGGGCACCGACCTCTTCGTCGCCGAGCCAGCCGATGCGCTTCAGTTCCTCGCCATAGGTCTTGCCCTCCGGATCCTTACGGCCATAGGCATAGTCAAGCGAGTGTACGCCGGCAAAGACGCCCGAGGCGAGCATAGCGGGAGCAAAGCGTGCGCCCTCTTCATTGGCCCAGTTGGTGACCACGATCGGATGCTTGGTCCGGATGCCGAGATCGTTCATGGTGCGAACGACTTCGAGGGCGCCGAGCACGCCGAGCACGCCGTCATATTTGCCGCCGGTCGGCTGGGTATCGAGATGCGAGCCGACATAGACCGGTAGTGCGTTTGGATCGGTGCCGGCGCGGGTCGCAAACATGGTGCCCATCTTGTCGACACCGACTTTCATGCCGGCGTCTTCGCACCATGTCCTGAAAAGGCTGCGTCCTTCGGCGTCGGCATCGGTCAGCGTTTGACGATTATTGCCGCCGGCAATGCCGGGGCCGATCTTCGCCATGTCCATCAATGCGTCCCAAAGGCGATCGCCATTGATACGCATGTTCTCGCCTGGCGCTGCCACCATGATGCAATCCTCACCTGTTTCGTCCCGGGGCATGCAAGGTGCATGCCCGATTGTTCCCGATGGTCTACCCGAAGCGTCTACTTGTTTTTATCGCCTCGGGAAATCGCCAGTTGCCTTTAAGAGACATCTGACAGATAATTTGACCGATTGGTAAACATTACAACTTCCGTGGCGCGGCTCAAGACGAAAAGCACGAAAAATTCCGATAAAATTTCAGGCGATTGCCTAAATTCAAAGCACTGACAGGGTGAATGAGAGCTTGGCCGAAAGGCTTGGATTTCAAGGAGAAACAGAGCAGATATGGCCATCCCCAGAGCCGCCCGCACCCAACGACGCACCCGGATTCAGGAAGAAAAAGAGGAAATCATACTCGAGGCCGCACTCGATGTATTTTCCGTAAACGGCTTTCGCGGCTCGACCATCGATCAGATCGCCGAAGTGGCGGGCATGTCGAAGCCCAATTTGCTCTATTATTTCCGAACGAAAGAGGCCATGCATCGGGCGCTGATAGACAGGGTGCTGTTTACCTGGCTGGAACCGCTGCGTGCCTTCGATGCCAACGGCAATCCCGAAAGCGAGATCCGCTCCTACATCCGCCGCAAGCTCGAAATGGCCCGCGATTTCCCGCGCGAAAGCAGGCTCTTCGCCAATGAGATGCTGCAGGGGGCGCCGCATGTCGAGGATGAGCTGCGCGGGCCGCTGAAGAGCCTTGTCGACGAGAAGGCGGAAGTCATCCGTGCCTGGGCCAAGGCCGGCAAGATCGCCAAATGCGATCCCTACCACCTGATCTTCTCCATCTGGTCGACGACGCAGCATTATGCTGACTTCGACGT
This sequence comes from Rhizobium sp. SG741, assembly GCF_012275435.1. Taxonomy (NCBI): domain Bacteria; kingdom Pseudomonadati; phylum Pseudomonadota; class Alphaproteobacteria; order Hyphomicrobiales; family Rhizobiaceae; genus Rhizobium; species Rhizobium sp. SG741. The sequence continues at coordinate 595,681 of NZ_JAAZQP010000001.1, forward strand.
GCAGGTGCGCGCGGTGCTCGGGCAAGAGCATTCGGGCGAGGGGCGGTTCGAGGATGCTGCGCGCTATCTGGAAAAGCTCTTCGTCGATGGGCTCGGCATTCGCCAACCATAATTCGGCATTACCGCCACTCTCTACCGGCCTGGCTTTTTACACCCACGTCGTTGGACGTGGGTGCAATGTTGACTGGTGGAGAGAGGCTTACTCCGCCGCCTGCTGCGCCATCGGATTGTTCGGATGGGTCGTCCAGTTGGCGTAGTTCGGATCGACGATCTTGCCGGTGCGCTTGTCGAGGCTGCCGGCCGGCAGTTCCTCCATGGTGATGCAGTTCTCGACCGGACAGACGCTGACGCAGAGGTTGCAGCCGACGCATTCCTCGTCCATCACCTCGAAATGCCTGACGCCATCAACCATGTTGGTGATTGCCTGGTGCGAGGTATCCTCACAGGCAATGTAGCAACGGCCGCACTTGATGCAGGCATCCTGGTCGATCTTGGCCTTGGCGATGTAATTGAGGTTGAGATACTGCCAGTCGGAGACATTCGGCACGGCGCGGGCGATGATGTCGTCCAGGCTGCGATGTCCCTTCTCGTCCATCCAGTCGGAAAGGCCCGTGATCATCTCTTCGACGATCTTGAAGCCATAGGTCATCGCCGCCGTGCAGACCTGCACATTGCCGGCGCCAAGCGCCAGGAATTCGGCCGCATCGCGCCATGTGGTGATGCCGCCGATGCCTGATATCGGCAGGCCGTAGGTTTCGGCATCGCGGGCGATCTCGGCCACCATGTTGAGCGCGATCGGCTTGACCGCCGGGCCGCAATAGCCGCCATGGCTGCCCTTGCCGCCGACGGTCGGGTTCGGTGCGAAATTGTCGAGATCGACTGATACGATCGAGTTGATCGTGTTGATCAGCGATACGGCATCAGTGCCGCCGGCCTTGGCGGCGCGGGCGGGCTTGCGGATGTCGGTGATGTTCGGCGTCAGCTTGGTGATGACGGGCATGCGGGTGTATTGCTTGCACCAGCGCACGACCATTTCGATATATTCCGGCACCTGTCCGACCGCAGCACCCATGCCGCGCTCCGACATGCCGTGCGGACAGCCGAAGTTCAATTCGATGCCGTCTGCTTCGGTGTCCTCCACCAACGGCAGGATCGCCTTCCATGCATCCTCGACGCAGGGAACCATGATCGAGGCAATCAAGGCACGATCAGGCCAGTTCTTCTTAACCTGCTTCATTTCGCGCAGGTTGGTATGGAGGTCGCGGTCGGTGATCAGCTCGATGTTGTTCAAGCCGAGCAGGCGGCGGTCGGCGCCCCAGATCGCGCCGTAGCGCGGGCCGTTGACATTGACGACCGGCGGGCCTTCCTCGCCGAGCGTCTTCCAGACGACACCGCCCCAGCCGGCCTTGAAGGCGCGTTCGACGTTGTAGGCCTTATCGGTCGGCGGCGCGGAGGCCAGCCAGAACGGGTTCGGAGACTTGATGCCGATGAAATTATTGCGGAGATCAGCCATTTCGATTCTCCTTTCAGGCGACTGCGGCGGCCGACTGGGCGGCAGCGAGCGCATGGTTGATGGATTCGGCCGCGTCGCGGCCCTGGGCGACGGCTGAAACCGTCAGATCGTCGCCGCCGAGCACGCAGTCACCGCCGGCCCATACGCCTTCGACCGAGGTCCGGCCTTCGCCGTCGATGGCGATGCGGCCGGCTTCCATGCGCAGGGCGCCGAGGCCGGAGGCCTCGAAGGTCTGGCCGATCGCCTTGAAGATCTGGTCCGCGGCGATGACGCCGACATCGCCGGTGCCGGTGAGCTTGCCGTCGCGCAGCTCGGTATATTCAACCTCGATGCCGGCGACCTTGCCGTCCTTGTCGAGGATGCGCTTCGGGGCGAGCCAGTGGCGGATGATGACGCCCTTGGATGCGGCGAGATCCTGCTCGTATTCCGAGGCGTTCATGTGTTCCTTGCCGCGGCGATAACAGATGGTCACCTCCTCGGCGCCGAGCAGTTTTGCCTGCACGGCCGCATCGATTGCGGTCATGCCGCCACCGAGAACGACGACGCGGCGGCCGATGGCGATATCGGCCTTGTCGTTTGCCTGGCGCAGATCGGCGATATAAGCAACGGCGTCGGCGACGCCGTCGAGATCCTCGCCTTCGGCGCGTAATGCGTTGACGCCGGCAAGACCGAGGCCGAGGAAGACGGCGTCATATTGCTGGGAGAGGTCGGACAGGCTGAAGTCGCGGCCAAGCGCCTGGCCATTCTTCACCTCGATGCCGCCGATGGCGAGCACGTATTCGACTTCCTTCTGGGCGAAATCGTCGACTGCCTTGTAGGTGGCGATACCGTATTCGTTGAGGCCGCCGGCCTTTTCGCGAGCGTCGAAGATAGTGACCTCATGGCCCTTCACGGCGAGGCGATGGGCGCAGGCAAGACCGGCCGGACCGGCGCCGATGACGGCGATCTTCTTGCCGGTCGTGGCGGCACGGGCATAGAACTGCTTGTTCTCAGCCATTGCGGCATCTGTCGCATAGCGCTGCAGCCGGCCGATCTCGACCGGACGCTCTTCGGCGGTGTTGCGCACGCAAGCCTGCTCGCAGAGCTGTTCGGTGGGACAGACGCGGGCGCACATGCCGCCGAGGATGTTCTGATCGAAGATCGTCTTGGCCGAGCCGATCGGATTGCCCGTCGAAATCTGGCGGATAAACATCGGAATGTCGATGGAGGTGGGACAGGCCGTCATGCACGGCGCGTCGTAGCAGAAATAACAGCGGTCGGCTGCGACCAGCGCCTCGTGATTGTTCAGGCGCGGGTGAAGATCGGAAAAGTTTGCATCATATTCGGCGGGCGTCAGCCTGCCTTTATGAATCCCAGTTTCCAGTCGTCCCATTGAAGTTCCCTCTTATAGTAAACGGCTAGTGGCAAGAACGGTAACTCAGGATAAAAAATTTATCAAACGGTAAAATTTTGACCCTTGAAATTGCCTGGGCACACATTTCGGCCGTGGCGGGCAAGCGTCCGGGAGGACTGCGTCGGGTCGTTCAACTATATGCTTTGACAGGTTTTCTTGTGATCTTCAGATGAGGGCGTTCGAAGGCTGCGCGGTTTCGCCATGGCGCGGGACAGCCGCCGGAACGTAGCCGGCGTCATTTCGCGGTTGCGATGGATGTGAAGAAAAAATGATTTTTTTCGTGATCGCGTGGAACCAAGGCCCTGCTGCCCCGTTTACCTAGCGTCCGGATGATGATCGCATCTCCTGATGCGCGCCCAAAGCCATCATCGGACTTCTACTCACGGTCCCCTCCCGATGAGTGTAAAGCAGCCAGTGCGTCGCCCTCGCACTGGCTGTTTTCTTGACGCCGTCAGCGGCGTCTCAGTATTTCATACTCTGTCTCGGGAATGGTGAGGTGATAGCCGATATTGCCGTCGCTGATGGTGAACTGGGCACGCCCGTTCATGGAAGTCGGCACGACTCGTTCGAGCACCGTGCGGCTGAAACTGTTATCCTCAAATTCATGGTCGGCAGGCGCGTGGAAACGCTCCAGCCAAGCCACTTCTATGGCTTTCTTCCCGTCCAGCTCGGCTTCCTTGCAATTCAGCGTGATGCTGGTTGCCCCCGCTGAAATGGCGCCGTGCGACGCGGAGTTGACGATCAGTTCATGCAGGGCAAGCCCGAGATGCACGGCGGCATTGGGTGTCAGATGTGCATTGATGCCGTAGATCGGCATGGGGACGCCGGCATCGGGCCAATAGGGAGCGAACTGCTTCTCGGCAAGCTCGAACAAGTATGCGCCGCGCCAGCTGGAGTCGGTAATGAGATCCTGCGAATTCGACAGGGATTGCAGGCGGCCGCGGAATTTGATCAGGAAATTATCGAGGGAAAGCGTGTGGCGCGCCGTCTGCGTCGCAATCCCCTGAATGATCGCCAGGAGATTCTTGGAGCGGTGCGACAGTTCGCGCAGCAGCGACTTCAGAACTTTTTCGCGGTGGCGGCTTTCCGTGACTTCGGAGATGACGGACAGCACGCCTTGCGCCTTGCGGCCACCAACGCGTTCCATTTTCAGCTCATAGATGCGCACGCCGTCGCCGCTTGCAATTTCTACTTCGGCGGTCACGGCCCTGCCGTTTTCAAGCACGCCCCGCTTCAGCAGCGTAAGATGCTCGCCATCCTTGTCGCCGAACAAATGGTAATCGTTGCCGCCGATCAGCAAAGATGGCATGAGGTGCTCGGGCAGGTTGTCGGCATAGCGGATTGCGAGTGTCGTGTCCTGAAACAGGACGGATACATTGGCGCTAGCAAGCGCCCGCTCCATCAGAGCGGCTTTGCCTTCCAAACTCAAAGGCGCGCCGGACAATGGTTCAGACGTATTCACGGCGTGCCTTTCACTCGAATTTCGAGATGTCCACCGACGGGGACATTCTCAATCGGAAGAACTCGGACCGATCTATAAAATCGTGCGGGATAACAGTCGGTAAACCGATCGCCGCGGACCAAAACGTCCGGCTATCACCTTTGTTCCGCGACGGAGGTTTCAATTGAATCAGGCGGCCACCTTTGTGGTTTCGTTAAAGAAAAGAGCCTGGCTGATAAGAGCCTTCACCATGTCCGGATTGAAGGGCTTGGTGACGAGGAAGGTCGGCTCCGGTCGCTCGCCGGTCAGAAGGCGTTCTGGAAACGCGGTGATGAAGATGACCGGGATGTTTGCAGTCTTGAGGATATCGTTGACGGCATCGATACCCGAGCTGCCGTCGGCAAGCTGAATATCGGCAAGCACCATGCTGGGCTTGGTGGCATTATGCAGCGCGACCGCTTCGGCATGGGTGCGAGCGATGCCCGTGACCCGATGCCCAAGGCTTTCCACCATCTGCTCGATATCCATGGCGATCAGCGGCTCATCCTCGATGATCATAATATCGGTCGCTACCTGCCGCGAAATTTCCTGCGATGCCACATCAAGCAGATGCATCGTGTCGCTTTCCGATACATCGAGAATATCGGCGATCTCGCCGAGACGGAAACTTTCAACGGAGGCAAGTAGAAACGCCTGACGCGCAACCGGAGAGACCTTGGACAGGTTTACCGAGGCGCGCTGTTCCCATGCGTAGGGCGAATTCGGTTCAGGAATCTGTAGGGTCAGGGAACCGAACAGCTTTGTGAACAGTTTATAGAGTGCAACGCGGTCGTTGTCCGTATCCGGGAATATGGAAATATCGGCGATGATAGCTTCCAAAACCGCAGCAACATAGGCGTCTCCTGACGTCTGCGTTCCGGTTAAAGCACGTGAGTAGCGACGCAAATACGGAAGGTGCGGCGCAATGCGTGTGGAAAGTGTCATCAATGGCTCCCGCCTTTTATCACATTCTAATTAAAATACAGCCCGGAGGCCGCAATGACTAACAAACGTCAGTTGAGTAAAAAAGTTCCTCTTTGTCGGAACTTTTTTTAGGCAGTCGCATTACAATGCTTACAAACGGTTGGCTTCATCCTTTACGATTCGTTAGGAAACAGTTCTGGAGAGGTTTGCCGGTCTTCCGGACGGGAGGCAGGAAGCATACCCGACCCACGAACGCGACACATGAGAAGCGAGCAGGTTAAATGACAATTCAGAATAATGAGGAAGCGGACAACAAGGCATCAGACCTACGCGTGATGGATATCCTCGACCCCAACAATCAGATCGGCAACCGCCTGCGTTCCTTCTACGCTGCTATGCAGGACGAAGTCATTCCCGATCGCTTTCTTGATCTGCTTGAGAAGTTGGATCAGGCAGAGCGCATGGCTTCCGTAAAGGTGTCCGAATAGGGGTGGGCGTGATGGAAACGCAATCGAGCTTCAAGCGCGAACTTCTCGCGGCTCTGCCGAGTCTTCGTGCTTTCGCCATTTCGCTGACCGGGCGCCATGACCGTGCCGATGATCTTGTGCAGGACACAATCATGAAGGCTTGGGCCAAGCAGGATCATTTCGAGATGGGCACGAATATGAAGGCCTGGCTCTTCACCATCCTGCGCAACGAACTTTATAGCCAGATGCGCAAGAGCGGGCGCGAGGTACAAGACAGCGACGGCATATTTACTGAATCGATGGCGACACATCCCTCGCAATACGGCGCGCTCGACCTGCAGGACTTTCGCAAGGCGCTGGATCAATTGCCGCCGGATCAGCGGGAAGCCATCATCCTGGTGGGCGCTTCCGGCTTTTCCTATGAAGAGGCTGCGGAGATCTGCGGCTGCGCCATCGGCACGATCAAAAGCCGCGTCAACCGCGCTCGCCAGCGCCTGCAGGAATTGCTTGACATCTCCGGTGAAGCTGACTTTGGGCCTGATGCGACGTCGGCGCCGCTTACCTCCAAGGCATTCGCTTTCTGATAGCAAAAAGCCCGGCCGTATTTGATACGGCCGGGCGTCCTCCCATTTTTCATTATGTTTTACACCTGATGCGTTTCTCAAAGCCGGCGCTTGCGTCGGCTTTTTTCTACGTGAGGCGTCAATCGTCGTCGTCGCTCGATCCGAATACATTGCCAAACACGAGCGCGGCAGCAATGGCCGCTGTCATCAGCGGTTGCTTCCTGACAAGGCCGAGTACCGCTGCTGCTGCAGATTCCAATGCGAGCCGCCGTTCGCGGGCTCGGCGTTGCTCCTGCTTGTTGACGATCGCCATGACGACTAGGACAATCAAACCTAGCAAGAGTGCGCCTGCGGCGATCAGAAGTGCCGCGACTGCGGCGCCATAGATGGTCGCCAGCGATATCGCAGCGGCGATCAGCGCAAAGGCGTAGCCCGTCAGCAGAAGAAGGACCGCTATGGCGATGAAAATACCGTTGCGCTTGGTTCGCGCAACGGTGCGATTGATAGAGCCGGACAAGAGCAGGCCGAGAATCGGAGCGAGCATGCCAACTTCCTAGCGGCGTGACAGAAGCAGAGCGATTGCAAGTCCGAATGCCGCAGCCGCGCCGACCGTGGCGACCGGATGCTGGCGAACGGTCCTGCGGACTTCGCGAGAGCCCCGTGTATAACCCTTTTGCAGGTCGCGTAGCAATTCCTCGCCGCGAACCGTCAGGTCGTCGAATCCCGACTCGGCCCTCGCGCGCAATTTCTTGCCCTGCTTTGCACCATTATTGCCAATCAGTTTGGCAAAGGCTGCAACTTCCTCGCGCAGGGATTCGATCTGGTCTTCGATGCTTGCCTCGACATCGTGCAGGCTGCTGCCGTTACGCTTGCGCGTCGAATGGAGAATGGATGAAGCCATGTTTGAGCTCCCTTTCGTCGTTTACTGCGTTGCTTGGCGCCGGTGGAGCGCCACCTATCGTTATGATCGGATATTGCGCGGCGCACTAGGTGGGTGAGCGTGCGGAACATTTATTCCCATCACTATACCTCAACGCGTGGATGCAATGAAAAGTTCCAAAGCGCGTGACTTAAGGGAAGCTCAGCCGGGGAGGGCGCTGTGGGCGAGGACGAAGGGTACACCGTCAGTGGGAATGCGATTGACCCTTAGATTGCAGCCGAAGATATCCTGCAGATGCCGGTCTTGCAAGACCTCCTTGACCAGGCCGGCGGCCCGCAGCTGGCCTTCCTTGAGCAGAACCATCTGGTCGGCGAAGAGGGCGGTCAGATTAAGATCGTGCATGACAGCGATAACGCCGCCGCCGCGTCGGCAAAATTGCCGTGCGAGCGTCATGATGGTCAGCTGGTGGCTGATGTCCAGGCTGGAAACCGGCTCGTCCAGGAGCAGCCAGCAGGGCTTGCCGTCGATGACGGGCTCGGAAATCTGGCAAAGCACGCGCGCGAGCTGCACGCGCTGCTGTTCGCCGCCGGAAAGCTCCTGGTAGAAGCGTCCCTCGAACCCGATGAGATCGACGCAGGCCAGTGCGTCCGCGGCTATGCGGTCAGCCTGTTCCGGACGACTGTTGCGGCCGGTAGTCAGGCCCATGCGGACGATTTCGCGGACCGTGAAAGGAAAGGAGATGGAGCTTGCCTGCGGCAGCACGCCTCGCATTTCGGCGAGCTGCCACGCCTGCAGGCTACCGATTTCCGAGCCGTTCATATGCACCGAACCCTGATAGGCCAGCTCGCCTGAAATTGCCTTCATCGTCGTCGTCTTGCCAGAGCCGTTCGGTCCGCAGATCGCCGTCAGCGTTCCCGGCTCAGCCGCAAAAGAGACTTCCTTCACGACGGCCTTGCCGCCGAGCCGGACGACGAGATTGGAAACATCGATCATCGCTGGCTCACAGGCTGAGGCGCGAGCGCTGCCGCAACAGCATCCACAGGAAGAATGGTCCGCCGACGCCGGCTGTCAGAATGCCGATCGGCAGTTCGGCCGGGGAAACGATGGTGCGGGCAACCACATCGGCAACGATCAGCAACGAGCCGCCGAGCAGCGCGGAGGCCGGCAACAGGAAGCGATGATCGGGCCCGATTATCATGCGCAGTATGTGCGGCACGACGATGCCGACGAAGCCGATGCCGCCGCTGACGGCGACGGAGGCCCCGACGGCCGCAGCCACGCTGACGATCGCGACATTTTTCAACCGCTGCACGGCGACACCCATGTGGAACGCCGCTGCTTCGCCGAGTGTCAGAGCGTTGAGGCCACGTGCCATGAAGGGGAGCGGCAAGAGGGAAAGAACAATGATCGGTCCGGCACCGATCACCTTGCTCCAAGTCGAGCCGGCAAGCGATCCCATGCTCCAGAAGGTAAGATCGCGCAATTGCCGGTCGTCGGCCATGTAGATCAGGATTCCCGTAGCCGCCAGGGCAAGCGAGCCGAGGGCGATGCCGGCCAACAGCAGGGTGGCTATGGATGTCTGGCCATGCCGGGTCGCCACCCTGTAGAGCAGCACCGTCGTCACCAGGCCACCGATGAAGGCGGCGATCGGCAGGGAAAAAATGCCGAAGAGGTGGGCGACCGGGGCAAGGACACCGCCACCGAGCACGATCATGGCCACCGCGCCGAGGCTGGAGCCGGCGGAAACGCCGATCAGGCCGGGGTCGGCCAGCGGGTTGCGGAACAGCCCCTGCATGACCGCACCCGAGACCGCCAGCCCGCCGCCGATCAGAAAGCCCAGGATGGCGCGGGGCAGGCGTATGTCGAAGATGACGATGCGGTCGCGATTGCTCAGCGCGCTGTCGGCACTGCCGGTCGCCATGCTGACGATCACATCGATAATCGAAGCATTCGACGCGCCTGTCGTGATCGAGAAGGCGAAAGCAATAGCCGAAACGAGAACGAGGCCGACGAGGACGAGAACAGCAAGCGCGGTGCGATCCCCATCGCGACGGTATGTCGTACGTTGCGACATCTGCTTCAGCCCCGTCACGGTATCGTTGAATGCCACCTCAGCCTCCGTAGACGGCTGCGTTGAGCTCGCGAACGGCGCTGGCGGTGCGCGGTCCGAACCCGAGCAGATGCAGGCCGTCCATGCGCACGATCGCCTTATGGCTGGCGGCGGGCGTCAAGGAAATCGCCGGCTGCTTGAGGAGATCGTCATTCGTCATCGACAACGGGCCCTCGCGATCCATGATGAGGATGACATCAGGCTTGGCGTCGATGATTGCTTCGTCCGTCAGTGATTTGTAGCCGGTGAAGCCGGTGATCGCGTTGACGGCGCCGGCAAGCTTGATGATGCCGTCGGCGGCGGTATCGGTGCCCGAAGCGAGGATCTTGCCGTTCTGATTACTGAGCACGAAGAGCACCCGCTTGCGCTCGGCCTCGGGGCGCTTGGCGGAATCGGCAATGGCGGCATCCAGATCGGCGGCGACCTTGTCTTCCAGGGCCTTCGTCTTTTCCGGCACGCCGAGCAGGGAGCCGACGACGTCGATCTTCTTCAGGATGCCGTCGCGATCATAGGTCTGCGGCACGGTCTCGAAGGGCAGGCTGGCATTGCGCAGCACGGCCAGCGCTTCCGGCGGGCCGGAGCCTTCGACGGCGATGATCGCGGTCGGGTTGACGGCGAGGATCCCTTCGGGGGACAGGGCTCGCATATAGCCGACATCGGGCAGCGTGGTCGCTTCCTTCGGATAGAGGCTGGTGGAATCGCGGGCGATCAGCCGCTTCTCCTCGCCGAGCGCATAGATGATCTCGGTGACGTCGCCGCCGATGGAGACGAGGCGCGTGGTATCCAGCTTCTTGGTCGTCTCTGTGGCATGGGCGTGCCGCACGAGGCTGCTAAATCCGGCGATCGGGCTTGCCGGCACGAGAGGCAAGGCCATCACCACCAAGGTCAGGGTGACTTCCCACGGTCTGATGCGCTTGAAATTCCTAAATATCGTCATAAGCCATCTCTCATGCAGCGACGCTGGCGCCGGCTCTCGTCAGATTTTCGATGATCGCGCGCCAATCGCGGCGTTCGTCGAAGCCTTCCTTCCGCTTGCCGAAGAACTGGATGATCATCTCACCCTTGGCGTTGTAGGCTTCCAGCGAAGTGACGTGGCCGTCCTTGGTCGGCTTGCGCACGGCCCAGGCCTCGGCAATATGATCCTGTCGCAGATGCAGGTGGAAGGTCGGGTCCATGACGTTGATCCAAGGGCCCATGGTCTGCACGTTGAAGATCGGACCAGAGTGGATCTGGACGGTGCCTTCGTTGGCGACGAAGCACATGATCGGCAGGCCTTCGCGCACCGAAGCCTGCATCATTTCACCGACCGCGCCGGTTTCCAGCTTCCAGGCATAGTCGTCGCCGACGGTGCGGATGGCGTCCTGACGGCCGATCTTCAGCTTCTTCAGCATGCCGAAGAATTCGTGCGTGTCCGTCATGCGGCTCCAGTGATCGCGCAGTTCGTCGCGGCTTACGTCGCCATCGGTTTCGCCATTGTCATAGCCGGAGCGATCCTCGGCAAACTCCTGCGACTGATCTTCGACCCGCAGTTCGGCAACGATGGTGTGATAGGCGTCGACGTTCGAATCAGGGCGCAGATGCACCTTGTGAACCGCGTCGCCTGCCTTGTCGAAGAACTGCAGGCTCAGCTTCTTCTGGTCGCCATCGATCTTGGTGACGGCGAAGGCATGCGCCCAACGCTTCGGGAAGATACGCAGATCGATATTCTCGCCGAGAACGATCGCGGCCTGCACGCCGGACTTGATGTTTTCGTAGACGCCGATCTTTTCATGCACGGCGCTCTCATTGCGCGACAGGGCCATGACTTCGCCGAGCGAGGCGACCCGCTCGAGAAAGCGGTTGGCGTCGGCATCGATGCGGATGGCCGAGATGCCGACTTCGGCCGCGACCAGGGCGGCTTCGGAAATATCGAGGCGGGCGGCGATGTCGCGCTCTCGCATCTTCGGGTTTTCTGCGCGGAAGGCGCGAATGGCGGCGGGGGTCGGTCTGGTCGTCTCAGTCATTTGTCATGCCTATTTGTTGAGTATGAGCTTGCCTTGGCGCGTGATCTTCATGCGGTAGATGACGCCTTCGTGCTTGATCATGATTTCGGTCTGGCCCCGGAAAATATCCGTGCTCTCGACAATTCGTATGTCTTGGGCGGCCGCGTAATGCGCCGGCTGCGTTGGGGTCTTCTCAGCGATCATCCTGTTTAGTTTTGCCTGAAAATTCATCGGAGGCCGAACAGCGTTGCGGCCAAATTTAACTTGACTCACATACTCATGGTTCCATAAAGACGCAATAGAAGACTGATAAAGTCAAGTTTAAAAATTTCGGCGATGCACGCTTAGGCGGAAGGCCCGGGCAGGTGCTTGTCAGGACATATTCGGGAGACATGGGCGATGCTGACGAAAACGATTTTGGCACTCGTTACTTCGGGGCTTTTGGCCGCGGCATCTTGCGTCCCGGCCTTTGCCCAGGATGCAGGCGCGGCTCCGGCAACGGCCGCGCGCAAGCTCAACGTCGAACTCAATGCGCTGGCGCCGTCCCAGAAGGGATGCATGATGACCTTCGTCGCCGAAAACGACATGGCGGCGCCGATCAACAAGATCTCCTTCGAGCTTGCCTTTTTCAACGACAAGAACGCGGTCGATCGCGTCACCGTGCTTGACTTCCGCGACCTGCCGCTCGGCAAGAAGCGGGTGCGGCAATTCGATATGCCCGGCGTGAAGTGCGAGACCGTCTCCCGCATCATCATCAACGACACGCCCGTGTGCGATGGCCCTGCGGCGGGCGAGTGCAAGGCCGCGTTGACGACCCGCTCGCAGACATCAGTTCCTTTCGAAGGCTGAGGCCATGGCGACGCGCTCGGCCAAGGTTTCCATGGAGCGCCGCCGCGCCGGCGGTGGCATGAATGACAATTATCCGAGTGTGCTTCCAGGGCACGAACTGACCGGCTTCGAGGGCGTATCGCGACCGCCGGCCGGCGAAGCGGTGATGCATTATAGCCGCTTTACGCAGATCGGCTCTTTTCCGAACCATCCTGCAGAACCCGCTTCCGCTGAGACGGCGGAACCGCTGCCGATGGATGCGCTGCCCGAGAGGCCGAGCAAGACCATAGCGGCACGCACAACGTCCCTTCTTTTCTCCGGCATGGGGTCCTGCCTGTTTCATGCCGTTGTTGTCGTAATATTGCTGCTAACCTTCATTGCGGCGCCGGAAGATGCGCAGGAGGAAGCGGGCGATACCGTCAGCGTTATCATGATCGGCAATTCCGATGCCGATCAGATGGCGGCGGGCGAAGACAATCAGCAGCCCGAGCCGGAGCAGGTGACGGCAGAGGCTGTTCAGCCACAGGCGGTTCAACCCACCGAAGTTACGCCTGAAGAGACCCCTGTGCCTCAGCCCGATGTCGTTCAGCCGCAAACCGCGGAAACGCAGCCGGTCGAAACGGCTGAAGCCGTCCAGCCGGACGAGCAGACCCAGCCCGAGACAGTAACCTCCGAGCAGCCGCAGATATTGGCGACACAGGCGCCGGCCGAGATGACCGTGGTGCAGCCGGTCGACCCGGTTCAGCCCGTCAATAGCGAGACGGTTGAGGCTCAACCGGTCCAGCCGGCACCGGAGGTCGTAACGCCTGTTGAAAAGCCGAAGCCTGTCGAGAAGCCGAAGGAAATCAAGAAGCCGGTCGCAAAGATTGTGAAGGCGAAGTCGGGATCGAGGGGTGAGAGCCAGCAGGATTCGAAGAAAGGGTCTGTCGACGGTACCGAGACGGCGCAATCCGATACGAATTCACAATCGAATGCTCGTCGTACTGGCTCGGGCAGCGCTGCTGTTGCCAACTATCCAGGCAAAGTTCAATCGCGTATCCGTCGTGCCGTGCGCCTTTCGTCGAAATACGAAGGCGGCATTACAGTGCGCGTTCGCCTTACGATTGGTTCGAGTGGTGACTTGACCTCACTGTCGATCGCGCGGAGTTCGGGCATTCCTGAGTTGGATGAGGCTGTTACCGAAGGTATTCGGCGAGCCGCGCCGTTCCCGCCATTGCCGCCAGAATGGGGCAAGCCGAGTTGGTCCTTCACCCAGGAAGTTCAGGTTACAGGGCGCTAGCCCCAGAGACCGGCTGAAAGCAGAACGGCCTATCGGCTGCATTAAAATATGATGAAAACCCTCAACTTTATACTTTACTCGAAAACTCATGTTTAATATGGTCGCCTCGCGCTCGATGGAATCGAGTGCTTGAGAGCAACCAGCAAACGGGTGATGCATGGCGCGTAAGGGGAAGAAGGATTTTGGCCGCGAGAGCCGCCAGGCACAGGCGCCGGCGGAGGTTCCGGGGAAATCCAGTCTCGACGGACGCAGTTTCCTCTATGTCGGCGGGCGCGATTGCCAGGTGGCGCATCTGCGCCAGATCGCCAGCAACTTCGGAGCTGAGCTGATCCATCACGATGGCGGCTTGCGTGAGGCAGTCTCGCGCATCGATACGGTGTTGCCTTCCGTCGATTGCGTCTTCTGCCCGATCGATTGTATCAGCCACGATGCCTGCCTGCGGGTGAAGACCGGCTGCAAGAAATTCGGCAAGGCGTTCATTCCCTTGCGCAACGGCAGCAAGTCCAGTCTCGAGCGGGCACTGCAGACCATGAAAGAGCGAGACGTTTCCCAATGATCGATGGTGACCCCGAGGGGTTTATGCTGATCGGCCTGCACAAGCTGGCCGCGCAGAACAGCGACGGGCTGGTGCCCGAACTGTACGAACTGCTGATGCGTCGCGCCGAGGAACAGCGGCGCGCGCCGAACGTAACGATCTTTCCTGCCTGGAAGGCGCGATTTCCGGGCGAGACGCCGGATCGCCCATTGGTCGAAGCAACCCGGGACGGCGCGAATGTCATTGCCTTTGCACCGGGTGTGGATAAGACTGTCGCCCGTCGCAAGAAGGTCTGATCGTCGAACGAGGTTGCCATGTACATCGCCATGAACCGCTTCAAAGTCGTCATCGGTTTGGAGAGCGATTTCGAAACGGTGTGGCGGGAGCGGGATTCGCAACTGTCCGAAGTGCTCGGCTTTCTCGAGTTTCGTCTCCTGCGTGGCAAGACGAATATGGATGAGGGCTACACGCTGTTTTCTTCGCACACCACCTGGCGCAGCGAAGAGGATTTCCTCAACTGGACGAAATCCGAAAACTTCCGTCTGGCACACCGCAGCGCGGGTGAAAACAAGAGGCTCTATTGGGGGCCGCCGCAATTCGAAGGCTTCACTGTGGTTTCCGGGATTTGAGAGGGCGTAGCTTAGCTTGCCCATGCTAGCGGCAATTTGCGCTGCCCGTTCATGCTTTTGCCCGGCCCATCCTGAAGAAGGCGCCCAGCGCTATCGCCGCCCAGCCCGCAATCATGCCGAATCCTCCCGTCGGAGCGGCCAGGGGAAACAGTGAGCTGCCGCCGAAGTGGCGGCTGATCAGATCGCCGGCGAAGATCAGCGTTCCAAGTCCCAGCAGCAGGGCGGCGAGCGGTGCCGTACGAATGCGGTCATAGCCGGCGTAAAGCGCCAGCAGGGCAGGGGCGTGGGCGAGGCACATGGTGGAGGCGGCGCCGAGAAAATGCGTATCGCCGCCGTGGGTAGCCGCCGCTGCGAGCGCAACGCCGCCGCCGCCGAGGATACCGGCGACAAACAGGGTAGCTGGACGGATTATGGCGTCAATGCTCATGTCTTCCTCATTCCCGGTTCTGCATGTGGAAAGCCAGCCGCTCGATCGGCTCCCAGATGATCGCTCTCAGCTTCTCGTTGTCGACGGTCTCGTCCATGGCGCGGCGGAAGCACAGCAGCCACTCGTCGCGCTCCCTGGGGCCGATGGCGGCGACGAAATGCCGGCTGCGCAGGCGCGGATGGCCGCGCTTCTCGATGTAGAGCTGCGGCCCGCCAAGATAGCCGGTCAGATATTCGTAGAATTTTTCCTGAGAGCCTTCGAGGCTCGGCGGATGGACGGCCCGGCAGTTGGCCGCTTCCGGCAGCGTGTCCATCAGCTCGTAGAAGCGCGCCGTCAGCGCCCGCACGGTCCGATCGCCGCCGATCGCCTCGTAAAGTGTGATGGTTTCTTCGCTCAAGCCATGATCCCTGTTTGCGATGTCCTACATGGCAACTGACAGAGGGTGCCGCAACCGTCGGCAGCGCCGGTGCGGCGTTTCAGCGCTGCTTTATTTGATGCTCGTCCGTTGAAAAGCATCGCTTTCCCCGGGAACGAGTTCGAGCGGCCAGATCGTCTGGCGCCTCGTCTTGGGGTAGATGTGGCTGTAGGCGGGCATGCAGGAGAGCAGGATCTCCGCCAGTTCGACGCCGAGATCGTGCAGGGATGTGCGAAAGCAGGTGAGCGGCGGTTGCAGGAACTTGGCGCGCGGCGCCTCGCGAAAGCCCACGACGGCAATATCGCGCCCCGGAATGATGTCGGTCTCCATCATCCGCCTATAGAGGCCGATGGCCATCAATTCGTAGATCAGGATCACGGCCGTCGGCCTGTCGTCGAGGCGAAGCAGTTCGTCGGCGACCTGATAGCCGCCCTGTTCGCTCGATTTGGCCCGGATGACCAGCGCCGGGTCGTAGGAGATGCCGTGCCGCTCCAGCGCGCGACGATAACCCTCCACGAAGACGAAGCCGAGGTTGATGTCGCTGGCGGGAGTGCTGATGGCAATGCGGCGGTGCCCATGCGCGACGAGCCGGTCGACAGCGCAATTGGCGACGCCGTCAAAATCAAGGTCGGCCCAGGGATGCTGCGCGCCCGAGAGGCTGCGGCCAAGTGCTGCGAAAGGGATCTTCGCTTTGGCGAGCAGATCAAAGCGCTTGTCGATGCGCTGCGTCTCCGAAATGATCATCGCGTCGACGACGCGTCTCGCTACCATGCGCTTCAGATACTCGTAGGGATCTTCATCGTTCGGGCAGGGGAGCATGATCAGATCGAGGTTGTGGCGCGAAAACACGCTCTGCAGCCCGCCCGTCACGGTCAGAAAGAAGTTGTCGCTGTTTTCAACCGTTTCCCTGCTGGATTGGATCATCAAGCCGATGACGTTTGTCGTGCCTTGCCGCAGGCTGCGCCCCGATTGGTTGGCCACATAGCCCAGCTGTTCGGCGGCGGCGAGTACGCGCTTGCGGGTCTCCTCGTTGACATCAGGCTTGCCGTTCAACGCGCGTGATACTGTGCCGATCGAGATATCGAGATGGTCGGCAAGCTGACGAATTCCCTTCATCGGCTGCGGTTTTCCTCCATGCGCCATTTTCCGTTGTCCTCCTCTATTGACACAGGAAAATCTTTTCGCATAGTATCGTAAACGTTTACGGAGCGCGTGTCATGAGGGGTTCGACACCGGCCGCTGGAGGATATCGTGAAATTTAATGCCATTTTGTGCGGGTGCGGAGCTATGTCCAAGGGCTGGCTTAAAGCCATCGCCTCGACGCCATCGCTTGCCCAATCCATTCAGATCGTGGGCCTGGTTGATCTCAACCGGTCGACCGCGGAGAATCTTGCCAAGGAGTTTTCCCTCGACAATGCTGTGATCGGCTCGGATCTGGCCGAGGTCATCGCCGCGACCAAGGCCGACCTGGTTTTCGACGTCGTCATTCCGGCCGCGCGTTTCGGCGTGGTTTCGACGGCGCTGAAGGCCGGTTGCCACGTGCTCAGCGAAAAGCCGATGGCGACGTCGCTCGCCGAGGGTGCGGCACTGATCGATCTTGCCGCTAAGGCGGGCAAGGTCCATGCCATCATCCAGAACCGCCGTTTCATCTCGGGCATTCGCCGCTTGCGGCGCTTCGTGGAAGAGGGAGCAATCGGCGAACTCACGGGTATTCATTGCGATTTCTTCCTCGGTCCGCATTTCGGCGGCTTCCGCGAGGAAATGGACAATGTGCTGCTGCTCGACATGGCGATCCATACCTTCGATGCCGCCCGTTTCGTTTCCGGCAAAGTGCCGGTCTCGGTCTATTGCCTCGAGAAGAACCCTGTGGGCTCCTGGTACAAGCATGGTGCATCGGCTCATGCGCTCTTCGACTTTTCCGACGATGTCGTCTTCAGCTATCGGGGCTCCTGGTGCGCTGAGGGACGGCGCACGAGCTGGGAAAGCCAGTGGCGGCTGACCGGCAGCAAGGGCATGCTGACCTGGGATGGCGAGGAGGATTTCGAGGCCACCATTGCCGGCCATGAGCCGGGGCTGCTGCATGGCTTCACCCCAATCGAGGTTCCCGGCCCGAAGCATGAGGAGGAGACGCATGGTCATGCCAGCGTCATCGCCTCCTTCATCGAGGCGATAAAGACGGGCAAGCCGCCCGAAACCGAAAGCCGCGACAACATCCGCAGCCTCGCCATGGTTCTCGGCGCTATCGAGAGCGCCAAGACGGGCCGGCGCGTCGACATTTCAGCACAAGGACAGTGACATCATGACTAATCCGGCAAAGGCCATCCGCATCGGCACGATGATCAGGGCGACGAACGAGGATGCCGCCCAAGGCATCGCCAAGATCGCCGATCTCGGTTTCGAGAGCTTCGAACCCTTCTTCTGGCAGACGACCAACGGCCAGAACCTCGGCGAGCTCGGCAAGCGCTGCCTCGACGCCATCGGCGGCCGTGACATCACCATCTCGACCCTCGGCATGTTCGGCAATCCGCTTGAAGAGCGCGAGATGGACCTGCAGACGCTGCAGGGCTGGAAGGACTGCATCGACAACGCCCACCATTTCGGCGCGACCTGCGTTGCCGGTTTTACCGGGCGCATCCGCAACAAGCCGCTCACTGACAGCCTGCCGCGCTACAAGCAGGTGTGGAGCGAGCTTGCCAAGCGGGCCGCCGACAAGGGCATCAGGATTGCCTTCGAGAACTGCGCCATGGACGGCAACTGGGCGACCGGCGATTGGAACATCGCGCATAATCCCGATGCCTGGGAACTGATGTTCAACGAGACTCCGGACGACAATATCGGGTTGGAATGGGAGCCGTGCCATCAGATGGTCTATCTGATCGAGCCGCTGCCGCAGATCCGCAAGTGGGCCAAAAAGATTTTCCACGTCCACGGCAAGGATGCGACGATCCGCTGGGATGTCATCAAGGAGCACGGCATCTTCGGCAAGGAGCAGTTCGTCTTCATGCGCACGCCGGG
This sequence comes from Rhizobium sp. SG741, assembly GCF_012275435.1. Taxonomy (NCBI): domain Bacteria; kingdom Pseudomonadati; phylum Pseudomonadota; class Alphaproteobacteria; order Hyphomicrobiales; family Rhizobiaceae; genus Rhizobium; species Rhizobium sp. SG741. Next base: position 614,121 of record NZ_JAAZQP010000001.1, read on the forward strand.
CTTTGGTGACAGCAACTGGACCGACATCATTTCCGAGCTGCGCTTGGCCGGCTGGTCCGGCTCCATCGACATTGAGGGCTGGCATGACCCGGTCTATCGCGATGCGCTCGAAATGACTGGCCAGGTTCATGGCCTGAACTATCTCAAGGCAAGCCGGGGTGGGGACTTCATCGAGTAATGCATGCATCCGCAAAACTGCATCGATTTAGGAAGCAAGTTGTGCGTTAATGAAATGCCCTGAGTGATCGACGCTCAGGGCATGACGGGATACCCCAACGGAGGAACTGTCGAGCGTCCGCACCTTGTCTCATGGGACAGGCGGGCGCTTGGCGCAGGTGAGAGGAAAACGCCGATGGCAGCGCGGGCCATGTCATCGGACAGATACCGTCAAGGTTCGCATGGTGGAGGAGAATGTATGAATATTTTTTCGAAGCTGGCGATCTCCGCCGGCATGTCGCTTCTGCTTGCCGCCGGTGTGGCGCAAGCGCAGAGCAAGACATTTAACGTCTGGTGGTTCGAACTGCCGGATACTTCGCAGGCCAAGGCATGGACCAAGGCGCTGGAAGAACTGAAAGCAAAGCATCCCGACGTTACGATCAATTTCGAACAGAAGACTTTCGAGCAATTGCAGAAGGCAGGCAGCCTCATCCTCAACTCGGATCAGGCACCTGATGTTCTGGAGTACAACAAGGGCAATGCCACGGCTGGCCTCGTCGCCTCGCAAGGTCTGCTGACGCCACTCGACGATCAATTCAAGTCGCGAGGCTGGGATAAGATCCTCAACGAAACCAATAGCCAGCTCAGCAAATACGATGGGAACGGCATCTACGGTTCGGGCCCAATTATCGGCATTCCCGTCTATGGCGAATTTGTTTCGGTTTTCTACAATATCGACATGTTCCAGGCTAACGGCGTGAAAGTGCCGACCACGCTGGACGAGTTCGAAGCTGCATTGGACACTTTCAAGAAGAAGGGCATTACGCCGCTTGCCTATGGTACGGTGGATTCCAACGCACAGCATCTGGTCTATACGCTTGCACTGACGCAGGCTGACGACACCTGGGTCAAGAACTATCAGGGGCTCAAGGCACCGCTTGATACCAAGCCCTTCCTGTTTGCCGCTCAGAAGATCGCCGACTGGGTGAGCAAGGGTTATATTTCGAAGGATTCGACCGGCCTGAAGGGTACCGGCGGCGCCGACAATCTCTTCTCATCGGGCACAGCTCCGATGTTTGTCAGCGGCACCTGGAACAACGGCAACTTCGCGAGTTCGATCAAGAACTTCAAGTGGAGTCAGTTCATCTTCCCGACCCCGAAGTACAGCGTGGGTTCGACCGGCAACCTGTTCATGGTGCCGAAGAGCGCCAAGAACAAGGATCTCTCGTACGAGTTCATCGATCTCGTCCTGCGCAAGGAAAACCAGAACATGCAGGCCAATCTCGGTGGCGTTGCCATTGCCGCCGATCCGGCCTCGGTCACCGACGAAGTCGGCAAGCGCAACGTCGAACTCTTCAACCAGATCTCCGGCAAGGGTGGCCTCGGCTTCTACCCGGACTGGCCGGTGCCTGGCTATTACGAACTGCTGATCCAGGCGACGACCGGCCTGGTCAATGGCTCGACCACGCCTGATCAATTCGTTGTACGCCTGAAGAAGGCATATGACGACGTGCAGGCGGCCCAATAACACCATCGGCGACAATCACAACGGCGGGACGGCTTTCATGCCGCCTCGCCGTATCGGACTGGAGGAATTCGATGGAGAATTCGAGGAGCGCCGGCAAAGCGGGGTACTATTTCTACATGATCCCCGGCATGCTGGGGTTTGCGGTAGTGGTGCTCATTCCGCTGATTGCCAATTTCGCGATAAGCTTCACGACATGGAAGGGCGGCGTCATCCCGCCTCGCTATGTTGGTTTTGAGAACTATCAGAGGCTGCTCCAGGATGCCGCCTTCTGGGGCTCGATCCAGCATACGCTGCTGTTCATCATCTCGATGACGATCGTGCCCATTCTTCTGGGGCTGGTGCTGGCGGCAGTGCTGTTCGACTATATCAGTGCGCAGTTCAGCGAGACATGGTCGAGTTTCTTTCGCGCCGGCTTCTACCTGCCGCAAATCCTGCCGCTGACCGCGGTTGGTATTCTATGGGGATGGATCCTCAATCCCATCGGCATCATCAACGCGGTGCTGAGGGCGATCGGCCTTGATTTCATGGCGAAGAACTGGCTGGGGGATGCAAACTATGCCCTTTGGGCGGTTTCAGCCGTCATCGTCTGGGTTCAGGTCGGCTATTGCCTTGTCGTCTTCATGTCCGGATTGGCGCGCGTCGATCCGTCGCTTTACGAAGCCGCCGAGCTCGACAATGCGAGCTGGTTCGGTCGCTTCCGCTCTATCACCATTCCCATGCTCATGCCCGAGATTTTCGTGGTCGCTCTCACGACGCTGATCGCGGCCCTCAAGGTTTTTGCGCCGATCTATGTCCTGACATCAGGCGGCCCGGACAATGCGACGACGGTTCCGTCTTATCTTTCCTACTATCATTTCTTCACAACGAACCGCGTCGGTTATGCCGCATCGATCGCGACGCTACAGACAATCGTGACCATCGTGCTCGGCATCGTGTTCCTGCGCATGCAATCGAAACAGTCCGAGGGAGGGCACTAATATGACAGCTACGTCTTCGCTCTCTAACTCGGTTGCTTCGGTGCATCATCGCCAAGGAAAGGGGGTTGGTCGCTGGATCGTTCTGGCTATCCTGCTCGTCTTCCTGGCCGGAACGTTGTTTCCGTTCTTCCTGGCGGCTTTCAACGCCATCAAGACGCCTTCGGATTATGCCGCCAATGGTCCGCTCGCCTTCCCGCAGAGCTTCGACCTGACGGCGCTCAAGAACTTCTGGGCGACAGTCGATTTCCCCCGGAAGCTCTTCAACAGCATCCTTATCAGTGGATGCACAGCCATACTGGCTGTCGTCCTCAGCCTGCTCAACGCCTATGCCATCGGCATCGGGCGGGTGCGTGGCGGGCAGGCCTTGCTGGTTCTCTTGCTGATCGCCATCATGGCGCCGCAGGAAGCGCTGGTTTATCCGCTTTACTACATGGCAAAGCAGGTTGGGCTGTTCGACTCGATGCTCTCGGTGATCCTGATCCTCGGCGTCCTGCATACCGCTTTCGGCACCTTTCTTCTCTCATCGGTCATGGCGACGTTTCCGCGCGAGATCATCGAAGCAGCGCAGATCGACAATGCGAGCCGCTGGCAAATCCTTTGGTTGGTGATCGTCCCCGTGATGCGGCCCACGCTCGCCGTGCTCGCGACCTTCTTCTTCATCTGGACCTGGAACGAGTTTCTGATCCCCCTGGTGTTCCTGGTCTCCAACAACAACCAGACGGTCTCCGTCGCCATGGGCGTGCTGTCGGGATCGAATACGCAGGAACCGACAGCGATTGCGGCGGCCTCCTTGCTCGGCATCACGCCAACGGTGATCTTCTTCCTGATTTTCCAGCGTACGCTCACACGGGGCGTGGCTGTCGGTGCGGTCAAATAAACCAATGCGGAAAGTCCCGTCCCCTCGGCAATAATCCGAAGGGCCGGGACGGGATGAATGGCAGGTCTGGCAAAATTCAAGTTTTCCGCAGGAGGAGAAAGTGGCAGGAATCAACATCAAGTCCCTCACCAAGCATTTCGGTGCCGTGCAGGTTCTCAACGACATCGATCTGACGATCGAGCGCGGGGAGTTCGTCGTGTTCCTCGGCGGCTCCGGCTGCGGCAAGTCGACGTTGCTGCGGATGATCGCGGGCCTGGAGTCGATCACCAGCGGTGAGATCTGGATCGGCGGGCGGCGGGTCGATCAGCTGCCGCCTGGCGAGCGCGGCGTATCGATGGTATTCCAATCCTACGCGCTCTATCCGCATATGACCGTTCGCGACAACATGTCCTTCGGCCTGCGCAACATCAAAACGCCGAAGGCCGAGATCGAACGACGCATCGAGGCTGCGGCGAAGATTCTAGAGATGCCGCATCTTCTGGATCGCAAGCCTTCGGCGCTGTCGGGGGGGCAGCGCCAGCGCGTAGCGATCGGCCGCGCCATCGTGCGCGAGCCCGATGTCTTCCTGTTTGACGAGCCGCTGTCCAATCTCGACGCCGGCCTGCGCACCCGCACGCGCGTCGAGCTGGCGCAGCTGCATGAGCGGCTGGGAGCGACCATGGTGTTCGTGACGCACGACCAGGTGGAGGCGATGACGCTTGCCGACCGTATCGTGCTGCTCAACAACAAGAAGATCGAACAGGTGGCCACGCCTGTCGAGATCTATACGCGCCCGGCAACCCGCTATGTCGCGCAGTTCGTCGGCTCTCCCGGAATGAACTTTATTACCATGGCTAGCGTCGGCGAAGCAGGCGGCCTTGCAACTGCGACTTTGCCGGATGGCTCGGTCATCAACACGGCGGTGCCGCTCAACGGTATCGGAGGCTCTGCTTTGACGCTCGGCATCCGCCCGGAGCATCTGGTGGTCACGGCAGCGGAAAAAGGTAGCATTGCCGGTCACGTCGAGACGGTAGAGCGCCTGGGCGACCGCTCGCTCGTTCATGTTCGGCTCAAGGACGGTTCGAAGATCATCGGCACGGATCCGGGCATGACCACCGTCATTGCCGGTTCGCCGATTGCCTTCGCCGTTGATGCGGCAAAGGTGTCGATCTTCGATGAGAATGATGTCGCGCATCATTGCGTGAATTGAGGAGAGAATGGCCCGGATGATGTCTGGAATTCATGAATTTTAGGGTTGCCGAATAGTTCGTTGACGAAACCGTCTAATTGGTATGTTATGCCGCCATGTCCACTGCGCACCATAGGAAAAAGCAGCCTCTGTTCGTCCGCCGGCAATTGCTGGAGGTGGCCGCGCGGCTGGCCTCGGAAAAAGGGATGACGGCGGTGACGTTGGACGCCGTTTCCGGCGCGTCGGGTGTCAGCAAGGGCGGATTGCTGCATCATTTTCCCAGCAAGAACATGCTCCTCGAAGCCCTGTTCGACAGCCTGATCGAGCGGCTGGATGCGGCGATAGAGGAGGCGATGCGCGCCGATCCACTGCCGCACGGACGCTTTACTCGCGGCTATCTCCACGCCTGCCTTTCGCTGCGCGACCAGCCGCAGGGAACGAAAGATTGGGCGCAGGTGACGATGGTGCTGCTCAGCGAGCCGCAATTGCGCCAGCGCTGGCATGACTGGGTGCGCGAGCGCAGCGAGGAATATGTCGGAACGGACTCCTCAGTGGATGCGGCAATCGTCAGGCTGGCGACCGACGGGATCTGGCTGGCGGACTTGCTCGGCAGTCAGGACATGGACGAGAGCGCCCGCCACAGGTTGGTCGAGCGGCTGATCGAGCTCACGCAACTTTAGGAACATCGGAGAAGACGGAATGGCGAATGCATCGGTCTATGCAATGCTGCTGGTTGCGATCGTGCTGGAAGTGATCGGTACGACGGCATTGCAGATGTCGCAGCAGTTCACCCGCTTCGGCCCGACGGCCGTGCTGGTAGTCTGCTACACCGCCGCCTTCTATTGTCTTTCGGTAACGCTGCGGGTCATTCCGGTGGGCATTGCCTACGCCATCTGGAGTGGGCTCGGCATCGTGTTGATTTCAGCCGTTGGGCTGGTGTTTTTCCGCCAGAAACTCGATCTTGCCGCCATCGTCGGCCTGGTGCTGATCATCGCCGGCGTCCTTGTCGTCAATCTCTTTTCAAAATCCGTGTCGCACTGAAAAAGCAGGTGTTATCCATGGCCGTTTTTGCCTTTGTCAAATCATCGGGGACGCATTATGTCTTGCGCAGGATGGCTGCTGGAGGCTCGAAAAGCGGCGCTTTTCCAAAGCGCTTTAGACCGCATAACCTATTCAATTTCAATGGTATAAGAGGAGTGCCGTAATGACTATTCGTGCCGTCGTTTGGGGCGAGAACATCCATGAGCAAACTAACAAGGTCGTCGCCGAGATCTATCCGGAAGGCATGCATACGACGATCGCCAAGGCGCTGAATGCCGATGCCGGTATCGAGGCGACTACTGCAACGTTGCAGGAGCCGGAGCATGGCCTCAGCGAGGCCCGGCTGAAGGATACCGATGTCCTGCTTTGGTGGGGCCACAAGGACCACGGCGCCGTCAAGGACGAGATCGTCGAGCGCGTAGCCAGGCGCGTCTGGGAAGGCATGGGTCTCATCGTCCTGCATTCCGGTCATTTCTCGAAAGTGTTCAAGCGGCTTATGGGCACGCCCTGCGCGCTGAAGTGGCGCGAGGCCGGCGAGCGCGAACGTCTCTGGGTCATCAATCCGCGTCACCCGATCGCCGCCGGACTTGGCGAGCATTTCGAGCTCGAAAACGAGGAAATGTACGGCGAGCAGTTCTCCGTTCCCGAGCCGCTGGAAACGGTGTTCATCTCCTGGTTCCAGGGCGGCGAAGTCTTCCGTTCCGGCATGACCTGGCGCCGTGGCGCGGGCAATATCTTCTATTTCCGCCCCGGCCACGAGACTTACCCGACCTATCACAACGACACCGTCCACAAGGTGCTGATCAACTCCGTGAAATGGGCCCATAATCCGCTCGGCACGCAGGCGAGCATCCATGATGCGCCGAATGTGCCGGTCGAAAAGGCGCTGGAGCCGATCGTCGAGCGTGGCCCAAGACTGCACCAAGCCGGCGAAGCCGGTTATCGCTGAGGTATAATATGCGTCTCATAGTAGTTGGCACGGGCGGCATGGCGAAGAACCATGTGGAGCATTTCGCCCGTATTCCCGGCGTCGAGATCGTTGGCGCCGTCGATACGGATGCGACGAGGCTCACAGCCTTTTGCGATACGTTCGACATCAGGAACCGCTTCTCGTCGCTGGACGAGGCGCTGGCCTGGAATGAATTCGATGCGGTGACCAACGTCACGCCCGACAAGGCCCATCATCCGACGACCCTGCCGCTGCTTGCCGCCGGCAAGCACGTTCTTTGCGAGAAGCCGCTCGCGGAGAACTATGAAAAAGCGCTTGAGATGACGGAGGCGGCCGAAAGGGCAGGCGTCGTCAACATGGTCAACCTGACCTATCGCAATGTCGCGCAACTGCAGAAGGCGCGCGAGATGGTGATCTCGGGCGAGATCGGCACAGTGAAGCATGTGGAAGCATCCTATCTGCAGAGCTGGCTCGTCTCCAGGGCATGGGGCGATTGGCGCAGCGAATCCAAGTGGCTCTGGAGGCTGTCCACCGGTCATGGCTCCAACGGCGTTCTTGGCGATATCGGCATCCATATTCTCGATTTCGCCGCCTATGGCGCGGCGACCGATATCGATCATGTCTTCGCCCGGCTGAAGACCTTCAACAAGGCGCCGGACGAGCGCATCGGCGAGTATACGCTGGATGCGAACGACAGCTTTTCGATGTCGGTCGATTTTGCCAACGGTGCGCTCGGTGTGGTGCATGCGAGTCGTTGGGCGACAGGACATCTGAACGAGCTGAAGCTGCGTATCTATGGCGAGCGCGGCGGCCTTGAGGTGTCTCATAGCCCGAATGGTTCCGAACTGCGCGGCTGCCTTGGCGATGACACCGAAACGGCGACGTGGAGGGTCATCGAGGTGCCGCCGGTGTTGACCAACTATCAGCGCTTCGCCGAGGCTGTTATGACCGGCAGCAGCCAGGACCCGAGCTTCCGCCACGCTGCCAACTTGCAGCGCGTGCTGGATCTCGCCATGGTGACGGAGACGGAGCGGCGCGAACTGAAGGTTTGACGCCGTCTCGGCTTCATCTCGACATTCAAACGGCCGCCTTCGGGCGGCCGCTTCATTAAGGTCCACCCATATTATCGCAATTGCTTGACGGGATACGGAGGCAGGCGCAGCATTCCTCCATGAAAGCTCCGGATACGAGGTTGTGGGAGGAGGTGTTATGTCCACCGAAGAAAAGGTTGCTAGCCACTATACGCATGGATCACTGGAGGAGACGCTCCTTGCGGCACTTACCGCGGGCGGTAAGGATATCGATCATCTCAGCATCGACGACCTTGCTGGGATCGATGAATTCCATCTCGGGCGGCGCGAAGCCACGCGGGAGTTTGCTCGGGACCTCGACGTGAGTGATGGCCTGCGGCTCATCGACATCGGATCAGGGCTTGGCGGGCCGGCGCGCTATATCGCCAGCACCTATGGCTGCGCGGTCACCGGCGTCGATCTGACCGATGAATTCGTCAAGGTCGCCAATGTCCTGACCGAGCGTTGCGGCATGGCCGCGCAGGTGTCGTTTCGGCAGGCGAGCGCTCTGGCGCTTCCCTTTGCCGACCAAAGCTTCGACCGAGCGACGCTGATCCATGTCGGCATGAACATCGAGGACAAGGCGCGTCTGTTTGCCGAGGCGCGGCGTGTGCTGAAGCCCGGCGGCCGGTTTGGTCTCTACGAAGTCATGCAGATGCGCGACGGCGCGCTGCCCTATCCGATGCCCTGGGCGATGACGCCGGAAACGAGCTTCGTCCGCAGCCCCGAAACCTATCGTCAACTGCTCAAAGAGGCCGGCTTCACCGTGGAATCCGAGCAGGACCGCAGCGCTCTGGCGATCCGGATGGCGCAGGAGATGCGTGCCAGCGCTGCCGTTGGCGGTCAGACGCTGAGCCTCGGCGCACTGATGGGGCCGAGGGCGGCGGAGCGCGTGGGCAATGTCGGCATGTCGGTCGGAAGCGGCCTGATTGCGCCGATCGAAATGATCGCCAAGGCCGATTGATGGAAATAGAGTTGGCGGGCGCCCGGATTGACAGAGGCGCTTTCCTGTCTGTATGAAAAATCCAACGGTAATGGATTTCTGCCGGGCCATGGTGGCCGAACCGCTGCCTTGAATTTTCCAGGGAAGCTGATGACTCCTACTCAAAGCGCCTCGAAAGGCGAGGGAGTAGAGTCATGTCTTTTTTATTGCCGTTATCTCTTTCAGATTTCATATCCATTGTCCCCGACAGAGCCAATTTCGGTGCTGCGGGAGGGGCGAAATGATGTCCGCATCTCTGTTCTTTCAATATCGTTTTCAGCAATTTCGCGGCCTGTTCAAATGGGTAGCGCTTGTCGTGCCGATGGCGGTAGCCGTCGGTTCGCTCTGCGCACTGTTTCTGTGGAGCCTGGATAGGGCAACGGCGGCGCGTTTCGAACATCCCTGGCTGATCTTCCTGATGCCGGTTGCCGGTTTCCTGATGGTGTTGGTCTATCAGCGCTTCGGCCGCGGAGCGGAAGGCGGCAACAACCTGATCGTCGATCAGATCCATGAGCCTGGCGGCGGCGTGCCGCTGCGCATGGCGCCCTTCATTCTCGTGTCGACTGTTCTGACGCATTTGGTTGGTGGCTCTGCCGGGCGCGAGGGAACGGCGGTGCAGCTCGGTGGTAGCATTGCGAGCGCCTTCGCGAGGGTTTTCCGCCTCAGTCATGCCGAGATCCGCATACTTCTCATGGCGGGCATAGCAGCCGGCTTCGGCGCGGTCTTCGGCACGCCGATCGCGGGCGCGGTCTTTGCGCTTGAGGTGCTGACGATCGGGCGCATGCAGTATGAAGCGCTGATCCCGAGCCTTGCGGCCGCGATAACAGCCGATTGGACCTGCCATGCCTGGGGCATCGAGCATATCCAGTACCATATCGGCTATCTCTCAGGCACTCCGGCGAGCACGTTCCATCTCGATGCGCTGCTGCTTGTCAAAGTCGGCGTCGCCGGCGTGCTCTTCGGCCTGATGGCGCGCTGCTTCAGCGAGATCTCGCATATAGCGTCTGCGGCCTTCAAGAGGCTCTGTGCTTACGCGCCGCTGCGGCCTGTCATCGCCAGCGCGGTGCTGATCGGTCTCGTCTATCTGCTTGGCACCCGGGAATATCTCGGGCTTGGCGTCTGGTCGCCCAATCCCGCCGACGCGACGATCCTCGGCTTCTTCGATCCGGCTGATGTCGATTACTGGAGCTGGTTCTGGAAGGCTGTGTTCACGATCGTCACCCTCAGCGCCGGCTTCAAGGGCGGGGAGGTGACGCCGCTATTCTTCATCGGAGCGGCCCTCGGCAATGCGCTTGCGGCGATCCTCGGCGCGCCTGCTGATCTCTTTGCAGGTCTGGGTTTCGTCGCCGTCTTTGCCGGGGCCACCAACACGCCGCTCGCCTGCATGATCATGGGCATCGAGCTCTTCGGCGCCACGCATACGGTCTATCTCGCCGTCGCCTGTTTTCTTGCCTACATCTGCAGCGGCCATACCAGCATCTATTTGTCGCAGCGTCTCGGCATCGCAAAGAGCGCGGCCTCCGGCCACATTCCCTCCGGTATCCCTCTTCGCCATATTCGCGACATCGCCATGAATGGACGCAGTGAAGATGATCGCAAAAACAATCAGGCCCCGCCGCCGCTACAACAGGAGCGGGACATTCAATAAGGTCGCTTTGCGATTGTCTCGAGCATTGCGAAGCTGATGATCAAGATGTTTTGATCGGCAATGTCGTGGACGTGAATATCGGCGCTTAACCGCAGCGGGAGATTGTCGTGATCTATCTTGTCGTTTTTCTTGGCGCCGGATTGGGTGGCGCTTTCCGTCTCGGCGTCAACGAGCTTGCTGCTCGTCTGTTCGGGGGCGAATTTCCGTTCGGTACGCTTATCATCAATGTCGTCGGCGCGTTCATCATGGGGGTGCTGACGGAATATTTCGCCTTCCGTGGCGGAGTGTCGCAGGAGCTTCGGCTTTTTCTGACAACAGGCATTCTGGGCGGGTTCACGACGTTTTCAACGTTTGCGCTGGAGAGCGTCGTGCTTTGGGAGCGCGGCCAATGGATGCCCTTCGTGGCTTATGTCGGCTTGTCCGTTTTTCTGTCGATAGGGGGCCTGATTGCCGGATTTGCCGTTGTCCGGCTAATAATTCAGGCTCAAACCATCTAGGCGGATGGCTCAGGTCTGTCGTGCCGTATTTTTGCCAATTCTGGGGTGAATTTCTTCGAGAAATCACCGGAGATTCAATCCACGACAAATCACCGCTCGTTGTGAACGGACTCTCTTGCGAAATTCGACTAATCAACTCATATAAACGCTTATTATGATCATCGCATAACAGAGGAGTCCGGCGTCAATCAGGAACGGGCGGGCGAGCATTGAAAGCGTCGAACCTGTTGCTCCCCCGGAATTTCCGTGCAGATTCCCCCTGAGGCAGCCTTCCTCCCTGACCGCCCTAAAGACAGACATGACGGAGAGCCCCTTGAGCGCACCTGCTCCCACTTCCACCGAATCTCATGCTCCGGAACAAACCTTTGGCACAACCGGCATCGCGCCGATGGACCGCCCGAGCGCCCTGACACGTTTTTTCATGGGCATCGTTGCCTGGGCCGAAGGCCTCAATCTGAAATATGCCAAGCTCGGCAATCCGCCGGTTTACAACAGCGCGACCTTCCCCTGGGCGGCCGAGATCGAGAAGGATTATCCGGCGATCCGCGCGGAGCTCGAAAAGGTGCTGCTGCGCCAGAGCGAGCTGCCGACATTCCAGGACATCTCCACCGATGTGAAGACCATCTCGACCGACACCCGCTGGAAGACCTTCTTCCTTCTGGGCTTCGGCGTGAAGTCCGAGCAAAACATCAAGGCATGCCCGAACACCTGGGCGGCGGTACAGAAAATCCCCGGGCTGACGACCGCCATGTTCTCCATCTTCGAGCCCGGCAAGCATCTTCCCGCGCATCGCGGCCCCTATAACGGCGTGTTGCGCCTGCATCTCGGCCTCATCGTGCCAGAACCACAGGACCAGCTCGCCATTCGCGTCGACAAGCAGATTTGCCATTGGCAGGAAGGCAAGGCGCTGATCTTTGACGACGCCTACGAGCATGAAGCCTGGAACCACACCGACAAGACCCGCGTGGTGCTCTTCGTCGATTTCGTCAAGCCGCTGAAATTCCCAGCCCGCTTTGTCAACTGGGCCTTGATGAACCTGGCGATCTTCACGCCGTTCATCAAGGAAGGTCTCGACAACCACAAGGAATGGGAAAAGAAGTTCTATGCCGAGGCAGAGGCGTTGAGAAATCGCCCAAGGGCATAATCCACGCTGGCTTGTGAATTCTATGAAAAGCCCCGGAATCCGCTGCGGATTCCGGGGCTTTGCTTTTGGTCGCTCAGGCTCAGCGGTTGAGTTGGCTTATCCGCCTCTTCGGTATCTTCGTCATTATCATCGCTTGACTGCGTGGTAGCGGTTTTACCGCCTAGATTGCCAGGCAGCGTCGAGATGGCATTGTCACCATCGAAGCCGGCTTCCTTGAGCAGGCGATGGCGAGTGCGCGTGCGGTTTCGGCTTTCGCCTAGCTTCCGACTCCTCGCGGCTCTTGCTGGCGACCGCAATGGTGCTTTCCTGCGCGACGATCCGGTTGTCGCGCGAGCCTCCGTCTCATGCTGCTGGACAGCACGGGTCGAGCCGACGTTGGCGGACTCGCGCACCTGCTTGGCCATGACTTCGCGTTCGGCGATTGCCTGTTCGGCGGCGATGGCTGCAATGGCAGCAACCGCTGCTGCGATGACTATTTTATCGTGCGCACGATTGCCGCGCCCGATGTCATGCCGCCGCCGAAAGCGACGAGGCCGAGATTGAGCGGCTCGGGCCGTTCGTTGGCGACGTGAAGCATGGCAAGCGGGATGCTCGAAGAGCTGGTATTGCCGTAGTTCTCGATGACGCTCAGTGCCGGGCGGCCGCTGCGCTTGGCGATGGTGTCGATGATGCGCTGGTTGGCCTGATGCGGCACCAGCAGATCGAGATTGGCGAGTTCAATTCCGGCGTCGACACAAGCGTCCTCGATCGAGCGGGACATGGAGTGCACCGCCTCGGTGAAGACCGCGCGGCCGTTCATGGCGATGACGCCTTCATCCGGCAGAGGGACGAAGAGAAGATCGCCCGGTTCGGGGCGGCCGCTGATGGTCGGACGGCTCGCCGCAAATAGCGGGCTGCGCGCCATGTCGCGGGTGGTCACGAGGCTGGCGGTGGCGGCGTCGCCAAACAGGATGGCGGTGGAGAAATCCTTCATGTCGAGCAGCGGAGACAGCACTTCCGAGGTGACGATCAGCACCTTCGCGTCATTCTGCTGCGCGATGAAATCGTAGGCCTGCTGCAGCGCGTAGAGATAACCGGAACAGGCGGCGCCCATATCGTAGGCGGCAAGGGACGGCCGCACGCCGTCTTCGGCGACCGCAACGGCGACGCGGCTTGCAAGCGACGGCGTGGCGATATCGGGGGTGCCCGTCGCGGCGATGACCAGATCGATGTCGTGGATCGACATCTGGGTCTGGCGCAGCAGATCGCGAACGGCCGCCGTCGCAAGGCTCAACGTGCCTTCTCCCGGACCGACCCAGAACCGGCTCTTGATGCCGGTCAGTGCAAAGATTTCGTCGGCGCGCCGGTTCGGCCAATGATGGATGATGTCTTCGTTGGCGACCCGGCGGGCGCCGGTCGCAAAGCCGATGCCGCTGACGGCTATTTCCGAGAAACTGCCGGAATGACGGCGCAGTGCCGGAATGGAGTGCGATTTCAGGCGGCGCAGCACGAATTTGTTTTGCGTCTCCGAGGCGAGAGCGAAGTTCTGTTCGCTCGTATCCCGGTTGGCGTCAACGGTCAGAAGCGTGCTGTCGGTGGCGATCTGGTCACCGATCCTTGCGAAGACCTCGAGCACGACTCCGCCGATATTGGCACAGATTTCCACCGAGGCCTTCGTCGCCTCGACGACGGCCACGAGCTGACCGACCTCGATCGTGTCGCCCGGCTTGACCAGGAGATCGGTGATCAACACGTTCTCGTCGGCGGGACCGGAGCCGATTGCCTTGATGGCGGCGGTCGGGCCGCTATCATCCTCTTCGTGCCAGGTGACCTCGCATTCGAGAACCTCAGCCATCAGGTCGACGAGCTTGCTATAGGACGGCAGCATTTCGAGCTGGTTGCGGAAATTGAAGGGAACATGCGCGTCCGAGCGGGCAAGCCTGCGGACGACGACGGGAACGTCGGCCTTTTCGGTGACGGTGGCGACGATCTCGGCGCCCATGCCGACAGTGCGGTTGTCTTCATGCACGACGATCAGCCGTCTCGTGCGCTTGGCGCTTGCCAGCACTTCCCTTTCATCCCACGGCGAGATGGAACGGAGGTCGATCACCTCGACGGAAAAGCCCTGCGCTTCGAAGGCCTTGGCGGCGTTGGCACAGAGAGACACCGTGTTGCCGTAGCTGACCAGTGTCAGGTCGCGGCCGCGGGCAACGTAGCGCGACAGGCCCGGACGGACGAAATGCTTGTCGAGATCGGTCGAGGTGCGGCCGTCGGAATTGTTGAGCACCGCTTTCGGATAGAGGAAAACGGTGGGGCGCCTCGATTCGAACGCGGCATTCAGCAGGCCGGCGGCATCGCCGGCACTGGAGGGCATGACGACATCGATGCCGGGCGTATGGGCCAGCATGCTTTCGAAGCTCTGCGCGTGGAACGGCCCGAGGCCGGGCTTGTAGCCGCCGCAGCTCACCATCAGGATCACGGGAGATTCCCAGGCGCCCTTGGTGCGCCAGTACATGCTGCCCATTTCCGAGACGATCTGGTTATAGGCGAGCGGCAGGAAATCGGCGAATTGCAGGAAGGCGACCGGCCGTTGCCCGGCGAGCGCTCGGCCGACGGCGGTGCCGACGATGGTGGATTCGGTGAGTGCTGCGTTGCGAACGCGCTCGGGATATTTGGTGCTAAGGCCGCGGGTGACGCCGAAGACATCGCCCTTGGGATCTTCGATATCCTGGCCGAACAGCACGACGTCGGGATTGGCGGCCAATTGCCTGTCGAGCACGCCGTTCAGCGCCTCGCGCATGGTCAGCGTTGCTTCGCGCTCGAGACCGCGATACTCCGCCGTTTTGGCGAAGGAGGCGGGGTATGGGGCTTTTGCATCCGGCTCGACCTCGGGTGCATCTTCCTTGCGGGCGAGTGCGGCTTCCGCCTGCACTTCTGCTGTCAGTTCCTGTTCGATCTTCTCGAGCGCATCAGCGCTGACGCCCGCTTTTTGAAGCATCGCCCGCAAGTTTGGAAGTGGATCGCGGGAAGAGCCCGATTCGATCTCCAATAGGGTGCGATAGGTCTTCTGGTCGTCGGCATTGGTATGGTCGGACAGGCGCTCGAGATTGAGAAGCACGATGCTCGGCGTACGGTTGTTGCGGCTGTGGCGAACAGCCTTGCGGAAGGCCTCTCGCGAGGCCGGCAGATCGTCGCCGTCAGTGCGGATGATGTCGATGCCGTAGAAGGAGGATGCGGGGCCATCGGGCAGATCGAAGAAGGTCTGCTTGCTGGTCCGTGTCGAGATGGAGAAACTGTTGTCCTCGACGATGAAGACAATCGGATACTGGCTGCGAACCGCTTCTGCCACGGCCTCGAGGAACTCGCCCTGCTGGGTCGTACCGTCGCCGACGCAGCAGATGGCGATCGGCATGCCGGGCTTGTATTTCAGCGATGCGGCGACACCGACCGCATGCAGCGCATTGTTGCCGACCGGGCCCACGATGGAGGTGATGTTGAGCGCGCGTGAGGATAGATGCGCACTCATCTGCCGGCCGGCGGAATGGGAATTGGCTGTGGCGAGCAGGCTCGAGAAGAACTCACGAATGGGCATGCCGCGCGCCAGCATCAGGGCCTTGTCGCGATAGTGCAGATGCAGCCAGTCGTCGTCATGGAGGAATTCGTTGAGCAGCGCCGTCGACTCGTGCCCGGCGCCGGAGACATGAAAATGTGCTATGCCTTGCTTAATGAATTCTCGCTCAAGCCTATCTATTTCTCTAGAAATAAAGAATATTCTATGGAGTTGCTTGAGGTATTCTGTGGTAAACCTCCCTTCCATCTCAATGATTTTCCTAATCTTTCATCATGAATAATTTGTGTGGACCTAGGTAACCCCCCCGGGTGCCTTTTTCAATACACGTTAAATGACAATATCCACTCGAATTGAAATGGATTTACGTGCTTTGGCCCGGCCGGGATTCGTGGCAGCCGATGCCCTTTGCTGAGCGAGTTCGACATTTTTCCCACCCGGAAATTCGGATTGGTGCAACGAACCGGAGGGGGTGCTAGCTGGATTTGCGGATCGGTTCGTTGGCCTGCTCGCGGGCGGCAGCCGCCTTTGCGGCCAGCTCTTCCTTGTCCCGCAATTCCTTCGGCTTCTTGCCGATGATCTGCTTGGCGCCCTTCTTGGAAAAGGGTTGCACAAGCTGGGCGAGGAAACTGTCGGCGACCTTGCCGGTGATGCCGATGTCGATGGAGGAGGGGCGCGGCGGATTATAATAGGTGCCGAGGATCTGGTCCCAGATGACAAGGTTCTCGCCGTAATTGGTGTTGCCCTCGGCAAGCAGCTTGGAGTGATGCCAACGGTGCAGGCGCGGAGTCGACAGGATCCAGTCGAGCGGGCCGGTGCGCACATCGATGTTGCAATGGGTCAGAAGGCCGATAAAGGCCGTGACGGCGCCGATCCACAGGAAGACTGGCAGCGGCGCGCCGAGCAGATAGAGCGGGATCTGGCTGAGCGCGATCTTGAACAGGCTGTCGATGATATGAAAGCGCCCGGTATTGATGACCCACAGGCGTTCGACGCTGTGATGCAAAGCATGGAAACGCCAGAGCGACAGGTGCTCGTGGGCCAGGCGATGGGCGAGATAGAGGCCGAATTCG
Organism: Rhizobium sp. SG741; assembly: GCF_012275435.1. Lineage (NCBI taxonomy): Bacteria > Pseudomonadati > Pseudomonadota > Alphaproteobacteria > Hyphomicrobiales > Rhizobiaceae > Rhizobium > Rhizobium sp. SG741. Next base: position 630,778 of record NZ_JAAZQP010000001.1, read on the forward strand.
GCGATGATGAGTCCCAGCACGACCTGCAAGGCCATCGGCAATTGATCCGGCCAGATATTTGCCTTGTGGCTCAGGAAAGGTTGCGCAACGATTGCCACCGCCATCGGAAATGACGTGCTGATGGCCGCCGCGATCTGTACGGCACCCTTGCTCAGCAGCGTATGGGCGAGGTTGTTGAACGTCTCGCCATCGGCATCGAGCCAAGTCTCCTCATAGGGCATGAGCCGCTCGAAGAGCGCGATTGTCGCAACGACCGAGAGATAGACGACATTGAACCACAGCAGATGCATCTGCGAATGGAACGCGAAATACGAACCCGTCAGTCCGGCGCAAAAGATGGCCGGCCACAACAGGGATGAAACAGCAGCGTAGAGACGCGAACTGCTCTGAAATGTCATGCCACTATCCTCGGATCGTCATCAGGTGGGTTGGCGCGAATATAGGCGATATGTACCGTGATGATTGCGGCCACGGAAGCGGAATCTTGAGTGGAACAGAAGTGTTTTTGGTTCATTATATTGCTGACACCGATCGAGTTCGCCATCCTCGGCTGCTCTACGTCGGGAATCCGGCTCGTCCAACGACTGTTCTAGGGAAGGCTGCCCTGACGGCAATGAAAAGGTGTCGGAATTGGATATTCCTTCCAAGTTCAGAATTCACGAGACCGAACATTGGCGCGTGAACCATCGCATCGACACGGTCCTGCCGGGCTACCTGATGGTCGGCTCCAAGTCGGGAACCAACGCATTGTACGATCTGCCGACCGGAGCGCTTGTATCGCTTGGTCCTCTCCTTGCCAGGGCGCAGCGGGAAGTCGAAACCCTGCTTCGTCCCAAGCGTGTCTATATCGGCCGTTACGGTCATTCGCCGGGGCATCCGATCCATTTCCATATCATACCGGTCTATGATTGGCTTGAGACCCTGTTCTGGAAGGATGAGCGCTATCGAGTTCTCGCCTCCTTCGGCAGGCCTGCCGCCGAGCCGGAGACGGATGGGGCAGAGCTGACATTTTATATCTGGCGGGAGTTTTGCGAAGCACCAAATCCACCGCAGGTGACGGGGCCGATGGTTTCGGATGTTGTCGAGCTGATGCGAAGCGCGTTTTTGGTTGCATAGAGGAAACCGAACGCGTCGTGTGCTGCCGAAAATCCCTTTGGCATCGAAACACCACACCAGAGGGGCTCTGGCTGGTTAGACGAACGTCAGCTTGCTCTTCTGCTGCCCGGCTTCGTCGAAATTCTCGGGGCTAAGCCAGCGCTCATATCCGGCCTTCAGTCTCGGCCAATCGGCATCGATCATCGCGAACCAGGCGGTGTCGCGGTTCAGGCCCTTGGCGACCATATGCTGACGGAAAATGCCCTCGAAGGTGAAGCCGAAGCGTTCGGCGGCACGTTTCGACGGTTCATTGAGATTGTTGCACTTCCATTCGAAACGGCGGTAGCCGAGCGTATCGAAGACGTAGGATGCAAAGAGATAGAGGGTTTCGGTGGTCGCGCGGCTGCGGGCGATCGCCGGCCCCCAGAGGATGCTGCCGATCTCGATGACGCCGTGCGTGCTATCGATGCGCATCAGGGCCTGGCGACCTTCGGCACGGCCGGTCCGCTTGTCGATCACCGCAAAGAAGAGGGGATCCGTGCTGGAGGCAGATTTTTCGAGCCAGGGAGAAAAGGCAGCATAATCGGCAGGCGCATCCTCGAACAGATAGCGGAAGCGATCCTCGGCGCCAGGAGCCTGAGCCGAGGCAAACAGCTCCGCGCCATGGCGCGCCGGATCGAGCGGTTCGATCCTCACATAGCGACCTTCGAGGGTGATTCTTTCGGGGCGTGGCACGCCGCTCCAGTTGGCAAGATCCATGTCAAAGTCCTTTGGTCATCAAATGCAGCTCAGCGAATCCGGCCCGATCCTATCAGGTCCGAGAGCGATTGCGGTAGCGCGATCCCGTCGGGCATGCCGGGCGCGGCTTGCGCCGGGGCCAGCTGGCTTCTTATGGGCAGGACGCCGCCCCAGACCGGGTAGTCCGCTTCGTCGATGTCGCCCGGCGGGCCGTTGCGGACCTTGGCAGTCGCCTCGTCGATTTTCATCCGCAGGACCGATGTCGCCTTCGCTTCCTGCCCCGTCATCGGCCTCAGGCTGTCCCAGCGGCCGGGAAACAGGTCTTCGATAAGGCGGCGCAAGGCATCGGCTTTCTCCTCGACGTCATCAACCAGGCGTGCCGTGCCGAAGACCATGGCGGAGCGGTAGTTGACCGAATGATTGAAGGCGGAGCGGCCGAGCACATAGCCGTCCATGATGCTGCAGGTCAGGCAGACTGGCATGTCTTCCGCCGCACGCAGGAAGCGACTGGCGGCCGAGCCATGCCAATAGACGTATTCGCCTTCGCGCCAGTGCAAGGTCGGTGTCACATACGGCGCACCATCGATGACATAGCCGACGTGACAGAGAGGAGAGGCATCCAGAATGGCGTGGACTTCGGCGCGGGCGTGGCTGCCGCGGCGGGGGCTGCGCCGCACGCGGCTGCGCTCAGTAGTCGGGTAGTCCTCTGTGGCGGGCGGATAGTGATCGGCCATCTCTTCCTCATCGATTGATCGTTGATCTCTGCCAGCAAAGAGGTAGGCTATAAACAGCCAGTTTCTCGATTTTTAACAGACCAGTTGGAGCTTGATGACATCTGTAGCGCAATGGCCGGCGCTCGACCGGACCTCGGGTGATCTGGAAGGGCAGGTCTATCGCGTGATGCGCGACCGTATCCTTCATGGGCAGATGCCAGCGGGGCAACGCGTGCCCTCGACGCGGGCGCTGGCCATCTCGCTCGGTGTCGCGCGCTCAACCGTGGTCAACGCCTATGACCGCCTGAAGGCGGAGGGCTATCTGCAATCGACGACAGGTGCCGCAACCCGCGTTGCGGCTTTCTCGACGCCACCCCTGCAGGGGCAGGTCGCAGCGCCACCGCCCAACTCGTCCCAGACCACAGAGTTCGCCACGGGTGGGTTGTTCGAGCCCGGTGTGCCAGATGTCTCCGCTTTCCCCCATGCCGCCTGGGCGCGATGTCTCGGCGCCCGCGGCCGGTCACTTCGGGTGCATGATCTCGGTTATGGCGCCCATGGCGGCATTCCAGAATTGCGCGCTGCAATCCTCGACCATATTTCGGCGACGCGCGGCGTGATCGCCCGTCCCGAACAGGTGTTGATCGTGCCTTCGACCGGCGCGGCGATCAGCCTGCTTGCGAGCGTTCTGCTCTGGGCAGATCATCCGAACGGTGGCTTCGCATGGATCGAGGATCCCGGCTACGCCACCGCGCACGCATTGCTCCGGATGGCGGGTGCCGCTCTGGTGGCTGTGCCCTGCGATGAGGAAGGCATCGATATTGCCCGCGCGGACGGACCGCCGCCGCGGCTGATCTACGTCACGCCTTCGCATCAATATCCGACTGGCGTGACCATGAGCCTGTCACGCCGCCTTGCGCTGCTCGAATTTGCCCGCGCCACGGGCGCGATCGTGCTGGAAGACGACTACGACAGTGAATTTCAGTATGCCTCCCGCCCGATCGCCGCGTTGCAGGGCATCGATCGTGGCGAAGTGGTCGCCTATCTCGGCACGTTTTCGAAAACGCTCGCGCCCGGTCTGCGCGTCGCCTATGCCGTTGTGCCTTCCAGGCTCGTGGTGACCGTCGAGACAGCGCAACGGCTGAGAGGGGCGGTCGTGCCTGTTCATATCCAGGCAGCCCTTGCCGACTTTATCGACGAAGGCCGGTTTCGCGCGCATCTCAGGCATATGAATGCCGTTTACGCGGAACGCATGGTCGCTGTTGTCTCCGCCCTCAATCGTCACTGCGGCGCGTGGTTTGATGTCGGCGAAGGCAACGGAGGCCAGCAACTGGCGAGTTGGTTCCGGGACATCGCCGTCGATGACGTCGCGGCCGTTCGCTCCATCAATTCTCACGGCTTCGCATTGCGGGCCATGTCGTCGCTGCATCTCGGGCCATCGCGGCCGGGGATGTTGTTCGGTATCGCCCGCATGGAGGCCGCTGCGGCGAATGCGGCGGCGGAGAAGATTGCCAGGCTGCTTGCGATGTCGGCAGCTGCCTGAGACGCGGAGTTGGTGTGTCCTTTAGACCTGGTTCCAGCGACGGATCACCGGCTCGGTCAGGTCGTGTTCGTAGCCGAGCACGCTGATGCTTGTCGTGTCGAGCACCAGGCGTGCGCCGTCTTGCGGGGGCAGGCCGACCCAACGGGTGGCAAAGACCCGCAGGAAATGGGCACTGGAGAAGATCAGGACGGAGCCGTCGATGGCGCGAAGTTCGCCGATGATCCGGTCGGCGCGCGCACCGACATCGGCTGCCGTCTCGCCGTTGGGGCAGCCGTCGCGGAAGAGTTGCCAGTCGGGGCGTTCGGCCAGGATCGCCTTGGTGGTGATGCCCTCATAGGCGCCGTAGTCCCATTCCGCCAGATCGTCCTTGATAATGCGCTGACCGCCGAAACCCGCCAGCGCGCAGGTATTCTGGGCGCGTTGCGACGGGCTCGACCAGACAGCGGCGAAATCGATGGCAGGCAGACGCCCGGCGACTTTGCGGGCGGCTTCTTCGCCGGCGGCGGTCAAAGGAATGTCGGTTCGGCCCGTGTGCCTGCCGGAAAGGCTCCACTCCGTCTGCCCGTGCCGCACCAGATAGACTTCGGGATGGGCGCTGCTCATGTGACCGTTTCTCCAATTGGCTGATGATGCCGAATTCTTCGCATCCGCGAAGGGTCCTGTCGAGGGGCGAGATCCGGCGACATGCGCGACAGTGGTGGGCTTGGCGGAATTCGCGATTGAGGAGGTCATATTCCCCTGCAGGCCCGAAGAGGCTCGCAGGGGAACATGAAATATCACCGCTTCACCGCACGGCGGACGCTGTAGAGCAGAATGGCGAGGCAGCCGAACAGCAGGAGAACTGCCCCCGCGAGCGGCGGCATGGCGAGAAATTCAACCGCGCCCGCAATTACGAGGATGAGGATCAGGCAGAGGGTCGCGAGGCTGCCGTCGTCGATGAACATGCCGATGAGCTCGGACAGGGCGATACGGAGCACGGTCATTGGGCTGCCTTTGCTGTGGGGGTGCCGGTGGAACCGCGCAGGCCGCGAAGAATGGCGAAGGAGGCCAGCGAAACGATCGCAAAGATGGCGATCAAGGCGAGATCCGCGCCCGGCCAGCGAGTGCCGATGCCTTCACCAGTCCAGAAAATGCCGAAGCTGGTGAGCATCAGGCCGACGACGAATTTGAGGGTGTTTTCCGGCACGGTGGCAAGCGGACGATGCACCAGCAACCCGATCAGCATGACCAGAACGAAGGCGGCAAGGGCGCCGAGACCGGCATAGAGCGTCAGGCCATGCGCGCCGCCGACGGCGATGACGATGAAGACCACCTCGACGCCCTCAAGCAGCACCGCCTTGAAGGCGGCGAGGCCGGCAAGGTAGTCGGCGCGGCGATCCGTGGATTGCGCTTTCAAGGATGCGGTCTCCTTCGAGAAGGCCGCTTCCTCGTCATGCAAGGCGATGACGCCCAGGGACCGGAGAATGGCTTTGCGCAGCCAGCGCATCCCGAACAGGATCAGGAGAACGCCGACGACGAATTGCAGCGTTTCGATGGGCACGAGCGCGAGCAACGGCCCGAAGATGAGGACGAGGGCCGCCAGCACGGCGAGCGCGAGCGCGGCACCCGTCAGCGCCGGGCGCCAGCTACGCGTGACCCCGACGGCAAGGACGATGGTGAAGGCTTCCACGACCTCGACGAAAGAACCAAGGAAGGATGCCGTCACCGTGGAGAGAATGGGTGTGAGGCTGCTCATGAAACGATTCCCGAATGACGATGAGGACTTTGATTTCGCATGGTCTTCTCCGTAGATTTTCTTCGTTCCCTGGGTGAACTTGCGCCCGAGGCCGAATGGCCGCCGCATGATGCGAGCCTTGGCTCGCACCGGACGCCTCGACGTTCACTTCCGTTTCCTTGTGCCGCGTTTGCTCCAGGCCTTGTCGATAGAACCGCGCAGCATGCTGAGTTGATCAAGGCTATCGAGGGCTGCTTCCTTGTTCCTCGCTGCCAGTGCAACGATCATCGCTTCGATCAGAACCATCGTGCCGCCATGCATGGCGAGATGATCGGCATTGCCACGCGGCAGGGGAAGGATCTCCGCCACCTTGCCTGCAACCAGCGGGCCGAGGTCGTCGCTGATCAATATGACCGGCACGTCATGCCGAGCGGCGTGATCGAGGAGGATATCGACTTCGCGATAGAGCGGCGCATAGGCCATCATCAGCACCGCATCGCCTTTGCCGACCCACAGGAGGCGATCCGCCAAGGCAATGCCCGAGACGGAGAGGGCGTTCGTCGGCAGGCCGATGCGGTTGAATTGCAGGCTGGCATAGTCCGCCATGGCGCCTGAGGGGCCGATACCGAAGACATGGCGCCGCGCCGCGCCAGCCAGAATATCGATGCAACGTTCAAAGCTTACCGCGAACTGCTGATCCCGCAAAGCCTCCAATGCCTTTTCGTGGATGCTCATCACGTGGCGAAGCGCATCGCCACCCGTCTCGGCCAGCGTCCGCTCCATCCGGTCGCCGGGTGATGGCATGCCCGTCAGTTCGGAGAGCAAGGCGGCACGCAGCGCAGACAGGCTTTCGAAGCCAAGCGCACGTGCGGTGCGCACGACGGTCGCGTCGCTGGCGCCGGCACGCTCGGCAATCTGGGCGGCGGAATTCAGCAGGACCGCCTGCTTCTGGTCGATGAAGAAACGGGCGATGCGCTGTTCCGCCGGGGCGAGCGCATCGAGCGCTGCGAGAACCCGGCTTTCGAAGGTCTGCCGCTCCTGCGTCATCTCCGTCATTCGTGCAATTCCGTTTCGTAGTAAATGCTACTCCTATTAATATTAGTAGCATTTACTACTTAATGATGACAACAGGATTCAGCACATACCTCGCCGCGTAGCGAAGCATGTGCTGTTCCAGTCGATCACGGAAGGCGGCCGGGTCGGGTCTTGAGCTATGCTGCCAATGCCGCGCGCACAGCAGGGATGACCTTCTGGCCGTATAGTTCGATGCAGCGCATCAACTTGTCGTGGCCGAGCGCACCGGCGCTGTACTTCAATTGAAAGCGGCTGATGCCGAGCGTCTTGATGACCGGGGCGAGCTTGGCGGCGACCGTTTCCGGCGAGCCGACATAGAGCGAACCTTTTTCGATCTCGTTTTCGAATTCGTTTCGGGTCATGGGCGGCCAGCCGCGCTCGCGACCGATCCGGTCGCGCATAGCCTTGTAGCAGGGCCACAATTCCTCGCGGGCCTGATCGTCGGTGTCAGCGATATAGCCCGGCGAATGGATGCCGATCGGCCTCACAGGCTTGCCCAGTTGCGCGAAGGCCCGATGATAGAGATCGACGTAGGGCTGGAAGCGATAGGGGCTGCCGCCGATGATCGCCAGCATGAGCGGCAGATCATATTGGGCGGCACGGACAACTGATTCCGGGCTGCCGCCGACGCCGATCCATGTCTTCAGATGGCCGCTCTCGATGGTCGGGAAAACCCGCTGGTTTTGCAATGGCGGGCGGATGCTGCCCTGCCAGGTCACCGGCTCGTTGGAAAGTAGAGCCGCGAACAGGTCCAGCTTCTCCTCGAAGAGCTGTTCGTATTGCGACAGCTCGAAGCCGAACAGCGGGAAGGATTCCGTAAACGACCCCCGGCCGAGGATCACCTCGGCCCGACCGTTCGAGATGGCATTGAGGCTGGAGAAGCGTTGGAAGACGCGGATCGGGTCATCCGAGCTCAGAACCGTTACGGCCGATCCCAGATGAATGTGCGAGGTGCGGCTGGCGATGGCGGCCAGTATGGTCTCGGGGGAGGAGACGGCGAAGTCCTCGCGGTGATGTTCGCCGATGCCGAAGAAATCGATGCCGAGCTGATCGGCAAGGACGCCTTCCTCGACGACGTTGCGGATGACTTGCGCGTGCGGCAGCGGCGCGCCGTTGCCGTCAAAGGTCACGTCGCCGAAGGTATCGAGTCCGAATTCGACATTATTTGTCGTCATGATTTTTCCCGTCGTCTGTCCAAATGATATTGAGAGGGCATGTAGCGCCGTTCCGGATCGTCAACTACCCGGAAAGTTTCGGCTGAAACCTTCGAGGAATTCGATATGGCAATGGCAATCGACCGCATTCCGCAGCGTCGGCGTTGCGTTCGGCGATACTGCCTCCAATATTAGCTTCGACATCAAGCTGCCTGGCGAGAAGGAGGAGCGCATGATTACGCTGAAAAAGGTCAATCTTACCAAGGCTTTTGCAGCCTTCGACGAGGCTTGGAGCCCGCGCGTCGGCGGCGACATCAACGATTTTCAGGTCAAGCTCGTCAAGCTGGATGGCGCCTTCCATTGGCATCATCATGAAGCGGAGGACGAGCTGTTCCTGGTCGTCAGGGGCACTCTGCGCATGAAGCTGCGGGAGGAAAACGGCGGCGATATCGTCCTCGGTCCGGGCGAATATATCATCGTGCCGCATGGCGTGGAACATTGCCCGGTCGCCGAGCCGACGTGCGAAGTCGTGCTCTTCGAGCCGAATACGACGCTCAATACGGGCAATGTGGAAAACGAGCGGACGATCCGTCAGCCTAAGCGACTTTGAATAATCCCAATTGTTTGGCAGCCCCACCGAAACGGGGCTGCCGGCTACTGAGGGCCGCGTATCACTTCTGCGCCAGCTTGTTCGACGGCGTGCGGCAGGCGGCAAATACGTCCAGGCTCGGATCGTAGACTTTCGTCGATATGTCCATCATCCCAAGAACACTATGGAAGATGTTGTCGTGCGAGTGCGTGCCCTCAGGCGCGCGCTTGGACAGACAGGCCATGTCGTAGCCGCCCGCCTTTGCCAGATCGTCGGCCATCCACACCAGCATCGGCACCTGCGTCTGCTGTACAGGCGCGATGATATAGGGCGCGCCATGCAGATAGATGCCATTCTCACCGAGCGACTCGCCGTGATCCGAGAAATAAAGGACAGCTCCGGACAGCGAGTTCGAGCGCTGCTTCAGCTTGTCGATGATCATCGAGACGATATGATCGGTGTAGAGGATCGTATTGTCGTAGGCGTTGGTGATTTCTTCTTGCGAGCAGGAGCCGAAGTCGTTGGCGCGGCAATCCGGACGGAAGCGGCGGAACTCCTCGGGGTAGCGTTGATAGTACGCCGGGCCATGGCTGCCAAGTTGGTGCAGCACGAGGACGCTATCGCCCTTCACCTTGTCCAGCCAGCCATCGACCTTGTCGACGAGGATTTCATCCTTGCATTCCCCGTCCTTGCAGAAGCGGGGATCGTTCGAGGGCGGCAGATAGGTGTAGGGGACGCGATCGGTTACATTGTAGCTGCCGGTGTCATTGTCCAGCCAAGTCACGCCGACCTTGGCGTGGGTCAGCACATCGAGCAGATTTTCCGTCTCCAGCCCCTTGCGATGGCTGTATTCCGCCCGCGTATAGACGGAGAACAGGCAAGGTATCGAGGTCGCAGTCGCCGTGCCGCAGCTGCTGGTATTGGGGAAGTAGACGACATTGCGCTTCGCCAGCTCCGGATTGGTCATCTTGGCATAGCCGCCGAGCGAAAAGTTCTGCGCGCGCGCGGTTTCGCCCGCCACGATGATCGTGACGCGCGGCTTGCCGTTATCAACAACGCCGACCCTGCGGGCGTCCGTCCCCAATGGGCCTGCGACGACATTTGCATCCCTTTGCGTGTCGATGGCGTAGCGCACCACGCTGGTGATCGGCATGACCGGATTAAGGGTATCCATGAGGTCGCGATGGGCACGACCGACGCCGGCATAAGTCTTGTAGAAGGTGGTGCCTGAAGCGACGAAGACGGCGACGCAGGCGAGAATGACGGCGGTGTTATGGACAAGCTTCTTGAAAATGGGGCGATGGACGATCCGCACCCAGATGATCACCAGCGAGGGCAGAATGCCCGTCAGCAGCACATGCATCGCAAAGCGCGCCGTGATCAGGTGTCCGGCTTCAGCGCCCGTCGACACGGCGGCATTGCGGATCATCTCCTTGTCGATGATCACGCCGAACTGATCGTTGAACCAGGAGGATACCGACGCCACCAGCACGAAGAAGATCAGGACGGGTTTCGTGACATATTTCGCGGAGAACAGCGTGAAGAATGCAAAAATGCCTGCAGAGATACCGGCCACGAAGGCAATGAAGGCAGCAGGTTCGGTCGTGAAATAGCTGTAGGCCTTGGTCCAGAACATCTGGTTCGTCACGAGAAGTACATAAAGAGCGACTATAAGGCATAGCGTAACACTGCCGATGGCCGGCCTGACGAAATGTCGGCCAGAAGATATATTTTTTTCGTTCAATGGTTTTCTCCGAGGCATGTGCTGTCGGCGGGGCCGGAAAACCCGGTGGCGCAAGGCGCAGGTTTGCGTGTTAAAGCCGGCGACCATGGCGGCCGTTCCTGACAAATACCTGAACGACAGACGCTTGAACACAGCTGTTTTGTGGTCGCTTCCTATTATCTTTGCTTTTTGCCGCGCCGACGTCTGAATTTCAGGTCGCCGTCAGAAATCCTCATCATAGCTCCTTGATTGCAATGAGGGAGCAATCGTGCGGGTCTTATTGGTCGAGGACAATCCCACTATCGGCAACGCGATACAGGATCATCTGTGCGCGGAAGGCTGGTCGGTGGACTGGTCGATGACTCTGGAGTCCGCAACGGCCGCCGTCACGGCTCGAGCTTACAACGTCATTCTTCTTGATCTCCGATTGCCCGATGGAAGTGGCCTCACATTGCTAAGGCATGCGGAAGCACGGGCGGATTCGACGCCGGTGATCGTTATGTCCGCCTATGATCAGCTGTCGGACCAGATGACGGCGATGGGTATCGGGGCCGTTGATTATCTCGTAAAGCCTTTCGGGCTTGCCGAGATGACAGCCCGCATCCGCAAGGCAGCCAGGCTCAGTCGCCTGATTCGTCTGCGCAATGCCGGATGAGCGCTGCTGTTTTCAAGACTGCGTGGATGATCCCGAGCGCGCGAAATCCATGACAGCCATCGCAGCCGCAAAGACCACCAACGACAGAAGCCAGCCGAGGACAGCGTCCGACAGGTAATGGGCGCCCATGAGCACGCGCATTATAGGCATGATTACGGAGACGATGGCGAGTGGGATGCCGATCGGGAGGCGCCAGCGCTGCGGCAGCAGCAGCACCAGACAGAGGAGCCAACCGCCGGACGAAGCTTCTCCAGAAACGAAGGAGCAATTTCCCAGGCACCGGCCAGCGAACGAACCTGCCTGGACGAAATCCAGTCCGCCGCCAAAGAGGTCCGTGCTGCGCGGCCTCGGTCTGCCGGCATATCCTTTCAGGAACGTATTGACGATCAGGCCGCAACCGATACCCAATGACAGCAGGGCGGCGATATACTGATCCGTTTTCAGCGTTCGCCGACGAGCGCCGTGTTTGCGCCAGAACATGACGAGGATAGCCAGCAAGACAACGACGGCAATATAGGGAAGGGCCAACGTCACATCACGCAGCGCTTCGATAAGGGGATTCCTCGCAAGAGCAAAGGTGCCGCAGATTTTGCCTGCGGCACTCGATGATGCGCAGGGCGCGGCCGTGAAAACGCTCCGAGCTACCCACAGGTCGATACCGGGGAAGCGATTGAAGACGAGCAGCAGCAGCCACCAAAGCGCAAATAGCGCCAAAAATGCCGCGAGGGGTGTGCCTACCGACGTCGTGCGTTTTGTGTATGCAAGGTCACTGTCGTACATCGGCCGGCCACTGTCATAAACAAATCTAAGACAAGCGCCCACCAGTGTTTTTGTAAATCACCGCCATAGCCGCCTCACGGCGGCCCTTACAACAGAAGCCTGACAGCAACCTGAAAGATAGAAATGCCTGAAAAAATCCATTAGCTGGCTAAGTGAATCCGAGGTTGAGTCGGCGGATTGGCTGCATTTCGCCGCTTATTGCGGATTGCCGTCTATTCGCCGACCTTGAAATAGGCCTCCAGCCGATAGCCGTCGGGATCGATCACGAAAGTTGCATAGTAGAACTGGCTGTAATCTGGCCTTATACCCGGCTTGCCGTTGTCTTCGCCGCCATTGGCAATGCCGGCGGCATGGAAGGCGTCGACGGCTTCCCTGCTTGGAGCGACGAAGCAGAAATGCAGGCCGGAACCGCGATCGGCGGGCACCGGCCGCTCCACTTCGCTGACCCAGAACTGGGGCCGTTCCGCGCCATAACCGATGGTGCCGTCGAAATTGCTCAGGCGTTCATAGCCAAGCGTCGAAAGTGTTGCGTCGTAAAACTGCTGCGCCCGCGCCAGGTCTTTGACGCCGATCGAGATATGGTCGAACATAGAAACGAGCTCCCGTCGTGTTGTCTGCGGAGCATTACGGAAGTCCGTGCTGCTGGGGAAGCGTCGGATATTCCAAAGTCCGCAGGTCCAATTTGGCCCCACCATCTTGCAACGATTGTGGGAAGTCAACAAAGGCAATGCGATGGATCAGGATGTCGCCCAGTCCAGCCTCTCCGGTTCCAGGCAAGTTGCTTCCATGCTGTCGATATTGGTAAATTGGCCGGCCTGGAGGTTCGATTTTCTGTCGTTCGGAAGCGATCGCAAATTTTTTTAAAAGCGCCTGTCGATTTTCCGATGGCCGCTTCGTCGTCAATATGAGCGGGTTCATTTGAGCGGCAATGGTGCCGGCGGCTCGTTTCTGGAGGAATCGTCCCATGCGTTTCATGTCTATCGTCACTTCTACCGATTTCATGCAACCGACACCGGAGCTTCTCGATGCCATAAACAAGCTTGCCGATCGGGAGATCAAAGCCGGTCGCATGATCGATACGGCGGGCTTGATGCCGCTTGCGACCGGCGCTCGCGTCACCATACGGGATCGCGAGCTGAGCGTTGTCGACGGGCCTTTCGTGGAGGCCAAGGAAGTCGTCGGCGGCTATGCGATCTTCGAGCTGCAGAGCAAGGAAGAGGCCGTGGCGCTGGCGGTCGAGTTCATGCAGTTGCACAAGGATTTCATGCCGGGCTGGGAGGGAACATGCGAAGTGCGCGCCTACTTCGAACCACATGCGGAGGGTGTATGCGATCCGCTCCCCCATGCGGCCGTCGGGCACTGATGATCTGCAATCGGGAGAGGCGGCCGTGACGGCCGCCGGCACCCACCGGACGATCCTCGCCGCGTGGCGGATCGAGCAGCCCAGGCTGATCACGAGCCTGGCGAGGATGCTGCGCGATGTTCCGCTCGCCGAGGATCTGACGCAGGAGGCTCTGGTTGCCGCCCTGGAGCGCTGGCCGGAGGCGGGCATCCCGGAGCGACCCGGCGCCTGGCTCATGGCGACGGCCAAACGCCGGGCGCTTGATCATTTGCGCCGTCGTCAGATGCTCGATCGCAAGCACGACATGATTGTTCGGGACATGGAAGAGGATCAGCAAGTCATGCCGGATCTCGATGCCGCCCTGGATGATGATATCGGCGATGAAATGCTGCGGCTGGTTTTCACTGCTTGTCATCCGCTGCTGTCTCGCGAGGCGCGCGTCGCGCTGGCCTTGCGGATGGTCTGTGGACTGACGACGGAGGAGATCGCCAGAGCGTTTCTCCTGTCGGAAGCGACGATCGCCCAGCGCATCGTCCGCGCCAAGCGGACGCTTTCGGACTCGGGACTGTCTTACGAAACGCCGCATGGCGAGGAGCTGTCGCGGCGATTGGCCACGGTGCTGGAGGTCGTCTATCTGATCTTCAATGAAGGTTACACGGCGGCGCGGGGTGAAAACTGGCTGCGGTTGCAGCTCTGCAACGAGGCGCTGCGATTGGGCCGGGTGCTGACGTCGGTAGCGCCGCAGGAGCCGGAAGCGCATGCGCTGCTTGCCCTGATGGAATTGAATGCTTCCCGCGCGGCGGCGCGGACGGACGCCACCGGTGATCCGATCCTGCTGCTCGATCAAAATCGTGCGCTTTGGGATCAGTTGCAGATCCATCGCGGTTTGCAGGCGCTGGCGCGGGTGCGGGAACTGGGCGGCGCCGGTGGCGTCTATGCCCTTCAAGCGGCGATTGTCGCCTGCCATGCGAGGGCTCACACAGCCGGGGAAACCGATTGGAGACGGATTGCCGAACTCTATGCGGAGCTCGCCGCGATCCTGCGCTCTCCGGTCGTGGAGCTCAACCGCGCCGTCGCCATCGGCATGGTCGACGGCCCCGAGGCGGCGCTGGAGCTCGTCGAGCGACTCGCGCATGAGCCCGCATTGAAAGGCTATCATCTCCTGCCCAGCGTTCGCGGTGATCTTCTTTATAAGCTTGGCCGGTATGACGAGGCGCGTTGCGCCTTCGAGGCGGCTGCGGCGCTTGCCGGAAATGAGAGAGAGCGGGATTTGCTGATGCGTCGGGCTGCTGAAGCAGCGTCCGCCTGAAAGGAATGAACCCGCTCTTTGACGAGCGGGTCGTGGTGTTTTGGCCTATTCGGCGGCTTGGTAGTTTGCCGCTCTTGCCGCAGATGTCCGCGGGCCGACGGCGGCGAGCAGCGTGATCGCGACAGCCAGGATCGTCACGAAGCCGATGCCGGCGATATAGGGGTTCCAACCGTAGCTGGGGGCTGCGCCGAAGACAGCCGAGGCTGCCGCCAGGACAATACCGCCGCCGATCTGGAAGGAGGCGAAGAGCATGCCCGAAGCCAGGCCGGACTTATCCTCTTCGATATCGGACAGTGCCGCGACCTGAATGGACGGATAGGTCATGGCATAGCCGACGCCGAGCAGGAGTTGCGAGATGGCGACCAGCACGATCGTGTCGATCTGGCCGACCGAGAGCACCCAGAAGAGATAGCTGATGGCTTGTAGTCCGACGCCGAACGTCATTAGCAAAGTCGTGCCGCGGGCCTGCCCGATCGTGGCGAAGCGAGGGGCGAGGAACATCACGCAGACGCCACCGAGGGCGAAGGCGAAGCCGGTGGCGAAGGCCGACCAGCCGACGACATTCTGGTAGTAAAGCGTCGCGATGAACTGGAAGCCGACATAGGCACCCTGGAACAGCGCGGCGACGGCATTGGCGTGGCTGAGCTTGGCGCGCCGGAACATGGCAAGCGGCACCATGGGGTCTGCATGGCGTGACTCGACCAGCAGGAACAGCAGGATCAGCGCCAGTGCCGCCACCAGTGATCCCCAGGTGGCAAACGCCTGCCAGCCGTCGGCCGCGGCGTTGGTGACGCCGAAGACGAAGAGCAGCAGTCCGGGGGTGATGGTGATTGCGCCTGCCCAGTCGAAGCGGGCGCGTGAGCCGCTTCGCTTGTGATCGGCAGGCAGGACGAAGGGCGCGACAATCAGCGCGAGGATGGCGACGGGAGCACCCATGACGATGGTTGCGCGCCAGCTGATGATGGTCGCAGCACCACCCAGCACCATGCCGAGCACGAAACCGGCGGCGCCTGTCGAGGAGAATACGCCGAGCGCCTTGGCGCGGGCGTTGCCTTCTCCGAAGACGGAGAGCAGCAGTGCGAGGGCTGCCGGCGCGGTGAAGGCGGCGGCGATGCCCTTGATCAGGCGTGCGGCGATCAGGGTCGGCGCGCTATCGACGAAGCCGCCGGCAATGCTCGCGGCAGCAAAGACGCCGAGCGACCAGAGAAACACGCGGCGGTGGCCGAAGAGATCGGCAACGCGGCCGCCGAGCAGCAGGAAGCCGCCATAGCCGAGCACATAGGCGCTGACGGCCCATTGCAGCGATGTCGCCTGCATGCCGAGCTCTTTCTGGATTGCGGGCAGGGCCACGCCAATGGTGGAGACGTCCATGGCGTCCAGGAAGTTGGCGGCGCAAAGCAGCAGCAACGCCAATCCAGCCCCGCTTCGGGTTTGGGAAGAAGTCATCGGGATCGTTCCTTTCTGTGCTGCCGCCTCTTGGGAGGTTGCAAACGGCAGGGAACGAGAAAATGTACACGTTCAAACCCTATTGCAAATTGATAGTAACCATGTCAGGTATTACTGGCGATGATGAATGATGCAACGCTTCGAAAAATCGATCTCAATCTGCTGCTCGCCTTTTCCGTGCTGATGCAGGAGCGGAATGTGAGCCGCGCGGCCGAGCGCCTGTTGCTGGGTCAGCCGGGCCTTTCCGCCGCGTTACGCCGGCTGCGCGAGACGCTGGATGACGAATTGTTCGTGCGCGTCGGGCGCGGTTTACAGCCGACGCCGCGGGCGCTTTCCATTGCGCCGGCGATCGAGGATGCGCTGTCCGGCATCGAGCGCGCCATTCGCCCGCCGGCGGCCTTCGATCCGGCGGACTGGCAGGGCGAGTTCCGCGTCGGCATGTGCGACAATCTCGAATCGTCCTTCTTCGGGCCGCTGGTGGCGCGGCTGCGTCAGCTGGCGCCGAATGCCCGGCTGATCAGCGTGGCGTTCGATAAGCGCGACGCTGCGCGCCTGCTGGACGAGGGCGCCTATGACTTCAGCATCTCCGTGCATGACGAGCCCGCCTCCTGGCATATTCGCGCGCCGTTGTTCGAGCAGGCATCGCTCTGCATCTACGATCCCCGCCATCTCAAATGCCCCGCGCCGCTCACACTGAAGCAATTTGCCAGTGCGCCGCATGTGACCGTCTCCATTGAAGGCACCATATCCACAAACGTGGATGCCGCTCTGGTGCGCCTCGGTTATCGTCGCCAGGTCGTGGCGACCGCGCCGCGTTTTTCCGCTCTGCCGATGACATTGCGGGCCATTCCGGCCATTGCGACCATCCCGGAATCCATCGCCCGCTGCATGGCGCAGCTGCATGATCTGACGGTTTCGGTGCCGCCATTCGAACTGCCGGCCGACCCGGTGACGATGCTCTATCGGCGCATCGATCAGGCCGACAGCCGGGCGGTTTGGTTGCGCCGCCTGTTCGTGGACGTGGTGACTGAAGCGCTGGAGGCGAGCGGCTGCAGCATAGGCGTTTCCACGGCCGCCTGCTGCTACGACCCGCCGGCCCTGGCCGAGGCGGTGTAGCCCGAAGGCGGTCTTCATGGTGCGGCACACTCAACGTCTGTCTTTGCGTATGCCGGAAGACCGGGATCTTGCCTTCGTCACGTCACTTTTTGCCCGCCCCGAGCTTGTTGCCCATCGACCGGATCCGACGCCGGATTCACCTGAGGAGAGTGCCCGGCGCCTTTCGCGTGACCGGGCGCACTGGCGTGTGCACGGATTTGGACGCTGGACGATCGAGGCTGAAGGGCGGCCGATCGGGTTCGGTGGCGTGACCGTCTCGAAGGAGTTCGAGGGGCTCAATCTTTCCTATCACCTGCATCCCGATTGCTGGGGACGCGGCTATGCCACGGAACTGGTGAAGGAGGCTCTGGCCTTTTCGCGCGACGACTTGCTTGCCGAGCGAGTGATCGGCCTCGTTCGACCCGTCAATGTGGCTTCCCGGCGCGTACTCGAAAAATGCGGTTTCGACTTCGAGCGGGAAGTGATGCTGCATGGCGCGCCGACGCATCTTTTGTCCTGCCGGACGACCCGCGTGAGTAGCAACATAGTCGAATAGATCGACCTCACGGCCAGGATGTCGTCATTATTTCCCATCCGGGCACGCCGTCGCCGCATTGCGCGCAGCGGCCTAGCCGTCGGGATAGGGCATGCCATCCTTGTGCACGAACCGGCCGTCGGTGCTGGAGCTCATCATGTCGATGTCGGAGCAGGTGATGAGGTCGGTCGGCGAGCGTGTTCCCGCTTCGAGATAAACCGCCGTCGTGTCCGACTTGTTGATCATGTGATGGCCGTTTCCGGAGCCCTTCGGGAAGGCGGCGCAATCGCCGGCGCGCAGCACCGTCTCGCTCTCATCCTCGATCAACGTCAGCTCGCCCTCCAGCACATAGACGAATTCGTCTTCCTCCGAATGCCAATGCCGCTGGCTCGACCAATTGCCGGGCGGCAACCGCATGAGATTGACCCCGAAATCCGTAAGGCCGCCGGCATCGCCCAGCCGCTGCCGTACGCGCGCGGCGCATGGATCGTTGAATGGGGCGGGATAGCGGGTGCCTTTGTGTTTCGGCACGGCTGCAATGTCGATCTTCGGCATGAGGGGTCTGCCTGGGATTTGTTATTGGGGGAGGCTGTCGGCGTCGAGGGGAGTTTAGCAATGATTGCTGGTCATGGTCCAGTTTGGTGTCGCGAACACTTCTTTTAGGGTGCTGGATGGGCAAGCGCCAAAGAATGCACTCGGTGTTGCCTTCATGCCTTCAACCAACCATGATGTACGGCATTAGCATTAGAGGGCGGCGAATGTGGGACATCGCCGCGCGTTTCACAAGATGGGTGTGTTAACCAATTGGAATGATCGTTAAGGGCGAGTCCGGCTGACGCACCCCATCGAGACCTTCCTACCATCTAATGTGTCCAACCTTTGTGCTCTAGCCATGTGAAGTAGCGGGCCATTCCAAGGTCTAGGAAGCTAAGCTGTTTTGAGCTTTCAATGCATTAGGAAATTATTGGCGCACCGCGCCGGGTGATGATGATAACTACGTCTACGCCATAGCTCTCTAAGCCCGCCTAAATGCAACTCGCCTTGACGATCAGGCAAAATCCCACCAAGCAAGGACCATCGCAATGCATACATCATCTGAAGGCTACAAGACCGGTGCTGCGGCCTATGTCGGCGGGCGACCAGGCTATCCGCCCGAGGCGCTGGACTGGTTGCGCGGCATCGTGGGTGTCGGACCCGGCCGGAAAGTTCTGGAATTGGGTGCCGGCACAGGAAAGTTCATGCCCTTGCTGCGGCGATGCGGAGGAACCCTCGTTGCGGTTGAGCCTATCGATGCCATGCGCGAGCAATTTACGGCCGACTTTCCGGAGGTCCAGGCTCTGGCCGGTTCGGCGGAAGCTATCCCTTTGCCAGACGCATCCGTTGATGCCGTCGTCTGCGCGCAGGCATTCCACTGGTTCGCAAACGCAGCCGCCTTGCAGGAGATCAGGCGGATTCTCGTGCCGGGCGGCGTGCTGGGGCTCATTTGGAATGGGCGGGACGAGACCGTGCCATGGGTCGCTGAACTGTCCGCCATCACGGATGAGTGGGAGGGAAATACGCCCCGCTATGTGACGGGGGAATGGCGCCGCGTCTTTCCCGCACCTGGATTTGAGTTCATCGATGAGCGCCATGCCCGCAACGCACATGTTGGAACGGCAGAACAGGTCATTGTCAAACGGACATTATCCGTCAGCTTCATCGCGGCCTTGCCTCAGCAGAAACAGGCGGAAGTCGAAAAGCAGGTAAGGGCGCTGATCGCGCGAACCCCTGAACTCTCAAAGGGCGGTGACATTTCCTTCCCTTATGAGACGAGCATGTTTGCCTATCGCAAGCTGTAGCCAGGCCCGCCGTCAGGCACTGGACTTGCCACTTCGGACGATCCATAATTAATTGTCTCGATATTATATGGATCATCCACGTGGACCCGCTCAGCGATGTGATTGCCCTGCTTCGGCCGAACACGGCCATCTCGAAGCCCATTTCTGGCTGGGGCACCTGGGCCGTACGCTATGCAGCGCATGACGCCCCCGGCTTTACGATCATTCTCAAGGGCGAATGCTGGATTGCATTTGAAGGCGAGGAGCCCTTGAAGCTGGAAACGGGAGCATTTCTGCTGCTGCCCTCGACCCCCGCCTTTACCTTGAGCAGTCGTCCCGGCCTGGGCGGGACACCGACAGACCCGATGGATGTGCCCGTGCGCCATGGCGAGCAGGAGGGTGAAGCGGATTTCATAGCGCTGGGCGGCACGTTTCGTATCGAGGCGGCGAATGCGCCGCTGCTGCTCGCCCTGTTGCCGCGCATGATCCATGTTCCGCCATCAGAAGGGCGATCGGCTCGGCTCGGACGGCTGATCGATCTCATCGCCGAGGAGTGCCGTGGCGACGAGCCGGGCAGGGATATGATCCTCCAGCGCATGCTTGAAGTTCTTCTCATCGAGGCGCTTCGCTCGCAGGGAACCACCATGGGCGAAGATCGCGCTGGTCTGCTGCATGGCATGCGCGATCCGGCGCTCGCGCGCGTGCTTGCGGCGATGCATGCCGATGTGCGCGCAGACTGGACAGTTGCAGGCCTTGCCCGAATCGCCGGCCAATCGCGTTCCGCCTTTGCCGCGCGCTTTGGTGCGGTGCTCGGCTGCGGTCCGATCGAATATCTCGTCCGCTGGCGCATGGCGCTGGCCAAGGATGCCTTGTTGCGCGGCGCAAAGACGCTCGACCGGATCGCCGACGACATCGGCTACGACTCGGCCAGCGCCTTCAGCACGGCGTTCCGCAAGCGGCTTGGCTGCCCGCCAGGAAGATTTGCCCGGATGAATGGCAGCGTCGGCCACGCCTGAGATCAAGCGCGGGCGAGTTTATTGCCGACCTGGACGATTGAACAATATAAATGGATAATGAATTATATTTCGTCCAGATGATCGGCGCTATCAAGGAACCATCCGAAACGAATGGAGGTTCCCATGCAAACGATCCTGATCACCGGCACATCCTCTGGCTACGGCCTGGAGACGGCACGCCATTTCCTCGACAAGGGCTGGAATGTGATCGCCACGATGCGCCGCCCCGACGCAAGCCTCTTCCCTGCCTCGGCCCGGCTGCGCATTCTGCCGCTCGATGTCACAAGCGACGAGAGCATCGCCGCCACCGTCGCGGCCGCCGGCCCCATTGACGTGCTGGTCAACAATGCCGGCATCGGTGTTGTAGGCGCATTCGAGGCGACGCCGATGGCGCACATCCGCAAGGTCTTCGCCACCAACACGTTCGGCGTCATGGCCATGTGCCAGGCCGTCATTCCGCAGATGCGTGAACGCCGGTCCGGCGTGATCGTCAACGTGACCTCGAGCGTGACGCTGGCCGCCATGCCGCTGGCGGCGGCCTATACCGCGAGCAAGCAGGCGATCGAGGGCTTTACCGGCTCGCTCGCGCATGAACTTGGCTATTTCGATGTCCGCGCCAGGCTGGTCGAGCCCGGCTATGCCCCGACGACGCGTTTCGCACAGAATACGGATGTGCGGATCGAGGATCTGATCCCGCCGGCCTATGCCGGCTTCGCGACGCCGATCTTCGCGGAATTTGCTCACCCCGCCATGACGACGAAGGAAACGGATGTCGCCGCGGCCATATGGGATGCAGCCCACGACACAACAGGTCGCCTTCAGTTTCCGGGCGGTGCCGACGCGGTCGCGCTCTACGAGGCCCGTCACCGGTAAGCGCAAAGCGTCCTGATCATCAAAGGACAATCACAGCGCAGCATCGGCCTCCCCGCCGGTGCTGCCTGTTCGTCGGCCATCTTTACCATCCAAAGAATACGAACTTTTCTCCGCCGAATGCCGCCGTTTTTAAATGCGGAGCGGGGAAGTTTGGCACTGCATGTCCAGTCCAGCGCATAACAGGTGATCCCACCGCGTTGAAATGCGTCTAATCTCTAAAATAACTCAACGTAATCAATAACTTAATTTTGGCATGCGTCTAAAATGATCCTAGGATCGCGATATCGACGCGTCTGAGATCGCCACAGCTATGCGTCCAGGAGACACAAAAAAAGCCCGCTAGAAGCGGGCTGATTGTCGTAGTGATCGTTTTTCTAGCGAACTCGAAGACTGAACATATTGAGGGGTTCGAGCTCGGATCGCTGATAGAATCTAGCTACCCTGCCTTCCTGTTCGTAGATTGGCTTGATCCCGTTCTTCGACAGCATTTTTTCGATGATGACAGGGTGCGTCTCCAGCTGGGCTGCGAGGTCCGCAATCGAGATATGGTTCTCGGCGAACCTCTCGACGGACTCAACGCTGATATACGCCTGCTTGCGCTTAGTCTTGATGTTCCGGTCGGCAGTGGTCGAAACGTACCCATTGTCGATGAGATACCGGATGGTCGGAGGCGCTACGCGGAGTAGGCGAGCCGCCTGCCTATTGTTTAACAGATAGCTCGGCACCCCGTGTGCGATGTCGTTCTTCCAGATCGTGCTGTGGACGTCCATCTGGGCACCCGCTACCTCATTCCCCGCGGCCTTTGCCGCTAGTCTCTTCTCTACGAAAATCTCCATGACCTCCGTCCAGTCGACAAGCAGATCGCTGAGACGGAACGCGTGATTAGGCAGTGCGCCGACATGCCGAAGGGAGCCATCGCGAACAAGGGCAATCAGTTCATCGGAGGTGCAAAAGCACCTCCTCGATGCGTCGGCGATAGTGGTGTATGAGCCACCATCGTCGAGGCTCAGCATGCCGACTTTGCTGAATAGTTTGGTTTGGAATTTGATGAGGTCCTCGTTGCGGATGCGTGCGAACTTTCTGCCATCGTTTTTCTGCTCTACCAGATCAATCATGCCTGCCTTCAGGATGCGCGACATGACAACTTCAGTAACACCGAGCCTCTCCCGCGCCTGCTTGCTCGTCAGGGTCGCCGTAGCGGCCTTGAGTACGGCGTTAAGCTTGTCGGCGTCGATGAGAACCTTGTTGAGGCGCGGCAGCGGATGCGCGACGAGACCGGCGGTTTCCGCGAGCTGCAGCACGCGCTCATCACTCATGCCGAATTCCGTGGATGCCGATAGTAACGTATGCAGATACCGACGGCGGGTGCGGAACACGCTGAGCTCGCCCGGGCCCAACGGAAGGTTTCGCTCGGAGATATTCTGAAACAGCTCGACGAACGCAGCACAGTCGGAGTTGTCACGGTTCCTGCGGAGCCAAAGGGCCAGCGGCCCGAACGGCATCTTCCGCGCCCCAGTGAGCCAGGACGAGCGCAACACGATGCTCATCAGGTGACGGATGGCGGTCTCGCCTTGAATGGCGAAGAAGAAGCCAACCTCAGCGTCGCCGAGATTCCAGGGCGCCTCGGAAAATTCGCCGAGGGCGGACCGGTATTTTTTGACGAACTGGCCAAGGTAAACACAGAGGTTGACGACAACATAAGCCTCGAACTGATCAAGATAGGGCTGTCGTGCGATGCCGAAGATCCGGTCATTCAGGTACACGTCGAGGTTGGACGGAGTTGAGGTCGTGGTCGCGCAATTTGCGTGGCCGCAGATCTCGGTCGCGTTCTCGGAGACATACCGGCTAAAGTCTCGACCGAACGTCTTTGAGTATGGTGCTTCTACGATCGGCTCGCTGTGAATAACGCACGTGCGGATAGAACGGGTCATCCAGGCAGCGCGCGTATAGGTGAGTGCCCCAGGGCGTCCGACACCAGTTTCAATGTCATGCGCCACGCAAGATGGGCAATAGCGATATCGATGGCCGACGCGAGACTCCTTGTCGAACATCGCCTCGCCAAGCTTCCAACGCAACGAACGTCCAAGCGTCCTCTGGGCGAATTTCGAAAGGCGCTCGGGTTCGACTCCTGACCATTTTGCCAGGCGTTCGATCGCGATTTCTTCACCTGCGGCAAGGTCCGTCGTCCTGATGCCGGCTGCCTCGACAAACCGCCGAACTGACGAATAGCCATTAGCATGTGCCAGCCTAGAAGGAAGGTCCAATGCGACTTCGTCATCATGAAAGGGTACGACAACTGGTAGGGTCATGTTCGTGCCTTCGTATTATTTGTGGTTGTCGTAGGTGGACGTGATTTCGCGCCAGTCGGGGCTCCTGAAAATGTTCAGGTCTGGATTGGAGCTGTTGGATTCATATTCGTTGGCGAAGTGGCGCGACGCGAGCTCAGAACGGCCCGCCCGAATTGCCCGGAAGCAGGCCTCCTGGGTCATCTCCACCATGATTCCAAAGCCTCCTTTGGAAGCGTGGCAGAGCCGCTCGTAGAACTGGTCCTCGCCCGAAGTGATGTCGTTGGCCAGACTTAGACCGCAGCCCTTCACGGCCACCTCCTCGAGGCAAAAGATGACCCACTTGAGATCGTCCGGGCAGGCAAGCGTGTCGAACGAAATCACCTTGCTGCGTCGGTCGATCTGATCTTCGGCGAGAAGCGCATCCAAGGTCGGCATCCCGGACACAATTACATGAAGAGGAAACTCCTTGATCTCGAGCATGCGCTTGAGCCATTCTTGCACTGCCCTGACCGTCGCCACGGTGTTCGAGCGGGTCGTGTGCTGCATCTCGTCGATATGGAAGACGATGGTCTCATTCTCCGCGAACTGCTCCAACATTGTCTTTCGCATGTCGCGGCCGTGCTTCGGGACAGGGACTCTCATGGCGTTAAGAGCTTCGGTCATGATGTCGAGCGTAGTGCTCTTGTCCGGTGCGGTGACGCTGACGACAGGCCTCGTCATACGGCCGTATTTGTTCATTTTGGGCTGGAACGCAGGATAGGTGGCGAGATGGTGCCGGAGCGAGAACGACTTTCCGGTGCCGGACTCGCCCATCACGAAGACCCCACGACGCGGCGACGCTGCTCCTGCGTGGAAATCCTTGACGTTTTCGTCGATGAAATCGAACCTTTCAAGGATCTGCTCTCCGCGGTTCCCGAGTTCGAGATAGGTCTTGCGGACCCGAACCTTGGTGGCACGGAAGCTGTCCTCATCGAAAAGCGTCGTCATCAGTCTTCTTCCCTTACGCGGTCAAACTTGGAAATGGTGGGTGCCGGCAGCGCGCCGGCGGGAGCCTCAGGTGCCGGGTTTGGCTGCGGCTTCGGGCCGTCTCGCAGCTCGTCGAAGACCTCGGTGATGTTCGGGCGGGTCGTGCCCGGCATCGGGCCCTCGTCGTACCCGGTATAGACCTGAGCACGGGCCGACTCGATCTTCTTCTGGGATTTCACGATGGGCGGCAGGTGGGAGCGCTTGGCGGCCGCGTGGCCCATCTCGCGCAGGCGATTGGTCGCCTGGTGGCGGATCGGGTTGTCCCGGTCAGTCTCTTCCTTGTTGCGGCGTCTGTCTTCCGCGCGGACGTCGTCCCACTGCTGGGCGGTCACGCCGTCTTCGAGCTCGGATTTGTTCTCAACCTGGAACCAGTCGCCGTCCTTGTCCTGGACCAGAATGCTGGCGATGTTGGAGGCGTCTTCCTTGATCTTGACGGGCTTGTTGCCCACTTCCTTGAAGAGCTCGATCAGATCGTCGTTCCAGTAAGAGATGTCGCGCCGGACAATGCCGTAGCTACCGATCGATGCCGTGCGGACCTTGCCAAATGCATCCAGCATCTGGCCGGAAGTCGGAGGGGGATCCCATTCGTATGTCGAGCAGGCATCAATCCAGACGTTGTGCGGCGATCGACCTCCGAGGGAACCGTGGGCCTTCAAGTGATAGATGTCGACGACACCGAGGCGGAACGCATCGACAAATTCACCAACAAGCAGCGAGGCATGCTTCCTGGCGTCATAGTCGCCCTTTTCGGCGATGCTGCTGAAAGTCCGCCCATGGAAGAACGCCGTCAGTTTCGGACCAATGACGTGGAACAGCGATTCAATATGGGGGCGCTTTTTCGGCTTCTTGGCGGGAGGGAAGGTCGGTTTGATACCGAGTGCGTCCAGAACTTCCTTAAACTCTTCCGAGATGAATGCAGAGCCATTGTCGACGTGCAACTGCTCCGGGCTGACGCGCTGCTTCCAAGTCATCGTGGCGCCCGCGAGCTGCGCATATCTGGTCTTGTCCGACATCACCATCCGCAACGTGTCGATGGCGGCCTGGGCATTCGGCTTCGGCACAGCGTGGACGGCGAGCACCGCACGCGTCGCGACGCAAATCGCCACCACCAACCAGATGCGAATCTTCTTCAGGAACTTGTGAAGTCCGGGCGGAATGTCTTTGTACTGCCCGGTCTTCGCGACCAGGGTGAGCATGTCACCCTTCCATTCGTCCATCTGAACGAGACTGCCGGGACGGACGTCGTGATAGCTGGCCATGTTCGGCGAGAAGTGTTCGCGTGCGTAGGCCTCACCGAAACGGCCAGCCATCACGTCGAATGCGGGAAACGAGTCGATGATCTCGTAGAATTTCGTCTTGCCAAGCTGATAGAGCTCGTCCTGCCCGCGCGCCTTACGACGCTCATTTTCAGCCCACAGGGCGGCGAGATACCATTCGAAGACGTCCATCTTCTCTGGCTTGAGGTCGCTTTTGAAGGCACCGGCCTCGTTCAATGCGAATGCGTAGGCCTCCGGAGTCCACGGAGCAGTCTTCTGTCCGGGGCCTTTGTGGCGAGGCATGATGGCGAGGATATTGCGTCCGGCGGCTTCGTATCGGAGGTACAGCCTGTTGAACTGCGAGGTCGAAAGCATCTTTTCGGAAGTTTCTCCGCCCTCCTTTTTCAAGACATAGTTCAGCTTTCGACATTCATCGTTAAGCCAGTCCTGAAACTTCGGGCTGGCATCCTCGCCACTAAGCTTCTTCTTGGAAACGTTGTCGCTTCGCGGCAGCTTTTCGCCGCGCAGGATTGCGGCGTTGTACCGATCCATGAGCTTCTTGAGCTTGCGACCAGCAAGCTGCTGCTTCTTCGAGAAGTCATCGAAGCCCTTGCCCGCGTAGATAAGGTCGAGATCCGCGATTGACTGAAGTTTCTCGCCGCGGACAATTTCGGCACCGTTACCAATCTTCTCGAGGATGTCGCCGTGCGTCCACAAAAACGGACGCGCATCCGGGCTCCGCTCCGAAACGAAATGGTATCCGGTCAGCAGACGGCCGGAGGGGATGTACCTCTCCCCTGCGACCACGAGACGATCAATCGACCGGAGACGGACGATTGCGGCGCTCTCCTGAGCAGGGGGAATGAGGTAGTCAAACATTCGCGCGTCCTTCGGGGTATTGATCGATGTGTGGGTTCAGCGGGCCGGGGCCTTCGCCAACCAGGTGAGCTCGGTGATGCGCTCGCCGACAGGCGCGACAAGGATCTCGAGATCCAGCAGGCACCAGATGGCGGCGCGGCGGAGCAGGGGATCGCTGCAGCCGCGCATGAGTTCGCCGAAGCGGAAGAACCCGTGCATGCACTCGATGATCTGCAGGAGCGAGTTCAACGCGACGTCGTCGTGGTGCTTGCGCGACCACAGGATCCACCGCGCGTTGTCAGCCGTGCTCCGGTTGCCGTATTTCTCGGTAACGAGACGGATGTTATCGACGACGTGCGAGACGCCACGTGCGAACATCCGCGCGATCATGTCTTCCATCAGTGCGCGCTTCTTTTCCATCTTGATGACTACGGCCTCGCGCATGCCGTCGGAGAATTCGAGGTAGTGGTCGCAGGTGTGATCGTGATCGACGCCATCGGCGTCCGTCCAAGGCAGCACTGGGTACTGCGAATAGATCAGCTTCACGTCGCGGCGAGCGGTGAACCGTGTGAGCGAGTGACGCTCTAGTTCACTTTCGGCGAACACCTTGATCCCCTTGAAAATCTGGGAACTGCGAGAGGATCCGGCGTTGCGCGTGGCGGGCTGGCGGGTTGCCAAGCCTGTCGTCGGCTTGCCGTAATAGCGCGTTTCGGTGGCTACTGGCTGCGCAGACTTGCGCGGTTCGTCGTGCCAGCGCCGCGCGGGGAGCTGGCCCGTATCGCTGATCGGTCGGCGCTCATCCAGAAAGGAGAGACCGGCAGTTTTCCGGCGGAGCATTTCGGCAACGGCCTTGCCGTAGACAGGGTTCGACATCTCAGCGGCCCTCCATCGACGATGTGGGTACGTCTCCGTCGGAAGCGGACGAGAGCGCATCCGACGGCGCGTCCGAGGTCTGGTTCGTGACCCTGACCACGCAAGGTGCGAGCTGCTGGATCCGCAGCTTCTGCGCGTCGGACAACGTGTTCTCGAGACCGAAGCTGCGCAACAGGACTGTCAGGTCGACGGGGACCTGCTCGAGCCCGTCGGGAAGGGTCTGCAGGAATTCGCTTTCGATAAGTCCCCGCGAGCGGGTTCGGATCGAGAGGGTGGATCGGACGGCAGTAGGAGTACGCGGCATATTTGCTCCTAGGGAAGGCTCCGGACGTCTTGGCTTGGAGCTGCGAGATGAGTGGATCAGGGGGTGGTCTCAGCGGCGCCCGCGCGTTCGCCCGGTGAGGGCGTCGGTGGCGAGCTTCCGTCCGCGTGCGATACGACGGCGGAAGGTGGTTTCGGAAGGAAGCTGCGTCAGGGTTCCGCAGGCGTCCATGACAGACCACTGGAGCTGGCGGTAGCTGTCGCTAATGGTCGGGCGGAGCACCGAAGCGAGGTGGCCGAAGACCGCCTCGTCGAAGAGACCCATAGTCTGATCGCGCTGGTCATTTTGTGCCTTGATTTCAAGGCGCAGGGAGGCCTCTGCGATGCGACGGAACACCAGTTCTTTGGCAAAGGCGGTCTTAGGGACGGGCGGGCGTGGGTAGTAGAGCTGATCCATGGGATCTTCCTTCGTGTAGGTTGATTTCTGGGGTGCTTGGGCTGAGCGGCAGCGGCTGCCTTGGAACGTCGTCCAGAGCTAAGATGGTGCCAACGGTGCTAGTTGTGGGCGGTCGGAAAGCCCGCAGCCGACGCGACCACCTTCTCGAACGCGTCGAAGGTCACGAGCTTCAACTCCGGTGCGCCGACCGAGCGCAGCACGCGATTGAACTCCGCAAACGATCCGGCCATCAGGTTCCAGAAGTCCCAGTCGTGCCCGGGCACGGAGAGCGCATCGCGCGTCATCAGTTCCAGAACCCAGCGTTCGAATTCGACCAGCTCAGGCAGGTGCTCTGCAGCTGATGTCGGGTCGGGCACATAGTTCAGGCGATCGCTGATCTCATTGAGGACGGAGGAGAGGTGCTCGAGGTCCATTTCGGTTTCCTTTCAGTATTTTTGCGATGGATCAGTTGAGTTGATGAGGCGACGGGATGGGACCGGCGACGAAGCCATCAGCACTTGCGCGCCATTCGACCAATGCGCCGAACAGTTCGTAGCTGACGATCTCGAACGCGGGCGCCTTGAGCGCTTCCAGCTGACGGTTCAGCTCGCTGACCGTTGATGCCATGACCGTCCAGATCTCGTGCGTGAGATCCGGTCGCACCTTGGCCGCAGCCAAGGCTTCGTCGAGAGTGCTACGCTCGTAGGCGTGATATCCCTCTCGATGCTGACCCTGCGGTCGCGACTTGGCGTAGTCTGCTGCCAGAAGGGCAATTTCAGCCAGGCGAGGGGCGGTCTCTTCGATGCATTCGTCCAGTACGGCGATCGCGCGCTTGGAGCCGAAGTTCATTGCGGACATAATAGTTTCCCTTTCTTTAGGTTCAGAGTCCGGAGCGGTCGACGAACGGCCGCGCGGTTTCGAAGATGGCGAAGCGGTCGGGGCGCTGCCCGTAGCGCATGTAGTCGACGAGGTCCGACGGCAGGCTCAGGATGAGGCGCCGGAACGTCGACGCGGAGGGCTTCGGCGTCGTGATGCCGCTGCGCTTCTCGTCCTCGTCGAGAATGTTGCAGACCTCGTTGTAGAGCTGGCGCATCGTCGGTCGCTTCGGATCCGCATAGGCCAAGGCGACGGACCGGAAGAGCGTCTGCTCGTCGTCCGAATAGTCTCCGGGAACGTCGAACGACGCCCAGGCACGAATGCTGGCGTGAAAGGTGCTCGGGATTTCCAGGCCGAAGAGGGAGGATGAGTGGGACATTGGTATTCCTTTCTGTAGCTTGAAGTCACTTGCTGAGGGTCGCGGGGACGAGCCAGTAGCCGAGAGCGGCGGCGGCGCTGGTAGCGGCGCTGTCTGAGGTTGGAGCTTCATCAAGTGGCTTCTTCAGAAGCACCGGAGTAAGCTGCATCAGGCGACGTCTCTGGGCGACGGACATCCGTTCCCAGATCGTGGGGGCGAGGACGATGACGGGGAGGCCGGGCCGTTTCGAAGTGGGGGTCATTTCCAGTATTCTTTCGTTTGGACACAGCTCCGCCGCCCGCGCCAATGACGCGACTGGAAGGCTGATGGGGTGGTCTGTGGTTAGTCGCGCTGCGCCAGGATGGCGAAGTCGCTATTCGAGGGGCGTCGGCAGACGACGACAGATCGAGCTGCGAAGCCGACGGCCAACGGGTCCGACCCGTCGAGAACGTCAGAGGTGGCTACCTTGGAGACATGCAGAAGCGACTGTTCACGCAGTGCGTTCTCAGCAATGGTCGTGTTGGTCGTCGGCATTGGTCGCCTCCACTGAACTCTTCCTGTCGTGTAACCGAAACGGAAAAACTCAGAAACAGACCCGCCGAAAATCTCACTAGCAGAACTTTTTAGAAGATTAGAAATGCCTAATGTAGGCTGGCCGGCACCTTGAGTACCACGAATGGAGGATCCTGAACTCAGATCCAGCAGAGGCTGAATAGATCAGCGTATTCGGATGGCGCGTATTTCAAGGTTAGACATTGGGTGTTTCCATACGTGCGTTGATGGAATGGCGAATCAGCTACATAATTATTCCGTAAATGTCTATATGAATATTTCGCGCTATTTGTATTGATTCAAATATTATTGAATGTAAGCTTTCGCGCGCTCGCGTATGTGTACGTTTAACGTGGGCATTATTAGGAATTGTCAACAATTTCAGCATTGATACTGAATCTTGTCTATTTCTGCTCTCCGAGCGCTCCGGCCTTGGTTTGCGGCTTGCGACACAGCATTCGATCCTTCGTTTCTAAGCGAATGGAGGGATTCATGGACGACAAGCTCGCGGAGCGCCTATCTGAGATTCACGAGACGGCGACGGAAACAAATCTGGTGCAGCGCCTGGCCGAGATTAACGAACATCTCGGACCGCTGCTGGACCAGTTGGGTGTGATTGCAGAACTACGGGAATCGATGGGCTCGACCCGCGTGCGATTTCTTCCTTTGGAAGACGATGGCTGGCGCTCCCCTGTTGAAATTATCTTCAAGGCTACTGCTGGGTGCGAGCCCTCCTGGCAGGATGCACATCTGAAGGTGGGCCTATGGGGATGCCGCAAGCTCGGTGATACCGGCTTCGTTTCCTGGAAGCGTTTCCATGTGGAGCGTCAGGAGATCAGGGGCGAAAACGAACAGGCGATGTTCCAGTGGCTACGCTTCGTACTGGAATATTATGGAACCGTCCCACCGTATGTCGGTGTACCGAACTGCATCGTGAACGAGAACTTTGGCGATCTTTACGAAGTAGCCACTCATTGGGCGCGCGACGTCCAGATCCTGCAGCTATATGGCGGCTATCAGAAAGAGCCACTCGAAGTGCTCAGGTTTACTGACGCGCGGGGACGCAACGTGGAGGTATCCACGCGATATCTGTCGGATGCGACCCTGAGACTTCGCATTGACGGCGCCCTGGTCGAAGAATTTTCGGAAATGGACCATTACAGGTTCGGGGTGACCCTGCGGCGACTATGCGACAGATACTACACGCCGGAAGACACCGCCCTCCGGAGTTGACGCTTATTCGTCGGGACGAAGGAGACTCCACTCGTACTCTTCGGCCTCGCGTTCCAACGCCATGAGATAATCGGTCTCCGCGTGGATCCTTTCTCTTTCCTCGCGGACTCTGCGTCTTCGCTTGTGGTTGGGTTCGACGATCGCGATCGGTTCTCCGCTCATCAGACGGTAGGCCTGGTTTTGAACATCCAGAGACCCTTTGGTGTGTTCGAGTGGCCACCGGCGCCCAGCCCCATTTAGGTTCAACATCTCCTTCTTTCCCAACCCGATGCGAGCAGGATCGATGACCTGCTCGGTCAGTGCCTGGCCGAGATCCATAAGTTCTCCCTCGAGGACGGACCTGATCGCCAGCCCCACTACCTTCGCCATGACAGGCGGCAACGCGTCGGCGATCATGCTGAGGACGCCATGCGTTTCAGCCAGGAACTTCCACGCCGACGGGAAGCCTTGAGCAACGGCGAGGACCTCGGTGGTGATGAATGGCACGAAGGTCCCGTCTTCGATCCGAGGATCGCCCACGGTGGGAAGGCATTCTGCGACTTCGGCTGTGTTGAAGCCTGCATCCAACCACGCCTTCGTTGAAGCCACCTTTTTCAAAACTGTCGGGAAGAGGTTGTTGCCGGGTTTACCCCGTTCCTGTTCCCAATCGTCGGCCCAGCGGTTGAATTTTTTCTGTTCCTCCGAGTTTGAGAGCTTCGCGACTCGGTCACGGGAAACCAATGGCCAGATGGCCTGCAGGATATTGCCGTTGACAGGCTCCACGGCTCGCGGGTCCGGGAACACCCCGAGGACATCATCGCGAATGCCGACAATAAACCCGTGGTCGCGAGAGTGGGGCAGGCCAAAATTCAATGGATCGAGACTGAAGCTGCGAACGCGATATTCCCCATCTCTCTGAAGACGCACGATGGTGCCGGCGAGATCTCGTTCGTCGGCGGTCTGCCTTTGTCCCTTGTCGTACTGGAACATGAAGCTCCGCGGCCGGATAATGTCGAGAGCTTCGAACATCATCGGAAACAAGTCGGGATTATCTTCGCTTCCATCTCCCGGTGCACAGGGAAGGCCGGCGGCGAGCAGATCGACACCTCGATACCGCCTAAGTCTGTTCTCCAGAGCTTCACTGACGTCTGCCTCCACGACGTGCCACGATGGCCAGTTCTTCTTCAAAGTGTCCGCGCGGTCGCCGCTCTTTTCAACGAGCGCAACGTGCTCGAACCCGGCGCTCATCAGTCCGATCGCGCTTCCTCCGGCTCCTGCGAGCAGCTCCAACACCTTCAGCTGTTTGCGTGGCGCGCGAGCGATTGGTCGCGCATCGGCCGTTGCAAGGTAGCCAATTGCGTCATGTAGCACATTCGATAAATACTGGGGTGGAGAAACATCGAAGCCGAAGCCGCCGTTATGAGCGAACTCACCATCGGCCAGCCTCTGCAGCGCCGCCAGGGCCGACCGCAGTTTCGTGGCTTCATCGAACTCAAGAGCATCCAGATCATCTTTGTCGACGATGCCGTTGACCGCGCCAAGGATTCGACGGGCAAGGGCGGAGATCGAGTCGAAGGACTCATTATAATAGGGGCTGTGCTGAAAGACCTCGCCCTCCGGCCAGTCTTCCGGATCCGCTGCCATCAGGTCCATGAACTCGGACAGTGCCGATTGGAGTTCTTCCACCTCGTTCTCGATTGCCGCCAATCTGGACGCGAACAATCTTTCGAGGAGTTTCGATCGGTCGTTCTCGACGCGTTGCTTTTCCTCAAGCGAATCCTGCCAGTGCCGCCCGATCAGTTGCTGAGCGTCGGCGATGTCGAGACACTTGTTATGCCGGAGATATTGGATTGCGTTGTTCTGCACGTCGGGGTGCGCAGCCGAGAGCAACTTTGCGGCTTCGATAGACATGGTGGCGTTGGGCAGCCACTCTTTTATATCGTCCGGCAGGGAGCTCAGGTATTTGACTAGACGAATGTCTTCGAGAGCAATGCCTGCATTCGAAGTGAGCAAGGATTCGACTGCAATTGAAGATGCTCGCGCGGTGACACCAGAGATTATGTTGGCTGCCTTCAGGTAGAGTTTGGCGATGTCGGTCTCGAGCTCTCGGAGTTCCGCGGCGGCGAGAGTAATTTGCTGATCGTTTCGAGCCATCTGCTGCAATCCATTCGATGTCCTGCGTGGAACAAGACCTATCGAGGCTGGGTTGAAAGATGTGAAACAGGTTCGGTAAACGACCCGGAAATTTCTGTCGCGAGCGTTAGGATCTCGGCGCCAGGGCCTGCATCTCAGCGCATTGGCTGCGGGGAAAACTCCTCTGCCGTGTGCCTCGGCTGCAGTCTTGGCAGCGCGACACGATCTGACTCCGATGCATCTGGATCAAATTCTGGCAGGGACACTCCGAAAGGCGGGTCGATGTACCAGCGGGCCTCCAAGGGATGATAGAGACCAGGGAGGGGAAAGAGCTGATGGATCATGAGGTAGTCGTGGATGTTGGCACTCATTATCGGCAGCCGATGGATAATCGCCACGGCTGCTATAGACAGGTCGTGACCGAGTCTGTTGCTCTTCTGATTGCTGTGGACTGTCCACATATGCCGGAGACCGGGGACGGCCGTCATCTCCGCATACTTCATTGCTACTTCCGCTGTCATTTCCGGAAAGTGAAAGGACGTCGCTATCAGCTCCTTCGCCCAGTTTGCTATCGCCAGTGCTCTGTCAGGATTGTCCCTGACCTTGAGGTTGGCTCCACGCATCAGCTCGGCAACGACCGGATAGCATAACGCCAGACGATGCACGCCGACTTCCAATAACCATGGACGGAGCCCGGCCGGCGCATTGGGGTTGCCCATCAAGCTGACAATGTCCGTATCCATCAGAAGCATCAGCGACCAGTCTTTCACGCTAGATTCTTGTGCGGGGAGGCGGAGGTTCCTGAAAAACTATAGGCACTTTGCATTTCGGTGTTACAGTACGCAGGCTCTAGTCGACTAAGAAGAGGCCGCCGATGTCGCATAGTTCTGACTGGCAAAGACACGATGCCGAAGTGCGCATCCGAGAGGTTCTGGATGCGGCTAAGGCGCGGGGCGCTCAGAGAGTAGCGGATATCGACGGCAGATTTCTCATTACCTTCGAACCCGTGAAGCAAACTCTGGAAGAATTGTTTACAAAATCGGGTCCATTTGCCGACGACGACCTCGACGCCTGATCACGTTCTCTGCATTTCCGGTAGCGGAGCGTAACCGGCGATCGCATTTCCAACAAGATAACCGCTGACGGATTCGATCGAAGCCGTCCTAGCCCGTTGTTTCGGTGATGGTATTTCGTAGCAACCGTTACCGAATTGAACCGTTACAGAGCACAGAAAAGCGCCTTTAGGCTGCTCCCTGTTTTCCCGGGAGGCGTGCAAGCGCGTTCGAGCAGTAAATTTTCAGTTGACGGCGCTCGGCTCGTTCTCTATTTGTTCCTTCATGAGCGCAATCGGCACCTCCACCTTCCGAATACGATGACCGATCCCGGGACGGATCCCGGTCTCGCTAATATCGTGTTTCTGTGGAGTTGAGGTCATGACGACCTTGAGTGCTCATTCCGCGAGCGATGACGCTTGCGATCTCCCCATCTACAAACCTTATTTTCCCGCCGGTACGTTAAAATGCGTGGGCCGACCGCTATTCCGATCGCGTGCAGGCCGCGACTACGCTTGCTTGCTTGACCTTGAACCGGACGTTGTCTCGTGGCGATGTGTCCTGGAACCAATTCTGGAAAATGACACGCCTCACGCTCGGCACCATCATGTGGACTTCGAGGTCAGCCTGGGTACATCGAGTGTTCTGATCGATATATCGGCGGAGCCGGCGACTCCCGTATGGATCGAAGATGCCACCAGGCGGCTCGGCTGCCGATATCAGTTCGTCGCGATTTCGGAGTTCGCTTCGGCCCCCCGATTGCAGAATGCACGAGACCTCCTTCGATACGCCGGGTGGGAGGCAGCGTTGGGAGATCGTATACGGATACAAATGGCATTGGAAGAATTCGGCTCCCTAACGCTCGCCGAATGCCTTTTGGCAATCCGTGATGGAAAGCCAATGCAGTCGATCGCCGCGATGATCCTTGGAGGTATCGTCAAAGTCGATCTCGACGATGCCCCGCTCGGGCCTGACACCATCGTCCGTCGCGCCAGCGTTTAGAGGTTTTCCATGAGAAGCTTTCCCTTGAGCGAGCGCGCCTCGACGCTCGAAGTGCATACCTACGCCTGCGCCGTCCGAACCGCGCTTCGGCGCGGCAAGGTCTTCCTGGGTGCCGATCGTCTGCTGGGATTGAGGTTGCCCGCTGGAGCTTGGATCGACGCGTATAAAGACGCCACCGAAACGATCCTCAAATCTGTCGGCCTGGACCGCTACGCTATCACCAGCCTAGCAGCTGCTCCCAGACCGGGAGAGGCCGACGCGTCGGACGCTATTTACACCATCAGATACAGGGCCGCAGTCATAGTTCTGATTCAGGATGGCGCGACAGTTCCAATGGAACTGGAGGTCGGCCTGGACGATATCGTCGACGTCCCGCCCGTCAATCCAAGGCATCTTGTCACCGCCGCCAAGTCCTCCGTCGCATTGGACATGCCTCTTGAAGTCGCCAGGAAGCTTGTGGTCCATCCGGCAC
This sequence comes from Rhizobium sp. SG741, assembly GCF_012275435.1. Lineage (NCBI taxonomy): Bacteria > Pseudomonadati > Pseudomonadota > Alphaproteobacteria > Hyphomicrobiales > Rhizobiaceae > Rhizobium > Rhizobium sp. SG741. Next base: position 666,641 of record NZ_JAAZQP010000001.1, read on the forward strand.
GCACATTGTTTCTTGCGCTGCGGCCAGGGCGTTCGCTGGGCGTCGTTCTCGAGAAACTGGAAGCCACCAAAGAGGTAAAGTTCGAAAAGCCCAAGCCGTGGGAGCCTCGACTGGAGGACCTCGAAGGCTATGGCGACGCGAAACAGTGGGCGCTTGATCTCATTGTTGACTTGAACGACTGGCGCCAGGACCGGATTCGGTGGGATGATGTGTCGTCTGGTCTGCTGCTCAGCGGTCCTCCCGGCACGGGGAAGACTATGTTCGCCGCAGCAGTGGCTCGGTCGTGCGGCGCCAACTTTATTGCAGCATCGTCAGCACAGTGGCAGAGCAAGGGACACCTCGGCGACATGCTCCGGGCGATGCGCCGTTCGTTCCGCGAAGCAGAGCTTGATGGGCCGACCATCCTTTTGATCGATGAAATCGACTCGCTCGGCGATCGAGGTTCCTTTTCCGGTCACAACGCTGAGTACAACACTGAAGTGGTCAACGCGATGCTCGAACTTCTTGACGGATCTGCCGCACGAAGTGGCGTTGTTGTGATCGGGGCCACGAACTATCCGCATAAGGTCGATCCGGCCCTGCGAAGGCCGGGGCGTTTGGATCGGCACTCTGCTCTGGAACTACCTGATCTCGAGACAAGGGCTCAGATCGTCAAGCTCCATCTAGCTCCCCAGCAGATCGCAGCTGAGGACCTACGGACGGTCGCAACCGCCACGGTCGGACGTTCAGGCGCCGATCTGAAGCAATATGTCGCAGACGCCAAGCGCAAGGCCCGACGGCAAACCAGACCCGTCGAAGCCGCTGATATCCTCGCTCTGGTGCCAGCCGTCAGGTTGCTGGAAGGCGAAGAGCGGCGCATCGCCTGTATTCACGAGTCCGGCCATGCAGTCGTTGGTCTGGAACTATCGGTGGCGGAGATCAATGCGCTGGTAGTCGTCAAGCGGTCGGTGTCCGGCCAGTCAACCCAGGGATACGTACAGTGGCAGATCCCTCCGACCGGGTTTCGAAATCGACAAACCTACCTCGACAAGCTCGCGATGCTGCTGGGTGGTATCGCTGCGGAGAAGGTGTTTTTCGGCGGGCATTTCGATGGTGCAGGCGGCTTCGTAGGATCAGATCTTCAGCTTGCCACCGATCTTGCGACAGTAATGGTCGCTGCCTTCGGAATGGGCGACACGATGGCTTACACCCATGCACCGACACCGGAACTTCTTCAGAGACTTCGGGAGAACGATACCGACGTGCGGCAGCAGGTCGAGCGTGTTCTCTCGGACCAGCTCGCAAGAGCATGCGAGATCGTCAATGGAAATCGAGCCGGGATTGATCGTCTTGTGGCCGCGCTGGAGAAGCGGGAAGTAATCTCCGGCAGCGAAGTCCAGGCCATCGTGGCTGGAAATCCGATCTCGGTACCGAAAGCTACCGGCTCGCCGACTTAGGAGCAGCGCAGGAGAAGATCGACGTTTCGTCGACCAATAGTCGCACATGGTTGCGAGGAGTGGCCACAGTAGCGGTCCGGCTAAGTGAAACCTAGCGCGTCGGGCCGGACCCCCTCACGATGTCGAACGCTTCCTCGACGTGCTCGTGGCTGATCCGGAGCCGAGGCTCCGGAGGATTGTTCGCGTTCCGCTTAGGAAACAGGGTGCCGAAATAATCCGGGCGGTTCTTGAGAAGCGTTCGATCCACGCGACGACTGTTGTGCTTCAGGACATTGTTGAGGCGGTTTAGATTGGGCAGTTGCGGGCTCACTGGATGCAGCCGCCGAGTTTCCCTTCTCAGATCAGGAAACTTGTGTTCGAACTCATGTAGACCCGTCCATGCTCTCGCGGATCGTTCCCAGTAATGAAAGGCGCTCGTGATGAACGCTTCACGCACGACAGCGACGGCTAGGATGACGTCCATCTCCGCCTGAGCGAGCGAATAGGAGGTGGAAAAGAGTAGGGTGCCATCCTCATCATATTCCCGGTCATCGACACCGCTTTCCAGGTGCTGCAGACACGCCAGCGTCGCTTCGCTAACCGCCTTATTAATCGTATCGGCCGAAGCCCGGTACGCATCACAGATGCGGTCGATGCCTGTCTGATATTGGAAGGCTTTAAAGCTCTCGGGTAAAATCGCCATGGACGCTCAGATTTCCTCAGTTTGTTACGGAGGGGTCTTTCCAGGCGGATCTCGAATCCGTTCCCTCACTCGCACTCGAAATGTCTGACGCGGGCCTCATGTCAATTCATGGACATCGGTAACTTCCAGATGCCGATGCCCAGCAGTGGTGTCTTTCAATCTGCGGACCAGAAGTCGTGTGGTTATTCGCACCAAAATATCCGCCCCTCGCGAACCCAGAAGTGAGACCTACATCCTGACTTTCGCCAGACTGATGGGTGGAGCGATGGCTCTCCGGCCTTGTTGACGCTGACATCCCAGCGTGGCCGAGCCTCCCTCAGGATCAACAGTTCGATCCTGTCTCCGCATCCGCACGGGCACCGCATGCCGACGCTCCAATCGTCGCCATCGTCTCGCGTGAGAACCAGGTCGCGAGCGGGCAGATCAGATGGAAGTGTGTCGCCCTCGATCAGCAACAGTCGGCGGGCGGGCCCGTACTTACCCCATACTCGCCGGAACCATCGAGTGATCTTCATGCGGCGACCTTCTTTGGTTTGCGAAACAGCGGCAGGCCAAGCAGCGGCTCGGCGGCCCCACGACCAAGCAGCGTGTTTTCGCTCCGGTCGAAGTCGTCCTCCGCGTAATGATCCTCATCGCAGGCCGCGAGGCTGAACGAGACCCGGGCGTAGTTGCGGTTCGGTTCCTGCCGATAGGGGTAGGCGCGAGCGATGAACTCGTTCACCATTGCAGCTGAGGCCCTCATGTTGAGGGTGATCACAGACGGCGCCTCTTCGAGGATGCCCTTGATGTAGCCTGCAGCCAGCTCGTCCCGGTATGCGTCCGGATCCGTCCGCTGGAGGTATTCGGCGCGCAAGCTCTCCTGCGTGTAAACGCCACGATCGGAAAGCGTGGAACCGCCGGGCTGAACGTAATCGATCCGCCCGCTGACATCGGCGATGGCAATCTTGCCGTCATCGAGGAACGTCGGGATAGTGACACCAACATCGAAGAGCGGGATGAGGAAAGCCGAGGCGATCAGGTCGGCATACTGGCGACCTTCCTTGCTGTCCACGCAGCAGAAGATGACATCGCATTGGCCAACAGCCTCGATTGCCTCCCTGGTTCCGATGGTGTCGCAGATGTCGGCGGCAACGCCGTTACCGCGATATTCGGCAATGGCAACGGAAAACATCTCGACCTTCGAACGACCCCGTTCGGCGTCGGCGGAAGTCGCATTGAGGATGCGGTTGAGGTTCCTCTTTTCAATCTTGTCGGGGTCGACCAAGGTTACAGACACGAAGCCAAGGCGCGCGACCTGCTCGGCGGAAATCGACCCCGTTCCAGATACGCCGATCACGGCCGCGGACAGGCGAGAGAGTTCCTCGGTCATTGAACCCGTAAATGCAAGCGGCCGACCAGCCGGGACGCCGTTGACGATGCGATCGTTCCACCAGTAGCTGATGTCGTCGCCGGCGATCGTCATCAAATCCACGGGCTGCGAAGTCATGTCGGGAGCGTACAGGCGAGCACGAATTGCGCCTTCCGGGGTCATGATCGCCGAGCCGTGGCATTCTCCGAAGGCTTCGAACAAGCCGGGGATCACCCGCGCATCGCTTTCGTTGTCGATATGCGAGAACTGCAGCCAGCCACCCGGATGGGAATGAAGCAGGATGACGACGAGTCCTTCAGGTTCGGCAATATCGATAGCGTCTTCGATGTAGGCGCCTGGCCACACGATGGCATCCGGCTTGCGAACAGGACAGGCATCGTGCGGCACAAGCAGGGCCTGACGGACAACAAGACGCTGGCGGGGTCCGGGCGAGGGCGCGCAGATCAGGATCGCAGCGGCTTCATTGCCATCGGACAACAGGTGCGTCTTCAGCATGGCGTGGGTGACGCCAGTCATAGCCAGAGTGCGTTCCGGCATCATTCGCCGACTTCCTGAAGAAGAGAGGATTCGACCAGTGCAAGGTGGGTGACGACGTTGTCGCGCTGGGGATTCCACGGGACGACATTGCCGCGGTGGCGCGACCAGCGCTGGAAGGACAGGCCGACGATACTCTGCAGCGCCTCGGTCGCAGGAATAGCTGCTCCATTGACCCGCTGCAGAGGCGGATACGCGTAGAACATGTCGATCTGCGCCTGTGGGTAGGTAGGCGGGATCATAAGTGCGAGCGTCGTGGTCGTGACCGTGTAACCTACAGGAACCGGATAGTCGTGGATGATCAGCCAGCGGTGGCCGTCACTGTTGCGGGCCTCCCAGCGAAGGCCAAGATCGTCCAGATAGGACTCGTCCGCTTCCAGAAGGGCGAAGTCACGGGAAGGCGCAGTGCGCGCCTCTCCGTTGCTTACATCCTTTGCCGTCAGGCGGATCTTCTCGATCCCCGGAGCGCGGAGGTCGATCTCGTCGCCAACAGAGAGCTGGCGCTTGGGCTGCCCTGCGACCTTCAGGATGATGATCCAAGCGTTCGGGTCAAAGCCTGCGCGGGTGAGCGCGTCGACCACGGAAATGACGGGCGTGGCAGAGATGATTTTCTTGCCCTGCACGTTCAGTTCCCAGACCTCGGGCTTGCGGCTGCGGAACTGCTCGACGCCATCCTTCTTGATCTTGATGATGTCGCCATCATCGACCAGGCGGTCCGGCTCGTCCGTGCGCTCGAGGTAGATAGAGCGGTCGGCGGGAATACGGCCGAGCTTGCGGACGACGGCGCCAGAGATCTCGTCAGAGGGCCAATCGAGGCCTTCGCCTTCGATCGCGATGCGGTTGCTGCGGTCGCTTGCCGCGACGATGAACTTCGTGCCCTTGCCGAGGTCGGCTTCTTCCTGGGAGCGGAGTTCTTCGAGATCCCCGTCGTCTCGCCACTGCAGGACGTACGGATACTGATCCGCGACGAACCCCGCGACCTTCGCGATCTTGCCACCGGTAGGCGTATTGGTGTTCAGCGGAAAAGCGTGGAAGTTGAGGTCGAGACCCGCGATTTCGACAGTGGTGTTCTTGCCGCGGTCCGTTTCCTGATGTTCGATAGTCATAGTCAAAGATTCCTGATTGATGGAGTTGTGGGAGGACAGGTCGTCCACTCTGTTTGCGCGCGGGACTGACGATTCCGACATGAAAAAAAGTTTGTCGGAATCTGCGTTCCCGTGCGCAAGCAGAGTGAAGATCAAGGAGGAGATCGACACATGTGGAAGAAAATGCGGAGGAGCAGGTGGATCAGCCTGACGACGAATATCACTCTCCGGACGAAGCAATCGCAGCGTTCCGGCAGCTCTCCAACGAAGAGCAACGCAACCTCGTAGCGTCGGCTCGCGCTTGCTTGGCGGGTTCAGGTTTTGCGACGCCGAATGAGCTCATCAGCGAAGCCTATGTCAGGATCGCCGAAGGGCGCCGGAAATGGCGCACGAGCAAGACCTTCATTCAGTTCCTTAAAGGGGTGGTCCGAAGCCTTGCCTCCGACGGAGACTTTCTTCCCGAAGAGAGAAAGCTCGTGCGCCGGAACAAGGGCTCGGCTATCGTCACCTCCGAGCAACTCGACACGATAACCATCGAAGAGGACGATGGCGAACTGGCCGAGAAGATCAGGAACGAGCAGGTGCTCTCGGCCCTGGAGGCGCGGTTCTCAGGAGATGAGCAGATGGAACTGCTCATGATGGGGATCCGGGATAATTTGATTGGAAAGGACTTGCAGGAGGCAATCGGGGTCGACGCCACGCGCCTAGAGGCGCTGCGCACCCGGTTCAACCGCGAGCTCAAGAAACAGGCCGCCGTGTTCGGCGCGAAGGAAGGACAGTCGTGATGAGCGACAAGAAGAAGGACGCTTTGGATAGCCTTATCGACTTCATTTTCTCGGATGACACCCCCGTCAGCCCCGAAGATGAAGAAGATCTGGTTATATTCAAAGACGCGATTCAGCAGGCGGAGGCAAGACTTGCGAAGTCGCGCTTGGAGCGTGCTCGAGCTGGAGCCTTTTCGAGCAACATGTCCAGCAACGTGAGCAATATTGATAAGGAACGTGCGAAGCGTCGCTACGATCGTGCGAAGGCTGGCGATGCTACTGCAGGCCTCACGCTCGCCGCTCGTTTTGGTGATGGTTCTATGGACGGTGATCTCGAAGCAATTCTTGAAGATCTCGCGGAATTGGAAGACGAAGATAACGACAATGAAGAGAATTGACCCAATTCCAACTAATTTGTCTCCAGATGCACTACTTCGTTCCCTTGGAATTACCGAACCACGCGACATTGATGTGGAAGCAATTGCTTATTATGTCGGACTTCGCGTGAAACGTCGCTGCCTCAAATGCTGCGAGGCGATGATCACGGGCCTAGGAAACAAGGGAATCATTTCGGTAAACCCAGGGGGCATGCCTCAACGCGAACGCTTCTCGATCGCCCACGAACTTGGCCATTGGGCTCGTCATCGAGGAGAAACGGTTGCGTGCCGCGCCGCGGACATCGGCAAATTTTCGCAGACCAATAATGTCGAGCGCGCGGCCGACCAATATGCGGCTGATCTCCTGATGCCATGGCCCATGTTTAAGTCCGAATGCCGCAAGCATCGGATATTGAACCTCAATGCGCTGAAAGAGGTGGCCGGAGCATTCAAAACTAGCGTCACGGCCACTCTGATTAGAATGATCGACAGCGACATTTATCCGGCATCGATGATGATCAGCCACGGCACCAACGGGAGGAAATGGCACAGATCTGCTCCCAAGATGAACACCCGATGGTTCCCACGAGAGGAATTGGATGCGGACAGCTTCGCATTCGAATTACTCCACAGTCAGAACCAGGAAGAGCAGCGCTTCCCCCGAAAAATCGGCGCGGGCGCTTGGTTCGATAAAGCTTCGGCAGCGAGATACGAGATCACCGAGCAGTCGTTTCGAATTCCTGGGGAGGGCGTCGTAACGATCTTGAACCTTGATCCCAACATGGTCGGGTAGGACTTGGGCTGACCTTCGGAATCAGCGCTGGAAAGTCTGGGCGTATGCCAGCCATCCCCGGCGTCGGAGAGCCTTGTCGACTGCTTCGACGACTGCAGGTCGATCGGTCTTGAAGAGGGAGGTGTTCCCGGCGAAGCCGTCATAGCCAAATCGATCTGCTGCGCCGACCGACAGTAGGCGGCACCATTCGCGAATAGAGGCGATGCGGGCCAGCAACGCTTCTCGGTCCAGGCTTTGACCCGTTTGCTGACCATGAAGGATCTTCTGTCTGTTCCGGTAGCAGACACCAATTTCCTTTTTGAGAGGTCGATAGCGTTCACCGACTAGATCGCTGACCGGAATCCCGCTGAGGTGATTTATCGCCCCCATGAAGCTGTTGTAGTCGAGACTTCCATGTCCGTAGAGAGCCTCGCGAAGCTTTCCTGCGTCACGCGCGGTAAGAGTCGATGCCTGGTAGATCAGATTGGCAGTGATTTTTCGCAACTGCCGCTCCAGCTTGATCCAAGCGAGGCAGAAACCATCGACAGCCCGGCTTTCGCACTCGGATCCGAGTAGCAGATCAACCGTAGCAAACTCACTCTCGAAACCTCGGTTCACTGCATCCTCCGCTCTGACGGTTGTTTCCAGGAAGGAACTATCCCTTCATCCAACTATCGCGTGGCAAATGTCGCAGCAACCGTGAAAGATCCATGGAACCACATGCCAAAGGGCCGGCCCCCAGAATGCCGTTAATAGCCACCACCGTATGATGGGATTTTCCATCATACGAGAAGTCCAACCCATCTCGGTACTCCTATGACACTTTCCGCCGAACGCGCTCGGCGTCGACTTCTCAATGGCCTTGCCCGCTCCCTTGATGAAGCCAATGCCGTAGCCGATCAGGACAACGATGGCCAAGCCTGCAAGGGTGTGATCGGCGGTGAAATGGCACGGATTCCGGTTTTCGCCTTGAATTCGAGATGCGGGCTCGATATGCGGGTCATCATGAAATCACGATCACCGGGTCGGCACGCGCCGGACGGCCGTGAGAGCGCTCAGGCCCCTGGGACAGCGGTGAAAGATCCGTCCTCCCAGGGGTTCGTTTAACTATCGTGAGGCGACTCTCGTATTGATCTTCTTCGGATACTGAAACGCCGGAAGACCGGAAATATCGTCAGTGATGGACGAGGCCCATCGTCACGGTCGGCCGCGGTCCCGTTTTCCGTTACGGTGCCGATAGCGAGCATCTTTGTCGTTGGGATCGGGACTTCCTCGAGGTTCTTGAACTCACCGACAGGCGGAGGGTTTTCTCTGCTGTAGAAAGCCATCGGTCAATTCTCCGGATTGGTCATGATCATCCGGATCGGGCTGATGGGGCCGAGCGGAATCATCTCGAACTTCATCACGCCAGCGACGCCCATAGGGAGTTTGTCCAGCAATGCGTGGGCTTCGTCGGCCGTCTTCACGTTCATCACGAAGACGACACCGGTCTTGTCCTGCTTGACGTACCATTGGTCGATCTTGCCGTCGAAATAGAGGTCGGCGGTTTTCTTTGCCTCGCGGGGCACCATAGGAAGCCATACCTTGGGCGACGTAGTCGGAGTGAAGGAGCCGATGGCCAGCACCTTGGTGGTCGGGACGTCGAGCAGTTTAGGGTCCGGTACCGACTGCGCGTTGGCTACACTGGAAGCCAGAAACGCTGTTACTGCCAGGATTGAAATTCCGTTGCGATGGAAGGTTCGCTGCATGGCCGTCTCCTCTGTTTGCCGTGTGCGAATCTTCTGCGATGTAGGTCGATTTGATACCTATACGAATGTATGGCTGGGCGAGGCGGCGCCCGGCGGCCGACGGAGCCAAGCTGCTGAAATCTCGATCCCGCCGCCTCATTTGGCGGCGGTACCTTATTTCATGGGCATTCGCGTCGAGAAGGGCCCCGATCTGCGAGAGGTGCTGACGACCGCCTTCGCATACGATGGTCCCGTGCTGGTGGATGTCGTGACCAATCACGACGAGCTAGTGATGCCGCCCAAGATCAATCTCGAGCAGGTGACCGGGTTCAGTCTCTGGATGGCGAAGGTCGTGCTCAGCGGGCGCGGAACCGAAGTCATCGATCTCGCGAAATCGAACCTTCTCCGCTGACGTTCACTTCCCGAAGGCTTTCATGCCACGCTCGAAAGACGGCCTGGACATCACGAGCTGCAGCCACTGTTCCAGCCTGGGCGCCGCTGCCCAGTCGATGTGGCGGTGGTAAGCCTGGATGTAGACGGCCGCGGCAATTTCTGCGGCGGAGAATTCGTCACCGCCCATATATTTCGAGTTCTCGACAAACCGATGGGCGTCGGCCCATGCACTGAGGGACGATTCCAGCAGGGAGTTGCGAGCTTCATCACTGCCGCGTACGCGGAACGCCGCCATCCCCGGTCCTATGACATCCGTGACGAAGTAAAAGAAGCGCTCGAGGGCGATCGCCCGCATCATGGTGTTCTCGGGGAAGAGGACACCGGGCCTCTTCTGATCGATGTACATCATGATTGCATTGGATTGCGAGAGAACGAACGGCGGATCGTCAGCATGGTCAACGATGACCGGAACCTTTCCGCTAGGATTGAGCGCAAGATGTGCGGCGCTGTGATGCTCGCCTAAGGCCAGGTTGACCTGACGCACAGTGTAGGGAAGGCCTGCTTCCTCCAATGCGACGGAGACTCTGAGACAGTTTCCGGTCCGGTATCCGTGGAGATCGATCGTCATTTCACCCTCGATTAATGGCGGTGCGGCAGGCGAAAGCAACGGCCGCGGCGGCGCCCAGCGGGTTTCGGTGGTTCTGAGTGGTTGCGAAACCCATACATCCGTATGGGTGGACACAGGTGAGGCGGACGCCCGGCAGGCTCGTCAAGCGCCAGGCTCTGATTATGGGCTTCAGCGACATATTCGCGGTGATCGGTGTCGTGCTGGCCATCGCCGCAGTCGCCTTGCTGCTGACGCCTCCGGAGGCGGAGCGGGAGCGCATTGACAGCAGCCCCGCGGTGGTGGGTGTCGCGGCCCGCCACCATCCATCCGTATAGTTTACTCCAACCACAATCGGATCAACATCGCGCGTGAACGCTCCCGAGAGCGGTGCGGTTCTGCGCTTTAGTCGACGTGACACATCATCCGACATCCACGCGGGCAGAAGGCTCGCTTGAAAGGACACCAAAATGAGCGAACCATTTCCAAGCTACGGAGACAACGCTAGATCATTTCAGGAGCACCGTATCGAGCACGGGCAGGGAAAGCTATACGTGCGGGACTATCCTGGTGCCGGACCTGCTTTCGTGATGATGCATGGGTTTCCGGATAATCTTGGCATCTACGACTTCCTGGTGCCGCACCTCGTCGACGCTGGTCGGCGGGTGGTGACATTCGATTTCCTCGGCTTTGGCGCTTCTGACAAGCCGGAAGGCGCCAAGTACTCGTTTGCCCAGCAGCAGGGCGATCTCAAGCGCGTCGTGGAGGCGCTTAAGCTCGGGAAGATCGTACCTGTAGTCCATGACTCCGGTGGTTTCCCCGGTTTGAACTTCGCGATCGACCAGCCGGACGACGTTGCCGAACTGGTCATCCTGAACTGCGTTTACCACGCGGTGCCCGACGACAGGCTGCCGGAACTGATCGAGGTATTCGCAACAGTCAACCTAAGGGAAGTGGCGATGATGATCGCCCAGAACCCCGAGTTCATGGGGTCGCTACTCAACCTCCAGCGGTCTCTCTTGCAGGCGGCGTTGCCCGAGAGGCACGTGAAGACGTATGTCGATTTCCTCGGGCCTCTTATCGATGCCAATTTCGGGCTGCCTCCAAGCAGTGGTCCGGCATTCGTGCAAATGACCGCAGGTTTCAACGACGTGCTGGCCGAAAACACCAAGCGGCTTCCTCTTCTGAACAAGCTGGAAGTTCCGACGAAGGTGATCTGGGGCGAGCGCGATCCATATCTCACGACCGCCACCGCCAAGGACTTCCACGGCAACCTGCAAAACTCGACCCTGCACCTGATCGATGCTGGCCACTGGGTTCAGATCGACGAAGGGAAGAAGGTCGCCGAGATCATGCTGTCATAGGCAGGTCTCGGCACGCCGCGATCCAAGGGGCCGCACCTGAGACAGAGTCAACAAAACGAAGCTCTCTCACAACGGAAGTGCTGCGGCATAGCTGCGCACTCCCGACTTCCATCCTTAGAGGAACACTCAAATGAAAGCCCTGCAGTCGATCTCTTCCTACGTAGCTCGTAGCGCGCCGGAGGTGCTCGGAAGCGCTGCGGCCGCTGTAGCGCCTGAGATAAGCCACCTTCAGGTTACCTGTGGGATAAGCCTGCGCCGCCTTGTCGCGAGGAGCGCGGCACCGAAGGGCACCATTCTCCTGTTGCAAGGCTTCCCCGAAACCGTGGCGGTCTGGAAGGACGTAATAGCCGACCTCGTCAGTGACTACGACGTCCACTCGTTCGATTGGCCGGGATATGGTCTCTCATCGAGGCCCGCGCCGGAGGAGTTCTCCTACTCGCCAACGGACTTCAGTACGATCTTGAAAGCCTATGTCTTGGCCTCGGGTATCGACTGCTCAAGACTTACGATTTACGGGACAGATATCGGATCACTCCCAGTCCTGCTGGCGGCGCTGGAAGAGCCGGACATCGCGAAGAACATCATCGTAGGCGACTTCGCTCCATTCAACAGGCCTCAGTTCATGAGCGAGAACTTGCAGAACCTCAAGAGCGAGCCGACGGCGTCCAAAGCCCGAGCATATTTCAACAATGCCGGGACGCAAATTCCAGCCAACGCGCACCGCATTGGGTCGCCACCGGAAGCGGCGATGAATATTCATCCCGACGTCGTGAAGGACATGACGGAAGGATGGACTGACGGCAAATTCAGCTCAGGTGATGCCTTCTATCACTACTATTCCCACTTCACTCGGGACGAGGACTACTTCGAGGCCAACCTCGGAAAGCTTACGACCCCTGTCAAAGTGATCTGGGGCGAACTCGACCACTACATCAACAAGGGAATGGGCGAGGAGCTTTCCCAGAAGCTCGGCGTTCCACTCAAGGTCCTTCCGGGAATTGGGCACTACCCGCACGCTCAGGCACCGGAACTCGTTGCTGCAGAGATCCGCGCATCCATCTAGGACGCCTTTCACGCTATCAGTTCGATTGTGGGCTGTAAGCTTCCGCTGCTGTAGGCGGTGTGCTGGCAGCCCACGTGGTTATTCCAGGGAAGAGGCGTGAAGGCCATCTTCACGTGTTTTCACAACTTTCAAGGAGAGAGAACCGGGCATTGTACGCGGACCAGATCCGGCTTGTGTTCGATTCCATCGTAGGTGCGGCTGTTCTCGCACGGGCTTTCGACGATCCGGCGCCAGTCACCGCAAGAAGCGTCGCTCTGTCCGCCCTCCGGGTCCAGCGCGACCATACACATGTATAGGTGGACGGCCCGATGCCGCTCGCGACTATGCCTTTTGCAAAACGGAAAAGGCGTCAAAGGCCGCACAGAAGGACTATTCATGAAAGCGAGCGATTTCAGCACATTGCCGAGGCTGTTGAGATGAGCCCGGCAGAGACGATGGCAACGATCGTAGCCCTGCGCCAGCAAGGCAAAATGGACGAGGCGGCGGCCTACTTCGAGGAGGACGGCGTTCTCGTCATCCAGCCGGACTCACATGCGGTGGGACGAGCAGCGATCAAGGAAGGTCTTGTCGCGATGTCCAAGGTCTTTCCGGTGTTCCATATTTCGGAACGCACGGTCGTTCAGGCCGGAAGCATCGCGCTGCATCATTCGCGCTGGAGCGCGCAGTCGGTCGGTGAAAAGGGAGAACCTGTCGAAGTAGGCGGCCTTACCTCGGACGTTCTCAGGCAGCAGCCAGATGGCAGCTGGAAGGTCGCCGTGGACAATCCCTGGGGCGGCTCAATTCTGGATTAGACGAAGAGGAACCGATGAAAGCTGCGGTCTACTACGAGAATGGCTCGCGGCGATCTGGAGGTGCTGATCGACAGGGAATATCCGCTTTCGGAGGCTGCGGATGCGCATCGGCGAGTTCTGTCGAGGGAGGCGCTCGGCCGGGTGTTACTGCGGCCTTGAATCCCTCAGATTCGAGGCGTCGCGCATGAGGAACTCAGGCGCTATCATGCGAGGAACGTCCGACGGCGTGACACTGTCGGGCCTTGGGGCGTCGCTGGGAGAGAGTATCGTGGATCTACTTGGTTTGCGCACGGAGGCAATTCTGACGCCTGGCTGGTATCCGGGGCGAACGGCGAACGCATTGTCGTCGCTGACGCTGATTTGCCTCGTCTTCTACCTCGACACGTTCACTAATGCAGGGAGCGCCATTGCCGTGCTCTACGGGCTGGCACTGTTGCTTGCCTCAGAGGTGCTTGCAGGGTTCGGAATTCTATTGGCTTCCGCACTCTGCGTCATGCTGACCGTCGTATCCTTCGCTTTCAGTGGCGACGCGTTGCTCCCTCCAGGAAACCTTCGAGCGGTCGTCTCAATCGCGGCAATTGCGACAACGGCGGCGGTCCTGATCAGAAACCGCGCCGCAACGGAACGTTTGAAACGGACCAACGACGCTCTCCAACGCAGCGAAGCCCGCTTTCGTGCGATTTTCGAGCAGTGCCGGGTGGCGCTCTGGGAACAGGATTTCAGCAAGCTCAAGGCTAAGCTGGTCGAACTTCGGGACGGCGGCGTGAGCAACCTGAAACGTCACTCGGCCTCGTCGCCCATGTTCCTCCAGGAATGCGCGGACCTTATCGAGAGCGTCTCTGTAAACGACGCAACCCTGGAACTGCTGGGCCGCTCGTCGGAGGAGGTGTCCGGCTCCATCAGGAAGTTCATCCCCCGCGACGAAGAGTGTCTGTCGGGCATCGTCGAATGCCTGTTCAGCGGCCGGACCCGTTTCGAAGGAAAGGGAAAGATCGTACGGCCTGATGGCACGACTCTGTCCGTGCTCCTTGTTCTGAGCTTTCCCGAAGACGGCATCGGGCTGGACCGCGTGGTCGTCGGAATGTTCGACGTTACGGAGCGCGACCGCTCCCAGCAGGCGCTTCTGGCCGCGCAGGCGGAAATGGCAAAGGTGTCCAGGGTGGCCATGGTCGGGGCCTTGTCTGCCTCGCTCGCCCACGAGCTGAACCAGCCTGTTGGAGCCGTTGTCCTGAATGCCCAGTCATGCCTTCGCTGGCTGCGGCGGGAGTCTCCGGATATTCCATCGGCCTCGGATGCCGCCGAGCGTATCGTCCGAGATGCACACCGGGTAGCGGGCATTCTGAAGAGCACCCGGCAGATGATCATGCGGAATCCGGCTCGAGCGGAAGTCACCGACGTCGCTAAGATGATCGGGGAAACCTGCCTTCTCCTTGAACACGAGCTGACCAGCGGCTCGATCGTACTGCAGACGAGAATTCCCTCGCACATGCCGAAGGTGAAGCTGGCGAAGGCCGAAATCCAGCAGGTGCTTGTCAATCTGCTCAACAACGGCATCCAGTCGATCAACTCTGGCGGGGGATCGGAGAAGAAGGTTTCCATCGAATGCTCGATGAATGGTGACGACGCCGTCGTCATCAGCGTCCGAGATCATGGCAGAGGCATCGAAGACAACGCGCTGCAGAAGCTCTTCGACCCGTTCTTCACCACGAAGGAATCCGGCATGGGTATCGGGCTGTCGATATGCCGGGCGATGGTGGAGGCGCAGGGAGGAAGGCTGAGCGGCCGGAATCATGAAGGGGGAGGCGCCATTTTCCAGGTTAGCCTACCCGCGGAGGCAAGCCATGACTGATTCCTCTCCAGTGGACGTATTCATCATCGATGACGACGAGGATATGCGTCTTGCGATCGCAGACGTCCTTCGTTCGATCGACGTGCGATCCGCTTCCTTCGACAGCGCGCTTCCTTTCCTTGACAGCGTTCGGCCGGACAGCCCCGGCTGCATAATCCTCGATGTCCGAATGCCAGGGACTGACGGTCTCGAACTTCAACATCAACTGGCCTCGCTCGGGTATAGGATGCCGATCATCTTCATCACCGGGTTCGGCGACATTCCGATGACCGTCCAGGCGATGAAGGCGGGCGCACTGGACTTTCTGACGAAGCCGTTCAACGACGAGGACCTCTTCAATGCTGTCAGGACAGCCCTTGCGCGGGATAGGGAACGCCGGGAACGGGAAGCTGAACAAGACGCCATCATCGCCCTTTCGAAGGCGCTCACCAAGCGGGAACGGGAGTGCATGGGGCACGTCGTCAAGGGCCTGATGAACAAGCAGATCGCCTACGAGATGAGCCTCAGCGAGATCACCGTCAAACTTCACAAGGCAAGCCTCATGAAGAAGCTTAGGAGCCGCACTCTTCCCGATCTTGTCCGCAAGGCCGAGGTCATCTACGCCCACTGGAAGACACTACCACCTACCCAGCTGCCTAGCCTCGCAGAGCATGAAAACTGAAGGCAGGCGGCAGCGATGTCCAAAGTTCAATCGGTCGCGATCGTCGACGACGACATTGCCATCCGGGAGGCTCTCCAGGATCTGTTGAAATCCTGCGGATACCGGACGCAGACGTTCGCCTCGGCCGAGGAGTTTCTCGCCGGGTGTCACCTCGGAAGAATCGGGTGCATCATCCTTGACATAAAGATGGCAGGCCTGTCCGGCATCGAACTTCAGGCGGAACTCGTCTCCCGAGATTCGGCACCGCCTATCATATTCCTGACCTCGCAGTTCGATGCGAGCGTTCGAGCAGCGGCGCTGGCGGCCGGGGCTATCGCCTTCCTGGAAAAGCCTGTGGACGACGAGATTCTTCTCGAAAGTCTCAAGTCGGCTATGCCGGGCTAACGCCCTTGCCGCGCGTCGTGGCCGAAAACACGGTCAAATATGTCATATGCAAACGCAGAAATTTCGCTAACTTTCCCATTCTGTCACCAAGGTCAGACAGATAGCCGCTTCACTTGATTCATTTTCGATACCCCCAGTCGGAGGTCTGCCGATATGGTTACGTCGCAAGTTTCGTTCGCCGAAGCGCCGCCAAGCTCCTGCAGGCATGATGTCCCGCCAATGGGTGAGGCAACGCCAACGCGCACTCTGATCGACGACATCATGGATGCGCATGGCGGGCAGCACCTCTTCGCGATGTATCGGCGAGCCCAGGGAAGGTTCAGGATAGAGGGCGACCTCTGGTCGACGCGGGGCGGTCCTTCGGCATCGGTTGGCGGCCTGTTCGAGCTTGGCCTGCTGGATCAGACCGTGCGGCTCCACTGCACGGATCCCCGACCCATCGAAAGTAACTTCACTCCCAAGGTGCTGGCGATCGACAGTGCCGACGGCGGCTATGTGGAGACGCAGTACAATCCCCGTTCCTCCTTCGCCGAGATGAGCGTCGACAGGCCGTGGGACGACTTCCAGCTCGCGTACATATGCAGCTATTCCATCTGGAACGTCGTGACCCAGCCATTTCTCTTTGCATCAGCGGGGTTCGAAGTCGCGGAGCTGCAGCCGCACCAAGTCGGCGAGGAGACGATCCGCAGGGCACAGATTTCCTATCCGCCCCATATTCCCGGGCACGCTCCGAAGATAATGTGCCATGTCGGCATCGACGGCATGATGCGATGGCAGGAATTCCGGTTCGATCTCCTGAGTGCATCCGTCACCAGCGTTCTGAAGGACTTCGTCCAGATACAGGGCATCAGGTTCGCCTCGCGCAGGACGATGTACCGGACGACCGAGCTGGAAAAGCCTGATCCTTCGGTCTTTGCCGAGATCAGCATCGACAAGCTCGTCTTCTATTGAGCGGGTCTTCGCTCCTTCAGCAGCCGCACCATGGCGGACATGCCCGGTCGGAGCTGCTCTCTTTTCTGCTGACCGGGATCAACACCGATCCGGACCGGAACCCGCTGGACGATCCTCGTGAAATTACCCGTCGCATTGTCAGGAGGCAGTAGCGCGAACTGGGCGCCGCTGGCGGGAGACAGGCTCTCGACGTGGCCCTTGAACGATGGGGCATCGATCCCGTCGAAATCGATTGAGACTTCCTGACCGATGGAGATCTCCGGAAGCTGCGTTTCCTTGAAATTTGCCACGACCCAGACGTCGTCGGAGACGAATGGGATAAGGAGCCCCCCGGGCTTCACGTACTGTCCCAGCTGCGCCTGCTTCGCGCCGACCCATCCGTCCTCGGGCGAGCGGACGATCGTTCCGTCGAGATCGAACTGGGCGAGCTTCACGGCAGCCTCCGCCGAAGAAATCGCGGCCAGAAGCTGCGGTCGCTTGGTTTCGAAGACATGGACCTGACGTCTGGATGCCTCGACGTTGGCTTGTGCTGCGGCGACGGCCGCGTCCGCCCTTAGGCTGGCCGCCTGCGTCGTGTCGACATTGGCGCCGGAACCGGAACCGCTCTGAGACAGGTTCGTTGCACGGTCGAAGTCGCGCTTTGCCCGGTAGGCTTCGGCATCGGCGCCTTGCAAGGCCGCATTTGCCAGTCGCACCACGGCCTTCTGCAACTCGATTTCGCTGTCCAGGTTCTCGATTGCGGCATTGTCCGCCGCCAGCTGTGCCTCTGCCTGAAGCACCTTTGCCTTGAAGTCGGTGTCGTCTACTCGAAACAGGATGTCCCCGCGCTTGACCGCCTGATTGTCCTGCACCAGCACTTCCACGAGATAGCCGGAGATTTTTGGGCTGATGGGCGTAATCTCTCCCCGAACGTATGCATTGTCGGTGATGTCGGAGCGGAAGCTCGGTAGCCAGGTGCCCGGCATCAGAGCCGCGGATGCGACAAGGAAGGTGGAGGCGGCAATCAGGACGCCGCCAGTCAGGGCATAGCCAAATCTCATTTTCCATGATCTCCAATACTCGCGAGCGGCGGATGATGGCCGATGATCAGAACGCCGAGCGCGCTCACGATCAGCACCCCGGCCACCACCAGAAAGCCGTCGTTGAAGGCAAGCACCCACGCCTGCCGCCTGGCCGCGTTCGCAACGACAGAAACGGCCTGGACGTTAGCGGCGTGTTCGTCGGCGAGCTTGCTCGTCAGCCCGGCTGCCAGCGCACTGATCCTGGCGTCGTCCAGGTAATCGAAGAGCGATATCGTCTCGGTCAGAAGGCTCGAATGGAATTTCTCGCGTTCCGTCACGAGGTCGCTGACCAGCCCGACGCCGATCGTCGTTCCTCCGAGGGTTCCCATGTTGAAGCCGAAGGCGGCCGTAGCCGCGTCCGCGGGCTTGATCGCCATGGCGCCGATGATCACGTCGGAAGCGAGGAACAGGACCTGTCCGACGCCGAATGCCATGATGGGGATGCGGAACTGGTCGGCTGCCGAAAGCCCGGTGCTGTCGAGCAGGACGCCTGTCGCGACGCTGCAGAGCAACAGCCCGAGCGCCATCACCAACCGCGTCTCCAGGACCTGCAGCAGCACCCAGACGAGAGGCAGCACAAGGAGCTGTGCCATCACCCCCCACATCAGTAGATTGGCGATATCGAGCGGGCGGTATCCCTGGACGATCGCAAGGAATTGGGGAACGAGGTAGGTCGTTACTGCGAAGCCTGCGCGGAAGACGAGGTTGAGGGCTACAGGTGGGCCGAAATTGTGGTCGATGAAGAGTCTCGGCGATATGATCGGTTTCGGCGAGAACGCGCATAGGAAGGCGAACCCCGCGAAGGCGCCAATGCTTCCCGCCGTCGCCCAGCCGATCATATCGCTTTCATACCAGAAGCGGCGGGTGCCCTGATTGGCGACAAGAACCATCAGTGCCAGTCCCGAGGACAGCAGGAAGACCGCCAGCCAGTCGATCTTCAAGGATTCCCATTTGGGTGGCAGCCACTGGTACACAAACAGCGCGCCGATCGCTATCAGGCCGCCGATCGTTGCCTGAGCAACGAAAAGCGCCTTCCAGCCCACATACTCTTCGAGATATCCGGACGCGACAGGGCCAACTGTCGTCGGGAAGAGAAGAACGAAGGCCAGAAGAAAAAGCCCCGTCGGCAGCCGAGGCCCACCGAGAACGATGAAGACCGACATGAAGGCGATCGGACCAAAGCACCCGGCCGCCACACCCTGTATTGCGCGAAGCGCAATGAAGACGTCAAGTGGGGGCGCACCCGCGCATAGTATCGACACCACGCAGAGGATCACGGCATTGGCGAAGGCGTACGGCCCGATGCCAAATGTCCGCGAAAGCGGTGCGGCGCAGACGATCCCCGCGAAGTTGCCCATGGTGTAGACCGTGGAGAGCCACGAAGCTTCGTCGGGTGTGGCGCCGATAGCGCCCTGGAGGTCGGAGATGTTCGTGGTCACAAACTGCGCGGCGAGCGTGACGAAAAAGGATGAGGTGAGGGCGAGCGCAAGAAACAGGATCTTGTCGGTCGCGACTTTAGCTTCAGCCGAGGGAGCCGGGGCAATGCTCTCTACCGTCGTCATTGGCACACCATGCGCTATCGTCTGACCGCTCCTGTCTCGAAGCCGTAACTTACGATCACGCGGGCATTCTCGAACCTATACGGATGTATGGTTGGAGCCGAACTGCTTGTTGCAGTCGGCACTGCAGGGTTTCGGAAGCGCGCGGCCCGTCCGCGGTCGGCGGGAGGGGGGACGTCGCACCGGGACGGGCTCCGACACGTGGGAGGACCGACTCGGTAGGAGGACCATGCGCCGAGTCACCGTCCACTGATAGCTATACAGGCGTATGGTCCACCTTCAGGATCGGGCCGCCTTCACCGCGCGCCGCATCGTCTGCGGAGGTTGACCGAAGAGGCTGATGAAGGCCTTACGCATCCGGTCCCTGTCGCTAAATCCGGTCGCCCTCGCGATATACTCGATGGGATGTCTGCCTTCCTCGAGCATCTGGCGTGCGGCCTCAGCACGCATGCGCTCGATAGCCTTGGCGGGCGACTGTCCCGTCTCGTCGCGAAAGGCTCGGCTGAACTGGCGGGAGCTGAGGTTCGCGACCCGGGCGAGATCCTCGACCGAAAGACCGCTTCCGAGGTTCGCCCGCGCATAGGCGACGGCGTTCTGGATCCTGTCCGACTTGGCGTCGAGTTCGAGAAGGGCGGAAAATTGGAGCTGTCCTCCGGAGCGACGGCTCTGCACCACCAGCATGCGAGCGACCTCCTTGGCCATGTCCGGCCCGAGATCCTCGTCGATCATTGCTATCGCCATGTCGGTTCCAGCCGACATACCCGCAGAAGTCCAGAAAGCGCCGTCGTTGATAAAGATCCGGTCCTCGTCGATACGCACGGCCGGGAAGCGCTCACGGAATTCGGTCGCATAGTACCAGTGGGTAGTGGCCCTGCGTCCATCGAGAAGCCCAGCTTCCGCCAGCGCAAAGGTGCCCGTGCAAATCGCTGCCGTTCGTGTTCGCGTCGACGCAGTCTCCCGCAGCGTCGTCAGAAGACCCTGATCGAAGGTCTGCAGCCTGTCGGCACCTGCGACGATCACGGTGTCCAGCTCGGTATCGCCAAGTTTTGCGGTCGTGACATCGGCGCCCAGAGAGCTTCGAACTAGACCGCCATGTTGGGAGACCATTTCGATCTCGTAGACGGGGCGTCCGCGCCGCAGGTTCACCATCTCGAACGCGGTCATGGCGGCGAAGCTCATGGCAGCGAATTCGGGATAGATGACGAGACCGACCCTAGGCATTCAGTGGCTTCCAATTTCAAACGGTTCTGCGGGGCACCAAGGCACGCGGCTGGATCTCATTGCCGCACCAAACTCCTCAACTATACATCAGTATGGGTCGAGCAATCCCTCAAATTTGGGCACAAGTCTCAGCCCGTCAACGAGAGTACGCTTTGCATTCCCGTCAGTCCATTCGCGCCCGCATCGTCTCACGGCGCCCGTCCTCCGGAAGCGGGAGCCCAAACATTGGAGAAGCTCTTGTCCATTCAAATCACCGGCGATCCCATCATCGGGGGCGATGCCGCCTCATCATCCGAGAAGGAATTCCGCGCAACCAACCCTTCGACTGGTGAGCAGCTCTCCCCAGCCTTCGCGCTTGCGACCGCAGCCGATGTCGATCGTGCGTGTCGCCTCGCGGACGAAGCGTTCGATGTCTATCGCTCCGCCAGTCTCGATGCGAGGGCGGCTTTCCTCGAGCGGATCGCCGACAATGTCGAAGCGATCGGGCCGGAACTGCTCGACCGCGCTGTCGAGGAAACGGGCTTGCCGAGGTTCCGGCTTCAGGGAGAATTCACGAGAACGGTCAACCAGCTTCGATTGTTCGCTCGCGTCGTTCGCTCCGGCGAGTGGCTCGATCTCCGCGTCGACGAGGCGATACCAGACAGGCAGCCGCTTCCGCGCCCCGACATAAGGCTCCGCCAGATCGGTCTCGGCCCAGTCGCCGTATTCGGGTCGAGCAACTTTCCACTGGCGTTCTCGGTGGCAGGCGGAGACACGGCATCGGCGCTCGCAGCGGGATGCCCGGTCGTCGTCAAGGGACACCTGGCCCATCCCGGCACTGGCGAACTCGCCGGACGCGCGGTTCGCAAGGCGGTTATCGATTCCGGCCTTCCGGAAGGCGTATTCGCGCTTCTTCCGGGAGCCAACGAAACGGGTGCCGCACTTGTAGCTCACCCTGCGATCAAGGCGGTCGGCTTCACGGGATCGCGCGCGGGCGGGATCGCCCTCTGCGAGATCGCCGCCCGGCGCAAGGAGCCGATCCCCGTATATGCGGAGATGTCGAGCGTGAATCCCGTCTTCCTGTTCCCCGCAGCCCTGAAGAAGCGGACTGACGAGCTCGCCGCAGGATTCGTCGGCTCGCTGACGGTCGGGGCAGGGCAGCTCTGCACAAATCCAGGAGTTCTCGTGGCGGTCGACGGGGGCGACCTCAACGCATTCGTGGAATCGAGCGCCCAGCTTGTGGCGAAAACCGAAGCGGGGCCAATGCTCACCCCCGGTATCCACGCGGCCTTCGATCGCGGCGTCCAGACCCTGCATGGGCACAGTGGTGTCAGGAGGGTCGCAGTCGGAAAGTCGTCGGGCGAAGTCAATCGCAGCCCGGCCACGTTCTTCGAGACGAGCGTGCCCGATTTCCTCTCGGATCCGCACCTTGCGGAGGAAGTCTTCGGTGCGAGCAGTCTTCTCATCCGTTGCGCGAATCTCGACGAATTCGTCGAACTGGCGGAAAGCTTGGAGGGCCAGCTGACGGCTACGCTCCATATCGATGAGCAAGACTATTCCCACGCTTCCCGGTTGGTTCCGGTCCTTGAGCGAAAGGTAGGACGCATCCTCGCCAATGGTTGGCCGACCGGGGTCGAAGTGTCCGATGCCATGGTGCATGGCGGACCGTTCCCGGCTACTTCGGACAGCAGGACGACCTCGGTCGGCACAATGGCCATTCGGCGTTTCCTGAGACCCGTCTCCTACCAGAACCTCCCCGGACAGCTTCTGCCCAGGGAGCTCGCGCCGGAAAGCGTCGAAAGCCTTCCGCGCATTGCCAACGGCATCAGGGTCAGCCGCAGCGGCTGAGGCGTTGAAGCGTCCGGGAGACGTCACACCGCAGCAGGGCCGTTGTTGGAAGCGGCCTGCTCTCTCGTTTGCTCTTCGATCTGCTTCTTGATCTCGTCGTCAATCGCCTGCCGGACTTCTGGAGGCAGATGGGAGACGTCTGCCTCGGACATACCGTGAGCTTCGAGATACTGGGCGCGGATCCGCTCGGCAGGCGTCATGTGCGCCCACTTGGCAAACTCGTCCAAGATCGACTGGCTGCTGTTCTTGTCCTTGGCACTCAGGCCGTTATCCTCCGGGTCGCTTTCACCGTCCTCGCCCCCGGCGATTCCTCCGGGAGTTCCGAGAGCGGTCGTGTCCATGAAGGAGGCGAATGAGACTTCGGCTTTCAGGGCTCCCTTCGAGTTCTTGAAGGGGTCTAGCACAGGCGTGCCATGTGCAATCTCGATCTTCATTGGAGTTTTCCCTTGCTTACTGTGGTAGTGGATTGTCGGGCTCAGTTCTAATCCTGGCCCGCCGCTACAAGCGTATCTGCAGATCCGAGGCCACAGGCACTCTGGGCCTTCTGAAGCTCTGCATCGTGTTTTCGCCGAATCTCTGCTTCCATCTGTCGGTCTATTTCGTCCTCGATTTCCTGCTCAATTTGGGCACGCTGGTCTGGTGGCAACTTCGAGACCTCATCCTCCGTGAGATGATGCGCCTCCAGATACTTGGCCCGGATCAACTCTTCGGGCTTCATCGTAGAGATCCGCGAAAACGTATCCAGAACCGCCTCATGCGCTTTCTTCTCTTTCTCGGTTATCCAGGCGTTCGGATCGGGTTCACCCTCGTCCTTGATGGATGGGGACTCGACTTTCAGCAGGCCTTCCAGCGAGGCGCTAAAGGATGGTGGATCATTGTGATCTGGACTTTCCCCACTCTTCGAGGAAGTGTTCCACGCGACCGTTCCATAGGCTTGCTCGATCTTCATCCCAACCCTCCGTTGATGAAGCGATTCCCCATCGCCGAATACATCCATAGGATGCCAATCCGGGAGCCAGCAATGTCACAGAAGAGGGTGATTTCGGACATAACCGAAGGGCTAGAAAGGACCGAAAAGTGACATCGCGGGGTGTCGATTTTCGATCAGCTGATCCCGAAGCCATGCAGCTGTGCGCTCCGGGATCGACCGCGACCGCTCGTCAGGCCGCCGGCGGCGCGAAGGCCTTGGCGTGCTTCTCGATGAACTCCTTCACGCTCATCGGCTTCTTCCCAGTGACCCTCTCGACGTCGTCACTGTATCGGTCGTAGCGGTTGGCCTTGTGAAGTTCGGCCATCGTCGCCACGTGCGCTACGGTGTGCTGGGGAAGACCGAAGCTGGAGAACTTCTCTTTCCAGATGGCTTCAGGAACATCGGTGTAGGTGATCTCGCGTCCAAGCGCCTCCGAGAACTCCCTGGCAACGGCCTCCATGTCCTGGGACACGGGACCGGTCAGGTGGTAGATTTCACCGACGTGCTTGCCGGGATCGCTAAGGACTTCGGCAACGACCCGAGCAACATCGTAGGCAGCGATTGCTGAGTTCTTGCCCGCACCGAAGGGAGCCAGGATCTTGCCCGTGGCGCCGACTGTCCCCGCGTTCTGGAGATAGAGAGCCTCGAGGAACGCGGTCGGCCGGATGGTGACGACGGGAAGCCCAGACCACTCGAGGATCTGCTCCGCGAGCCAGTGGTGCTTCTGCTGCGGGCTGGTTGTCGTGTTGAAGATGTCCATCTCCTTCACGGTCATCTGCGACATGTTCACGAAGGCCTTTACGCCATGGTGCTTGGCGACGGCCGCGACGTTCGCGGTCGCTTCCAGATAGCTTGGCGATAGCGACATGCTGAAGTACATGTGCTCGCAGCCTTCGACGGCCCTGTGGACCGCGTCGAGATCGAGCAGGTCGCCCACGACGACTTCAGCGCCGAGGTCGCGAAGCTTTGCAGCGCGAGCGTCTTCAGTCCGGACGTGGGCGCGGACCTTGAAGCCACGGGCCAGAAGCAGTTCCGCAGCGGTTCTGCCGACGGAGCCGATGGAGCCAGCGGCTCCGGTGATCAGAATTGGGAGGTCGTAATCGGTCATTTCCTTGCGTCCTGTGCGATTGACGGGGAGTTATCATCAGCTTCAGACCTGAGACCACAGTGAGGTACCGAGAGCGCCCTCATGTCGCAATGTCGTAGAAGACGGCGATTTCGGACATGCGGGCTGACGCCTAGGCGACGCTCGACGACGCCCTTTCGAAATCTTCCACGAGGTCGTGTCCTCGATACCCGCAGAGAATCTCAGGATGCCTTCCGTGATCCCGAGTTCAGCCCGCGCGCCTTCCGACATGCTCCGGTGGGTGGTTGTCGCCGGATGCGTGATCAGGCTCCGGGAGTCGCCGAGGTTGTTCGAGATCTTCGTGACCTTGAGAGCGTCCTGAAGACGGGAGACTTGTCCGCAGTTAGGTAGCAACTGCCACCAGTCTCATGTGCCTCGGATTTGGGATTAAACCACCGCAACCTGGACTTTCTTGCCGATCCGAGGCTGTGACCCGCGGCACGAGACCATTGGTCGAGAGAATGGGCTGCGGTATAGTGCGCACCTTGAAGACTGCGGGAGGTCCTAATGGAGCGACGGTTGGCAGCAATCCTGGCAGCGGACGTCGTGGGCTACAGCAGGCGGATGGGCGAATCGGAAACGGCGACACTCAAGGCGTTGCGCGAATGTCGCGCTATCCTCGGCGATCTCGTCGTTGCCGAAAAAGGGCGGATCATCAACACGGCCGGAGATAGCGTCCTCGCCGAATTTCAAAGTGTCATCGGCGCCGTTCGCTGCGCGACCACCTTCCAGAGCCGCATGGATGATCGGAACTCATACTGCGAGCCGATAGACCGCCTCGAATTCCGCGTCGGCATCAATCAGGGCGAGCTCGTCGCAGACGACGCGGACGTCTACGGTGACGGGATCAACGTCGCCGTTCGTCTTGAAGGCATAGCTCCTCCGGGCGGCCTGGCGGTGTCCGCTAGGGTGTATGAAGACGTCTTGGGAAAGCTGGATGTAGAGTGGATCGACGGGGGCGAGCGCGATCTGAAAAATATCGTACGGCCCGTACACGTCTGGCTGAACGGGAATGCGCAACCCGTCCTTGCGAAGCACGCCTCACCAGCCCCTTCAGTCGCGGTCCTACCGTTCACGAACGTCGGCGGTGACGCCAGCGAAGATTTCTTTTGCGACGGGATCACCGAAAATATCATCTTCGGATTGTCGCGATTTCGGTCCCTGCTCGTGATCGCGCGCTCGTCGTCCTTCGCGTTCCGCGACAGCGGCGAACAGATATCGGCGATCGCTGCAAAGCTGGGCGTCAACTATCTGATTGAAGGAACCGTTCGGCGTTCCGACGACCGGATTCGGGTGACGGTGGAACTGACCCGGCCGTTGGAAGGAGTTTCGATCTGGGCGGACCGCTATGACAGAGTTCTGTCGGACGTCTTCGAAGTTCAGGACGAGATTTCTATGAGGATCGTCGGATCTCTCGTCGGACGAATAGAGGACGCCCAGACGAAGCTGACCTTCCGGAAGCCGCCCTCTAATCTCGTCGCCTTCGACCTCCACTTGCGCGGCCTATCGCGGTTTCGCGACTATGATGCAAAGGCCAACGAGGAGGCTATGGAGTTTTTCCGGTCAGCTATCGCGGCGGATCCTGGCTACGCGCTACCCTATTCCTTCTTGGCCCTGGCGATACTCGCCTCCCACGACTACAGCGGTGCGCCGAAAGAGATCAGAGCACAGGCTGTGGAATTGGCAAGGACGGGGGTCGGTCTTAGTCCGCAAGACGCGACGTGCCAGCGCCTCATGGGACACGTGCTCCTACAGGACAGGGACTACGATCTCGCCGAACACCACGCTCGCCGGGCGCTTGAACTTAATCCCCACGACGCCGATTGCGTGATCTCGATGGGATACCTGCTCGTCCAGCGTGGACGATCTGAAGAGGGGCTTGCCCACATGGAACAGGCGGTTCGGCTCAACCCCTTCCATCCGCCTTGGTATCACGCGCAGATCGCGGGTGCCTTCTACTCGTTGCGCCGTTACGAAGATTGTATTCGCTCAGGTCGGAAGCTGCCCGATCCACAGGCTGTTTGGTCGTTCAGGCTTGCGGCTGCCTACGCGCAGCTTCGGAGAACCAGAGAGGCCTCGCTCGAGGCGGCCAAGGTGCTCGAGCACGATCCGGCTTTCCGAGTGGACACCTTCCTCGAACGTACGATCCTGCTGGAGAAGGATGAAGACAGGAGGTCGCTTCGCGCGGGTTTGCTTCGCGCGGGTCTGCCGAACTAGGAACTGCATTGTCAGGCCGATCTCGGCCCGCTTCCTTTTCCATTCATCTGCTACCGGAACCATGCCCTGAACACATAGGATCGCGACGATCCTATGTGTTCAGGGGCCTCGGAGTCTGGTGGCAGTTGGTATCTAATTCCGGACTTGTCCTTCATCTCGATGCAGACGATCGACGGTCTACCGGTCATCTGCTCGGCCATGATCTCGGCCTGAGGATGGTCCGGTCGCCCTGGATAGATGACGATCTGCGTCTCGAATATTTCACGCTTGACAATACGTTGATATCATCCTATTTTCAAAGAATGACACAGGAACTGGACTTTCAAGCAAGATTGTTGGTCGACCGGAGCTGCTTCGGTCTGAACATCCACAGAGCGGGCAGGGCGGTCGCAAAGAAATTCGACGACGCCTTCCGAAACGCTGGGGTGAACCATTGGCAGTTCGCGCTGCTGATGACGGTCAACGTTCCGGGCGGCATGAGCGTGAGCGAACTGGCCCGATCGCTGGTCGTCGACAGGACGACGATCACGGCGAACGTCAAGCCGCTGGAAAGAATGGGACTGATCTCTATCAAGGTGGACGAGGACGACGCGCGTGCACGCCGTATCGAAATCACCAAGAGCGGGATTGCCGTACTGGAGGAAACTTATCCGCTCTGGCAGGCCGTCAATGCGGAGATCAGTTCCGCAGTGGCTTCCGACAAGGATGGCGTCCTTAATGCTTTGGCCATCATCACAGCAAGAAACGCGTGATTTTGCCGGACAATATACGTTGATATCAACTCATATGGAGACGGGTCGATGGCCCTCAAGAGGATCTACACATTCGATGAGGCGAAGGGGCTCAGCCTTCAGCGCGTGACGCCAACCGAAGTCATCCCTCACGACGAGGCATTGGCCCCGGTCGGACTCACGAACTGGCAGCTAGCGACCCTCTACGTCATCGAGCTCGAAGAGAGCGCGACCGACTCCGAGATCGGCTTCGCGCTCGTGATGGACCGTCCCACGGTCGCCGCGACACTCCGTCCGCTCGAGCAGCGGAAGGCAATAAGAAAGCTTCCGTCCCGAGGCGGACGCAGAGGCGCCGTTGCCCTCACTGAAGACGGGCGGGAACTGCTAGGGCAGGGACTGAAGATCTGGCGAACCATGCATTCGCGCAAGGTATCCAGGGGCGTCGAAGCGGGTGCCGCAACGCCGCAAACATCGGACAACATATCAGAAAACATTATCAAGATAGGTTGATATCAACCTAAATAGGAGAGACTTAAATGAAGAATGTGAAGCAGATCGGGGGAGGCAGCGTCTTGTCCTTCCTCAAGAAAGCGACCCTCGCATCGACGATCATGATGGCACTTCCTGCTTTCGCCGACGATGCGGGTGATCCGCGTCTGAAGGCGCCTGTGGTCAGGACAGCGCTTGCCAAGGAAGTCATCGCCGGGAAGCGCTCTTTCACCGGGATCGTAATGGCTCGCGTGGAGAGCAACCTCGGATTCCGGGTGAACGGCAAGATCGTCGAGCGCCTGGTCGACGTGGGCGAGACCGTCCAGAAGGGCCAGCCTCTGATGCGTCTTGACGACGTCGACCTCGGTCTCGCCTTGCGCGCAAAGGAAAACGCCGTCACCTCCGCCAAGGCAGCGCTTGCCCGCAGCGAAGCAGACGAAAAGCGCTTTGCCAGACTGCTGGCAGTCGGGGCCGCATCCAAGCAGCTCTATGATCAGGCCAAGCAAGCGTATGACACGGACGTGGCGCAGCTCGACGCCGCGGTAGCGGATGCAGACTTCGCCAAGAACGAGTCCTCGTATGCGGTCCTCGTCGCGGACTCCGATGGTGTCATCACCGAGACGCTCGCAGAACCGGGTCAGGTAGTTGCCGCGGGGCAGCCCGTGGCCAAGCTTGCCCATGGCGGCGAGCGAGAAGCCAGCGTCAACCTTCCCGAAACAGTGCGCCCGGCGATTGGGTCAACCGGAACCGCGACAATGTATGGCGAGGACGAGAATCCTATCGAAGTCCGCCTCCGCCAGCTCTCCAGCGCAGCCGATCCGGCCACGAGAACCTTCGAAGCCCGGTACGTGCTGCAGAATGCTGCCGACGTTCCATTGGGGTCGACCATCAAGGTCTCGATCGACCTCCAGACGAATGCTTCGGCCGAACCCGCGGTTGACGTGCCGATCGGCTCCGTCTTCGACCGCGGTTCCGGCACTGGCGTGTGGGTCGTGAAGACCGACAAAGTCGCCTTCGAACCTGTCAAGGTTCTGAAAATCGGCGAAGAGAACGCAGTAGTCACGGGTCTCGAGCGCGGTACCGTCGTGGTGGCCGTAGGTGTCAATCTTCTCAACGAAGGCATGTCGGTCCGCGTTGGCGACGAAAGGATTGCTTCGAAATGAGCGGCTTTAATCTCTCGGCTTTTGCCGTCAAGGAACGTGCCATCACGCTCTTCCTCATCATCGCCATCGCGATAGCAGGCGGTTTCGCCTTCCTGAAACTTGGTAGAGCGGAAGATCCGCTCTTCACCATCAAGCAGTTCACGGTCACGGCTGTATGGCCGGGTGCCACCGCAAAGGAAATGCAGCAGCTCGTCGCCGAACCTCTCGAAAAGCGGCTTCAGGAACTGCGCTACTACGACCGGGTCGAGACGATCGCTCGGCCGGGCGCCATCTACATGACTGTCAGCCTTCTCGACAGCATGCCGCCCTCCAGCGTCCCGGAAGAATTCTACCAGGCCCGCAAGAAGGTCGGCGACGAGTCCCTCAAGCTGCCAAGCGGCGTGATTGGACCCTATATCAACGACGAGTATTCGGACGTGAGCTTCGCCCTGTATGCTCTCAAGGCACAGGGAATGCCTGCCCGCGAGCTGGTCCGCCAGGCGGAAGACCTCCGTCAGGAGCTCCTGCACGTGCCGGGCGTCAAGAAGGTCAATATCCTCGGAGAGCAGGCCGAGAAGATCTTCGTCGAATTCTCCTACGCCCGCCTTGCTGGCCTCGGCATCAGCCCCCAAGCCGTTTTCCAGAGCCTCCAGCTTCAGAACAACGTCGCCCCCGCTGGTTCGATCGACACCAACGGCCCGCAGGTCTATCTCCGTGTCGATGGTGGCTATGATGATGTCCAGAAAATCAAGGACACTCCGATCGTCGTCGGCACCCGCAACATGAAGCTTTCCGACCTGGCCGTCGTTCGCCGCGGCTATGAGGATCCGGCAACCTACCGCATCCGTCATCAGGGCGAAGATGCCCTGATGCTCAGCGTCGTCATGCAGGACGGCTGGAACGGTCTCAACCTCGGTGCCGCCCTCGAGCAGAAGGCTTCGGAACTGACCTCATCGCTGCCCCTCGGTGTCAGCCTGCAGAAGGTCACCGACCAGGCTGTGAACATCTCCGAAGCCGTCGACGAGTTCATGCTGAAGTTCTTCGTCGCCCTCGGCGTGGTTCTTCTCGTGAGCCTGCTCAGCCTCGGCTGGAGAAGTGGCATCATCGTCGCCGCTGCAATCCCGCTCACGCTCGCAATCGTATTCCTCATCATGATGGGAACCGAGCGTGCGTTCGACCGCATCACTCTCGGTGCGCTGATCCTGTCTCTCGGACTGCTTGTCGACGACGCCATCATCGCGATCGAAATCATGGTCGTGAAGATGGAGGAAGGCATGGATCGCATTCATGCTGCCGCCTATGCGTGGAGCCATACGGCTGCCCCGATGCTGTCGGGAACGCTTGTCACGATCATCGGCCTGATGCCTGTGGGCTTCGCGAAGTCCAGCTCGGGCGAATACGCCGGGAACATCTTCTGGATCGTCGGTTTCGCGCTGATGGCTTCGTGGTTCGTCGCCGTCGCATTCACTCCCTACCTGGGCGTCAAGCTTCTGCCGACCATCAAGCCAGTCGAAGGTGGTCATGAAGCGATCTACAACACCCCGAACTACCGTCGGCTGCGCGCCATCGTAAAGTGGGCCGTCCGTCGCAAGTTTCTGGTCGCATCCGTCGTCTTCGTCATGTTCGTCGCCGCCGGCGCTGGCATGACCGTCGTCAAGAAGCAGTTTTTCCCGGCATCCGACCGTCCAGAGTTGCTTCTCGAAGTGCAGATGCCTGAAGGCACCAGCATCGAGGCGACGGAACGCGCCGTGAAGAAGGTCGAGGACTATGTTCGCACGCAACCCGAAGCCGAGATCGTCACGTCGTATGTCGGGCAGGGCGCTCCACGCTTCTTCTTCTCCTACGCGCCTGAACTTCCCGATCCGTCCTTCGCAAAGATCGTCGTCTTGACGCCTGACGCGAAGGCTCGCGAAGCTCTGAAGATCCGCCTCCGCGAAAAGGTGGCCGACGGTCTCGCTCCGGAAGGTCGTGTCCGCGTCACCCAGCTCGTATTCGGCCCGTACTCGCAATTCCCCGTGGCATACCGCGTCATGGGTCCCGACGAAGCCAAGGTCCGCGACATTGCTGACCAGGTTCTCGAAGTCATGCGCGCCAACCCGCATACCCGCACCGTCAACCGTGACTGGGGTGAACGCGTCGCTTCCGTGAAGTTCGTGTTCGACCAGGAACGCCTCAAGCTCATCGGTCTCTCTCCGGTACAGGCCGCCCAACAGTTGCAGTTCCTCCTGACTGGTGTGAACGTCACCTCGGTCCGCGAAGACATCCGCAACGTGGCCGTGGTCGCTCGCAGCGATGGCGAGGAACGCCTCGATCCCGCCCGTCTCGGCGACTTTACTCTGGTCGCGCCTGATGGGAAAACCATCCCGCTCGATCAGATCGGCAAGATGGAAGTGACGACGGAGGACCCGATCCTGAAGCGCCGCGACCGCACTCCGACCATCACTGTCCGAAGCGATGTGCAGGAAGGTGTCCAGCCTCCAGACGTGGCGGCCGAGATTACGAAGTCGCTGCAGCCGCTGATGCAGTCGCTTCCGGCTGGCTACAAGATCCAGGTCGGTGCGGACGTCGAGGAATCCCTGAAGGCCAACGTGGCGCTCGCCAAGGTCTTCCCGATCATGATCGTGCTGACGATGCTTGTCATCATGCTCCAGGTCCGGTCGTTCTCGGCAATGTTCATGGTGCTGCTGACGGCTCCCCTGGGTCTGCTCGGCGCCGTTCCGACCCTGATTATCTTCCACCAGCCCTTCGGCTTCACGGCAATCCTTGCCCTGATCGGCCTCTCGGGGATCCTGATGCGCAACACGCTCATCCTGATGGAACAGATCAAGACAAACATGCATGAAGGCCTCGACACCTACCACGCTGTCGTCGAAGCCACCGTACAGCGTGCCCGCCCGGTCATCCTGACCGCGCTGGCTGCAGTCCTGGCGTTCATTCCGCTGACCTTCTCGGTCTTCTGGGGTGCGCTGGCCTACACGCTGATCGGCGGCACCGCGGTCGGCACGGTCATCATCCTGCTATTCCTTCCGGCACTCTATGCCATCTGGTACCGGGTCCGTACCCCCAGTACGGAACCGGAGGTGAACCAGAATGTCGAAGTCGAGAATCGGAAGGAAGTGGTGGTTCAGGACGCTGCCTGAACCTGCTCCGGCGGTGCGGATCCTCGCTTTCTCTCTCCTTGGCGAGGTCCGCGCCGCCGAAAATCCATCCATTCGTATAGCTGGCAATTCGCCACAGCGAGCACACACTGCGGTGCTCAAAACGGAGACTGAAAAAAATGGACCTGCTGCTCGCCTATACAATTTTCCACGTCCTCGTCAGCTTGGTAGAGATCGTCGCAGGGATCGCGATGGTCGCGGCATTTATCAACCGCCGCCCGGCCGATGGATGGACGAAGCTCTTCCTCGCAACTGCCGCCATCACGCTATTCGGAGGATTTCTCTTCCCGTTCCATGGCGTGACCCCGGCTATCGTCATCGGCATCCTGAACGTCGTCATTCTTCTCGTGACCGTGTTCGCCTGGAAGAGAGCATCGACGGCTCGCCTCTGGAACGCCACCTTCGTCATCGGCGCGCTGGCTCTGCTGTACTTCAACTGTCTCGTGCTGATCGTCCAGTCGTTCCAGAAGGTGCCCGGTCTTCACGATCTTGCTCCTGTTGGCAACGAGCCCGCCGTTCTCGTGTCCCAGACTGTGCTGTTCATCGCCGCGCTCGTCGTTGGGTATCTGAGCTTCAAGGGTACGCGCCGGATAGCATGAAACGTGGCTCCTCTCGGAGACATCCAATGACCTCAGTACGAACACAATGGAGGGCGGTCGATCTTGGGCCGCCCTGTCGCTGTCCGATCGCTGCGGAGCTGGGTCTCGAAAGCTTCGAGGACGTGAAGAGGTTCGGCCGACAGGCTGCGACGACTCACAGTTCGAGTTCCAACAATACGCCACGTGCCCGCGTTACCAAGAATCGTCTGAAAGCTCCGACAACGTTCTCCCGGCTGGCAAGGAAAATCGCTCGCATCCTCGCGGGTTCGTGAGATGGATTTCGGAATTCCAATCAATATGGTAACGCGAATACCTCGTAAAGAGCGTGAAGCCAGTGAGGCTCAACGTCTCAGACTTGGGCTCCTCAGCGACTCGCTCGGGGAATGAGCGAAGAAGTTCTCTGGAATCCTCTCGCTCGACAGTCTCGGTTCGCAAGACCTGCCCGAGTTCCTAGCAGCGGGGCTCGCTCCTCGTCCGAAGAAAGGACTGTTCAGCGAGGCACTTTTGCAGCGACTTGCAGCGGAGGACGAGCGGCTCAGCAATCTGCTGGATGGTGGTTGGCGGCAATACTTCGAGAAGCGCGTGGACGATGCAGCCAAATCGCATTGGTCAAACTACATCGTGCCTACCGCAAGCAGGTCTCGAGGCGATTGCAGCGGCACACCTCGAAGCTCTCGACAATGCACTGGCTAAATTGAGAATTTGAGGCAACTAGGTAACGTCCGGATAAGCTGACGCCAGGCAGACCTGCTCCGCCTATTGCGCCAAAAGCAGTCATCGGGCGCCTACCCAGTCACTTTGCGCTTAACAGCGACGGCCTCTATCAAAACGGCTCGTCCTTCATCAAGATTGCGAGCGAGGTTTGCTGTCGCGATCTTGAACTCCGGTCCCATGGCAAGATCGAGCCCGACAGGCAGGGCAGGTTGAGCGGCCTGTTGCTTGTGCAAGGCCTGAAACCAGGCGAGGGCGGCATCCGTTCGATCTTTCCAAGAGATTATCTCAAGCCCCGCGTTTGCCAGATGGGACTTCATCTCGTCCTGTGTGAGCAGACAGCTTCCCTCCGAGGTCTTGGACCACGGAACCGGATAGACGAGGGGGCCTCCGCCTCCTGCAAGAACATCGTACACGGCGAGGCGACCGCTAGGTCGCAGGATGCGGCTCGCCTCCGAATAGAACTCGGCCCGATCGGCGATGTTCATGGCAACGTGCTGGGTCCAAGCAATGTCGAACTCTTCGTCATCGAAGGGAAGGGCGAGGGCGTCACCCTTCTGGTACGCGACCATTTCGTCGAGGCCCGCGCGTCCGGCCAGATATGTCGCTGTGGAGACGAAGCTCTCACTCAAGTCGATCCCAGCGACGACGCATCCGTACGTTGCCGCCAGATACCTCGACGGGCCGCCCAGACCGGACCCGATATCAAGCACGCGTTCGTTGGCGCGAGGGGAAAGAGCCTTCGCGAGCTCGACCGTCGCCAGCAGCCCCCGCGAATGAAACTGATCCAGCGGAGCCAATTGCTCGATCGTCAATTTCCCGTCGCCCAGACCCGCGTCCGAAAGCGCCGCCTGAAGGCGGTCCATCAGAGCGTCGCTCCTGTAGTGTTCTTCAACCTTTCGCTTCTCGACCATCTGCATCCCTCCCTGGACAACCATCAAGCCGTGCCGACCCTTCTGGATCTTGTGGCATCAGATTTAAAGGGAAAGCCTCCGGCGACGAACTATCCGCATGTATAGGTTACAGACCTCGCGGGAATTGGTCTCAAATTCAACTCCCGCGAATAGGAACGGACCGATGATGAGCCACGAAGTCGAGCGCTTTAAAATTCTTATATTCGGCCGCGGCAAAACCGTAAAAGAGATTGGCGATGGAGCAGGCGCGAGCAGGCAAGTCAATCGCTGTCGTCGAGGCCGGAATGATCGGCGGCTCGTGCATTGAACATGTTGTTTGCAGGTGTGACGTAAGCGTCGCGACAGCTCATTGCTTCACGTCGCCGTAATTCCCCATGGTCGCATCGTCCTTCGAAAGGAAGTGCATGATATCGGTGCCGCTCGCGTCGAAGCCGATGTTCCAATTTCCGCACGTCGCCATGCGGTCGATGCCTTTGATCTTGCTCGCCGCAGTGTCGTCGTAAGTGGCATAGACTTGGACGTCAGTCGTGCTCCGCATCTCGAAGATCGTCCCTAAAGCACTTGTCGGCCCTTCCTTGGCGATTGCAGCTTTGACTTGCGAGGGTACTTCGACACCTCCGCCGCAGCCGACGCTGAATGGATTGCCATCGGTAGGCGGCTCATCCGCGCAAGTCGACTTCGTCCGCTTTAGTCTATTGTCGTCCACATCGATCATCGGCCCTGTGCAAGGCCGAAACGTAGCCTTGCCGCCGGACCGCGCCACGACGAACCCGTAAATTCCAGTCGATCCCTGCAGTTCGTACGGTCCATCGACGATCATGAGCTTCCGGATGTCGATCTTCGCTTCGACGGGTTGCTTTTCCTGCGCGCGGGCGGGACCGATGCAGCTCAGGAGCAGCAGCGCGGCCGCACCGAGTTCAAGTCTTGCAGCTTGCCATGCTTCCATCGTTATTTCTCCTTCTCTCGGCCGAATAGGCGATCGTCCCGTCATTCCGCACGGCAAACAGCACAGCATGCCAGCAAGGCAGGACATCGTTTCGGCACAGCAGGTACATTGTCGAGGTCGTGCCGAGGATCTGGCGCAAGCGGCGAGTATCCCTGCATCGCGCGTATTCCTCATAACTTGGATCAGTCTTTTCTGGGGGCTTTACAACGGCATTGGTGATCGACTTCTGCCCGAGCCACACCAAACTGGCCATCTCGCTGGCAGCCGCATCCGCTGAATACCTGACGACAAAAAGCAACCCGACCAGAGCCGCAAGCATCAGAACGAGCCCCGCTCGCCTGGCGGGTTTCGCAAATGGCCGAACAAACACCGACAAAAGGTACAAGACCGCGAGAATAGCAATCGTGAGGAGGACGGGCCAGGAATTGAGTGGAACGAAGGCGTAGACCAAGACGGTCGCTAACGAAACGTCGACCTGCGTCGCGTCGATGTCGAATTTACCGAGATACGCGGAAAGGTACGCCCAGCCGCTGAAGTAAACGAAGGCCAGCGGGGTGGCGGCCGCAGCAGCCTCAACGATCGCCGTCCTTGTCCCCGTCAAATTCGCCCCCAAAGCGTGTATTCGATGGGATCCGAGAATGCCTCAAACTTGGGAATTTTCAAGCGATGGGAGAATGATCCCCGGTTGTGACGCTGCTTTAGTTGGCAGCCTTCTTCAGCGCCTTCTCGATCTCTTCATCCAGTATCTTACCGACCTCAAGAACATCGGCGTTGTCGAACTGACCGAACTGGGCGGAGGGCAGATCGTATTCGAACGTCGATCCCCCGTCCTCGTTCTCGTAGAGCACGATGCGCAATGGCGCATAAAGCCCGGTCGCCAGAACATTGCTAGTCATTTTGGAAGCCGTGAGCGGATTGCCGATTTCGTACTGAAAGCAGTTCCGACGGTAGTCGATCATCTGGTCGGTGCTTCCGTGATCGCGCTTCACGAAAATCAACAGTGGGGCGCCTGCTTCCAGCTCCTTCCTCACGTTCGCTGCATCGCCGTTCTCGAGGCGCTCCCATATGCCATCATCGACCTGTGGCACTGAAGCCTCTAGGGCGGTGGCCGTCTCGGCGAACGGCTTAGAGGTGGTGATCGTGACGTGTTCGATCTCCACGACGACCCGAGTCAAATTCACGTTGCTCACATTGCCCTCCCTTCTCTTCCATCAAGTCTCCAACGATGCGGCAACAATGCCGAAGTCTGCACCCATACATCCGTATAGGTCGCTAGCGTGGTCCTCAGGCCGTACTCAATTGGCATCGGCGGGAAAACTCTGGAGCCTACGATGGACCACGACAATGGCAGGATGCCTCATGACACTACATCAAGTGGGACCTTGGCTTCGTTCGAAGCCCTCGTGTTACGGAAGCCTGGCGACGCCATAGAGTCACGGGTCGAAACCTTGTCCGAAGTAGACCTTCTGGAAGGCGACGTCTTGGTGAAGGTCGCGTTTTCGGACCTCGGTTACAAGGATGGGCTCGCTATCACAGGATCTGGTCACCGCCAGCTCGTGAGTACGTTTCCTTTCGTTCCGGGCGTTGACCTTGCGGGTACTGTTGAGAAATCTTCTGCTCCGGCTTTTCAGCCTGGCGACCAGGTCATCCTCACTGGGTGGGGCGTCGGTGAGCGTCATTGGGGCGGCTATGCCCAGAAGGCCAGGGTCCGCTCCGAGTGGCTCGTCCGGCTCCCGGGCGGTATGAGCCTTCGGCAGTCGATGATCTATGGCAGCGCTGGCTTGTCCGCGATGCTGTGCGTCAACGCTTTGGAGCGCTACGGTATCTCAAAGGAAAGGTCGGTACTCGTCACCGGCGCGAGCGGAGGCGTCGGAAGCATTGCCGTCGCACTCCTTCACCGACTTGGGTACCGGGTGACGGCATCGACATCCCGCCCCAACGATGCCGAATACCTGGTCAGTCTGGGAGCCGACGAAATCGTCGACGCAAACGATTTCAAGACAGCGCCGGATAAACCCTTGCTGCCCGAACGCTGGGCGGGCGCCATCGATAACGTAGGTGGCACCACGCTGGCCCATGTCCTCGCGTCCATAAGCTATGGCGGCGCCATTGCATCTCTGGGCCTGGTGGGAGGCAGCACTCTCGAAACCACCGTGCTGCCGTTCATCAAGCGCGGCGTAGCCGTCCTCGGCGTCGATTCCGAAATCTGCCCGACCGAACTTCGGAACGCTGCGTGGAGCAGATTGGTCGAGGTCCTTCCCGATGGGGTTCCGGAAGTGGCCGTCCACGAGGTCGGCTTGCAGGACCTTTCCGACCGGGCGCGCGCGATACTGAGGGGCGAGACCAAAGGCAGGACGATCGTCGTCCTCTGGCGATAATCCTTAACGTCAATCCAACATGGAGGGCTCAACACGGCTCGAATACTGCCAGGCAAGGCGGCGCTCGTCACCGGAGGCTCCCGAGGTATCGGTGCGGCATCCGCGCTAGCGCTGGCTGAACTGGGAGCAGACCTCGTCATAACATACGCGGGGAACAGAGACGCAGCCGAACGAACAGTTGCCGCGCTCGTCGAAAAGGGTGTCCGCGCGTGTGCAGTCAAGGCTGACCAAAGCGATACCGATGAGATCACGAATGCTGTCGGACAGGCTCACGAAAAGCTGGGAGCGCTGGACATCCTAGTAGCGAATGCGGGCGTCTTCGCATCGGCGACAGTCGATGCGGAAGATGTCGCGGCACTTGACCGGATGCGCGTCGTCAATGTGGAAGGCGTGATCGCCACTATACGCGCGGCATCCAAGTTGATGCGCGACGACGGCCGCATCATCGCGATGTCATCCTCAGCAGCCACGCGGGTAGGCGGTTCCGGCGTCGCTGACTACGCCTCAAGCAAGGCTGCAGTTGAGGGGTACATCAAAGGTGTAGCGCGAGATCTTGCGGCTCGACGGATCACGGTCAACGCATTGGGCATCGGTCCAGTAGAGACCGACATGAACCCCAATTCCGGCCCGGCTGCGGAACGACGGGCGTCCGGTACCGCTCTTGGGCGCTATGCGCAACCTCACGAGATCGCTGCCGTTGTCGCATTCGTCGCATCGCCCCAGGCAAGCTACATCACTGGCGCAGTGATCCCCGTGGATGGCGGAGCCGGAGCGTAGGTGAAGAAGCAGGCTGGCGGCGGCGATGCCGCCAACCCCGATTGATCAGTTGACCAATACGGCATCCATGGTGATGTTCGCATTTAGCAGCTTGGAGACCGGGCAATTTTCCTTGGCTGCGGTCGCGAGCTTCTGAAAGAGCTCGTCGGTTGCTCCGGGTATCTTTGCCTCCACCGTCAGATGAGCCGACGTGATCGCAAATCCTTCGCCGACGCTTTCGATGGCCACCGCAGAGTTGGTCTTGATGCTGGTGGCTGTGAGCTCCGCTTGGCCGAGCACCATTGAGAACGCCATCGAGAAGCAGCTCGCATGCGCTGCGCCGACCAGTTCCTCGGGATTGCTGCCCTTGAGGTCGCCAAAACGAGATGCAAAGCCGTACGGATAGGCACTCAGTGCGCCGCTCTCGGTGGAGATGGCTCCCTTACCGTCCTTCATGCCGCCTGCCCATTCGGCGGAACCCTTGCGAACAATTTTCATCTGATTTCCTTTCGTTGGTGAGCCGTGGTCGGCCGTAGTCAAGCTGTTTGGCTGCTAGTGGCAGGGAAAGCCGAGCAGGTGGCGTCCGTCGTGAACGAATTCATGCACGTACATGCTGTCGAAGACGGCGGTAGCGCCTTCCTCGGTGCCGACGAAGTAGATGGCGAGCATGAAGAGCAAGCCGCCGAAGATGGCCCAAGGGATCAGCTCGCGGATCGGTACAGGGGCGGGCAGGGTGCCTGCGACTGGTATGGCGATAGCTTCCGTCATGATGTCGTCTCCTATGCCGTACTGGTTTCGGGGGCTTGAACGCTAGCCGTGCTGACTGCGATCGGGCCGCGTACTCGCGAATGATGGTGAGTGTGCCGGGGAGCGCAGGTGGCGTTCGCCAAAGCGATAGGTTCGCCATGTGGCGTGTTCAGATATGCTTGGCGCCAAACGGCCGCGCGCTCGGTCATATCGCCCTCGGTCAGGACGCCCAGCGAGATCAGATGGCGGTCGATCGCTGATACCCACTGTCTGTAGTAGGCCTGATCGGCAGTTTCGTCGGGTGCCGCAGGGGAGCGCGCGATCTCATCGCTGAAAACCTCGACCCATTCGTCCCAGGCAAAGAGCCCGGTTTCATTCAGACGCACCACCATGGCAAACGCCTGGGCGTGCGAGGGGTGCTCGAACGGCTTGCCACCGTTTGGAGTCGGGAGCCGTTTGTAGTCGGTCATCATGAGGCGGCTCCTTCGATCGGTTCGAGGTATTCTTCCCAAAGTCCGAGCCGGAGCGTGTTCAGAGGATCCGCGTTCGGTCCCCAGAGCTCCTGGGCGGTAAAGCTGACACTGTAGACGTGCTGCGGAGACGGAATGTCGCCGTGGGCCATCGTGTCCGGAAGGGTGAAGACACCGAGATCTGCCGCGATCACACCTTCGCGGCCACGGGCATACCGAACCAGTCTCGTGTGGCCGAGCGGCTGGATCGTCTTCGTCCGGATACGTTGACCGATCGCGAACGCTGGTTCGATTGGCAGATCGACCTTGGTGGGTGTGCCGCGGCTGAGGGCGAACGGCACGATGTCGGCTGTGAGAACGGGCAGGGTCATGCGTGCGCTTCCTTCACCTTGGCCAGTGCTGCTTTCAGCTCTTCGGCCGTAATCGCTCCCTTCTCCTGGAGCAGCGTCTCGGTGGCATGCAGCCAGTGTTCGTAGTAGCTCACGGTCATGTATTCGACCGGATGCATGCGCTCCATCGCGTGCCGGAATTCGTCAGTGTTGAAATGGCCGACGCCGTTCACGGAAACGAGCATCGCGAACACGCGACCCTCCCACTCGTTGAAGAACACGGGCTCTTCGGGAGTGTGAACGATTGGGCCAAGGCCGTGCATGCCGCCCATGTCATGGACACCGTTCATCGTTGCCTCCTAGCAATGGTTCCATTCGGCATCTTTGGGAAAGCCCACGCCGATCATCGAATCCCTAGTGACGAGCTCGGCGAGATGGTTTTCGCCCCAGCCGTCAGTGCCTGCAGGGCGTTCGGGAAGCACGAGATAGCGCGTCTCGGCTGTGCTGTCCCAGACCCGGATTTCCTTGTGCGCCGGGATTTCGACACCCATTTCCTTGAGGACGCCGCGCGGATCGATGACAGCTCGGGAGCGATACGGAGCGGATTTGTACCAGGACGGCGGGAGACCGAGCAGCGGCCAGGGGTAGCAGGAGCACAGCGTGCAGACGATCAGGTTATGGACAGTCTCCGTATTTTCCACCACCGCCATGTCCTCGCCCTGAAGTCCGGAGAAGCCGAGTTCGGCGATTGCCGCCGTGCTCTCGCTGGACAGAAGGCGCTTCTTGAACTCCGGATCTTCCCACGCCCTGGCGACGACCGCGGCGCCGTTACGTGGACCAATCCTGTTTTCATACGCGTCGACGATGGCATCGAGACCTGCAGGATCGACCAGCTTCTTTTCGACGAGAAGGGATTCGAGCGCCTTTACCCGAAGCTCAAGCTCGGACGGGGGTTCCGTGTGCTCGTGGTCGTGGTGATGGTCTGACATTCCGCCCTCCAATACTGCCGGACGCGTATTTGGCCCGGCCGTATCCGCGTTCGTTCCCGGGTATTCGTTTCGCGGGATTGTCTGCGCGGTTCAGCGGATCTGCCACCTATACGAATGTATGGTCACAGCGAGAAATAGCTGCCGTTATGCGCTCAACCGATCAGTCCGGACCGAAGCTTATGTGACCAACCCGATCGCTAGATAACCGGCGTCCAGCCATCTTCATGGATAGGTAGCGTCTTCGCATGCAGCGGCGTCCTAATGTGTCCATTGCATGCAGGGAGGTCAGACAGGATGCGTTGCCAGCTCCTCGACCAGGAAGTCCACGAAGGATCTAGCAGACAGGCGCGTCGCCCGTCCGGCCGGGAAATATGCGTGGACCGGTATGCTGGCCGTCTTCCAGTCCGGAAGCAACCTGACAAGACGTCCACGGTCGATCTCCTCACGGCATGCCCAGGAGGTCGTGGACGTTATGCCAAGACCATTTACCGCCGCCGTGAGAGCGCCCTCGGTGTCGTTGACCGAAAGATAGGGGTCGAGTTCGACCGGGACGATCACTCCGTCACGCTCGAATTTCCACGACGAAGCCTGCGTGGCGGCAGGACCCGCAAGGATTCGATGCGAGGTAAGATCGTTCGGATGCTCAGGGCTTCCATTGCGAGAAAGATAGGACGGCGCCGCCACTACGACCCTCTGCATGGTGCCCACCACACGAGCCGTGCCCGTCGCATCCGGCAACTCACCGACGCGGATCCCCACATCAACGGCCTCGCGGACCATGTCCTGCCAGGTATCGTCCAGAAGCAGCTCGATATGCAACTTGGGATGACGCTCCGCGAACGTGGAGAGACGAGGGATCACGACCCTGTTGCCCATCGTGGAAGGCATACCCACCCGCAGCCGACCTCGCAGTTCACCCGTTTCGCGGACGCTGTTC
Source organism: Rhizobium sp. SG741 (assembly GCF_012275435.1). Classification (NCBI taxonomy): domain Bacteria; kingdom Pseudomonadati; phylum Pseudomonadota; class Alphaproteobacteria; order Hyphomicrobiales; family Rhizobiaceae; genus Rhizobium; species Rhizobium sp. SG741. The sequence goes on from NZ_JAAZQP010000001.1 coordinate 708,724, forward strand.
TCCGCGTCGTCAAGCGCCGCAAGGATTGGTTCCATGCGCGCGAGGAACTCGATCCCGGCATCCGTGGGCGCGACCGCTCTGGTGGTTCGCGCAAGCAGCCTGACGCCCAGAGAAGCCTCGAGATCGGCAACCATGCGCGAGACCTGGGACTGCACCATTCCACTTTCCCGCGCTGCCGCCGAGAAACTGCCAAGCCGCGCCACGCGAGTGTAGAGACGCAGGGTCTGTATGTCCTTCAATGCGATTTCCTTGCTTCGCCCGGAAGTGGCGTTTTCATGCGCCATCGACATAAGAGCGATCAAAACAAGCCGACGAATCCCGCAGACGATGTCGTTCTGGCGTCATTAATGCTGGATCGAGATAGATGTTAGCACAAATGGACGGCTACCGGATAGGGGGGGACGCGAGCATCTTTACTTCATCGGATCCTGAAGCGCCTCAGGAGGTAACAGGATTCGGAACAACATCAGCACCGAGCAACCGAACCCTCGATTCCGAAGGATCTCCAGTCATGTCCAAGAAAGTACTCATCACAGGCGCCGCAGGCGATACCGGTCGCGCGGCTGTAAAGGAATCTCTCGCAGTGGGCCTCGACGTCCGCGCGATGGTCCGCAAGATCGACGAGCGGTCCGACGCTCTCGCCAAACAGGGTGCCGAAGTCGTCGTTGGCGACCTGAACGACATCAACACGCTGGTTCTCGCTCTCGAAGGCGCCGAGGCGGCATATTTCGTCTGGCCCGTCGCGCCGGGACTGATCAACGCGACCGTCAATTTCGCCCAGGCGGCAAAGGAAGCAGGGATGAAGGCCGTCCTCAATCTCTCGCAGCGCTCCGCCGACCGCAACTCGACGAGCGACTCCTGCAGGGACACCTACATTTCCGAGCAGGTCTTCAACTGGTCGGGTATTCCGGTCATTCATTTGCGTCCGACCTACTTCCTCGAATGGCTCCTCTATCCGTGGCAGCTGCCGTTCGTCCAGCAGGGCGTCCTAAGGATGCCAGTCGGAAAGGGCCGCCATTCGCCGATCGCAGCGGCTGACCAGGCTCGCGCCATTGCAGTCCTGCTGAAAAATCCGGAAGGTCATATCGGCAAGACCATCCCGCTGTCAGGTCCTGTCGAAATGGATCACGAGCAGATGGCCGCAGAACTTTCCGAAGCTCTTGGTCGGAAGATCGTCTTCCAGGATCTGCCGATCGAGGAATACATCGCCTCGCTCAAGCAGATGGGCGTCCCCCAATATGTCCTGCAGCACTTCAGCGGCGCGATGCTCGACTACCAGCACGGTCATATGTCCGGTGCCGACAACAACATCGAGCTCATTACGGGAAAGCGCCCGATGACGGTCGGCGAATACGCAAAGCTCCACGCCGACGTCCTAAACGCGAAGCAATAGCAGATGTCACGCGGGCGGCCTACGCCGTTCCTTAGAAATACATCCAGAACCGCAGCCTGGTAGCCGGACTGCGCCGCCAATCCAATCCCGAGGAGAGAAAAATGACCTATTTTGTATCGCTGGCGACACGCAATGCCGAGTTCGCAGCCGAGAAATTCCAACCCGAACTTAAGATGCTTCCACACAAGCGAGCCGTCATCATCGGCTGTGTTGACCCCCGCGTCGATCCGGTCGAGATCTTCAAGCTCGAACAGGGCGAGGCAGCGGTCATCCGCAACGTCGGCGGCCGCGTTAACGAGGAGATCGTCGAAACCATCGATATCCTGGGAACGGTGGCGAAGGTCGCCGGAAAGGAAGTCGGCGAAGGCTGGAATCTCGTCGTCCTCCATCACACCGATTGCGGCATCAAGGGCTGCTACAAGCACGCACCCGACTTGATCGCCAAGTACATGCAGGTCCCGACCGAAAAGCTTGAAGATCTTGCTGTCATGGATCCCTACAAGGCGGTCGAGATCGACGTTAATGCGCTCAAGGAGGCATCCAAGGTACCTTCCGGCTTCACCGTTGCTGGTCTGGTCTACGACGTGGCAACGGGCAAGATCGAGACCGTCGTACCGCCTTCCAGGCTTCGGGACTGAGAGGCGCAGCGGATTTCGTCAAAGTCACCTGAGGGAGCGCCGCTGCGCAAGGGCGCCCTCAGCCATGTCTGGCCAGCTGCAACGGGCATCCGCAAGCTCCTTGGGATACATTTGGAGCAGCGCATAACGAACGAAAACGACAACGAGAACACGCAGACCACTACGCTCCATCTTTGCGAACTCGATCCAGAAACTCTCGTCTTCAGAGCGTGCCTCGAAACGCTTATTTGAGACGCCTCGGGGTTTCAAGTTTCGGCCACGGTCTGCTGCCCGCGACCCCATGGCATGATGACATGCTCGACGCCATCCCGAAAGATCTTCGCTCGGATGCGCGTTTCACAAGGCTTCTGAACAGGGCCGAGATGGCCGAAGCGGAAGCTCTTCGCAGTGAGGTCCGCCCACTCTCGGCCTACGGTAGCATTGTTCAGCGCGGCCGCGTCGGTCCTGGCGCCAGCGGCGTGCTCAAGGCCATCTCCGTTGATCTCAACACCCGCAGCCGTCCGCGGCACCACTAGGCTGAAAGCGCATCGGGGGTAGGGGCGAGACACTTCGCAGACCCGATGTCGTCGGCGTGCTCCGACCGCTCGAATCCAACGTACGCGAAGCGCGTCATCGTGCGGGTCAGCGATCCGCATTCTTCGGCCTCGTCGCGTGCGATCAGGATGCTGACGATCTCGGGCATGAAGTCGAGACCGCGAAGCACGTCGAAGGCAATCCGTGTCGCCAGCTTTTCCGTTCCGATATATGCGCCGATAACCGCGTTGTAGTGAAAATCAAGGAGAATGAGAGGCAGCAGGGCAGGATCGAGATCGGTAACCGAGCCTTCCACCGGATCCATCGACGAAGCCGCCGAGAAGACCTCGCCAGGCCCGCTGTATCCGTTGAACTGGTACCAGGCACCGCGCGCAATGTATTCGACACTCCACATCGCGCGTTCGCAACACACAGCGCCCCCAGAGAGTTCGGCGAGCTCCTGCACTGTTTCGTAATAGCTCGATCGGTAGCTTGCTGGTATCATCGGCTGCATCTCCGCAACGGCCCAAGAAGATCTACTTCAGATACCCCCAACAAGAGCCTAGGGTTCCCGAAGGCGCGCATTTTCGCGCCCGGAACCGAAGCCGGGTTCGTCCAACCATCGGAACTGTCGTGCTATGCGTCTGCGAGATCTGCGCGCGACTTTTGCGCCTTCGGTCTCATGCTGGCCAGATCGAAGATTTCATCCGACGATCTGGCATTCCGGCGAATTGTCTGAGGTGTCGTCCCGTAGATCTTCAGGAATGAACGCCGCATCCTCTCAGCATCCCCAAGTCCCGTCTGCTCCGCTATTCCCTCCATTGGCAATCTGCCGCCTTCCAGGAGAAGGCGCGCGGCCTCGACACGCAGGGCTTCGACCGCACGGGCAGGGGTCTGACCGATTTCCGCCTGGAACGCGCGATTGAACTGCCGGACACTCAAGCTAGCGGCTTCTGCAAGACGTTCGACCGAGAGATCGCCAGTCAGGTTCGACCTTGCGAAGACGAGCGCGCGCTGGATGCGATCGGTCTTTGGCTCCATATCGAGCATGGCTGAGAACTGCAGTTGGCCTCCGAGGCGGCGATGGTAGACGACCAGTAGCTTGGCGATCATCTTCGTCGCCTCGGCACCGATGTCGCTTTCCACTAGGGCAAGAGCGAGATCGATGCCGGAACTCATGCCAGCGGAACTCCAGATCGGGCCGTCGACGACGAAGATCTTGTCGCCTTCCATGCGGACGCCTGGATAGCGCTTCTCGAACTCTGGCACGTTGTACCAGTGAGTGGTCGCGCTACGGCCGTCGAGGAGGCCCGCATCAGCCAGAACGAACGCGCCTGCGCAGATCGATGCGATCCTTCTCGATGAAGCGCGTGCTTTGCCGAGAAAGGAAAGGAGTTTGGGGCTGGTTGGCTCGATCTCGGTGCCGCCTCCGACGAGGAGGGTGTCGAACTCGGGATCGTCGAACGGCTTTGTATCGATTGCCACTCCGAACGACGACTTGACGAGACCACCGGACTCGGACAGCACCTCGAGTTCATAGAACGGCTGCTCCATGACGCGGTTGGCGAACTCGAAGACCGGGAGGGCGGCGAGGCTCATCATCTGGAAGTTCGGACTGACAATGAAGCCAACGCGTTTCATGAGCGACCTCTGGGCTTTCGAAAGCTGATCTCGGAACATAGCGCGGTGCGGAAGGAAAGGGAGCCCATACGTCCGTATGGTTTCGGTCGCAGGGCGAAAGAAATCGCGATTTGACGTAAGTCGCGCCGACAGCGATCCTCTTTGTACGAAATGGAGACGACTGCCATGCCGATCGACACCAGGATTTGAGCCCACTTGTGGGCTCTGGGCGCACCCAGAATGTCGGCCACGATTGGCCAAAGCTTCAGTCGACGTCGCGAGGTGATCGTCGCTAATCGCCGATCGGGTTCCAGACTAGCGCGATGAAGCACGACATCAGAAACACAGGCAGCACGGGCACCAAGCTGAGAACAAACCGGAGGCCCAAGAGTGCTGATCGGGCACCCGCTACCTCTCCGTCCTCAGTCAGAAGATCAACGAACGCCATGACTGACATGTTCGTCCACGTTCCCGTTTCGATGAAGTCCAAGATTTCAGACAGAAACACCCCGGCCGACAGAAGCAGAAAGGTTCCGAGGATAAGCTGCGAGGGTAGCACTTCGTTTCATCATCGACACAGCCCGTGTACTTCTCGAAAAGGGCCTGGACGGGCGGCTCGCGATTCACCGTTCGCGGAGCGGTCAACAAGACTCTGTAGGGCCTAGTCGGGCGTCAGCTCGCCGTCCGGATCGACTTCGCTTCGTTCGCTACCTCGGTAGAAATTTGAAAGTTTCGTCGTGGTGTCGAACGCGGCTGGATCCCGATAAGACCCGAACTTGAAATATTGGCGCAGGTGCGGAGTGTCCTTCTTGAAACCAATCCGGCCCCTTGTCTTCCCTATAAGGATACCGTCGGCCCAGACTTCGATGAGCGCCGACCCTTCTGCTGTCAGTCTCAGGTGATAGACCATCGTGGTCCACTTGCCGAAAGGATCGGGGAGGCGCCCGTATTGCTCAGGCACGATCCCGACCGCACACCCTTTATCGACGGCGACCACCGGACCATCAGTCACAGCATGCGACATCAGCGTTGCAACGTTCTTGGGCGGCGGCGGCTCCTTGTCGCCATGGGCCCAGCCCGCAGGCTTTGAGGCGATGGAGTCTTGATCCGCGACGAGCACCCGGCAGAGATTGTCGTCGTCGCTGTGACCCGGCGCCAAATTGTCCTGTTCGACCGTGACCGAAAAATTCCCGCCGTTGAACCGCTGTGCCAACAAGGGTGAGTTCCGAGCCGATCCTTCTTCCTTCCACTGACCGATCACAAAGCGGCCAGTGGTCGGGGTGATGCTTTTGTCGATGAACATGTCGAAGCGATACCAGACATCGCTGCCGAGCTTCATCCAGGTGTCGCTGGCTTCCCACAACTCGGAGCGTTCATCACCGTCCGCCTTGTAGTCCTTCGTATCCTCGTCGATGCAGCCGGTGTGCTTCTCATGAAGGGCCTCGATCTTCGGCAAGGGGCTCACGACGGAAGTCATTGCCGTGCGACCCTCGCTCTTGTCGCCGAAAGAAAATTGGTTCTCAGGGCGCTTGCAGACAAACCAATACTTTCCGGGAGACTTGCTCGAAAAATCATCCTTGATCGCGGCTGTGGAGATTTCCGGAGCTACCGTGATGCAGCTCGAAATCACGGCGATCGGCAAGAATAGGCCTAGCCATTTTGGCATGGGACACCACGTCCCGGAGCTGTCTTCCCAGCCGCCGAGCCTTCGTAGACAATTGTGAAACGAATGCGGAACTGCGACACAAAGCCAATGACAGATGCAAGAATAAATTGTAGATGTATACTGTCAAGTACCCGCACGAAATTCTCGGATAATGCTTGGGCGCGATGAAGAAAGACTTCATTGCCTTCATATCACTGATTTAATAGACGTCTATTATCGGCATCCCAAGTACATCACCCGCTGTCGAAATTCGAAAAATACCGCCATCAGCAATGTTTCTGTTTCGTGTGCTTCTATAAGTTGCCCAGGGAGGGACGGATGCCTGCCATCGCATTTTCAAACAACGACATCGCACTTGTGGCCTGGACGTACGACCGGAATCTCGACGGATGCCTTGGGTTTGCGGTCTTTCAGATCGACGGCGATGGCATTGAGCGAGCCCTTCCGGCGGTTGCTCGGTTCGAGGGCCAAGACAAGGACGCGCCTTTCACGACCGAGGACGCTCCCATCCAGAAGTTCTGGTGGAAGGATCTCTTTGCCAAGCGCGGCGGCACATATCAATACCGCATCGTACCGATGGGCGGGGTTGCAGGAGAGAAGCTGCAACCCCTCACCGGAATCGCTCCGCTGCTGAGCAACAAGATCACCCTGACCGAGGAACGGGGGCCATCCTTCAAGGCCTACTTCAACCGCGGCATTGTCGCCACGCAGGCATTGAGCAACGCGCTGAATCATAAGCCCAGTGCTGCCGCCCTCAAGCCGCACATCATGAATCCGGACGATCCTATCCGGAAAGGCCTGATGGGGCAGCTCTTTGAGGGCGTCACATCATTGCTCGATCGCGCGGACAGGGACGGTGGGGAGATACACGCGGCCCTCTATGAGCTCGACGACCCCGACGGACTGGAGCGTCGACTGCAGGCGGCCGATCACGGCGACCCCAAGAGCAGAACTGTCGTCTTGGGTAACGCGCGGATCGCAGAAAAGGAAAACCATCCGGAGATCGAGGATGGTGATGCAGAGAACAGGCAAAATCTGAAGAAGGCGGGTGTCAATGTCATCGACCGTATCCTGAAGAGCGGCAGCATACCGCACAACAAATCCCTGATCCTGAGCCAGAGCGGCAAGCCGACGGCTGTCATGACCGGTTCGACCAATTGGACAAGCAGTGGCCTCTGCACGCAGACGAACAACGCGCTCGTCATAGAGTCTCCTGCTGTCGCTCAGCAATACATGGACTATTGGAATAAGCTGAAGAGCGACATTGATGAGGCTGACGGCAACCAGGACGAACTCCAGGCTGAGGCTCTCAGAAAGTTCGCCCGGGAGAAAAACGGAGAGTCCATCTCGACCCCAATCAAGCTCGATGGCGATGTCAGCATCCAAGTCCTGTTCGCGCCCAGCACCGTCGATCTTCTGAAAAGCCCGCCCAAGGAGCATCCGGAGGACATGGAACATGTCTTCAAGCTGATGGAGAGCGCAAAACACGCAGTGCTCTTCCTCGCATTCGATCCGGGGAACAATTCGATCCTTGATGCGGCGGGCAGGGCGCTCAAGCGTAATCCCAATCTCTTCGTCCGCGGAGCTCTGACAAGCACGCAGCGCGCGTCAAACTTTGCAGAGGCTCTGGAAAAGCAGAAGAATCAGCAGCCAGACGAGGGGGGAATGCATGTTTCTGTGATCGGCGAGCCCGGCAAGCCGAAGAAGAAGGCGGACGCCGAGAAGCCCGAACCGGACTACAGATCGATCCCGGCGGGTGCCATCAGCAAGGAAGATGTATTCGGTGCATGGGAGGCCGAGATGTACATCTACGGCCATGCGATCATCCACAACAAGATCGTCGTAATCGATCCTTTCAGCAACGACTGCACGGTGATCACCGGATCGCACAATCTTGGCTACCGCGCCTCCCACAACAACGATGAGAACTTCGTCATCGTCCGCGGGAACAAAGATCTCGCTCAGGCTTACGCGTGCCATGTTCTCGATCTCTACGACCACTATGCCTGGCGTTACTGGCTGCGAAAGAACCCCGAGATTTTTGGAAGACCGCTGGTACCCGATCCCTCTTGGCAGAAGCGATACATCGATGGCGAGGAGGAGAAATCGCCCGAGCTCAGGTTCTGGCTGTCAGCGACGAACTCGTAGCAGTGGCGAACCGACTGATGCTACCACCCTGTTGGCGGTGGCGCCCGGCAGGCGGTCACTTTCTTGGGTGAGTGGTCCAACGAATCCTTCCTGATTGATGTTGGGTGCTGAGAGCCGCTGCCGCCGCCGTGGATGACATCACTCGCTAGCGATCGCTCATTTTCGAAATACTGCCGTGGCTAGCGACATTATGTTCTCGGTATTTGAAGACCTATGAGCGAGCTAATGACAATGAGCCAAAGCAACCACGCCGCGAGAAGCGGTCGACGCATCAAATCGATCCCAACAAGGATCCGCCCGAATGGTCGCGGTGGCGTCGACGTTACCGAACGGATCCGGCTTCGCGCCTACTCAATCTGGGAAGCCGAGGGCGGCCTAGAAAATCGGCACGAGGACCACTGGCTACAGGCGGAGCGCGAGATCCTGCACGAGTTTGATGTCCTTGAGGGTGACGACATCCCAAACCTTGCGGCCCTCCGAGAAGCCGCTCGCGAGCACACGGACGCGTTTGTGGTGGCGGCCGACCTCATCGACGCCGATCAGCGCGAGGCGACGCCAGGTATGCGCGAGCAACCATAGCGGCGAGTGCTTCGGCCAGCGGGTCTCTTGGAGGAAGCCGACACCCGCGATAGTGTGCGGACAAACTCGGCCGGGGAACCTGATGGACGCGCTCAATATAGCTGCGATCACCTTTTTCATATTGGTGTGGATTGCGATCGAACCGTTGATGGCATTGGGCTGGCCGCGGCCCAACGACAGCCTTTCAGTCGACATGGTTCGCGTGCGATCTGCGTGGATGCGGGAGACCCTAACCCGCGACAACAACTTCATCGGCGACGCCGCCATCCTGGGGCACACGATCAACTCGGCGTCCTTCTTCGGATCCGCGAACCTGATCATCATCGTCGGCCTCAGCGGCGCGCTCTTCATGGAGCCGAACTATGGCAATGGCAACGGTCTCATCGCGGTGTTCGCGGCCAAGGATCCCGCATGGCTGTTCCAGACGAAAGTCTTGCTGATAATCGCAACGCTGCTGCGTGGGCTGTCCGATTTCATCTGGGCTGTACGGCAGCTCAACTATTGTCTTGCCGCAATCGGCGCCAGTCCATCGCGGCAGGAGGAGCGCGATATTGCGGCATGGACGGAAGCGCTAACGATGGTCCTCAACCCGGCACTCCGATCGTTCAGCGTCGGTGTTCGATCCTATTACTTCACTGTGGCGGCGGCGTTCTGGTTTCTTGGACCAATTCCATTCGTCATGGCCACTGTGCTGGGTGTTGGCCTCCTGATATGGCGCCAATCTTGGTCAGACACAGCGAAGGGGATCATGGCCATTCGGAAGCTGTTAGATTGATCGGCGACCGCTAAGCAGCCTTTGCGTTCGGCAACAGGTGTCCTTCTCGATCAAGCTCCTCGAGCAGAGCTAGGATCTTGATAGCGGCCAAATTGTCAGTGGTGTACGTGGGGCTGCGCCTCGCGATGAACTTTGTCGGTCAGCAGGGCGGACTGGCGAGCAATGTCTCGACTTCGATCATGGAGGCTTTGCGATGTGGACTGCCCGCCGACGTGCCACCCTGATGTCCGGACAATACGCCAAACTTGGGGTATCGGCGCGCCTCACTGCAGCCGCGCGCAGCACCGAAAGGGCAGCTCCGCTACCAGCTTCCCGTCGCAGTCCGTAATCTCACACGTCATGTCGCCAACGGACTCGTCGAGGGTCATTGCCTCGGCCACAATTCGGCGAGCGACAGAGATTGCCTCGGCGACGCAGTCTTTCGCCTGAATTTCAATGCCCTCGTAGTCTGGGTCGACCACTTCGGCGACGCGAATGTGGAAATGAAACCTAGTCATCGAGGACGTCGCTTCCCCATGGGTTGTTGACCACTGCGACCCAACGCCCGTCAGCTTGGAGCGTGAGCACGTCCGCGGTCGTTCCGCTGACTTCTTCGGCGGAGGGCGCGCCATCGATCATGTAGCGAGCAGTCCATCTCGCATGGTGAAGGGCGATGTTTCCCCGCTGGATCACGACGCGGTCGTCGACCACGAAGAAGCGAAGGCGGCTCGCCAGTTCCCGGAGTCCATCGCCTATCGCGACGCGTCCGACGGCCTGTCTGTCTGGCTCAACGAGGAGAACGCCGTTCTCTGCGAAGTGGGCTGCAGCCTCATCGACGCGACCGCACTGCCACATGTCCCGGATCGCTGACATGGTTTCCGCGGGAGTCATCACGCACTTCGTTCTCACGGCTACCTCCTATGGCTCGGCATGATGGCCTCACGGCGAATAGTGGCTGAACACGTAATCGGTCGAAGGGTCGAGCTTCATATGACAGGCGAAGCAGCTCTTGATCAGAGGCTCGCTGGGATTGGCGACGCCGTTCTCGAACTGGCCGTAGCCCCAACCACCCGTGTCGGCATACTTCTTCGAGTCCTTCACAGAGAACTGCACATTGGTCGGATCGCCGGCGACAAATGACTGCGGCGCGGGAAAAACCTTGTCGTTCTCCGGAGAGGACTCGTAGACGTATGCCAGACGCGCGATAATAGTCCCGTCCGGAAACGGCCTGGTGCCCTCCCGAAAGGCATTTGTCGCGATGTCGTTGCCAAGGACGGCTCTGATGTCGTTGTTCTTGCCAGCTTCGTGCGAAACTGTGATCAGCCGCCATTCCCTATATCCTTCGGGAACCCTCACACCATAAATAGGCGAGGCTTCTCCCGTAAGGCCGCTGGCGGCTGCGGCCGAGATCGCGAGCAGGACAACTGTTGAGGCCAATAGCTCTGTCTTCGACATCGTATTCTCCCTGTGGAAATCTGGCCAGGTCGCCCATCAACGTCCGGCGGACGGATAAAGGAAATCGACACATTCCACCGCCAGAGTGCCGCCAGCGAACTGTACCACAATAAAGAGGGCGACTGCCGTCACCGATGCGCTCGACGGCGACATGAGCAGACTGATGGCAACGGCAGGTTTGGCGATGGATCCGGTCGGCGTGGCGAGGATCGCTCCAGTAAGCCAGAGGCCGACTGCAAACGGTCCTGTCATCTTGCTGGTGCTACGGCTGCTGCCGAAAACCACCATCATGAGCCCGAATGTAGACAGCGCTCGCTCACGATAGCGGCGACGTTCGGAAGCTCCGCAGTCGGAGCGCCTGGTGGGACTGCAAACATGACATCGACCAAGACGGCGCCTGCTATGCCTCCGAGGATCTGCGCGGCCACGTACCAGGTCGTGCACTTGAGACCGCGTTGTCCTGCGCGCCACTGAAGGACGGTGATGACCGGATTGAAGTGGCCGCCCGACACCGACCCCAGTGCCAGTATCAGCGCGATCAACGTGCCCGAAATGGCCATGGCAGAGGAGATGGGCGCAGCTTTTCCGCCTGTTCCGGCGCCCACCACAGCCACGATCAGCAACATCGTGCCAACTGCTTCGGCGAGCGACCTTCTGACAAGCGGCGCGCTGGCGTCGTCCTCAACGAAGCAGCGGGAGGCACGCTGGGGCACGAGCTTCAGGAGTGAGCTCTCCATCGATCCTCCACGGCCGACATCTGTCTGGCCAGCTCCTCTGGTGTGATCAGACGCTTCTGGAACGCGATGTTGGCGAAAGCGGCGATCCAGCGCTCATAGTATGTGAGCTTGCCGACCATCTCCGAACCCAGGGCTTCGACCCCGCGGCGCTTCTCCTCGGTGTTGATGATCTTGTGGAAGTCGAGCACGTCGGCGAGCGCGTGGCACCGTTTCTCCCAGGGGAGGAGTTCGTGATCGGTCTGCTCGATCTTAGGTGCTTCCAGGCCGCCGATGTCGTTCGGCAGTCGTTTGAGAAGTTGTTCGCTTCCGGTCATGCTGCCATTCCTTCGTTTGGAGACCGTACGGGGATCACGCCGATCATGGCGTCGCGGGTCACGAGCGTGGCGAGCTGCTCTTCGCTATATCCTTCGGTTCCCGGAGGGCGCATCGGAAGCACGAGGTAGCGTTGGATCGCCGTAGAGTCGCTGACTCTGACCTCCACATCGTCGGGGATGATCGTCCCAAACTCCGCCAACACCTTTCTCGGCTCGTAGACCGCGCGGGCACGGTAGGGCTTCGCTTTGTACCAATCGGGTGGCAGCCCGAGGACTGGGCGCGGGTAGCAGGAACAGAGGGTGCAGACGATGAGATTGTGGACCTTGGTGGTGTTCTCGAGGACGATCAGCTCCGTGAGGTCGTAGAAGGTGATGCCGAGTTCCTCGCAAGCGGTGCGGCCGTTCTCGAGCAGGCGTGCCTTGAAGTCCGGATCCGTCCAAGCGCGGGCGACAACCTTGGCGCCCAGGGCAGGGTTTCGGGAGTCCAGAACCTCGATCTGGTGCCGGATTTCGTCGGCGCCGATGTACCCCTTTTCGATCATCAGCTCCTGGAAGGCCTGCTCCATGATGTCGTAGTACCCCGGCTTCTCCGTCGTTTCGATCGCGGCATGCGGGTGCTCGTGCTCGGTGTCATGATCGTGATCGTGGTCCTGTTCTTCATGGACGGTCATCGTCGACCTCCTCCAGCCAGTTTTCGAATACTTCGATGCGGAGATTGTCGCCGGGCGATCCGGCATAGTCCTTCCAGATCTCAGTCATCGGGACGGCGATCCGATAGTAGACGCCAAGCGATCCGGCGTTCCGCCCGAACCCTTCCTCTTCGTTGTTGACGGCCCGCGGCGACATGATCGCCTCGATCACCGCTTTCTTGCCACGAAGGTAAGTGGGGACGCGATAGTGACCGACTGGAGTCAGGTCACCGACCCGGACACGCTGCCCGGCGCCCAGCCGCGGCAAGTCCGCTGGGGCGGGGACGACGCCCGCGATCTTTCTATGTCTGGAAGTTGGGTTCATCGTTACCTCCTGCATTCCCGAAGAGGGTACGAACGAGACAGGCATCGATCTTTCGTATTCGTGCGATGGCGGAATTTCGAACTTGCGGCGGCATCGAACGAATACGAAAGATCGCGTCCGGAATCCTGCTCATGATGTGGCGTCACAATCCTTCAGGAGACTTGCCATGACGCACATCATCACCCACCCGGCGCCTGCCGTGCCGCTAACCGCAGGCGAATTGCTTCCATGGGTCGTCTTCGTCGGGCTTCTCTCGCTCATGACCCTTTATTTCGTCGGCGCCGAGCAGGGCGCAACTTCACTCGTCCAGGGGAGCGCCGTCCACGAGTTCGTGCACGACGGCCGTCACTTGCTCGGCTTTCCCTGCCACTGAGGATGCCGCTATGCTTCAGCGACTTCTCCTTGCCGGGATGCTGTCCGGTTTGATCGTGGCACTCCTATCCTTCGGCTTCGCGCGAGCGTTTTCCGAACCGACCGTCGAACGGGCCATCGTTTTCGAAGAAGGGAGCGCTGCCGATCACGGCAATGCGGAAGAGGAAACCGTCAGCCGGGCCACTCAGCGCAATCTCGGTCTCCTGACGGGGATCGCAAGCTACAGCGTCGCGCTCGGCGGCATTCTGGCAATCGGCCTCGGATGCCTGCACGGGCGGCTCGGGCTCGGGCCACGATCGACTGTGTGGACGCTGGCATCATTGGGATATGTCTCGCTTGTTCTCGTCCCGCAGCTGAAATATCCCGCCAATCCTCCTGGTATCGGTAGCGCCGAGACGATCGGCAGCCGCACCGAGCTCTACTTCCTGCTTATTCTGCTATCCCTCGTTTCGATGGCCCTTTCCTTCTGGATCGGCGTCTTGATCCGGCGCAGGCACGGCGGGATGCTCTCGGTGCCAGCCGGAGCGCTCGCCTTCGCATCGATGGCGATGATCCTCGTGTCTGCCCTCCCGGATGTTCAGGAAGTGCCAAGCGGCTTCCCTGACGACCTTCTATTTACATTCCGGGCGCAGTCGGCAATTCTCCAGCTTATCGTCTGGGGTGGCCTTGGCGCAATCTTAGGACAGTTCGCAAAACGCATCCTCGACCCTCGGGTGCCGAGGATCTCTGCAAACGCCGGGATTCCGAATGCCTGATTCAGGTGCCCCACGTTACAGCATCTTGGCGGAGTGGCTCGGCGGAAGAGACATGGAGCTTTGTCACTGATGGACGAGGGCTCGGGAGCGGTGGAAGCACGCAGGTCGGACGCCCACGACGTCGGCCCATTCATGCGCGCTGCCGTCACGATGTCCGGCGCAAGGCGCGGGTTCCTCATCGTAGCACGGGGCAATGAGCTCACGGTGGCTGCAATGGCAGACACTTCTTCGGTAGCGTTGTCATCCGGGAGGCTTGGAACGTTCGACATCGACGAAGCGACGGTACGCGAGGTTGTATCGACGGGGCGGGGCAGGAACAGGCACTCGATCGTCTGCCTCCCGGTCGCTCTGCCGGATCCGAATGACGGTGCGATCTATCTCGAAATGCCAGACGGCGCGGCCCCTGCACGGGTCGAAGACCTCGAGTGGCTTGCGACGGCATTCTCGGCCGCGGCAATTGCCAACAATTTCCATGACCAGATTGACACTGCCCCTACTGCGGTCAGGGCGGCAGACGACCCCAGGCTAGGGTGGGACATGATACCAGCCCTTGCCTGGATCGGGGCACCGGACGGAGGATTTGAGGACGGCAACAAGCAGTGGTTCGAATACACCGGGCTCACCCGCGAGACAGCAGTCGGCTTCGGCTTCGTATCCGCATTTCACCCTGACGATGTCGACAAGGTCATCAAGGTCTGGACGGATCTTTGCACCTCGGGCAAGCCTGGAGGCGTCGAGGCTCGAATGATCCGGCATGACGGCGAGGCACGCTGGTTCGTTCTGCGTGCTGTTCCTCTGCTGGATGACGACGGTAACGTCGTCCGATGGTACGGCGTGAACACAGACATCGACGAGCTCAAGCGCATCGAGTTCGAGCTTGCCCAGAGCCAATTGGTGATGGCCGTCGCCCAGCGTATCATCGAGACGGGCACCTGGTCCTGGGACATGGCGACGGACGTGTTCACCTGTTCGCCCGAATGCGCCAATATCGTAGGTCTCGATGCCAACGAGATCAATTTTGAAACGCTAAGTTCGCGCGTTCATCCGGACGATAGGCAGATGGTTGCTGAAGCCCATCAACGGGCCTTGCAGGGCGAGGAGCTGAACGTCGAACATCGGTTCCTGCTTCCGGATGGTACCGTCAAATTCATACATGCTCGTGGGCGGCTCATCCTCGACGAGGTTCAGTCTCCTCGCGCATATATTGGCACGATCGTGGACGTTACCGAGACCCGCCTTGCTGAGGAGAGGATACGAAGTTCCTTGGAGGACGCGCAGCGCGCGCAGGCATCGCTCGCAGAAGCCCAGAAGCTCAGCCACGTCGGCAGCTACCGGATCAAGCCGTTGACGGGAGAGGTCGTCTGGTCTGAGGAGACCTACAACATCTACGGTTTCGATACGTCGATGGCGCTGAGTTCAAAGGTGATCAGAGAGCGAGTGCATCCGAGTGACCGCGAAATGGTCGCCGCTGTCTTTGAAAAGGGCCTTCGCGACCGCCAGCCCTGGGAGATCGAGCATCGGCTCCTGCTGCCCGACGGCTCGATCCGGTACGTCCATTGCGTTACGCGTGTGGAGACGAACCCGGAGGAGGAGGCGGAAGTGTTCGGCGCCATCATCGACATCACGGAACGAGTGAAGAATGAGGAGGCGCTCCAGAAGGCGCAGGCAGACATTGTCCGGATGAACAGGCTTACGGCGATGGGGGCGGTGACCGTCTCGATCGCTCACGAAATGAATCAGCCACTGATGGCAATCGTCACGAACGCCGCAACTTGTCTGAGCTGGCTCGACCGCGACGTTCCCGACGTTGCGGAAGCCAAGCTCGCGGCCGAGCGCCTTGTCGAGGAAGGAAAGAGAGCGGGCGACGTGC
The DNA here is from genome assembly GCF_012275435.1 of Rhizobium sp. SG741. Classification (NCBI taxonomy): domain Bacteria; kingdom Pseudomonadati; phylum Pseudomonadota; class Alphaproteobacteria; order Hyphomicrobiales; family Rhizobiaceae; genus Rhizobium; species Rhizobium sp. SG741. Next base: position 724,552 of record NZ_JAAZQP010000001.1, read on the forward strand.
TGCTGAACGTGCGGAGCATGGCCCGGAACTCGCGACCGTCAATGGGTACGGTCGATATCGCGGAAGTGGTCTCCCATGTACTGACGATGCTGCGCAGCGAATTCCGGATCCGCCAGATCGACGTGTCCGTCTCCGTTTCGCCCGACATCCCGGCGATCCGGGGCGACAAGGTTCAACTCCAGCAGGTGCTTCTCAACCTCATGCTGAATGCGGCCGAGGGCATCGGAGCCAACGACGGTGTGCGAAGGATCGATCTCACCGCCGAAGAGGACGGTTCGCGATCCGTCGTGGTGAGGGTCGAGGACACAGGAGAGGGGATCGACCCCATTGCGTCGGAACGGATCTTTGAAGCATTCTTCTCCACCAAGCAGCAGGGCACCGGGATGGGCCTGGCCATTTCCAAGTCGATCATCAGTGCCCATAGCGGCACGCTGTCTGCCCGGCCTAGAGCGGGAGGCGGCGCTGTGTTCGAATTCTCGATACCGTTTGTAGGGGAAAGCAGATGAACCAGAAGCCACGCGACGACGGCGCCAGCCATATCGTGGTGATCGAAGACGACATCGGTGTCCGGGAGTCGCTGGTCGGCCTGCTGCGCTCTATGAAGTTCAACGTGACGGCCTTCTCCTCGGCCGCCGACTTCATGGCCAAGGGAAAGCTGACGAGCGTGGGATGCATGATCCTCGACGTCCGGCTTCCCAGCCAGAGCGGTATCGAGTTCTTTGAGGAGGTCAGGGCAGGCGGTTTCCAAAGGCCCGTTATCTTCATGAGCGGCCATGCCGACGTTCCGATCGCAGTGCGGGCGATGAAGGCAGGAGCGGCTGAGTTCCTGACGAAGCCCGTCCGCGAGCAGGACCTTCTCGACGCCGTGAACAGGGCGGTGAAGCTGGACAACCGCACCACATTGAAGCAGCAAGCCGCCAGCAATGCACGAGCCGACTTCGCATCCCTGACGAAGCGGGAACAGGAAGTGCTGGCCCGCGTTGTAGAAGGTCAGAAGAACAAGCAGATTTCGGCCGCCCTCGGCATCACCGAGGCAACCGTGAAGCTCCATCGGGGTAACGTGATGCAGAAGATGCATGTGCTGACCCTGCCGGAGCTGGTGCGCCACTACGACTTGCTGGAATTGAACGAGCCTTTCGGCCACGCGAAGGATTGAGCCTATGGTCGCCATGACAAAGCCTTCGCTCGTGGTCTGCGTCGAGGACGACGAGCCCGTGCGGGACGCCTTGAGGGGGCTGCTGCGAGCCTCGGGCATAAACGCGGCGTCGTTTGCCTCGGCCGAGGAATTTCTCGACTCCGACGAACTGCAGACCGCGACATGTCTGGTCACGGATATCCAGCTCGGCGGCATCTCTGGTCTCGATCTCCTGGATCGGCTGGCCGGAATGTCAGTCGCCATCCCTTCCATCCTGATCACCGCGCATTCCGACGTTGCAGTCGGCGACCGCGCTCAAAGCTCGGGGGCCATGAAGGTCTTCCTGAAGCCTGTGAGCCCGAGTGAACTGCTGCAGGCGATCCGGACGGCGCTGGCAAACGCCTCCTAACGGCACCTCACCGCATCTTGCTCGACTCCGGGCAATCACAGGCGCAATCTCGTAGCCACTAAAGGGCCGCAGGACGAACAAGTCGCGATCAAGGGTCCGGAGATTTCGGAGACCGCCATGGCCGACGCCAGTCTGAAGCTTCCGAGTGCCCGAGACGCCAAAGGCCCGTCGCCGTTGGTCGCGATTGAGAACGAAGCGGAACCGCGGCTTGTCGTCGATGACCCGCTGCCGGAACCGCTGTCACACGGGCGCGTGTTGGACGGAGAACATTCGCATCGTCCCGGTATTTGGAGTGGGTGCCCTCGACGTCTCCCCCAGGATAGGCCATCTGCACATCACGGTCGACGACCTGCCGTGGCACTTCGTCGACGCAAGTGGCGAGACGCTTATCGTGGTCGGGCTGAAGCCCGGCCGACACCGGATCCTCATCGAGCTTGCGGATCCAACGCATCGGGTCATTACCTCGGAGACGATCGAGTTCGTCGTCCTGAACGCAGACTGAAGAATTTCATAGCTCCCAAGGCGATCGCAGCGGTTCAACTCAGCCCCTACCGCAAGGCCGTCCCCTCGCTTAGGCCCGCGATCACCTCATGAGAGGCCCCGCTCGTTCCCCGGCGGGGCCTCTTTCCGCCATGCGAACCGCCGAGAGATCGCCATGCCGCAGCAGGACGTTCAGTTGCCCAACCCCATCGCCGCCGGCGCTCTTCAAGTGCCGGAAAGCGTGCTCCCGTCGTCCGAGCCGACCGCAGATGAACTCCACACGAGGCGAGTCAAGCTCGCCCTGGACATCGAGGCTACGCTGAGGCGCAAGGCTCCTCCACCCCGCCGCTTCTCAGACGACTAGCATCCCCCGAGACGATCAAGTCACGCAAGTCTCCGTTGTCATCTTGGCATGGATCGCGGCCTTGCGGGCATCTTCTTCGATCACCAATTGTGTCGACGACGGACGAACACGTCCAAACTGTCCCCATAAAACCGATAAGATCGCCAGCAGCGCCCCCGCGCGCCTGCTCGCGCACGAATGGATGGCTGTCATGACAGGAAGATCATTGAATGAAATGTCACCCGGAGAGAGAGCGGACATGGTCACGCTCGTGGTGAGCGCGTTGGAAAGCGTCGCCGAGGATGCTGGCGAGCGTGGTGATCTAAAATCTGCCCGAAACGCAATCTATCTCGCATGCTCGATACGAGGGTGCGCGATCGAAGCGTCTACGGACATGCTTGGAGCCGCCGAGATCCTGCTAGAGCAGGGCATCAGCTATGTCGCGAGCCTTTCCGAACGGTTCGAGGGCGCTTCGGACGAATCCGACGAACCTGAGGTGTCTTCAGAACGCCAGTCTCGTACCCTTCATTGAGGCAGCCTGGGGAACCAAATTGGCCTACAAACCAAAGCTCGGCGAGATCTGCATCTTCGAAAACGAGAAGGCTGGACACGAGAATGCGCCGGATCACCGCGGCTACTTCGTGGCACATCGCGACATCAAGGCAGGTGAAAAAATTCCGATCGCCCTGTGGGCGGGCAGGCCTGGGAGCGTGCGTACCTTCGGCGGGAGCATATCAGAGCGACAGAGCTCGGATGCCGACACGGCGGCTGTCCCGGCCGACCTGTTCGGCAATCCGCTGGAGAAGTGAAGGCTGCGTCTCAGCCTTCGCTCTGTCTCACGATCTCCAATTTGGGATGCGGCCGCACCAGCGGGCGCCTTCGCAGCGACCTGAGCACCACGTAGAAAACGGGGGTCAGGAAAAGCCCGAAGAAGGTCACGCCAAGCATCCCGTTGAAAACGGCAATTCCCAAGGATTGCCTCATCTCGGCCCCGGGACCAGTGGCGATCGCCAGCGGCAGGACGCGGAAAATGAAAGCGAATGCAGTCATGAGGATCGGCCGCAGCCGTAGGTGGCTGGCTTCGACTGCGCTGGGTCTCCATCGACGTCGGCTGCACTCGGTCGGCAGGGAGGCGGTCACCTGCCGACTGCTTCTGTCAGACGGCGTGGTGCTCGACCTTGGGGAAATCCACCTCGGTCTTGAAGACCTCGTTCATGTAGTTGGTGAACGTGTTTGCGGCGACATGGGCTACGATTTCGAGAAGCTCCTCGTCATCGAACCCAGCGGCTCTCATTGCATGCAGCTCGTCCTCGCTCACCGATCCACGCTCCTCGGCGACCTTGACCGCGAACTTCACGGCAGCATCGGCACGCGCATCCGAAGATCTGCCGCGCCGGGCTGCCGCGATCTCGTCCATGCTGAGCTTGGTCACGTGGGTTCCAGTGTAGGTGTGAGCGGCGAGGCAGTAGCCGCACCCGTTCCTTTGGGCGATGGCAAGTGCGATCCTCTCGCGGATCTTCTTGTCCAGCTTGCCCTTGCCAAGCGCGCCGTTGAGCCCCGCATAGGCCTCTAGCACCGCTGGACTGTTGGACATCATGCGGAAGACGTTCGGGACGCCGCCCATTTGCTTCTTGATCGCCTCGAGTGTCGGGCGAGCAGCCTCGGGTGCCGCTTCGATCGAGGGATGCAGGGTTACGTGTGTCATGTCAGGACTCCTCAAGAAAGGGTTAGGTGCCGCTAGTGCAGCTCGTGGGATGGACGATCGGGGTCGATGACCGGGAGATCGATGGTCGTGGCATTGCGTCGACGAAGCCCCGGAACCGACGGCGTGGGAAGGCCGCGGCGAGCGCGCCATCTGCGCGGGGTGACGGATGTCATCTTCTTGAAGACCGTCGTGAAATGCGGCTGGTTCTGGAACCCGCATTGCAGGGCGATGTCCACGAGTGGCAGATCCGTTCCCATCAGCAGCTTCGCGGCTTCCTGGATGCGGAGACGCAGAAGGAATTCATGTGCGCTCATCGAGGTGGCCGCCTTGAAGGTGGCGGCGAAGTGCGCGCGCGAGAAGCCCGCGACGTCCGCCAGCTCTTCGAGGGTCAGGCGCTGGTCGAGCCTCGTTTCTGCATGCCGCCGCACTCGGTTCAGCCGCCACGTGGACAGGGGATGCACGCGGGGCAGGGACTGATAGCGCTCGAATGCCAGTGTCGAGAATTCGCGCGCAAGGTCGCTTCTTCGCGCCGCTGAGCTTTCCGACACGTCATCGATCAGTTCCGACAGACGCTCGTCACGAATGTTGAAGCGGCCGCCGATGACCGGGCAAGGCCAGGAGTGCCGTTCGCCCAGGAACGTTAGGACGTACAGGCAAGCATCCGACTGCAGCTCCACGGAAATGGGATCGGAGCCTTCGATGAAGGCGATGCTGTCCTCGACCAGTACACCCTGGTAGAGAACGCAGCCTTTCTGCTCGAGGCGAAGCTCGGAATCCCGGTCTGCGAGAATAAATGTGCCAGCTCCAGCGCTGAGCGAAGTGGTGATCGCGCGGCTTCCATTCTCACGGGTGAGTTTCGCAAGGAAGATATCGGGGTCAGCGACTTGGTAGTGCTCGACATGCAGGCAGTCGTCGAACGTTTCGAAGACGTCGCCTGTCATGCCCAGGCTCACCTTGATGGCGATATCGGGGTGCATGTCATGCTCCTGTTTGTAGTTGCTCTGCGGGGACTACGGGCCTAGTCGGCGGCGGCTCGCTCGATCATCGCTGCGACCTTGTCGGGGTGCGAGATCATCACGACGTGGGACGATCCCTTGACCTCGACCGCTTCCTTCGCGTTGGCGCGCTTGGCCATGAAGGCATGCAGTGCGGGAGGAAGGTTCTTGTCCTCGGAGCCGTAGATGAAGTGCGAGGGCAGGGACTTCCATGCGGGTTCTGTCGAGGGCTCTTCGAAGGCTTCTGCCGCGATCGGGCGCTGCTCGGCTCCCATCAGCGCTGCCTTGTCCTTGGGGACGTCGGCGGCGAACTGTTTCCAGAACTTGCTCTGCTCGATGTAGAGGTCGTGCTTGCCATCCGGCTGAAGGACAGGCGGTGCGAGCGTGCCGCCCAGTGTGCTGCCGGGGAACTTCTTGCCCAGTTGGGAGACACTCTCACCGTTCTCGGGAGCGAGACCGGACACGAAGACCAGCGACTTGACCCCAGTATCTTTGATCGAGACGTCGCTGATGACCGACCCACCATAGGAGTGACCGACGAGGACGATTGGGCCTTTGATCGACTTCAGCACCTGGTTGACGTAATCGGAGTCGTATTTCAGACCCCGCAGAGGGTTGGCGACAGCGACGACTGGATAGCCCTCCTTCAGGAGTTTTGCAGCCACGCCGTCCCAGCTCGCGGACTCGGCGAAGGCGCCGTGCACGAGAACGACGGTCGGTTTGGAGGCGGCGACCGCTGATCCGCTCAGCAGGAGCGCCGTCAACATTGCGGTGCTTGAAAGGAACTTCTTCATGGATGTCACCTCTATGAGCGCCGGGATCCGAACGTCCCTATGGCACTGGTTTCATTGAGGTGACGCTACATCTTGCGGCGCGGAGATAGTGTGAGATGTCGGGAATGGGTGTGAGACGATGTTGGGCGGGCAGGAGGGTGTTCGGCGCAAAAAGGGCACCGCAGGTCATCCCCCTGCAGTGCCCTCGGTACCGGGGGCTTCGTCCAAAAGCATCATCAGCTTGGCCAACGCGGTCACGCGCGGTCTACGCCTACGAGAAGGAGACCCTGAGTTGGACCTCACTCGGTGTCCTTGGCCAGGCGGATGTCAATCTCGCGCTCCATAAAGCTCCATTCCTTCGTCGCCCTGAGTTCGCTCAGCATGTCTTCGAATGCGGGCTCGTCGGCAGGAGCGAAGTCGAGGAAGCCTAGAAAATCGAAGGGCGCATCCATTTCCAGATCCCGGCAGTGGAGCAGCCGCCGGGCGACAGCGGGCAGAAAGCGCAGTCCTATCGCAATATGATGCGACTGCTCCTCGAGAACGGCGCGGCGTTCGTCTTGTGTCATTGCCCACCAGTCGGCGGACTTTCGCAGTAGGATGAGAGCGGCTCTCGTCGCTTCCGGGCGGCCGATCGGCGCCTGCCTTTCCACGAGCGAACGCTTTTCGTCACGTGTGGTGTATCGATCGTTGGTGGCGACCCCGCGAAGGACCCAGGCGGCGCCGGATGCTTCCGCCGGGCCGTTCCCTGAAAGCATGGCCACTCGGGATACCGCAGCTAGCGGTGATCCCAAGAGGGCGCGCTGCGAACCGACGATCCATTCACCCTGGTTGCCGCCAACAAACGTCGTTGCTCTCGGGTTCGGTGCGCCGAAATCGGTCATGAGAAGCTCCATGGAATCTGGTCAGCGATCAGGCGTTGATGGCCATATCCACCGCAGACAGCAGATCCTGATGCCGCACTGGTTTCGTCAGGAACTCGACAGCGCCAGCCTTCATGGCCCGAACCGACATCGGAATGTCCGCGTTGCCACTGATGAAGACGATCCGCTGACGGAGACCCGACTTCATGAGTTCGGCCTGGAAGTCCAAGCCACTCTGTCCGGGGAGGCCGACGTCGAGTATCAGACAGTCCGCGCGATGCACACTGTCGCTTTCCACATAGGCCTTCACCGAGGGAAACGATCCCACGCAGTGGCCGACCGACCGGAGGAGCCCGGTTATGGCGCGCCGCACGCCGTCGTCGTCGTCGATTAGGACGATATACGGCTTGTCCTTGTCGACCTTCTCTACGATGTCAATTGCCGACTGCTGTACGATGCCCAGGGAAGGGACGCCGCCGCCCTCTGGGATCACCGTATCGTCTCGGACGAGCATGTAGCCGCGACGGACTATGGTCTTGATCATGTCTCCGTGGTCGCCCAGCGCCCGGCGAAGCGATCCGATCTGGAAGCGGAGATTGCATTCCTCGACGACCATCGACGGCCACACCTCGTCGAAGATTTCTTCCTTGCTCACGATGCCGCCGTTAGATCGGAGCAGGACCATGAGCAGATCGAACGCGCGGCCGCCGATCTCGCGCGGCCGTCCATCCATAAGGAGCTGTCGCGCGTGCGGGACGGCGCAGAAGCGGCCGAAGCGGATGGCGTCATCGCTTGCGTCGCGCGGGGCTTCGTTGAGGTACTGTGACCTGGCGTCACGAGACGTGGGACGCGTCGAACTTGCGAACGGAACTTGCATGGCTGACTCCCCGGTCGGCTACGGATGTCGCCGCATGACGGGGATGCGAAGTAAGCATCGTCCTTTCCCCGGCGGAGGCATCGACATGAATATGATCGCGTGGGCACGGTAGCTCTGCAGGCAGTCACGAACAATCCGACTCTTGTCGCTGGAACACGGCCAAGGTCGATCTTGACTCGACGATAGTCTAGGTTTTCGGGAGGTCTTCGGGCATCTCACGGGATCTCACCGGGCTTCACGACAACTACCTCGTGATCGTCGGCGGGTGGGAGTATTGGTCAACCGATCAGCTTCCCTCGATCAAAGCTTGGCCGGATTTGGATCGAGGTCGCCACCACGCTTCCTCCCAGCGTGGTGGCACTTCTTCAGGCACACAGTCAACAATGGAGTGGGTGATGACCAAGCACGACTACGCATTCTCAAGACGCGGTTTCTGCCTTTGCTGCCTTGGCGGCGCGACGGTTGCCGCCACGGGCGCGTGGCTGACGCCCCGCGAGGCCTTCGCGGCCGCCAAGAGCCAGGTCCTGATCATCCGTGAGGCTGCGGCCAAGGCCGACATCGCGACCACGAAACTCCGCGGCGGCTTGAACGTCCTGGTGGGATCGGGCGGCAACGTCGCCGTAGTCACTGGCAATGACGGCAAGCTTCTGGTCGACGCCGGGATCACCGCCACGCGTCCACGCCTCGAAAAGGCTCTCGCCGATATCGGGCCGGAACCGATCACCCATCTCATCGACACCCACTGGCACTTCGACCATACCGACGGCAATGAGTGGCTGAACTCGGAAGGCGCGGCCATCATGGCGCATCCGAACACCCTGAAGTATCTCGAAGCCGCCACTCGCGTCGAAGACTGGAACTTCGACTTCCCTCCGTCCCCGAAGGGCGCGCTGCCGACCCGCCTCATGAAGGGCGACGAGGAAACGCTGAAGCTGGATGGCAAGACCATCAGGCTCAGATACTACGGCCCCGCCCACACCGACAGCGACATCTCGGTCTTCTTCGAGGAGGACAACGTGATCCATGTCGGCGACACGCTCTGGACCGGTCTATACCCCTTCATCGACTCTTCGACGGGCGGCAGCATCGACGGCCAGATCGCCGCTGCCGAAGCGAACCTCAAGATGATCGACAAGGAGACCATCGTCATTCCCGGTCACGGCGACATCGCGAACCGCGAGGACATCAAGGTCTGGCTGGACATGCTGGTCGGTGCCAGGGAGAAGGTGGCCAAGATGAAGAAAGCGGGCCGCTCCGTCGAGGAGACCATCGCGGCCAACCCGACCAAGCAGTGGGATGCCAAGTTCGGCCAGTGGGTGATCCCTCCGGCGCTCTTCACTCGTGTTGTCTACGAAGGCGTCTGAAGGCATTCTCACCCGAGGGCAGCCGGAGGAGGGTGACGATGGACACCGCGCGTCAGGTATCGAGCAACGTTGCGTTCACGGAAACCGTGAAGGCAATCCAGGAACGCAAAGGATCACGCCGTTCGTATTCGAGGATGGAAGACCGTGGTGGGTGGGCGACCAGGATCACACCCGAATTAAGGGACTACATCGAGAAGCAGATCAGCGTCTTCCTGGCCACGGTGAATGCCGAGGGCCAGCCATACATCCAGCATCGCGGCGGCCCTCCGGGCTTCCTCCGTGTGATCGACGACACAACGATCGGGTTTGTGGACTTCGTGGGAAATCGGCAATTCATATCGCAGGGAAACCTGATCGAGAACGATAAGGCCCACTTGTTCCTCATCGACTATGGCAGCCGATCCCGGATTAAAATCTGGGGCACCGCCAGGGTCGTCGAAGGCGACAAGGGGCTGATCAAGCAGCTGATGCCGGAAGGCTACGCCGCGAGACCGGAGCAGGTGATGCTCTTCAATGTTACGGGCTGGGACGCGAACTGCCCGCAGCACATCCCGCTTCGGTTCGAGGCCGACGAGGTGCTCAAGGCAATCGAGACCAGAGACGCTCGCATCAGGGAACTGGAAGCCGAAGTCGCCGCACTCAAAGCGGTTGCCAACAATCATGGATAGAGACGACAAATGACACGCCCGCCACTGCCTCCCTTCACGCTTCAATCCGCGACCGAGAAGGTCAGGCTCGCGGAGGACGGCTGGAACACTCGGGATCCTGCGAAAGTCGCGCTTGCCTACACGGTCGACAGTCGCTGGCGGAACCGGGCAGAGTTCGTGGTTGGTCGTCCGGCGATAGAGGCATTCCTTGCTCGGAAGTGGGCGAAGGAGCTTGATTATCGGCTGATAAAGGAACTCTGGGCCTTCTCAGGAAACCGCATAGCCGTCCGCTTCGCCTACGAACACCACGACGACAGTGGCACCTGGTTCAGAGCCTATGGCAACGAGAATTGGGAATTCGACGCCGACGGGTTGATGAAGTACCGTCACGCGAGCATCAACGAGCATCCGATTAAGGAAACGGACCGCGCCTTCAAGTGGCCGGCCGGCCGCCGCCCGGACGGGCATTGGGGATTGAGCCATTACGGTTTCTAGCGCCGTAGGAAACCTTTCTAGGAGGGCAGATGTCCAAGCGCACTCACGTCGATACGAACACGAACGACAACTACCCTCCGCTCCCGCCCCTACAAACGGGCGTTCGCGGCCTTTGTCCGCGATGCGGCAAAGGCCATCTGTTCAAGGGCTTTCTGACGCTTCGTCCAAACTGCGAGGTCTGTGGGCTCGACTACTCCTTCGCCGATCCCGCGGATGGCCCGGCCTTCTTTGTCATTTGCTTTGCCTGCATTCCGACGGTGCTGCTCTCAGTGTGGCTGGAGGTCGCGCATAATGCGTCGATTTGGACGCAGATCTTCGTAACCGGGCCGTTCCTGCTTGCGACATGCATTCCGCCACTTCGGCCTCTGAAAGGCTGGCTTGTCGCTTCCCAGTATTTCTACAAGGCCGGGGAAGGCAAACTATCCAAGGGCGACGAAATCAATGCCGACTAGAGGAGGTCGTTCATGAAGCCGATTGAACATCGTTCGACGCATAATTTCGACGAAGCGTTGGAGGCGATCAAGATCGCCATCGGCAAAGCAGGGCTGACGATCTTCGCTGAAATCGATCACGCGGAAGCCGCTCGTGAAAACGGGCTGTCGATGCCGGAGACGCGCGTTCTCATCTACGGCAACCCGAAAGTCGGGACCTCTGTGATGACAGAGACGCCGCTGACAGCTCTCGACCTCCCATTGCGCATGCTCATCAGGGAACTGCCCGGAGACCGGGCCGCGATTGCTTATCATCCTCTCGCGGAAATGTTCGAAGCGCTCGGCGTGAAAGGCCCGGACGCGGCTCGCTTCGACAGCGCCCAGCGGACGATAGCCGACGCGGGCTGCATTTCGAGCTGCCGCTAATCATCTGACGAATAGGAAAGACCGCGGCCCACCAAAGCGGAATACTCCAGATCAAGAGGCCACAACGGCGCCTTACGATATTGGAGACCGGAATGCAGCTCTACTACCATCCGCTATCCGGCCACTCGCATCGGGTCAGGCTCTTCCTCACGCTCGTCAACGAGCCGTTCGAACTTGTCGAGGTGGACATCCGCCGGGGTGAGCAGAAGACGAACGAATTCCTGAAGATGAACAGGTTCGGTCAGGTGCCAGTTCTCAAGGATGGCGACGCCGTTCTCGCGGACTCGAATGCGATCCTGATCTATCTGGCCAAGAAGCTCGGACGGCACGACTGGCTGCCCGAGGATCCTATGGGTGCGGCGGCAGTTCAGCGCTGGCTCTCGGTCGCAGCAGGCGAGGTGGCATACGGTGTCGCCACGGCACGAAGGATACGGATATCCGGTCCGAAACCTGTCCCAGACGAAGTGCTGTCGAGATCCTATGCACTCCTGAACGTTTTGGACGACGAGCTTGAGACAAGGAACTGGCTCGCGGCGTCCTCGCCGACGCTCGCTGATCTGGCCGTCTACGGCTACGTGGCGCGGGCGCCCGAGGGTGGCATCGATCTGACTGTCTACCCTCATGTCCAGTCATGGCTGTGCCGGGTCGAGTCACTCCCCGGGTTCGTGCCATTCACCAAGACCGCAGTCGGCGTAGCTGCGCCCGCCTGAAAACCAGACACTCGCAATTCGGAGGTTCAACGCATGACATTCAAGCCGGATGTTTCGATTACCAGACGGGACGCGATGATCGCCGGATCGACAGTCGCGCTCGCTCTTGCATTGCCCGCGACGGCTGCCGAAGCCGCCACGAAACAGAAACCATCACCCGCAACGGAGCACAAGTTCATGGGTACTGTGAAAGTGAAGGACGGAACCGAGATCTTCTACAAGGACTGGGGTCCGAAGGATGCGCAGGTCATCATGTTCCATCATGGCTGGCCGCTCAGCAGCGACGACTGGGACAATCAAATGTTGTTCTTCATCGCCCAGGGCTACCGGGTCATCGCGCACGACCGACGTGGGCATGGCCGCTCTTCCCACAGCCGTACGGGGCACGAGATGGACACCTACGCCGCGGACGTCGCCGAGGTGGTCGAGGCGCTTGATCTCAAGAACGCGATCCATGTCGGTCATTCGACCGGGGGCGGGGAGGTCGTGCACTACGTCGCCCGCGCCAAGCCCGGCCGCGTCAGGAAGGCGGTGATCGTCGCTGCCGTGCCTCCGGTCATGGTGAAATCGGAAAAGAACCCTGGCGGTCTGCCGATCGAAGTCTTCGACCGCCTCCGCAAGGCGCTCGCCGACAACAGGGCGCAGTTCTACATCGACGTGCCGACCGGGCCGTTCTACGGCTTCAACAGGCCCAATGCGAAAGTCTCGCAGGGTTTGATCAACAACTGGTGGCACCAGGGCATGATGGGCGCCGCAAACGCGCACTACGAGTGCATCAAGGCCTGGTCGGAGACTGACTTCACCGAAGACCTGAAGAAAATCGAGATTCCCGTTCTCGTCATGCACGGGACCGATGATCAGGTCGTTCCCTACGCCGACGCCGGGCCGCTGTCGGCCAAGCTTCTGAAGAACGCGACGCTGAAGACGTACGAGGGCTATCCGCACGGGATGCTTTCGACGAACCCGGATGTCCTGAACCCCGACATCCTTGCCTTCATCAAGGCGTAGCCGGGAAGCAAGTTGGGAGGCCGGATAGCAGTCCGGCCTTCTCGATGATACCGTCATATCGACCACGATGGCGCGACTGTAAAATTAGTTTAGGATCACGAGCGGCCTCAGCCGTTGGCATACGGAGCTTCGTGATGGACCTGTCCCGCTACCAGATGCAGTTGCTTCGTGAGGACGCAGTCAGCGCGCTCTATCGGGGCACGTCCAGCGACGGCGGCGCTCCGCTCCTACTGGTCACGGCCGCTTCTCCAGACACCGTCAGCGAATGCCATCCGCGCTTCGAATACGTGCTGTCTCTCGCTCACCGCCTCGATGAAAAGTGGGCGGCAACTCCTTTGTCACTGGAACGTCACGATGGCCGGGAGTTCCTGGTGCTGCAGGACCAGGGCGGGCTGCCGCTGACGGCCGAACTGGGACGCCCATTCGAGGTGGGCCGATTTCTAGCTGTTGCCACGAACGCGGCCGCAGCGGTGAGACAGGTCCACGAACGAGGCCTGATCCACAAGGATCTTCGCCCAGACCGCTTTCTTGCAGACGACTTGGGAACGGTTCGGCTGCTCGGCTTCGGAAAGGCGGGCTCCCAGACGAGCGTGCCCGAGCTGCCCGCCACAGCCCGTGGCATGGCGGACTCGCTGCCATATGTGTCCCCCGAGCAGACGGGGCGGATGAAGGAGCCCGTCGACGAGCGGAGCGATCTCTATTCCCTTGGCGTCGTCTTCTATCAGATGCTCACGGGCGAACTTCCGTTCATGGCGGTCGATGCAATGGAATGGATCCATTCCCATGTCGCCCGCCGACCAATACCTCCGAGGGAGCGGAACGATGCCATTCCGCCTGTCGTCCAGTCGATCGTACTCAAGCTCCTCAGCAAGAACCCCGACGACCGCTATCAGACGGCTGCGGGCCTGGAGAGCGATCTCAGGCGGTGTCTCGGCAGTTTTGCTTCGACGGGTCGCGTCGAGGAGTTCGACGTGGCAACCGCAGACGCCCTGGGTCACCTTCAGGTTCCGGACAAGCTCTATGGCCGCTCTCTGGAAATAAGCTCTCTTCTCGAGTCGTTCGAGATCGCCAGAACGCCGGGCGGAAAGGCTGTAGCTCTAGTCTCCGGTCCCGCAGGCGTCGGTAAGTCGTCGCTTATCCGAGAACTGCGCAAGTCGATCCCGTTCAGCGGATGCTTGTTTGCAGCCGGGAAGTTCGACCAGTACACGCGCGACATCCCTTACGTCACGATAGCGCAGGCGTTCCGCGGCCTTGTGCGTCAGATCCTCGGTGCGGACGAGGCGGAATTGGCACGCTGGCGGCTGGCGCTGACCGAGGCTTTGGGGCCGAATGCGCAGTTGATGATCAACCTCATTCCGGAACTTGCGCTGGTGATCGGCGAGCAGCCTCCGGCTCCCGACATGCCGCCCCACGAAGCGAAGTCCCGCTTCAATCTCGTCTTCAGCCGTTTTATTCAGGTGTTTGCGCGGCCGGACAATCCGCTCGTCCTATTCATCGACGACGTACAATGGCTGGACATCCCCACGTTTGATTTGCTTGCAAGGATCACCGAAGACGGGGACGTCGCCAACCTCATGCTCATTTGCGCCTACCGCGACGACGAGGTGCCTCGCGGGCATCCGCTGAACGATGCGCGGGAGGCCTTCAAGGCTGGAAGCTGCCGTTATGACGAACTGCGGCTTGGCCCGCTCGACGAGGGCGAAATCAGACACCTTCTAGCCGACATGCTTGGGAACGACGTCCCGTCGGTCGCGCGGCTGGCGAAGCTCGTGCAACAGAAGACGGGCGGAAATCCGTTCTTTGTTCTTCATTTCATAGAAGCCCTCGATCTCGAAGGAGCGCTCTCCTACGACCATGAGACCGCGAAATGGAAATGGGACGAGAACAGGATCCGCGCGACGAAGATCACGGACAACGTCGCCGATCTCGTGGTCTCCAAGCTCGGCAGGCTTCCGCTCCGTGCTCTCGAGATCGTCAAGCTGATGGCATGCCTCGGGAACGGCACTTCCGCGACTATCCTTTCGCTGATCACAGCCAAGCCGCGGCAGGAGGTAGTCGGCATTCTGTGGGAGGCCGTCGAAGGGGGACTGCTGCTGCGCTCCGACGACGATTTCGTGCTTGTGCACGACAGGGTCCAGGAAGCCGCGTACCGCATGGTGCCGGAAGCCGAGAGGCCGGAGATCCATTTTCGGATCGGCTCCGCGCTGATGGAGAAGCTGCCGCCGGGCGCGCTGAAGAAGCATATCTTCGAGGTGGCTGACCAGCTCGGGCGCGGCCTCGACCAGGCGGTCGATCCCCACAGACTCGAAAGGATCGCCGAACTTTTCCTCGAAGCTGGCAGGCGCGCCAAGGCATCGGTCGCATACCGTTCCGCCCTCAAATATCTTAAGACGGGCCTGAGCCTGATCGAGAAGGCCGGATGGGAGCGGTACTCGATCAGATTTCCACTCGAACTCGAGAGCGCCGAGTGCGAGTATCTGTCAGGCGAGAACGAGGTCGCGGAAGCCCATCTCGTTCACCTCGCGGCCAAGGCGGAGGACGCGGTAGATCGCGGCGCCGTGGTCGGCCTACGGTCGTCCCTCTATCTGACGCTCGGAGACCAGGACAAGGCGGTGGAGGTGGCGCTCGAGTACCTGCGCGACTTTGGGATCGAGTGGTCCGCTCATCCGAGCGACGCCGAGGTTCGCGCGGGCATCCACGATCTGTACGAGCGGCTGGCGGGACGATCCATCGATCAGCTCGTCCACCTTCCGCGGATGGAGAACCGCGACTGGCTCGCCGCGATGGAGGTACTTGCGTACACGATCCTCCCCGCCATCGTCACGGACGGAAATCTCGAGGAGCTGATCTACCTGCAGATGGTGTCGCTCAGCCTCCGCCACGGCAACTGCGACGCTTCCTGCTATGCGTACGTCTCGGTCGTCATTCCGCTTGGTCTGAGATCGGGCGACTACGCGTCCGGCGGACAGTTCGGCAGGCTGGGACTGGAGCTGGTCGAGCGCCATGGAATGGATCGCTTCAAGGCTCGCGTCTACGCCTGCTACGGCTGCTTTTGCGTGCCCTGGACCCAGCATCTATCGATCTCGGAGAAGTATTCCCGTCAGGCAATAGCCACAGCGGTTGCCAGGGCAGATCTGGTCTTCAGCGTTGCGCCAGGGGAAGCGCTGGTTGCGCATCTTCTTATCCGCGGTGTCGATCTGGAGGCGGCCCAACGGGACGCGCAGCAGTTCTTGCAAGCTGCCAGTAAAACCGGATTTTCGCTGGCGGCCGACGCGGCGGCAGGACAGCTCCTCCATATCCGGGAACTCCGTGGCATTGAAGAGCCTGATCCCGCCCTTCCGGCCCCCGCGGCGTTTGAAGCCTATCTGGTCGAGGCAGGGGAGCGCCTGAAGCTCGTCCTGGCATGGTATTGGATCCAGAGGATCGTGGCGCGCTATCTGACGGGCGACTGCGTCGGCGCACTGGCGGCGTCGGGGGAGGCAGCTTCCAACAGAAGTGCGAAGTCGTTCGTCGAGATCGCGGAGTTCCACTTCTACAGCGCTCTCGCACACGCGGCGGCCGCTTCTCGATCCGACGACATGGGTGGCGACGCGCACGTCGAGGCATTGCGGCTTCACCAGCTCCATGTCGACATCTGGGCCAAGAGCAGTCCCGAAAACTTCGGCAATCGGGCCTTCCTGCTTTCGGCGGAGATGGCACGGCTGGAAAACAGACCGATCGACGCCCTCGAACTCTATGAGAAGGCTATCGCTTCAGCCCGGCAGCACAGCTTCGTCCAGAACGAGGGGATCGCAAGCGAACTGGCGGGGCGCTTCTCGGGCTCGCTCGGGCTGAAATCGACCGCCGAAAGCTTCCTGAAGAATGCGAGAGCGTGCTTCTCGGCATGGGGTGCGACTGCGATAGTCAGGAGGCTGGACCGAGAGAATCCAGGGATAGGGGGCGAGTCCAACGGGATTGCGAAGCCCGAAGATCATCCTCTGGAAATGGCGGCGGTCGTGGCGATGTCTCAGGCGGTGTCAGGAGAGATCGTTCTGGATCGCCTGATAGAGCGCCTGATGGTGACAGTCGTGGAGCATTCCGGCGCCGTCAGGGGATTGCTGCTGCTGCCGAAGGACGGAGAAATGCAGATCGTCTCCGAGGCCGTGACCTACGACGACGGCATATCGGTGAAGCTCGACACGTTCGAGCGAAGGCTGGCGGAAACCGTTCTGGCCTACGTGACCAGGACGCAGGATGTCGTGATCCTCGATGGCGTCGGCAACGAGCATCCGTTCGCCGAAGACCCTTACGTGCGTGAGGCACCATCGACATCCATCCTCTGCCTTCCGATCGTCAAGCAGAAGCAGCTTGTCGGCGTCCTCTATCTCGAGAACGGCTTGTCCACCAACCTGTTCAAGAAGGATCAGGTCGCGGTCCTCCAGCTGCTGGCGTCACAGGCGGCGATCTCCCTGGAGAACGCGGCGCTCTATCAAGCCGCCAAGGACACCCAGGAGAAAGCCCGGCGAGCCGCCGAGGAGCTTCGACTCGCCTACGACATGATCCCGGCGCTGGCCTGGAACAGCGACATCGACGGCACGCTTCTGAGCTTCAACAAGCGTTGGCACGACTTCACCGGGCTTACGCTTGAAGAATCCCTCGGCAACGGATGGATGCGTGCCATTCATCCGGACGACCTCGACAAGGTCGTTGCGAAATGGGTCGAGGTGCTCGGTGTGGGCGAGGCGGGCGAGGTCGAGGCGCGGATGATCCGCATGGATGGCGTCGCCCGTTCGTTCCTGATCCGCGCGACACCAATGCGTGACCAGCATGGAGCGATCATCAAATGGTACGGCACCAACATCGATATCGACGACCTGAAACGGATGGAGGAAGCCCAGCAGCATCTCTCGCGTGCAGCAAGGCTGACCGCGCTCGGCGAGTTGACGGCTTCCATCGCGCATGAAGTGAACCAGCCACTGATGGCCATCGTGATGAACGCGGCGACCTGCCTGAAATGGCTGAGCGAAGACCAGCTGGACATCGAGGAGGCCCGCCAGGCGGCCGAACGCATCATTCGTGACAGCCATCGCGCCGGAGACGTCATCGCCAGCATCAGGGCGCTCGCGCGAAAGGCGCCGCTCTCGATGGAGGCTGTCGATATCAACGGCATGATCGACGGCGTGATCGTGCTGACGCGCGGCGAATTGCAGCGGCACGGCATATCGCTGGCAACGGATCTCGATCCCAGTGTGGGGTCTGTGGTGGGAGACCGCATCCAGCTGCAGCAGGTCGTTCTCAACCTTATCCTCAATGCGGCCGAGGCGATGGGATCGGCGACGGATGCGCCGCGCAGCCTGCATCTCCGAAGCGAACGGCTGGAAGACGGCAAGACCATGGTATCGGTGACGGACAGCGGTCCGGGTGTCGACCCATCACGTCGAGACCAGATTTTCGACGCATTCTTCACGACGAAGACAGCGGGCCTCGGAATGGGCCTGTCGATCTGCCGCTCGATCGTCGAAGCCCATGGCGGCACGCTGTGGGTGAGGGCAAACGAGCCGACAGGAAGCATCTTCTCCTTCACCTTGAAAGGAGGCGCTGTTGTCCGGACGGCTCCGTAGGGTCTATTGAACAGGCGGCGTCGGTTCCGCGGGATGTATGATTCCGGCGAACTGGACCTGGTCTCGTTGGCTGCCACGGAAGCAGCGGCCCCAGGACTCGACAGGACGGTAGATGTCGAGCGCTCCCCTGACTCTGTAGGTGGCGTGGTAGCTGCCGGATGAGGTGATGGCGGTGTGTATTGCGAGCGCGTCATCGGCCAGGTCGTCAGGATGGATGCGCCCGAGATAGGCGCACATCTTCTTGCCGCTGATCGCGCTTTCGGCGGACAGGCCATAGAGAAGAGCGACTGCGCTGTCGCCGAACATCACATCCGCGCCGACGTTCCAAGTGAAAATTCCTGCCTCCTCGAATTCGAGCGGGCCGAAGGACTGCAGATCAAAAATCATGGACGGCTCCGATCCTTGGAGTTTGCCGAATTGGTACCGCTGCGCCACGATTTCCGCAACCTGAGGGCGGTCCATCGCTCTATTTCTCACAAGAACTCACAAATGCGACAACGCTCCACTTTGGCGGAATATTTGGACGGAGCGAAAGCACGGGAGAGATCGCATCCAAATTTGACGTCTGACGAGCGTTTGACGCGCGATTTTCCTGCGTTGTCACCTAAGATCTGCCACATAGGCTCGCCTTCCTCATGCGCGATGCATGGTTGAATATTACAGCTAGTGTCTGGCGAGAACGCCCCGCAACTCACAGGAACACACTCGCCAACGCGTCGGTGCGGGGACACACTGTCATCGCCGCGGCCAGTAGTCCGACGGCGGCGAGGAGCCTTTGATGAATCCGGACCGTGCACACCTTCCGTCGTTATCGCAGGGCTTTCACACGCTCCGTCATGGCCAGTTCGACATCACTGTGCTGAGCGATGGCTACATCACGCTTCCGTGGGACATCCTGATGCCGGATGCGTCACCCGACGAGCGTGGAACGATCCTCGGGCGGCTCGGAGGCGATGCGGACAGCGCGCCGCTTCAGACCAACGTCCCGCTGATCCGCCACGGCGTCGATGTCATGCTCGTGGACACGGGCGCGGGCTCGAACTTTCAGCCGAGCGATGGACGCCTTGCGGAAAACCTAGCGTCTATTGGCGTCGACTTCGAATCCGTCACCAAGGTGATCTTTACCCACGCTCATCCCGATCATTCGGGTGGGACGACGAGACCCAACGGCTCGCTGATGTTTCCCAACGCCCACTACTACGTCAGTGAAGCCGAATGGTCGTTTTGGACCAATTCCGACTACGAGACGGCGATGCCAAAGCCTCTGCATGAGTTCGCCCGAGGGGCGCAGCGGGATCTGTTCGCCGTTAAGGACAGGCTCACTCTGGTCAAGCCGGGAGACGAGATCGTACCGGGCATGAGCGTGGTGAGCACTCGGGGACATACGCCCGGACACATTTCGCTGGAACTGGCAGGCGATGGAAATCTTCTGATCTCCGGCGACGTCGTTCCGAACAACGTCGTGTCCTTTGAGAACCCGAAATGGCACTTCGGCTTCGATACGGAGCCGGAGATCGCTCTCAAGAACAGGGCTTCGCTGCTCGACAAGGCTGCGAACGAAAAGCTGCGCATACTTGGCTACCACTGGAATTACCCCGGCGTCGGCTATGTCGAGCGGGCGGGGACTGCATTCAGATTCGTGGAGGGCTGACGACATGCATGCAGGCAATCACCGAAGCTTCCCCAGAGTACCTGCGGGCATGTACGGCATGGTGCTCGGCCTCGCTGGACTTGGCGGCGACTGGCGGCTGGCCCACGAACTCTGGGATTTTCCTGCGATAGTCGGCGAGGCGATCAACGTCGTCGCCATCGCGGTCTGGGTGACGATCGGCGTCTTCTACGCGGCCAAATGGATCTTTGCGAGAGATGAGGCACTGGAGTAGGCTGACCATCCGATCCACTGCTGTTTCATCGGCCTCGCAGGCGTGGCGACGATGCTTGTCGCCCGCGCTGTCCTACCGTACTCGCATCCCGTTGCTGTCGCCTTGCTCTTCCTCGGCATGGCGTTCTCGATCCTCTTCGCAACATGGCGGACCGGGGTCATGTGGCGTGGCGGCCGCGACCACGAGGCGACGACGGCCATCCTCTATCTTCCGACTGTGGCAGGATCTCTCGTGTCGGCACTTGTCCTGGGTTCGTTCGGATACACGGGACTCGCGCAGTTGCTTTTCGGCGCCGGGATGTTCACTTGGGCCGCTACCGAGTCCGTCCTGCTGCAGCGACTGCTGACAGCGCCCGAAATGGCTCCAGCACTTCGGCCGACGCTCGGCATCGTTTTGGCTCCGCCTGCGGTCGCGTGTGCCGCCTACTTGAGCATGACGTCCGGCCCGCCTGACCTCTTCGCAAACGGGCTGCTGGGCTACTGCCTTCTGCAGGTGGCGCTTCTCGTTCGCGTCGTGCCTTGGATCATGAAGCAGCCGTTCGCCCCTTCATATTGGGCGGCAACGCTCGGCACTACTGCATTGGCATCTGCGTCCATGAGAATGGCATCTCGCGGTGGAGACGGCATCGGAGGCCAGCTGGCGCCTTACTTTTTCTTCTTTGCGAACGTCGTTGTCGGGGCAATCGCAATAGGCACGATAGCGCTGCTGATCCAGGGCAGGCTTTTGACCGTCTCGCACCCACGGGCGGCGGAGTGAAGCCGACCTAACCGTCCAAACGTCAGTTGATGCTGCCGTGTGGAAGTCTGAAAAGATGTCTTATCTTGGCTGCCAATGAAACCGGATGAGCCTCCGCACCAGCGTTCCCGTCGGCCCTCAGGTGCTCCTCGGTCTCGACACGCTTCGCCAGGAGCTTGCTGAGTTCCTCGACAAGGGCAGGGCGCTCATGCATGACTCTCGCGAGATGGTCCTTCGAAATCTCGTAGACTACAACGAAGGTGAGGGCGCGCATCGTTGCTGGCTCCGGCGCGCCCATCAGAACGCCGCGCTCCCCGAACAGGTCGCCGGGCGCCAGCCGCGTCAGTTCCTCGCTCCTTTCACCTTCCTCGTCCCGCTCGACCGATACGACACCGCTCCGGACAATCATCAGAGACGTCATCGAAGCGTTCTGCGGAGCTATGACCACGCCCTTCTTGAAGGTGCAACGCTTCATGCTGTTCGCCACCGTCTCCATCTCGTCTTCGGTGAGAGCCGAGAACAGCGGGATCGATGTCAGCAGGCGCCACGGCGTTCCGGGATGCTTGGAGTTTTCAGCAGGCGACGCCTCTGTCGGTGCGTTCGCCGCAGTCGACAGTTGAATCCCAGCCGCCTTCGCGTGCCTAAAAACGAGGTCGAAGATCTCGTTCTTGGCGATCCCAGTCTGGCCGAGGCTGGCGACCTTGAAGGAGAGTTCGACCTCGACAGCAGAACCGTCGAGGCCTGTGACCGAGACCGACGGCGTCGGGTATTTGAGGGTCGTGTTCGCGCTGAGGAGGACCGTCTTCATCGTCTCCTCGATGACCGCCGGCGACCGTGTCGGCAATGCTCTGATGACGACCTTCGAGCCATGGTCGGAGTCGGTGCCAGTAAGATTCGTTAACGTGGCTTTGGCCAGGGTGCTGTTGGGCACGATCACGAGGTCGTTGGTATCGTTGAGTAGGTGCGTCGACCTCCAGTTCGTCTCAACCACTTGTCCACGGACGCCTCCTTCGACCTCGATCCAATCCCCGACGGTATATGGCCGACCAAGGTTCAGCGCGATCCCTGAAAAGACGTCGTTGAGCGTGCTCTGGAGCGCGAGACCAAGGACGATAGCGAAGACGCCGGAGGTCGCGACCAGGGTTCGTACCGGAAGATCGAATACGAACGCAATGATCGAAAGAGCCGCGCCGAGATAGATGAAGGCCACGAGCAAATCCTGGATCAGGCGGCCCTCCCGAGGTTTTCGCTCGAAGATCAGGAAGACTCGAACCGAACTCGCGAGCACCATCGCGCCACCCGTCCACCAAGTAGCTTTGGCGACGCCGATGAACATCTTGTGAGTGAGGTCCTCGTCGCCAGTGACCGTCGTCCATGGAGCGACGTCGTGGCCCACGAGCAGGATGGTGAGGATGGCGAAGAAAGCGATGTGGACGATGAAGCGGTGCGTCGGGCGGCCCCGGACACGCGTTCTCGCCACAACGAGTGCGACGACCAGCGCCGCGAACTGCGTGATCGGATCGAGCAGAAGGCGCAGGACGTCGTCCAGGTTCATAGGGTCACTTCATTTGGCTGGTTTAGATTCGCGCAATTGGTAGTGCAAGCGCCGCCCTCGTCAAGAAGGAGACATGACGAGAGAGGGAGGGCGGCCGAAAGACGACTGCCCCCTGGAAGCTCAGACCTGAGCCTTGCCGCCGTCGGCGAACAGTTCGACGCCGTTCACGAAGCTGGAATCGTCGGACGCCAGGAAAAGCGCTGTCTTTGCGATTTCTTCAGGCTCGCCGACGCGGCCTAGCGGGATCGTGGACGCGAGAGCATCGAGGAAGGCCTGTTGTGCGTTCTTATTGTCGCCCACGATTTCCACGAGGCCGGGAGTGCGGGTCGGTCCGGGCGACAGCACATTTACGCGAACGCCCTTGCCCTTGAGGTCGAGCGCCCACGAACGGGCAAGGTTGCGTACCGCTGCCTTCGAGGCGGAGTAGACCGAGAACGCTTCCGTTCCTTCGATACTGGTCGTGGAGCCGATCAGGACGACCGAGGAGCCTTTGCTGAGAAGAGGAAGCGCCTTCTGTACCGTGAAGATCACGGCCTTCACGTTGCGCCCGAAAGTGTCGTCAACCTGCTCTTCGGTGATCTGACCAAGAGGAAGCACGCTCCCGCCGCCCGCGTTGACGACGATGGCGTCGAGACGTCCGTGGTCGGCCTTCACCTGCGCGAACAGGCGGTCAAGGTCTTCCATCTTGGTGGAGTCGGCGTTGACCGCGGTAACGCTGCCGCCGATCTCAGCCGCTGCGGCGTCGAGCTGTTCCTTGCGGCGTCCGGTGATGTAAACGTGAGCGCCCTCGGCGGCGAACAGCTTTGCGGTGGCGAGGCCAATGCCGCTGTTGGCGCCTGTCACGATGGCGACCTTGTTATCAAGTTTCTTGGTCATGCGTTTCTCCATATTGGGGACGCGAAGGCGTTCGGCCAGAGCACGCTCGGGCTGTTGAGGGTACGGTGAAGTGGGAAGAGCAACCGGACGCTCTCGTCCTTATGACACCGCCGTTCGATGACGAGGCGAATATAGCTCGCTCGAATCTGAGGGGCTTTCGATTATGTCGGATGAGAAAACAGTCCCCGATAACCTCCGCCCGAAAGCGAAAGTATCTGGAAAGGAGCCACGCCCGGTGAGGCGCCTCCACCTGTTCGGCGGTATCGCCTTACAGCCTTCATCTGTATGGGTCCTCAACACGAAGGCCGTCGATCTGACCGTGATATGGCTGCTCTCCCTCGATCAGCACGAGGTTGCGGTCGATCGCCGTGGCGACGACCATGCGGGACATGTCCCCGAGATCCTCGTCGTCATCGATCCGGAGGTCGAGCTGGGCGATTCGTGAGAATACGGCCCCCGCCCCCTCATCGAAGAGTTCGAGGGCGTTGTTCCTGCGGGCGAAGGACACGAACGCCCTGAGGGCGAGATCCATAACCTCCCGGCCTTCCTCGATTGGCGTCGAGAGGATCTCGGCCTGGACGTGGGCGACCGATACGACGCTGGCATGGATGTCCTGCGCCGGCACCGGGCGGATCCACGCAGTCACGTCGGGGTTTTCGCAGATGATATCCATCAGCGCCTGCGTCGAGAGCAAGAACATGCGTCAGAGGGCCATCTTCGCGCCGGAGGCGTTACTGCTGCGCTGCAGGCGCTCGCGCTTGCGGCCCTGACCGACGATGATGCGGCCACCGGAATACGGCTTGAAGCCGATGGCGTCGAGCGCCTCCCCGAAGGTCTCCTGCTGCCGCGCTGCGGTAACGAGTTCCGCAAGATCCTTGACGGAGATCACGACCGCCATATCATCGGCCTTCTTGATATTGCCGATGACTTGCGGAACGCCGTTTCGGGCTTTCCCGAGCACTGCGCTCAGCTCATCCTTGGCCTTCCTGACGGTCAGAGGATCACCCCCGATCTGGACAATGGTTTCCACGAGGCTGTCAGTGATGTCCTGTTTGCTGGCGTTGCGGGCCATCTGCACCTGCTTGAGTATCCTCGCGTCCATGTCATCATCTCCACCTGTTCGAGGACACAATGGGATGCGTGGCCACATTCGTCAAGAAAGATGGCCACGGATTTATGCGCAGTCTCGCGTCGTCTTCGCCCAGTCCGTTGTCGAGGGCGAAGACTAGGCGAAATCCGCGGTCGTGATCGGCCGACCCGCTTCCCCGAGCGTCCGCCGAACGAAACCACGGCCGGCCGACGCCTTCGAAGAGAGCTGAGATATCCTTGTTGACATCATCCGGCTTTCGTCGAATGCAGCCTGCTGCGCCAGAACGCTGATCTGTGCCTGCATCTCGCTGATCCGAAGGTCGGTTTCTGCCCGCTTTTTCTTCAGTTCATCAACGACAAGGGTCATTCAAAATTACTACATAGGATCGCGGCGATCCTATGTGTTCAGCGGCAAGAAGTCTGGTGGCAGTTGCTACCTAATTCTGGGGGTTAGCCATCCCCTGTCCGCCAACGTCGGGCGCGGACCCGTGCTGTGTCTGGGAAGAAGAACTTTGGCACCGAGAACGCTCCGGCTCGCATGGTCACGATTCAGCCGACGGTGAAGGAGTTCAACGATCTGACGATGAAGCTTGAGTTCGTCGCCGTCGCCTGATCGGGGTCGACATGCGCAAGAATCCGCCCGCGACCTCGGTTGCGAGCGGCCTCGTTTCTATACCATCGGATTGGCCCTTTCCCTCAGGCCTGCTTGCCGCGTAGATGCAGATGTTGCTACTCAGGCGTGATTGCCAGGTTTCCGAGGTTGAGAGACACGATGAGAAATCCCTTTGCGAAGAACGTGCCGGAGCAGGTGTCGGTTGAAAGTCGCAACGATGCGGAACCGATCACGGCTCTCGCGATCAAGCCTCGGACCGATCTCGACAAGTATCTCGCGTACTATGTCGGGCGGCTGAAGCCTGGCTACGCCGTGTTGGTCACCGGGGATTGGGGCACAGGAAAGTCCTATCAGGTTCGCCGTGCTCTCCCCGATACGCATGCTCACTACATCAGCCTGTTCGGCCTTAATACACCTGGAGAGATCGAAGCGCAGGTCTTTGGCAAGATGTTCCCGCGAGCATCGAAACTGAAAAAGTTTGCAGAGCAAGCTGACGACACTTCGATCGACATTCCTGTTCTAGGATCGCTGGGCACTGGTGGCCTCGCCAGTCTATTGGTTGGCACATTTATCAAGAACGAGGTGGATAGTTCGCGGCCGATAATTCTTGACGATCTCGAACGATGCACCGTCGACAACGAGGTGCTGCTTGGGATGATCAATCGCTATGTCGAGCATCACGGCTGCCGGGTGATCGTCATCGCCCATGACGATAAGATCGTGAAGACGTTCGCGGATACAAAGGAAAAGGTTTTTGGACAGACGCTGAACATCGAGCCCGACGTTGAGGCAGCCTTCGCCGACTTCGTCAAGGCCTTTGCAGATTTGAAATCGCTCGGCAGGCTTGGTGAACACCGAATGGAAATCCTTGCCACGTTTACCGAGTCCCGAACGGCATCGTTGCGAGTCCTTCGGCATGTGGTCGAGGATGTCGGTCGGCTCGCCATGGCTCTCGAGGACCGTCATTTTGCCAACGGAATGGCGATGGTTGAGCTGATCCGTCTATTCGCGGCTCTTTCGGTGGAGACCCGGTCGAACAGACTCAAGCGGGAGGACTTGGCACAGCGCAAGGAGAAGATTTTCGGGCATCGGATCGCAATGGGACGGGGCAAACAGGATCCGGCGCCGAAATCCAGGATCTTCGATGCGATGCAAAGGTATGACTCCATCGATATCGCTGGCACATTGCTGAATGACGACGTCCTAGCTGAAATGCTGTTCGATGGCCGCTTCGTTTCAGAGCACATTTTAGCTTCCCTGGATAATAGCGCATATTTCCTTGAGCAGGAGGTCGCTCCGCCCTGGCAGGTGGTTGGCAGCTTCGACAAACTGAATGACGAGGATGTCGATGTGGCTTTAAAGCGGATGAACGAACAGTTCGACAAACGCGAAGTCACTGAGTCCGGCGAGCTACTGCACATTGTGGCGTTGAGAATGATGATGGCCTCCCGCGGGGTCCTGGGCAAGACGACGATGGATGTCGCGGGAGAAGCGAAGGCCTACATAGACGATCTATTGAGGGCAGGACGGCTGCCTCCTCGTAAGTCCGGGTACATGTGGGCGGATGACTTTAAGGACGGATTCGCCGGTGTCACGTACTGGGTCGTCGATACATACAGGCCCGATTTTCAAAGTGTCTTCGACCACCTCATCAACGCACGGACGTCAGCGTTGCATCTGGCACTTCCAGGCAAAGTGCCAGCCCTGCTCGACGTGGTGAAAGCGGACGGCCAGAAGTTCTTCGATAAGGTCTGCCATACTCGCAATAATGTTTTGGAATTTGAGGACATTCCGATATTCGCATTCGTGGATCCCGTGGCCTTTGTCGACGCTTGGCTGATATCTCCCAGAACTGGCTGGTACTGGATCGCAAACGCGCTCAAGGAGAGAGGCAAAGTGATCCCCCACTATCCTGCCTTGGCAATCGAGGCTCCATGGTACCCGAAGGTTCATACGGAATTGCGGAAGCGCGCTTCGGGCCAATCTGGATTGGCTCGAGTTCGAATGGAGCGCGCGGCCGAACAGCTCGGCATCGCACAACCTGCTCCTCCCCCTGCGGTGCCCGCTGCAGCAAAGCCAAAATCGCCCGCGAAGCGCGTCGCACCGAAGCCTGCGGCACCGAAGACTGGGCGAGCTTCCCGCAAGAAGCCGGAATAGGAAAGCTGTCTGGAGTTGGGGCGATGACAAAGTTCGCTGATGTCCAGAAATGGTTGTGTGTCACGTAGTATACACGACAACGCTGAATTGACTTCGCAGTGTTGAACTGGCGCAATTCCGGCCAGTCTCGATCTTGTCCGGGAGCAAGCCATGCCTGTTGTCGATGCCCGAATTCTCATACTTTGTAAAACGTATC
Source organism: Rhizobium sp. SG741 (assembly GCF_012275435.1). Classification (NCBI taxonomy): domain Bacteria; kingdom Pseudomonadati; phylum Pseudomonadota; class Alphaproteobacteria; order Hyphomicrobiales; family Rhizobiaceae; genus Rhizobium; species Rhizobium sp. SG741. The sequence continues at coordinate 751,914 of NZ_JAAZQP010000001.1, forward strand.
CGTCGCCTAGTGGCAAGTATGCCGAGACTACCTGCGTCGCCGGAATGGATGAGAAGGGTAATTTGATCCGCCTGTTTCCGGTGCCATTTCGCTTGATCGCCGAAGAGCAGCAGTTCAAGAAATGGCAGTGGATCAAGGCCAAGGTCGAGAAGGCCAGGAAGGACCACCGTCCCGAAAGCTTTACCATCAAGACCGACACGATCGAAGGCGGTTCCGTTGTTCCGACCGGGAAGGATTGGGGAGAGCGTCGTCGCTTGCTGTCTCCAGTCAAGCCATTCGAACATTTTGACGATATCGCAGCTGCGCAAGAAAAAGACCGCCGTTCGCTCGCGCTGCTGAAGCCGATGAGGGTTCTTGGTCTGGATATTGAGCCAGTCTCCGATCCCGAATGGACCGATGAGGACCTTGCGAAGCTCCTGGGTAGTCAGAACCAAGGCGGCCTCTTCGACGATGACGACAAACCGTCAATCAAGACCCTACGGAAACTGCCATTCGATTTCTATTATCGATACGAATGCGGTGAAGGAGCGAACGCCAAAGTTTTCAGGCACAAGGTTCTCGACTGGGAAGTGGGCGCCCTCTATCTGGGCTGCGAGCGGCGGTATGGCGCGGACTGGGAACGCTATTTCCGAGAGAAGCTCGAAAATGACCTTCCTTCGAAAGATCTGATTTTCCTCATGGGAAACCAGCACAGGTTCCAAGAGCAATGGATGATCATCAGTTTAATCTACCCGCCACACCAGGCACAGGGCGAACTCTTTTAGGCTGAAGCCGCACGCTTCGGCAGCTTGTCCTGATGACGAAGATAGCGCGCCGGATCGTCGCCATAGAGATGCATCATCTCGTAGCCGAAGGCACCCATCCGTTCGCCAACGATGAATCGGTGGCACGTCTTGGGGTCGCGTTCGAAGCAAAGCAAGCAGACAGCCTGATCCTCAGACGCTGCGGCAAGCTTCTCTATGGCAGCGACCGATTCCGGCTGATCGACATGCGCGGAATAGATAGTCCTGAAGCGGTCGTAGTCACCTGATTTGGCGGCTTCACGCCCGTCTTTCGGATCGCCGAGTTCCTGCATGGGAAGGTACTTGATCCCGGCGTTCTCCAGATGCTCGCGAAGCGAATTCTTCGAGAAGCCCTTCTTGCGGGAGAGGGGGACGGCACGAACATCGGCGACCGCTTCGACGCCCACCGCGGCGAGTGTCTTCACGAACCGTTCGATGTCGGTTCCCTCGTAGCCGATGGTGTAGACAGTTTTCATCATGTGCTCCTTCTCCGCCACTGTGAATGGCGTCGCTGGCTCCACGCTTGCGCAGGCAACGCGCGTCTCGATACGACATCGATCGGCACGCTGCCAGAGCTGATCGTCAATTTACTTAGAATGTGATCGGCTAGGCCTAAGCGACATCGTCGACGTCGACGTCGTCGTGGTCGAAGTCGGTAATTCTGCAGATCCTCTCGATGCCATCCACGGTGAGGATTACATACTTGCTGATTTTCTCGAGATGGACGCCCGCTCGCCCGCCGTTTCTTACGCGGTCACGCTCCCATTGGAGCGCCATGAACAGCGGCTGTACTACCACCTCGTTGATCACTTGCTCGAACATTATCATGTGCAAGCCTTCCGGTGTGGCGCCGCCGATGCGCTCACGCCCTACATCATAGAAGTCGATCCAGGCTGTTGATCCAGTTAACGCGGCACTCGCTTTGGCATGATGGCGATGCCCGCGCGACCATCGAGACCTTGCTTCCGGATTGCGGTCACCTTCGCGAACAGCTCGAGATCGCTGGCTCGTTGCTGAGCCACGGCATCGCCAGGGGATGGAAGCCGACCGCCGATCGGCAAACGCCAGAGGCACGGCGAGTACGCGGCAAGGCAAGCACGGCTGCTCGGTCGATCGCTCGATCCGCGTGCAAAGGCCGTTCCAAATTGATGGGATCGTCTTCGGAGCGCGAACCGACGCCGAGCGCCTAGTAGTCTGACACTTTCTGTCGCTTGTACTGCGAGAATCCGACTTCATAGTCCTCGGTGTCAAAGCGAATGGCATCGATGTGCCTCACTTCGAGGTCTTTGGAAGATATGGACAAGGTCTCCAACCTGCCGCTGCCAAAATCCATATCGTCTTCTGAAGCGGTCGGAGAGCGCCACATGTCGATCAACGGGTCCCAGGCAGCGTCGGTGGGAGGGGCGTTGTCCCCATCCGGTGGAAGCCACCAGGTCACGGTGTACTCCGGGTAGGACCCGTCCTCGTCTTCCCTCTCGCCTCGAACACTCGTCTCTGTGTTTGCCGGGATGACAATCTTTTCAACCAACGAGGCCTTGTGGAACAGCACTACGTTTTGCGCGTTCCCACCCGCTTGGACCGACGGAAATATGATCCCATCTAGTGGTGCCACCATGTCGGTCGCTAGAAAGTCTGCAACCGCCTGCGTTGGGAGGTATTCAAATTCCTGGTCATCCGGCATCACAGGTCGCGACATTCGTCGGCTTAGGCTTCGAAGAAATGACATGCGGCTCAGGGCGGTTGCGTACTTGGGGTCGAAAAAGCTGCCGGCCGGCGCCGCAGCCCCGCGCAATGCCGTGAGATCAAGAAGTCGGATTGGCCTTATTACCGTGAATTTGCCAATAGCCACTTTGCTGCCGACAGGCGGACGAACCTCGGCAATTGCGGTTTCGGGATCGGTTGCACCATAGAAGGCGGAAATACCGCGCGCATTCATTCGCCCCGATGCCGCCAACGCTGAAGGAGGAGGGCCAATTTCTTTGTCTGGCCGCAGCAGTGCCGCTTCGAGCTTTGCTTGAGACTGAAAAGCCCGCGCGCGATACAGGTACTCGTAGCCGGTGCCCGGGCCGCCATCGACAATCAAGGAGCCGCCGCGCCTAGTTGTCATCGTTCCGATGCCCTCGAAGACGCTGTTGAGGACTTCAAGTGCGTGTGTACTAAAAAACCTAGCCTCCCTCTTGAGGGACCGTTCGAAAGAAAACCAAGCCTGATACCACTCGCGGTCGTCCGGCTTTACTTCTTCGTAATGCAGATCGCTGTCGTATTCCGTTGTTTCTCCGATCTGCGCGGCCTCGAAGTCCTCGAACCGTTCCTCCAGGACTTGTTGGATGTCGGTGGCAACAGTCTCAGATACATCGGCGACACCCATGATGGCGTAGACAGTCTGATCACCCGCCGGCTCGAAGTCATAGGAGGATTCTGAATCCTTGTGCATTGCCCATTCGTAGCTGTTCATCTCCATTCGGGCGCGAGAGAAGTGGCGCTTGAACGCCCCGTGCACCTCATCGCACACCTTCGAAATTTCAAAACACTTGTCCTCATCGCCGCAATAGTCGCATTGAGAGTCAGTCCCTTGCGTCGAGATCAACGCGCTCAGGTATGGTTCTCGAACGCAGGCGGTGCACAGCCGTCTATCTTCTATATCCTTGTCCATCGTTGTCTCCGGTCGCACGCGCGATATGCCATTGTGTATCGGGTAGGATGCGGAGCACCGATATACGTCTTCCATCAGTGGCTTGGCGAGAAGAACAATCTGGGTTGACGCGTTTCGGGCGGAATGGTGCCCCTGTGGTGGTTCTACGCTTGGGGAAACAGTTCCGAAACGAGGATCAGTGGCCGCCGCTCCTCCGTGCCCCTTCGGAACTTGGCGGCGATCACTTCATCCAGCGATATGCGCCTGCGCAAAGCGTAATACACATCCATGCCTTCCATCAGGATGACGCGCTTGGATTTGAATGCTTGAAGGCCCTCTGTCGTAAAGCCTGAATAGGATACAAAGAGACCCCGCGTTCCTTCGAACCCATCGCCGACCTTTTCCTGGAAGGACCGTAGCGCCGCAGCGTCAGTTCGCGTGTTGGTCCACTTGGCTTCAATCAGGTAGACTGAGCCGCGGTGCTCGAAGCTCCCATCGATCTGCTCGCCTTCCAGCTTGAACGACGCTCGCGCATCAAGCCCCCAGGCGTCGAACCAGGTTTTCAGAAAGCGCTCGAACGCATAGCCCCGCGCCTGGCGTGCATCTTCCATCCCGTGGAGCCTCGTGAATTCGTCTTCGAGCGCTTGCAGAGTTCGTTCGGTTGGTCCCGTCCGTTGCGGCTGGGCAGGCTCGGGAGATGCCGTCATTGGATCGGGAGGCAGGGACTTTCCGCCCAGGCGCAGCATGATCGCGTTGAGCCTCTCGCGGCCACCGTGGACGGTATCCTTCTCTCCCCGCGAAATCAGTCCGGCTTCGCGATACTCCCATAACGCCGTCAGCGCCTTTATGACTGCCTCTTGCTGACCTATCTCAAGGAAAGCGCGCAAATGCTTTCCCTTGGAGGTGCCATTGACTCCGTAAGCATCGTCGTAGATGTCGATGCCGAGTTCGTGGCGGAAGAACTCGTCGAACGTCCTGTTGCTGAAGTCAAGAACCCAGCCTCCGCTCATGCCGAAGAGGTCGTCCAACAGCTTCATCTCAACGGGTCGAAGTACTGCCATGTTGGATTTTCTAGCTCTGTTGCACTGATACTTAAATGCATCGAGCTGGTGCCCGGACGCAAGCGTGCCAGCGGGGTTTTGAACATCCTATGACACATGCCGTGCCCCGTTCGCGCCTCGCGAAGACGGTGCGGGTCTTGGTTCGGACGGTGCTTCCAGCCGCACATTGCTTGCGACGTCTCATTACCATGGTTAGCCGCTCGCGCCGTTGCATGTGGCCAGCCTGGGGCAATCCATCCGCTGTCGGCCTTCGCGAAAGTTTTCGCTGGCAACACTGCCTAACGTGAGGTGCCGTCCGCTACTTGCAAAAAGAACATAAAGGGAACAGAATAAGGCAACTCGCGCGTTGTCCACCGTCTGTCCACAGGCCTCACACAAGCGCGATGTGGAAAGCAAGCGCAGATGCGCGCGCGACTCGATGTACGCGTGGAGTGCGCTAGAACGTTTGCTTGCCGTGGGCGTGACAGTCGGAAAATGGGAGCCGCTATGCAGTTCGACCTGTTTCCAGAGATGGACGAAATCGTGGAAGTCGCGGCGGAAACGCCGGCGGTCTCCGCGTCGCCGCGCTTCGTCTGCTGGACGAAGATGCAGGCCGAAGCAGGCCAGGATCTCTCTGATATTTTCCGCCGGAAGGAATACGAGCGGAAGGCGGGCGACGGCGTGTTCTTCTGGGGGATCGGAAGTCCGCTGGATTTCTCCAGGTTTGGGTCGAGCGACGGAGTCGATCTCGTATTCTCGACGATGCTGTCGGCACCGAAGTCGGAGGACAAGAATCCCGAAAGCGTTCTGGTGTGGCGCAAGTACCTGACCGCGAACGGCCGCGAAGTCGATCTGCCTCCTCATGCTCTGTTGATGAGCCGGGCGACCACCAAACTCGGGCCGAAGAAGCGGCACTACGCCTTGGTATGCTACTCCGAGCGGGAACTGACCCTTTCAGACGAGGGCGAGTTCGATCCGTCCGTCTACCGCAATGCCGGTCCCAATGGCGGCAGGGTGGGCTTTTCGCAAGTCACCTCTTTGCTCGAACGGACGGCGGAGACCGAGACGCCGTCGCGCTACCGGATCAATTTCCGTGCTGAGTTGCGGCGCCCGTTTCTCGTAAAGCTCTGCGATCCTGTGCTGCTCGAGCCGGAGGATCGCCGGAGGGTCGACGATCACCGTGCCTCCGGGAACGGGAGCTGGCTGCGTTTCGCAACCCAGATACGTGCAGGCTCCGCCTCCATGGTCAACGAGCAGGGCGTTCGCCTCTGAGCAGCACGCCGAAAGGCTGCGCGAGCTTCGCGGAGTAGGCCGATTTCACGATGCGGGGAACGACCTCGTTCGCCGGGCCGACATAATCCAGGAGACCCTTATCGATGCGTCCCTTGATGTAGCCGCCTGCGTTCTTGCCTTCGCTTGGTCCGATGCCGACGACGTAACGAGTGAGGTCCACCTCGAGATCGCCCGGCACAATTTCATTGAGTACCACAGCGTACTTCGAGCCTCGAACCTCGATCCCGTCAGGAATCGGCTTCCAGTTTTCGCCGTCCTCGGAATATTCGTCGGCAACCGCTGACATCGAGTGGTTCGACTTGATCACCTCCATGATGAGACGCACGTCGCGGCCCTGCTCGACACGGAACTTTGCAAACGGCTGCAGCTTCGAGATCGGATGCATCGTGCCGCCGCCGTAGCCCCAGAAGCTCATTCCCGCACGGTCAAACTCCTTGTTCTTCCGCACTAGGATATCCTCGAAGGATTCGGATGCGTGCATTCCGACCTTCATGAATACGATCGACTCCATCCCGTTCATTCCGATACCTCGCTTTCGATCCTGTAGTCCCTGGGGTCGGCCATGCCGCGTCCGATGTGCTCGATTTCCCGGACAAACCTGGCCTCAAGATGCTGGTCGCGTCCGTAGAAGTCTTTCTTTTCCTCGACGCTCAGCGGCTCATTCTTAAGTTCGAACTTCTCCACCTTGCGGAAAATCATCGCGCAGGATGCCAGCTCGGGTGCGTCTTCAAGGTGGTAGGTATGCATGTGCGGCTGCATCTCGACGACGGCCAATCCAAGTTCGATAGCCGCTTTCTGAGTCATCCGCAGCACGAGGCCCGGCCAAGTCTTCGTGTCATCGTCGGCTATAGCGACGACGCCCAACCCCTGGTCGTGCAGAAGCTGCGCGCCGCGGCGGAGGAAAGACACGACGCTTTTGCCGTCGTTGTACTGCCCCCAGGGTGGATTGATGTGGAAAGCGTCGAAGGATTCGATGAGGGCGGGATCAAGGGCGTCGGCGACGTTGTAGAGCTGAGCCTTGATGCTGTAGGAGAATGCATTGTCTTGGGCGAACCGGTTGACCGAGTTCACCATGCGCTCGTCGAAGTCCAGCAGCAGGATCCGGCTCGGACCATAGTCAAGGATTCCCTCGTTCATCAGATGCGCGATCGACAGGCCGATTGCGTCGCCGTCACCCACGAAGACGAGAGAGCGTCCATCAAGCTTCCGGCAGAGATACTCCGCGTACACCACCATGTCGCCGACCTTCATGTAGATCTGGTCGAACTCACGGATCGGAGGAGGGCGGTTCTGGACGACGTCGGACAGCGCGTTGAGTGCCAGGCGCAGGTCGAGAGCCTTGCGTCTTGGCTGGCCGTTTCTGGCGGTGCCGTTCTTCTTTGGCTCGTCGTTTTCGCTCATCAACTCCTCGGGGATTTCTTTCGCTGCGTGATTTCGTTTATTGGCGGCGTGAGCTGTTTCCCGAAAAGATAACGGGTCACGAGATAGCCGAGGCCGAAAACCTGCGCGAGGACGCTGGGAAAGAGAACCTTCAGCAGTGTGACTTCGAAATGCAGAATCCCGGCACCGATCAGGACGATCAGCAGGAAGGCGAAGGCGACCTCGGCGCAGATCAGCGTGAATATCATCTTGGCGTACAGCGACCGCATCTCGCGCTCGTCGTCCGACTGCTGGGACCAGACGCGAAGGAACGCCTGAAGCCGTTCGCGGGCCTCCCATTCAGCAAAGTTGTTCGGCTCCCACGACGAGCCATCCTGCGGCTTGACCTCGCCCAATACGCTGACAACCGATTTCGGTTTGGAGGGAGGGCCGGCGTCGCTCATTCAAGCAACCCCAGACCGTCGAGCCGCAGCGCCATCGCCTGCCGGGAGACCTGGAAGTAGGCTGCCATCCCGTCAGGATCGCCGATTTCCTTCCACGCCCGGAGTACGGCTTCCCGAGGCATGAGGAGAGCGGCGGCAAAGACGTTCGCCTCCCATTCCGCGCGCCTTGTGTCGTCCCATGGAGTATCTGGGTCCTGGACGGTGCGGAAGTTGTCCTGAGTGTCGATGAATTCGCCTTCGCCAGCGGCGAGATGGAGAACGAAGTGGCCGAGTTCGTGCGCAACCGTGAACCGCTTGCGGACGGGTTTGTCGTTCACGTTCACGAAGATGCTGGTGTTGGTCGGTCGCTTGGCGATCAGGCCGTGGATACCCTCGTCGTCGAAGGTCGCGTTGAAGACTTTCAACCCGAGTTCATTTGCGACCGCAACGGGGTCTACCGGGCCCGCCGAATCGACGCCGATCCGCGAAAGCAGCGCACTTGCTTCCTCCTCGATCGCCTTCCGCGTCGCCAATTGTCGCTCCTGAGGATTCGTGCGGACGCACGAAAGAACGAATCACCGAAATCAATTGACATAAGTATAGATTGATTACTTCGGGCGCTCAACTGTGACTTGTGCAATAACAGTTGCGTTCCTCAGCCGTCAGGATTGCTCGCGGAACAGCATTACCGGGCGATGATCGCTTCGATCGAAAGACTTGGCTTCGAATCCTTTTGCACTACAACGCGCCGGAGTCTTCTCGCGTTGAAATGACTGCTTGCTCGTCGTACTGAAGGATTTTCCGGACTCTTTTGCGCGAAGCGGTTCGGGCATGTTCTCTCCAGCCAAAGGAGATTGCCCATGAATGTTCAAGAACTGCTTCACAAGGTCGCTTTGTCCGCCGACAAGCGCGTAGACGTCCCGACGGCTCCGTCGATCGAGCTGGTCGCGCTCATCGTCCGATGGGCTCGCGACCTCCGCAAGTGGAAGGTCTCGACGCTCGCCGACTTCGCCTCAGTCTCCCTCTCGACCGTCGAACGTGTCGAACGCGGTGAGCGGGTTAGCGAGGAAGCCCTCGACCGGATTGGGGTGGCGCTGGGCTACCAGCAGGGTGCGTTCCATGAGCCAAGGCTACCCCTCGGACCAGAAGCGGTAGCAGAGCAAATGATCGAGACCTACGCGCACCTCAAACCCGTGGATGTTGTGCCCATGAGGACGCAGCGGGCTGTCCGGGCGGCTGCCCAGTGCCAGGCATTCCTCGTCCATAGACCCGGCGTGCCGGACACTTATGATCAGGACATTGCGGCCCTGACGGAATGGCTCGACTTCGCTTCCTTCACGCTTTCCGACGACATTCAGATCGAAGGCGGTGAAGACGTTCCCCGGCGGCGCCTCTACAAAGACATCCTGTCGTGCGTCGCTGCGCTGGAACGGGGCGGCCTCACGGTACTCAGCGGAGTTATGTCTGCGCCACAGGTCGGATTGCCGGACTGGACGGTCGCGGTGTTGTCGATCACGCCAAAGCTGACAGATCCCGGGGCAGCGAAGCGCAAGCAAGTGTTCGTGGGCAAGCGGCATGTCATGCTTCCAAATCTGGGTTTTGCGGACGGTGGCTGATCGATACCAGAAATGGCGGAGTCCCTCGGAACACTCGGCGCCGCAATCGGAACCGACTTCGAATCTTCAGGGTTTTCGTGGTCACGGGTGTCCGTGTGGGAGATGCAGAACTAGCGCGTGATGCCTTTTGGGACCTCTTTCGGCAGGGAATGATCAACCTCGGAATCAATGACGCTAATCCCGCATGGCATGGTTTCGGCTGTCCCATCTCGGCAAGACTGAGTTGCTTGAGATTTCACGATGCGGGCACATTCATCGCACTGGTGAAGCGCTAGGTGCCGGATATGAGCGAGGCTGCGCTTCGATATCTCCAGGAGGCGGCAGGAGCGTTCTATGCCGACTTGATGCTGTCGTCCTGTGTTATGATTGGTGTTGCGGCAGAGGCGGAATTCATTCGTCTCGTCGATATCGTCGGTGCTCACCCTGTACACGGCAGTCGCCTCAACTCCGCCCAGAAGGCAGATTTCCAGAATTAGGTAGCAATTGCCACCAGACTTCTTGCCGCTGGGAAGGCGGGTCGGCCGATCACGCCCGCGGATTTCGCCTAATCTTTGCCCGCGACAACGGACTGGGCGAAGACGAGACTGCGCCAAAATGTGTGGCCATCTTTCTTGACGAATGTGGCCACGCATCCCATTATTTCCTCGAACAGATGGAGATGACGACATGGACGCGAGGATACTCAGGCAGGTGCAGGCGCGCCGTAACGTCAGCAGACAGGACATCACTGACGGCCTCGTGGAAACCATTGTCCAGATCGGGGGTGATCCTCTGACCGTCAGGAAGGCCAAGGATGAGCTGAGCGCAGTGCTCGGGAAAGCCCGAAACGGCGTTCCGCAAGTCATCGGCAATATCAAGAAGGCCGATGATATGGCGGTCGTGATCTCCGTCAAGGATCTTGCGGAACTCGTTACTGCAGCGCGGCAGCACGAGACCTTCGGGGAGGCGCTCGACGCCATCGGCTTCAAGCCGTATTCCGGTGGCCGCATCATCGTCGGTCAGGGCCGCAAGCGCGAGCGCCTGCAGCGCAGCAGCAACCCCTCCGGTGCGAAGATGGCCCTCTGACGCATGTTCTTACTCTCGACGCAGGCGCTGATGGATATCATCTGCGAAAACCCCGACGTGACTGCGTGGATCCGCCCGGTGCCGGCGCAGGACATCCATGCCAGCGTCGTATCGGTCGCCCACGTCCAGGCCGAGATCCTCTCGACGCCGATCGAGGAAGGCCGGGAGGTTATGGATCTTGCCCTCAGGGCGTTCGTGTCCTTCGCCCGCAGGAACAACGCCCTCGAATTCTTCGATGAGGGGGTGGGGGCCGTATTCTCACGAATCGCCCAGCTCGACCTCCGGATCGATGACGACGAGGATCTCGGCGACATGTCCCGCATGGTCGTCGCCACGGCGATCGACCGCAACCTCGTGCTGATCGAGGGAGCGCAGCCATATCACGGTCAGATCGACGGCCTTCGTGTCGAGGATCCATACAGATGCAGGCTGTAAGACGATACCGCGAAGTGTGCTGGGATGCTCGGTAGTTCCAAGCGGCTGATTCCCTGACATGCGCTCCGAAGCCGGGAATTCGGAGCTGGTGGCAGTTGCTACCTAATTCCGGAAAGTTGGGTCGATCGGGTGCGGGATTGGCGGATGTCGATTCGGCTCGTTTTCGCCCTGGCGCGATCCGGTGCGGGCTCGCCGCGCGGGCAAAGGGCAATGCAGCCTCGTACGGACGGAATCGTTGGCGTTTTTCGCCGGACGCAGAGCTATCGCAAATATGATGACAACTCATGCCTCTGGGACGCATTTTTGCCCGGTGGGATCAACAGGTGGCAATCGCGTATAATAGCGTGGAATCGGCGGAATATGGCGCACCCGACAGGATTCGAACCTGTGACCTTTGGAATCGGAATCCAACACTCTATCCAGCTGAGCTACGGGTGCATGCCTGAGGCGGGTTGAATCGCCTGTCCGATGGCAGGTTCTTAGCCTAGGAAGCTCTTGGCTTCAATGCGGAAAATTCAGGAAAGCGCATATCGGTGGTTTTGAATGAACAAGGCCGCGAGCTTTTGAGCCGCGGCCTTGTGTCGTGCGTGGTCGTTCCGGCTCACTCGCGCATCGCGCCGGGGCCGGGGATGGCCTTGGGCGGGACCTTGCCGAGGATGATCATGCCGAGCACTTCGTCCTTGGTGACGTCTTCGGTGCGGGCGTGGCCGACGACCTGGCCGTTCTTCATGACCGAGACGCGGTCGGCGAGGTCGAACACGTCATGGATGTCGTGGCTGATGAGGAAGATGCCGATGCCTTCCTTCTTCAGTTGCTTGATCAGCTCGCCGACCTGCGCCGTCTCCTGGGGGCCGAGTGCCGCGGTCGGCTCGTCCATGATCAGGATGCGGGCGTCGAAGAGGATGGCGCGGGCGATCGCCACCGATTGGCGCTGGCCGCCGGAAAGCGCCTTCACCGGCTCCTTGAAGCGCTTGAAATTGGGGTTGAGGCGCCCCATCACTTCGCGGGCCTTGGCTTCCATGGCGACGTCGTCGAGCGTGCCCCAGCGGGTCTGCAGCTCGCGGCCGAGATAGAGGTTGGCGGCGGCGTCGACGTTGTCGGCGACAGCCAGCGTCTGGTAGATCGTCTCGATGCCGTATTTCTTGGCGTCGCGCGGGGTACGGATATCGACGGGTTCGCCGTTGATCAGGATATCGCCGCTGTCGCGCTTGTAGGCGCCGGAGAGAATCTTGATCAGCGTCGACTTGCCGGCGCCGTTATGGCCGAGGAGTGCTACGACTTCGCCGGGGTAGAGGTCCACCGAGGCATTGTCGACCGCGTGAATGCCGCCGAAGGAGATGGAAATGTTCTTCATTTCCACAAGCGGAGTGGTTTGATCCGTCATGGTTCAGAATTCCTTTTACTTGGCGCGCGAGCGGTAGACGATATCGAGCCAGACGGCGACCACCAGGACTATGCCGACGACGACGTTCTGAATTGGCGTATCGACATTGGCGAGGCCCATGCCCGATTGCAGCGATTGCATGACCAGCGCGCCGAGCATGGCGCCGGCGACCGTGCCGCTACCGCCGGCAAGCGATGTGCCGCCGATGACGGCGGCGGCGATGGTGAAGAGTTCGTAGGTGGTGCCCTGCGAGTTGACAGCCGAATTCAGGCGGGCTGTCGAGATCGCGGCGGCGACGGCGGCGAGTAAGCCCATCAGCGCGAAGATCTTGACGATGACCCAGCGGGTCTTGATGCCGGCAAGCTCGGCCGCTTCCGGATTGCCGCCGATCGCGAAGACATAGCGGCCGAAGCGCAGGCGCGTGGCGATGAAGGTCATGACGATGCCGATGAGCACGGCGATGAGAACCGGAACGGCGATGCCGTAGGGAATGTCGAGGCCCGCTTCCGGCCAGGTAATATTGTGTTCCGTGGCGTAGCGCTTGGCGATGCCAACGGGCCAGTTATAGCTGTTGAAGAGATAGATGGTGCCGAGCACCAAGACCGAACCGAGGCAGCCCAGGAAATATTCCGCCCAGAGCGGGCGGCGCGGAAAGCCGAAGCGCTTCCTCTGGCGGCGCGAGCCGACGATGCTGGCGACGATCATCACGCAGGCAAGCACACCGACGACCCAGCTCCAGGTGGCGCCGATCGAGCCGGTGGCACCGCTGCCGCCCATGATGACGAAGGTGGAGTCCATCGGCGCAACGGTTTGGCCGCTGGTGACGTACCAGGCAAGGCCGCGCCAGACGAGAAGGCCGCCGAGCGTGACGATGAAGGAGGGGACATTCATGAAGGCGATGATCCCGCCCTGGAAGGCGCCGATCGCCGTACCGATCACCAGGCCACAGATGAGCGTGATGATCCAGGTCCATGAACTGTCGAAGCCGAGATATTGCGGCAGCCATTTGGCCTGCATGACGCCCATGATCATGGCGACGAAGCCAAGCACCGAGCCAACTGACAGGTCGATGTTGCGTGTAACGATGACCAGTACCATGCCGGTGGCGAGAACCGCGATTTCGCAGGTCTGCACCGAGAGGTTCCAAAGGTTTCTGGCGGTCAGGAATTCGCGGCCGTCGAATATCCGCAGGTAAAGATCGAAGCCGATCCAGATGATCAGCAGCGCCCCGATCATACCGAGCAGGCGGGTATCGATTTCCGTGGCCCGCAGGAAGCGGGTGATTGGGCCGGCATCTGCGCTCCGGGGGCCGCTCGATGTGGTGGACTGTGTCATGTCGGCCATCGCTTTGCCGTTCTCCCTCTATCGGGCGCGGCCTGCGATGCATGCTGGGCTATCGCTGGCAACCGCGCCAATCTCAAAAAAATGCATCATCGCCTGTCCAGCCGGACTTCGTCCGGACCCGATGACCGCCATCCGGCAGGCCAAGAGGTGTGCGATGGCGCAGCACGCTGCGGGAAGCTCCGTCTCCAACTGCAAGGGGGAGTTGTCGGCTTCCAATCCGCATTCGACGCCGCAACGGGATGCCGCTGCGGCGTCGGTATGTCGATGGGTCAGTCGTTCAAGGACGGCTTACTTGCAGGCCGCGACGGCGCCGGCCTTGACGCCCTGGCAAGCTTCAGCCTTGGAGATCCAGCCGGCGTCGATGACGACGTTCAGATTGTCCTTGGTGATTGCGACCGGGGTCAGGAACACCGACTTCATCGGCACGTGCTTCGGGCCGCCGTTGAAGGTCTGGACGCCGTCGATCTGGTCCTGGGTCTTGCCACCGGCAAGAGACAGGGCGATTTCAGCGGCGCGCTTGCCGAGTTCACGCGAGTCTTTCCAGATGGAAACCGTCTGCGTGCCGAGCGCGATGCGGTTCAGGGCTGCCTTGTCGGCGTCCTGGCCGGAAACCGGTACGGAGCCGGCGAGGCCCTGGGCGTCGAGAGCGGCGACAGCGCCGCCGGCGGTGCCGTCGTTGGAGGCGACGACCGCGTCAACCTTGTTGTTGTTGGCGGTCAGGAACTGTTCCATGTTGCGCTGCGCGTTCTGCGGCAGCCAGCCGTCCGTATAGGCTTCGCCGACGTTCTTGATCTTGCCGGCGTCGATGGCTGGCTTCAGCACTTCGATCTGACCGGAGAAGAGGAAGTCGGCATTCGGGTCGGATGACGAGCCCTTGATGAACACGTAGTTGCCTTCCGGCTTGGCTTTCAGGACTTCGCGAGCCTGCATGCGGCCCACTTCCTTGTTGTCGAAGGTGATGTAGAACGCTGCGCGATTTTCGATCAGGCGGTCGTAACCGACGACCGGAATGCCTTCGTCGGCGGCCTTTTCAACGGCCGGACCGATGGCGTCGGAGTCCTGAGCGAGAATGATGAGAGCGTTGGCGCCCTGGGAAATCAGGGATTCAACGTCGGTCAGCTGCTTGGAAGCGGAAGACTGGGCGTCAGCGGAGATATACTTCGCGCCCGCTGCTGCAAGCGCCTTCTTGATGGCGGCTTCGTCGGTCTTCCAACGCTCTTCCTGGAAGTTGGACCAGGAAACGCCAACGACGAGATCCTTGGCGAAGGCAGCCGTCTGCATGGTCAAAACGATGGCCGCGCCCGCAGCCAGCTTGATAAAAGCTTTCATATTATCCTCCCGAGTGAATGCGACCGCACGTGTCCTGAACTCCCGTTGGCCGCCGCGATATCGCTGACGAGAAAAGGCTTGGATTTTTTTCTCGACAGTCGAGAAATTTAGTGTCAGAGATTTTTTCAACTGTCAACACCCGCACTGCCAGGTTTCATCGGCCATCCGGAAGAGCCATCGGGAGATGCGGAGGGGAGGGTGGAATGAGCGGGAGGCTTGACGATGTTGGCCAAATCGAGCACCGAATTGGTCCGTCAAAGGAACAGCGCCTTGGTGCTGTCGGCGCTGCGCCGGCACGGCCCGCTCGCCCATACCGAACTTTCTGATTTCACGAAGCTTTCGTCTGCGACCGTATCGGTCATAACAGCGGATCTGGAGCGGGCGCAGATCATCGAGAAGGCCGAGCAGCAGGCGGCCAGCGGTCGTGGACGGCCGCGCGTGCTGTTCTCGCAACGGCGCGATTGCGGCTATCTCATCGTCGTGGTCATCTCCTCGGATGCCGTGCAATATTCGCTCGTCGACTATAGCGGACGGCTGATCGACCGTTTCACCGAGGACCGGCCGCAGGAGGGTTCCGGCGTCGGTTCGTTCGTGGCCGGCCTGCGCGACGCATTGAGCCGAATCGTTGCGCGTTCACAGCTGTCTCGCGACAAGGTCCTGATGATTTCGATCAGCAGCAAAGGGCTTGTCGATGCCTCCGAGCCAGTGCTGCGCTGGTCGCCGATCTTCGGGCGTGACGAGATCGATTTTGCAGCCATGCTTCGCGATGAATGGCCGGCGAAGATCATCCTCGGCAACGAGACCCTGCTCGTCGCCTCGGCGCTCGGACGGCAGGAGGAAAACCGGAAGGGTTCCGATTTCCGGGCATTGGCGGCATTGTCGCTGGGCCACAGCATCGGTCTCGGCATCGTGCGCCGCGATGAAGAAGGCGGTCATCATATATCGGCGCCGAATTTCGGGCATATGATGCATGTGCCTGGCGGCGGCCTCTGTCGCTGTGGCGCGCGCGGCTGCATCGAGGCCTATGCGGGTTTTTATGCCATGCTGCGCACGGCCTTCGACGTGCCGCTCGATACCATCCCGGCAAAGTTCGTTCCCATCGCGGAGCTGGACAAGATCGCGGCAAGCGCACGACACGGCGGGCGCCGCAACCAACTGGCCTTTCGCCAGGCAGGGCTGGCACTCGGCAACGGCCTTTCGCGGGTGCTGAGCCTGCATGAGCACATGCCGATCGTCATCACCGGCCCGGGGGTGCGGTACCACGACCTGCTGATCGAAGGCATAGAGGAGGGGTTGGCGGAGTCGCATGTCGTGCGCATGGAGGGCATGCCGGAGCTGCGCGTCATTGCCGACGAGCAAACGCTGGTTTTCGAAGGGCATTTGAACCGCGCCCTTTCGATCATCGACAACGATGTGGTGAGGAGGGGAGCTTCCGTCGTGGAGCTGCGCGGCCAGGCCGGTTGAGCAGGGAATAGCAGCCCATAAACAGAATGATCATCCGGTCGGGCCAAGGCCTTCAGATCAACCCGGTGCGCCAAGGTCTCAATCTTCCTCGCGAATATCCAGAATTCGATCAATCAATCCCCATTCGAGTGCTTGCTCCGTGGTCATGAAGTTATCGCGGTCCATGGCGCGCTCGAATTCTTCGTAAGAGCGTCCGCAATGCTCGGCATAGAGCCGGGTCATGCGATGCTTGGTGCGCCTGATTTCCTCGGCATGGATCAACATGTCCGAAGCCTGCCCCTGAAAGCCGCCTAAAGGCTGATGGATGTGGATGCTGGCATTGCGTAAGGCGGCCCTCTGGCCAGGCTCGCCAGCCATCAGCAGGAATGAACCCATCGAGCGGGCAGTCCCCATGCAGAGCGTGTGCACCGGCGCGCGGATATAGCGCATGGTGTCATACATTGCGAGGCCGCTGGTCACGACACCGCCCGGCGAATTGATGTAGAGACTGATCGGCTTCTTCGGGCTTTCCGCTTCGAGAAACAGCAATTGCGCGCAGACGAGGGCCGAGACGGTATCGTTGACCTCGCCGTTGAGAAAGATGATTCTTTCGCGCAGCAGCCGGGAATAGATGTCGAAAGAGCGCTCTCCACTATTTGACTGCTCAACGACCATAGGGACGAGTTGCATCGCTTCGCGCATCGGCGAACTCCAATCTTGTTGACTTATGGTGTGGGGGCGTCGCCGCGTCAGGCGGCGAGCATAAGCGGGCCGTTATTGTTTGCGGCTGTATCCGTCATCCGGTCGAACCTTGCGTCGGTAAGCTTGTGGATGATCCGCAAGCTGGTTCCGCCTGATGCGTTCGGGGTGACCGTGAACGTCACGGTGCTTTCAAGGAATGGTGGGGCATTGTCCCTCATCCTGTAGCGAACTTCCTGACCGGGTGTGACCGACGTCGCCTCGGGATCGGCCAATGCGTCGCTCGGAAGCCAGCTTTCCCGAAACTCCGGGATGCTGATGGCGCGCCAGACCTTTTGCGGCGGTTCGTCGAAGTCGTATTCGAGCTCAATGTCGTGCTTTTCGGTCTTCACGTCGTTCATTGATCCATATCCTTCAGCAAGACCTTGAGAGCTTCGATGCGAGCGGGCCAATAGGCGCGGTACTTCGCCAGCCATTGCGCGATGAGCGCCAGCCCTTCCGGATCGACCTCGTAATTCACGAAGCGCCCCTGTCGTTCTTCTCTGACAAGCCCGGCGCTGCGAAGAACAGAGAGGTGCTGAGACATTGCCGGCTGGCTGATCTCCATACCCTCGCGCAAGGCGCTGGCGTTCATGCCGCCTGCCGCCAGCTTCTCGAAGATCGCGCGGCGGGTCGGGTCGGCCAAGGCTCGGAATATCTCATTTTCGATCATGCTGACAGATAAGCATACACTTATCTGATTCGCAAGAACTATTCGCTCCGGCTCCTGCCGGCGGGCTCATTGCAAAAGCCCGCCGCAAACAAATTGCGACGGGCTTTTGCAATGTATTCATACTTTGATCGAGGCCGAGCCGTCGCTCAGCCGATCTTCACCAGCCGGCCTTCTTTAACGGATTGCAGCGCGGCGTCGGCGAGCGTCAGGGCTGCGAGGCCGTCGGCGCCCGAGGGCGTGATGGCGCCGCCCTTTTCGACGGCGGCGATGAAGCTGGCGATTTCGTTGGCATAGGCTTCGGTATAGCGGGTCATGAAGAAATCATGCAACGGCGGGCGGGTGTAGCCGTCACCGTTAGCGACTTCGATGGAGAAGGGACGCTGGTTTTCGGCAGCGACCATTCCCTTCGAGCCGTGGATCTCGATGCGCTGATCGTAGCCATAGGTGGCGCGCCGGGAGTTGGAGATGATGGCCTGCTTGCCCGATGCAGTCTGCAGGATGACGGAAACGCTGTCGTAGTCGCCGGCTTCGCCGATCGCCTTGTCGACCAGCACGGCGGCGGTTGCGGTAACGGCCACCGGCTCTTCGCCCAGCAGGAAGCGGGCCATGTCGAAATCGTGGATGGTCATGTCGCGGAAAATGCCGCCGGAGCGCTTGATATAGTCGACGGGCGGGGCGCCCGGGTCGCGCGAGGTGATCGTCACCATCTCCACAATGCCGATGCGGCCGTCGTCGATCGCCTTTTTGACCGCCATGAAATGCGGATCGAAGCGGCGGTTGAAGCCGACCATCAGCTTACCCTTGACCTCATCGACAACCTTGATGCAGGCCTTGACCCGGGCAACGTCGAGATCGATCGGCTTTTCGCAGAAGACCGCCTTGCCTGCACGGGAAAAGCGTTCGATGAGATCGGCGTGGGTATCGGTCGGCGTGCAGATCACGACAGCGTCGATGTCCTTAGCGGCTTCGATCGCCTCGATGGTGCGCACTTCGCAGCCATAGGCCGCGGAGATCGCTTCCGCGGCCGCCGGAAACGCATCCGCAACAGCCACGAGCTTGGCATTGGCGTCGGCGCTCACGGCTTTCGCATGTACTTTACCAATGCGTCCTGCGCCGAGCAGACCAAATCTGACAGTCATTTTTACCTCCCTAGATTCGGAACAAATGAACCGAATAATGATCTATATGGAATTTTCATTCCATTTTCCGAAGGCGACGTCAAGCCGCCTGTCCTTCACAATTCCGAAAATCATCATGCCATATCGGCTTGTCCGGAATTTGCCGAGACCAGCTTATTTTATTCAAACCGCTTCACAGTTTTCCCGATGATGCGCTAAAGACAAGTCTCCTTGAATAGGTGAACGAGACTCATGCAACTGATCGACCCCAGCCACCCCATCTACAAGCCGCTTTGGGTGCGGATCTTGATCGTTGCTGTCTGTTTTGGCTGGGCAATCGTCGAGACCCTTGGTTCGCAGCCTTTCTGGGCCCTCCTTTCCGGCGCGCTTGGTGCCTATGCGGCCTGGATGCTGCTCTTGAATTTCAAGCCGCAGCCACCCGCTGCGAATGTCGAAGCACCGCTGCAGGACGATACGGGCGAAGACGACACGTCGGCGCACGACAAGAAGTGATCATCGCGTGAGGCGGCGTATGGCTTCATCGATCAGCTGATTGGCGAGCGTCATGCGGGCCGTTGCCTGCTCCCGGAAGAGGGCGGCCACACTGTCGGGGTGGTTGGCCTTGGCGAAGCTGCGGCGTTTTTCATGCAGGGACTGGAGGGTGCTGTCGGAAGTGATTGCCAGTTCCGCCGCCACTTCTTCCCGCGAGGTCCGCGCCAGATGCTTCGGCATGACAGGCGGCTCCGGCTCTTTCGGTGTGGGTGCCGGCTCCGGCGGGATGATCGGCTCGCCAAGATTGTCGCGATAGGCTTCGTCGAGATGGGATGCCTCAGGCGTTTCGCCCCCGGGAACGGTTGCGGCAAAGCTCACATTGAGGCCGCGGATGCGATGCCCGGCCTCTTCATTCTCGGAAAGGTCCTCTTCTGAACCGAGGCGATCGAGAACGGATTGAAACAATGATTGCTTGAACAGCATGCGTGGCCTCCACGCCAACGTCCATAACGCTGGAAGTTGGCGTGGAGCTTATGAAGTAGCGGTCGCATTCCAGGTGCGCCTTATATCAGCGCGAGGTTCCGGCTCTCTTCCAGGATCATATCGTGCAGCAGCCTGGCGCTCGGCGGCATGGCGCGCTCGCGGGCGGTGATGAGGCTGTAAGGCTTCACATCGATATCGAAATCGATCGGCAGGATGCAGGATTCGCCGGCCTGCGATGATTGTCCGCAGATGAATTGCGCCATATCGAGCGCTATGGGGGTAATAGCCTCCGTCTTGCAGACTACGGCAAGGGTCAGCAGCAGCGAAGATGTGTTGATGATGTTTTCTGGCAGGGGCACGCCGGCGGCAAGGAAGATGTCCTCCACCTTGCGGCGGAGCAATGTGCCCGGCGGCTGGAAGACCCAATCATAAGCCGCAAGGTCCTCCAGGCTGGCGACGCCCTTTGCAAGCAACGGATGCCCGTTGCGGACCACGAGGCAGGCCTTTTCGATGCCGATCTCATGCGCCGTGAACAGGCGCGGATTGAGATCGTCAGGAATACGGCTGATGATGAAATCGTGACGGGCGGCCAGCAGCTCGCGAGCGAGCACGTTGCTGTTTTCCACCTCGATATTGATCTCGATACCGGGATAGGTGCGCGTGACGCGCTGGATTGCCGGCACAACAAGGCTGATCGCCGGGGCCGTGACGGCGCCGAGGAAAACGGAGCCGCCCTTGCCGGTGCGCAATGCGCCGATCTCCCGGCCCGCCTCACGCAGTTCGAGCAGGATCTTGCGTGCCCGCTTTGCCAATGCAAGGCCGAAGGGCGTCAACACGACGCCGCGGGCGACGCGCTCATAGAGAGGACTTTTGACAATCGACTCCATTTCGGACAGCATGCGCGAAGCCGCAGGTTGTGACATGTTCATAGACTCAGCGGCGGCGGAAATCTGCCCGTGGTCCTCGATCGTGACGATCATGCGCAGGTGATTGAGCTTCAGACCGGCTTTCAGCAGCGTGTCGTCGCGAAAATTGTCGGAATGAATCTCAATGCCATCGCTCAAATAGTCGTTATATATTTTCTCCATGGCGGCCAAATTTCCCATTCGTCGGCAAAAAAGTACTATTTTTTAACATTATACCAAACTTGATATGTGTTTTGCCAGTTATTCTATTTGACAGTTATACGAAATCGTACGAGTTTGCCGATCGTGCGCTGGTTGCAGCTCATAACACGTGAGAGCGTGGAGGAGACCTACTTCGTTTCTCACAATTAGAAGTAAACCATTCCTTCTACGGAACCTGCCGCAGTTTCGGGCGGGCGTTTTTTCGTCCGCCACACTATTAACAAGGGAGAGAGTAATGAAATCCATTATCTCATTGATGACCGGCGTTGCGCTCGGCGTCGCTACGCTGGTCACGCCTGCCTTCGCGGCAGACAAGGGCACCGTCGGCATCGCGATGCCGACCAAAGCTTCGGCTCGCTGGATCGATGACGGCAACAACATCGTCAAGCAGCTTCAGGCTGCCGGCTACGGCACCGACCTGCAGTATGGCGACGACGACATTCCGAACCAGCTCTCGCAGATCGAAAACATGGTTACGAAGGGCGACAAGGTCCTCGTCATTGCTTCGATCGACGGCACCACGCTGTCCGACGTTCTGCAGAAGGCTCATGATGCCGGCATCAAGGTCATTGCCTATGACCGCCTGATCCGCAACAGCGGCAATGTCGACTATTACGCTACCTTCGACAACTTCAAGGTCGGTGTCCTGCAGGCTGGCTCGATCGTCGACGCCCTCGGCCTCAAGGACGGCAAGGGCCCGTTCAACATCGAGCTCTTCGGTGGTTCGCCGGACGACAACAACGCCTTCTTCTTCTATGACGGCGCGATGTCGGTTCTGAAGCCTTACATCGACAGCGGCAAGCTCGTCGTGAAGTCCGGTCAGATGGGGATGGACAAGGTCGGCACGCTGCGTTGGGATCCGGCAACGGCCCAGGCTCGTATGGATAACCTGCTGTCGGCTTACTACACCGATTCGCATGTAGACGCCGTTCTGTCGCCTTATGACGGTCTCTCCATCGGCATCCTGTCTTCGCTCAAGGGCGTTGGCTACGGCACCGGTGGCGTGAAACTGCCTATCGTTACCGGCCAGGACTCCGAAATTCCTTCGGTCAAGTCCATCATCGCTGGCGAGCAGCACTCCACGATCTTCAAGGACACCCGTGACCTCGCAAAGGTCACCGTCGGCATGGTCAACGCTCTGATGGAAGGCAAGACGCCTGAAGTCAACGACACCAAGACCTACGACAACGGTGTCAAGGTTGTTCCGTCCTACCTGCTGACTCCGGTTGCAGTCGACAAGACCAACTATGAGAAGGTTCTCGTCGAGGGCGGTTACTACAAGGCTGATCAGCTGAAGTAATTTTCCGATATACCGGTCAGGGCTTGCGGAAACGCGAGCCCTGACTCTGATATTTAAGACGGTCGCCCGGTCTGCTATGTTGGATCGCGGCGTTGGATATAGACAATGGACAATACCATCCTCGAAATGCGGACAATCACCAAGTCGTTCCCCGGTGTGAACGCCTTGGAAAATGTCAATCTGAAGGTCCGCCAGGGCGAAATTCATGCCCTTGTCGGTGAAAATGGGGCAGGCAAGTCCACCCTGATGAAGGTGCTTTCGGGCGTCTACCCGGCCGGGACCTATGACGGCGACATCTACTATGACGGCGCGGTTCGGCAGTTCAAGACCATCAAGGACTCCGAAGAGATCGGCATCATCATCATCCATCAAGAGCTGGCGCTCGTGCCGTTGCTGTCGATTGCCGAAAACATTTTCCTGGGCAATGAAGTCGTCGCCAATGGCATGATCAATTGGCAGGAAACCTTCACCCGCACCAAAAAGCTCCTTGCCAAGGTAGGTCTCAAGGAATCTCCGAACACGCTCGTGACCGACATCGGCGTCGGCAAGCAGCAGCTCGTCGAGATCGCCAAAGCCCTCTCGAAGAGCGTCAAGCTGCTCATTCTCGATGAGCCAACGGCATCGCTAAACGAAAGCGATTCCGATGCGCTCCTTAATCTCCTGATCGAGTTCCGCAATCAGGGCATCACCTCGATCATCATCACGCACAAGCTCAATGAAGTGCGCAAGGTGGCCGACGAGATCACGGTGCTGCGCGACGGCATGACGGTAAAGACGCTGAACTGTCACGAAGAAGAGATCAGCGAAGATATCATCATCCGCAACATGGTCGGACGCGAGCTGGCCGACCGCTATCCGCCTCGCTCGGTTCCGATTGGTGAGACCATCTTCGAAGTGAAGAACTGGAATGCCTTCCATCAACAGCATCGCGACCGCCAGATCCTGCACGACATCAATGTCCATGTGCGCAAGGGCGAAGTGGTCGGCATCGCTGGCCTGATGGGTGCGGGACGCACCGAATTCGCCATGAGCGTCTTCGGCAGGTCCTATGGCCACAAGGTCAGCGGCGAAGTCTTCCTCGAAGGCAAGCTGGTTGATACCAGCACGGTGCGGAAGGCAATTGATGCCGGTCTTGCCTATGTGACCGAGGACCGCAAGCAACTTGGTCTAGTTCTGTCGAACAGCATTCTCCACAATACGACGCTTGCCAATCTGCTTGGCGTGTCCAAGGCGACCGTCATCGACGATGTGCGGGAGCTGCAGGTGGCGACGAACTATCGCTCCAAGCTGCGCATTCGCTCGGCCGGCGTCTTCCAGGAGGCGGGCAACCTGTCCGGCGGCAACCAGCAGAAGGTGGTGCTGTCGAAGTGGCTGTTCTCCGATCCGGACGTCCTGATACTCGATGAGCCTACGCGCGGCATCGACGTCGGCGCAAAATACGAAATCTATTCCATCATCAACCAGCTTGCCGCCGACGGAAAGGGCGTTCTGATGATCTCATCGGAAATGCCCGAGCTTCTCGGTACTTGCGATCGCATCTACGTCATGAACGAGGGTCGCATCGTCGCTGAACTGCCAAAGGCAGAGGCGAGCCAGGAGAGTATCATGCGCGCTATCATGCGCTCAGGGGAGAAGCATCAATGAGTTCGGCCAACCCAGCCACGGAAAGCAGCCACGTCGTTTCCATCGGCGACCATATCCGCAACAATATTCGCGAATACGGCATGCTGATCGCGCTCGTCGTCATCATGCTGCTGTTCCAGTATCTCACGAACGGCGTTCTGTTCAGGCCGCAAAACCTGACCAACATCGTGCTGCAAAATTCGTTCATCGTCATCATGGCGCTAGGCATGCTGCTGGTCATCGTGGCGGGTCACATCGACTTGTCCGTCGGCTCCGTGGTTGGTTTCGTCGGCGCCGTGGCCGGTGTGCTTGTCGTGCAGATGCATATGAATCTTGCACTTGCGACGGTCATTTGTCTTTTGATGGGTGCCGCGGTCGGTGCCTGGCATGGATATTTCATCGCCTATCACCGTATTCCGTCATTCATCGTGACGCTTTCGGGCATGCTGGTTTTCCGTGGCTTGACCTACACGATCATCAACACGACCGGCAACGGCAGCAGCATCGGTCCGTTTCCGCCGGCATTCCAGATCGTTGCAACCGGCTTTATTCCCGACTTCGCCGATATGGGCGGCATCCACTCCACGTCGATTTTGCTGACTGTCGCCATCCCGATTGTCATGTTCTTCCTGTCGTGGCGTCGCCGCAGCGTGAATGAGCAGCACGGTATCGATGTCGAGCCATTCAGCTTCTTTGTCGGCCAGAATCTGGTGGTTGCAGCTGCGGCCATCTTCATCGGCTACCAGATTTCCTCTTACAGAGGATTGCCGAATGTTCTGATCCTCATGCTGCTGCTGATCGCGCTCTACGCCTTCGCCACGCAGCGCACCACGATCGGCCGTCGCATCTATGCCATGGGCGGCAATGAGAAGGCGACGAAGCTTTCGGGTATCGATACCCGCCGCCTGACGTTCTACACCTTCATCAACATGGGCATTCTTGCCAGCATCGCCGGTATTATCATCGCTACGCGCCTGAACTCGGCAACGGCCAAGGGCGGTGACGGTCTCGAGCTCGACGTGATCGCGGCCTGCTTCATCGGCGGTGCCTCGGCTTCCGGCGGCGTCGGCAAGGTAACGGGTGCCGTCATCGGTGCATTGATCATGGGTGTCTTGAACCAGGGCATGTCGATCCTTGGCTACCAGACGGACTCGCAGAAGATGATCAAGGGCGCCGTCCTGCTCGCTGCCGTGTTCATTGACGTCTACAACAAGAACAAGGGCTGATCGCTTAAGCGACCGGCCGAAACTTTAAAACCAAATCCATGACAGAGTCCGGCTCTCGCTGAGAGCCGGAACGGTAAATTGCATCCGTTCTCTGTCTGATAGGAAAGGATGAAAGATATGCTCATCTCGCAGATCAAGGGTTCGAACGGCGAGATCGTCGTTGCGGTCCGCAACGGGCCGGGCGATGCTGCCAAGGCTGTCGCCAATGCCGGCAGCGTCTACGCACTGGCAATGGAAGCTGCCGATAGCGGCAAGTCGCTTGTCTCCGTCATTGAAGCACATGGCTTCGGCGAGACGATCGATCTGGAAAAAGCCTATGCCGAAGGTCGCTTCCTGGCGCCGATCACCCATCCCGATGCTGCCCACCTGCATCTGACGGGCACCGGCCTGACGCATCTCGGCTCGGCCGCCACCCGCGACTCCATGCACAAGAAGACGACCGAAGCCGCTGAGGAGACGCTGACCGACTCCATGAAGATGTTCAAAATGGGCATCGAGGGCGGCAAGCCGAAAGCCGGCGAGAAGGGCGTGCAGCCGGAATGGTTCTACAAGGGCAATGGCTATGGTGCCGCTGCGCCGGGCGCTGCACTCGTATCTCCGTCCTTCGCGCTTGACGGCGGCGAAGAGCCTGAAATGGCTGGCATCTACATCATCGCCAAGGACGGCACGCCGTTCCGCATCGGCTTTGCGCTCTCGAACGAATTTTCCGATCACGTTACCGAGCGGATCAATTATCTCTATCTTGCCCATTCCAAGCTGCGCCCGGCGAGCTTCGGGCCGGAAATCCGCATCGGTGCAGCGCCGGAGGATATCCGCGGCACGTCGCGCATCAAGCGCGGCGACAAGGTGATCTTCGAAAAGCCCTTCCTTTCGGGGGAGGCGAACATGTCGCACACGTTCGCAAATCTCGAATATCATCACTTCAAGTACGGCCTGTTCCGCACCCCCGGCGATGTGCATGTGCACATGTTCGGCACTGCGACACTCTCCTTTGCCGAGGGCATCAAGCCGGAGGCGGGCGATGTGTTCGAAATCGAAGTCGCCGAATTTGGCCTGCCGCTGCGCAATCCGCTCGCGGTTGCCGCCGAAGAGAATGTGGCTGTTCGCCAGCTGTAAGTCGTCGAGCCTGGCCGCAAAGGATCGGCCGGGCATCTCTAACACGATCCAGGAAGGCATGAAGCCATGACCATTCATCAGAATCTGATCGCCGGCGAGTGGACCGGCACGACCGGCGCCGAAAACATCAATCCGTCAGACACCAACGAGGTCGTCGGCCTCTATGCAAGCGCCAGCGTTCAGGATGTCGCCGATGCCATCGCCGCCGCGAAGGCAGCGTTTCCGGCTTGGTCGCGCTCCGGCATTCTCGAGCGCCACTCCATCCTGAGAAAAACCAGCGACGAGATCCTTGCGCGCAAGGACGAACTCGGCGCGCTGCTTGCCCGAGAGGAAGGCAAGACCTTGCCCGAGGCGATCGGCGAGACGATTCGCGCCGCGCAGATCTTCGATTTCTTTGCCGGCGAGGCGCTGCGTCTTGCAGGCGAGGTGCTTCCCTCCGTACGTCCGAATATCGGCGTCGAGATCACTCGCGAGCCGCTCGGCGTCATCGGCATCATCACACCCTGGAATTTCCCAATCGCCATTCCGGCCTGGAAGATCGCGCCGGCGCTCTGCTACGGCAACACCATCGTCTTCAAGCCGGCCGATCTCGTGCCCGGCTGCTCCTGGGCTATCGTCGATATCCTCCACCGCGCCGGCTTGCCCAAGGGTGTCTTGAATCTCGTCATGGGCAAGGGCTCGGTCGTCGGCCAGGCGATGCTGGATAGCCCGGTTCTCTCCGGCATCACCTTCACCGGTTCGGTCGGCACGGGCAAGCGCGTGGCACTCGCCTCCGTCGAGCACGGCCGCAAGTACCAGCTCGAAATGGGCGGCAAGAACCCGATGGTCGTGCTTGACGATGCGGACCTCACGGTTGCCGTCGAGGCGGCCGCCAACTCCGCCTTCTTCTCGACCGGCCAGCGCTGCACGGCCTCGTCGCGCCTGATCGTCACCGAGGGCATTCACGACAAGTTCGTGGCGGCGCTGACGGAGAAGCTGAAGACGCTGAATGTCGACAACGCCACCAAGGCCGGCACGCATATCGGCCCGGTCGTCGATGCCAAGCAGCTGAAGACCGACACCGACTATATCGAGATCGGCCGCCAAGAAGGCGCCAAGCTCGCCTTCGGCGGCGAGCTTATCAGCCGCGACACGCCCGGCTTCTACTTGCAGCCAACGCTATTTACGGAAGCGACGAACCAGATGCGCATCAGCCGCGAAGAGATCTTCGGGCCGGTCGCCTCGGTTATCCGGGTGAAGGATTACGAGGAAGCGCTTGCCGTTGCCAACGACACGCCATTCGGCCTGTCTTCCGGCATCGCAACGACAAGCCTGAAACATGCAACGCATTTCAAGCGCAATGCCGAAGCCGGCATGGTGATGGTCAACCTGCCGACGGCGGGCGTCGATTTCCATGTGCCGTTCGGCGGCCGCAAGGGCTCGTCCTTCGGTCCGCGCGAACAGGGCAAATATGCCGCCGAGTTCTTCACCACGGTCAAGACCGCCTACACGCTGGCTTGACCGCCGACTTCAAAGCCCGGGCGCGAACGAGGCGGCCCGGGCGACGCAAAAGGTACCAAGACTATGAAGAAAAAAGCTGAATGGCCGCGCCGGCTGCGCTCCTATGACTGGTTCGGCGGCACCGGCAAGAACGCGATCATGCATCGCTCGTGGATGAAGAACCAGGGGCTGCCGGCCGACACCTTCGACGGCCGTCCGATCATCGGCATCTGTAATACCTGGTCGGAGCTGACGCCCTGCAACGCGCACTTACGCGATCTTGCCGAGCGCGTGAAGCGCGGCGTCTATGAAGCCGGTGGCTTCCCGGTCGAATTTCCGGTTTTCTCCGTCGGCGAAAGCACGCTGAGGCCGACGGCGATGATGTTCCGCAACCTCGCGGCCATGGACGTCGAAGAGGCGATCCGCGGCAATCCGGTCGATGGCGTCGTGCTGCTCGGCGGCTGCGACAAGACCACGCCGAGCCTCTTGATGGGTGCGGCTTCCGTCGATATCCCGGTCATCCTCGTTTCCGGCGGGCCGATGCTGAACGGCAAATGGCGCGGCAAGGATGTCGGCTCCGGCACGGCGGTCTGGCAGTTCTCGGAAATGGTCAAGTCCGGCGAGATGTCGCTGGAGGAATTCATGGACGCGGAGCAGGGCATGGCCCGCTCGGCCGGCAGCTGTATGACGATGGGCACGGCCTCGACCATGGCGTCGATGGCCGAAGCGCTCGGCATGACGCTGCCTGGCAATGCCGCCATCCCGGCGGTCGATGCCCGCCGTCGCGTCATTTCGCAGCTTTCGGGCCGTCGCATCGTCGACATGGTCAAGGAGGATCTGAAGCCTTCCGACATCCTGACCAAGGAAGCCTTCGAGAACGCCATCCGCGTCAACGGTGCCGTCGGCGGTTCGACCAATGCGGTGCTGCACCTTCTGGCGCTCGCTGGCCGCATCGGTGTCGACCTGTCGCTCGACGACTGGGATCGCCTGGGCCGCGAAGTGCCGACCATCGTCAACCTGCAGCCCTCGGGCAAGCATCTGATGGAAGAGTTCTACTATGCCGGCGGCCTGCCCGTCGTCATCAAGGCGGTTGGCGACATGGGCCTGCTGCATAAGGACGCCATCACCGTCACCGGCGATACGATCTGGGCCGGCGTCAAGGATGTCGTCAACTACAATGACGATGTCATCGTTCCCAGAGAAAAGGCGCTGACGCAATCGGGCGGTATCGCGGTTCTGCGCGGCAATCTCGCGCCGAAGGGTGCGGTGCTGAAGCCATCAGCCGCTTCGCCGCATCTGATGCAGCACAAGGGCCGCGCCGTGGTCTTCGAAAGCATCGAGGACTACCACGCCCGCATCAACCGCGACGATCTCGACATCGACGAGAATTGCATCATGGTGCTGAAATATTGCGGCCCGAAGGGTTACCCGGGGATGGCCGAAGTCGGCAACATGGGCCTGCCGCCGAAGGTGCTGAAAAAGGGGATCACCGACATGATCCGCATTTCCGATGCGCGCATGTCCGGCACCGCCTACGGCACGGTCATCCTGCACACAGCTCCGGAAGCCGCCGATGGCGGACCTCTGGCGTTGGTTCAGAACGGCGACTTGATATCGGTCGACGTGCCGGCCCGCACGATCCAGCTCGAGGTTTCCGACGAGGAACTGGCCAAGCGCCGCGCCGCCTGGGTCTCTCCGGTCAAGCCACTCACCGGCGGCTACGGCGGCCTCTATGTGAAGACCGTCATGCAGGCCGATACCGGCGCTGACCTGGACTTCCTGGTTGGCGCACGCGGCTCGGAAATCCCGAACAATCGCGACAGTCACTGAGATTGCTGTTTGGAATTTGGGAGGGGCGGGACGCAAGTTCCGCCCCTTTTTGATATGTGGAATATTTCCTGTCGCATAACTTTGAGTTTTGCGACAGGAAATGTCGGGCTTTCAAAAGTGGTGATTTTGTTGCGAAGATTGGGAGTTTCGCAGCGAAAGCATAGCTAGCTAATTTCTTCAGGGATAAAGCCGCCTGTCTGGCGTTTCCACAGGCGGGCAAACAAGCCATCCTGCTCGACCAGTTCGTCCGGCCTACCTTCTTCCAGGACCCGACCCTGGTCGAGCACGACTATCCGATCCATCATGGCAATGGTCGAAAGGCGATGTGCTATGGCAATCACCGTCTTTCCCTCCATCACGAGGTTGAGTTTTTCTTGGATGGCGGCCTCGGATTCGCTGTCGAGGGCGGAGGTCGCCTCGTCGAGCACGAGGATCGGCGCGTCTTTCAGCAAAACGCGGGCGATCGCTACGCGCTGCCGCTGACCACCGGAGAGCTTGATGCCGCGGTCACCGACGAAGGCGTCATAGCCCTTGCGGCCCTCGCCGTCGGCAAGATCGACGATGAAGCCGTCGGCGCTCGCCATCTTCGTGACCCTTTCGATCTCTTCCTGCGTCGCCTCCGGCCGGCCGTAGCGGATATTGTCACCGACGGAACGGTGCAGCAGCGCGACGTCCTGGGCTATCACGCCGATCGAGCGGCGAAGGCTTGCTTGTGTCACCGCCCGGATATCCTGCCCGTCGATCCGGATCGCGCCGTCCTTGATATCGTAGAAGCGCAGAAGCAGGTTTGCGAGCGTCGTCTTGCCAGCTCCGGAAAGGCCAACGAGGCCCACCTTTTCGCCCGGCCGCACCGTCAGCGAAAGGTCGTCGATGACGGGCTTGCCAGATTTGTAGGCGAAACGAACTTGGTCGAAGCGGATTTCGCCGTTCGGGACGACAAGGTCCTGTGCGTCCGACCCGTCGGTGATGGTGGGTGGTGTCGTCATGACCGGCATGGCGTCCTTGATTGTGCCGATCGCCTGGAAGATCTGCTGGCCCATCTGCAGGAATGTAAATGTGTGACCGGAGAAGCGGTTGAGGACATAAACAGCGGCAGTGAACTCGCCGATCGTGACGAAACCATCGACGAGCCCGGTGAAGCCGATCCACAGGATTGCCAGCCAGTGCATCATGTTGAGAATAACGACGATGACCTCCGAGGTGCGATAGATGCGCTGCTCACTTTGCTGCGCTTCGATGGCCTTACCGATGATGCCGCGGATAGCGCCGGCCTCGCTGTCTTCGGCGGCAAATTGTTTCACCATCTGCATATTGGCGTAGACATCAGTGATGGCGCCGGAAATCAGACTGCGGCGCTTGGCGGAGCGGCGCGAGCGCTCGGTGAAGACAGGCGCCAGCCTGACGGCGAGCAGGACGTTGAGCGTGATCCAGACGATGGTCGGCAGGGCGAGCTGCCAGGAGAGCGCGCTCAGGAGAATGACGGAGCCAACCATCTGCATGATAAAGCGCGGGATGGACTGGAATGCTGAGATCACCTGCTGCTGCACGGCTGACGCTACCTGCTGCAGGCGCGAGGCGACCTGGCCGGCATAGAGATCGTGGAAGAACGCGAGGTCCTGCCGCTCCACCGCCCTGTGGCCCTGCCATTGAATGGTGGCCGGCATGCCGATGCCAAGCGTATGCGAGTTCAGCGTATTGACGAGGAAAGAGCCAATCGGGATGCAGGGGAAAAGCATCAGGCCAAGGAGGATCAGCAGCATCCGGTCGTTGTGCAGGAAGGCGACAGCGCCCTGCTGCGTGACGCCGTCGACGATAACAGACAGGCCCCAGACCATCGCCAGACTCATGACCTCAATCACCATGGTGCAGAGGGCGAGCGTGATCAGGATGCCGCGAAACATAGAGATGAAGTGCAGGAGAACGGCGACCGGCCCCTTCGACGGCAACGGCCGATAGGGGATGTCGAGCGGGCGGATCAGGCTTTCGAAGGGGCGGTAGATCGCATCTGAAATCGACATGGCTCGCTCGGGCTCTAAATGGAAAGGAGGGCGAGGACTCAGTTAGAAGGAATAGGATCACCTTCCGGCTGCAATCTCAATTAGAACATCTTAGCAAAGGTCAGGACTTTCGCGACAACTTCAAGTCGCCTTGGGTCGCAAGCCGCCTGGGCCGACGATCTCGCCAGTTCCAGAATGTGCGCTAAATTTGCAATCCCGTTTTCGATTCTGGGCTACTTTGCCCCAGGCGTGGTTCCCTCCCTGCCAGTAGTCGCTGAATATTGGCGCGATGGCGGACTATCACGTAAATGCCGCCTGCGATCACCAGCAATCGATGGGGTAACGGTTGCTCCAAGGCGCAGATGAGGGCGATCGCAGTCAGCGCTGCCAGGATCGAACCAAGAGAAACAATCCGAAAAGCAGCCAGCGCGATGCCAAAAACCATCACAGCACTTAAGCCCACTGGCCAAGATATCGCGAGCAGTACGCCGAGCCCCGACGCAACGGATTTGCCGCCTGTGAAATTCAACCAAATCGAACGGCCATGACCTAACAACACGGCGAGTCCTGCCAGACAGGTAGTCCAAGACACCCAGGTTTGCAGATCGAGCGCTGCCGGTGGCATGACGGAAGGCAACGTATAAAGCCAGGGATAAAACCAGCCGGCAAAGAGGATCGCCCCGGCACCTTTCAGCACATCCATCAGGAGCACCGCCAACGCAGGCCATTTCCCCAGGGTTCGCAATACGTTCGTTGCTCCAGTGGATTTAGAGCCATGCTCTCGGATATCGATGCCCTTCAGCGATTTCCCTGCCAGATAGCCCGTGGGGATGGAACCGAAGAGATAGGCGATCGCCAATCCAACCAGACTCGCCAACCAGAAAATCATGGGATCGACCTCGACGCTCGAATATCAGGCAATCATCATGTAGTCGTCTACCACTTCGACCGCTGTGGGTTGCGAGCCGAGATAGCGTCGCCGCGAAACTCCCAATTGGATCGAGAATTCTGCAACTAAATTTTTCGGTGAATCGCGCGATCTTTGGCTACCGGGATGGAAGTCACGTCAAGGCTTTCTCCGCAAGCCGAACCGCGCCCTATCAGCTCTGGCTTTGGCTCTGCCCCTGGCTCGCGACCGTTACCTTCACCGTGAGGCTTTCGCCCGGCGTGCCCACGCGCATGCCGGAGACGGGGGCGGCGTCGCGGTAGCAGAGGCCGGTGGCGATGCGGACGTAGCGTTCGTCCGGGCAGACGTCGTTGGCAGGGTCGAAGCCGACCCAGCCAAGGCCGGGAATATGCGCTTCGGCCCAGGCGTGGGTGGCGGCTTGTTCGTTCTTGCCTTCCATCATGAGATAGCCGGAAATATAGCGCGCCGGAATGCGCAATGCGCGTGCGGCGGCGATGAAGATATGGGCGTGGTCCTGGCAGACGCCGCTCTTGCTTTCCAGCGCCTGCTCGGCTGTTGTTTCCGTGTCGCTGGTGCCGGGCTTGTATTCCACCGTCTGATGAATTGCGCTCATCAGCGCGTGCATCTTGCCAAGTTCATTGTCTCCGGAGATGCCACGCAGCATCTCCTTCGTCAGCTTGCCGGCCTTGGTGCGCGGCGTGTCCCGCAGGAAGAGCCAGAGCGGACCGAAGCCGCTATGCGGGCCGATAACACCGTTCACGTCCTGCGTTTCGATCTCGCCGGTAGCGACGATCCGGGTCGAATCCTGCTCACCGTCAAGCGAGACGAGCGTTACGCGATTGGCGAACTGGTCATCATATTCGACTTCCGGACGCGCGCCTTCCACCGTGAGCTTCCAGTCATGGACCGTCTGGCCGATGCCGGTCAGCGGCGTCAGCCGCAGGCGCTGCAGCGAGAACTGCGACGGTTCGTCGTAGCGATATTCCGTGATGTGGCTGATCGTCAGTTTCATAATGTCGCCCGCTTACTCATAGAACCGGTAGCCGTCGGAAATCTCGGCGCCGAGCTTGTTGTTGCGCGCGACGAAATCCTCCAGGAATTCATGCAGCCCCTGATCCATGATGTTCTTGATCGTGAGGTTCTGCAGCAACTGACGAATGGCTTCGGCAGTATCGTTTGCAGGCAGCCTCGTCTCGTATTCGGCACTGAGAAAGCTGATGTTACCAACGATCTTCTCATAACAATAGGCGAGCGACCGCGGCATCTGACCGTTCAGGATCAGGAAGTCGGCGATGTTGGCCGGCTTGTATTCGGGATCGTAGGCCCATTTGTAGGCCCGGTGCGCCGAGACGGATCGCAGGATCGATTCCCACTGCGCGTTATCGAGCGAAGAGCCGACATGGGAGACCGACGGCAGCAGGACGTAATATTTTACGTCGAGGATGCGGGCCGTATTGTCGGCGCGTTCGATGAAGGTGCCCATGCGGGCGAAGTTATAGAGCTCGTTGCGCAGCATCGAACCGTGGAAGGCACCGCGGATCAATCCGGCACGGCGCTTGATGACGTCGATCGTCTCCGGCAGTTCGGCTGTTTTCAGCCGCTTGCCGAGCAAGGCCTTAAGCTCGATCCAGCATTCGTTGGTCGCTTCCCAGGTGTCGCGGGTCAGCGCCGTGCGCACCATGCGGGCATTGTTGCGGCCATATTCGATACAGGACATGACGCTCGACGGATTGGAGCGGTCGCGCATCAGGTAGTCGATCGCGTCGGCGCCCGTGAGTTTGCTGTGCACTTCGTCATAGGCTTCGCGCACGCCGGCGCTTTGCAGGACGCCGTCCCAATCGTCTTCCACTGCGCCGCTGCGCGTCAGCGACATGCGCTGGCCGGCATCGACGAGGCGGGCTATGTTTTCGGCTCGCTCGATGTAACGGAACATCCAGTAGAGGCCATTCGCGGTTCTTCCAAGCATGTCCGTTTCAGTCCTCCAGAACCCAGGTATCTTTGGTGCCGCCGCCCTGGCTGGAATTGACCACCAGCGAGCCTTCCTTCAGCGCCACGCGGGTCAGGCCGCCGGGAATGATCCGCACCTTGTCGGAAACGAGAACATAGGGGCGCAGATCCACATGGCGGGGCGCGATGCCTTTATTGACCAGGATCGGCACCGTCGACAGGGAAAGGGTCGGCTGGGCGATGTAATTGTTCGGCCTGCTCTTCAGCTTCTCGGCGAATTCCGTCCGCTCCTTCTTCGAGGCGGTCGGTCCCACAAGCATGCCGTAGCCGCCGGAGCCGTGCACTTCCTTGACGACGAGGTCGGCCAGATTGTCCAGCACGTATTGCAGGCTGTCGGGCTCCGAACAGCGCCAGGTCGGCACGTTTTCGAGGATCGGCTTGCGGCCGGTGTAGAATTCGACGATCTCCGGCATGTAGGAATAGATTGCCTTGTCGTCGGAAATACCCGTGCCAGGCGCATTGGCGATGGTGATGCCTCCGGCGCGATAGACATCCATGATGCCGGGAATGCCGAGGGCGGATTCCGGACGGAAGGTGAGGGGATCGAGGAAATCGTCGTCGACGCGGCGGTAGAGCACGTCGATGGCTTCATAGCCTCGCGTGGTGCGCATCTTCACCTTGCCGTCGATGATGCGCAGATCCGAGCCTTCGACCAGCTCCACGCCCATCATGTCGGCCAAAAAGGAGTGCTCGTAGTAGGCCGAATTGTAGATGCCGGGCGTCAGCACGGCGACGCGGGGCTTGCCCTTGCAGCCGGGAGGAGCGAGCGAGGCGAGGCTCTGGCGCAGCAGCAGCGGATAGTCCTCGACGCGCTGCACCTTGTTCTGGTGAAACAGCTCTGGGAACATCTGCATCATCGTTTCGCGGTTTTCCAGCATGTAGCTGACGCCGGACGGCGTGCGGGCATTGTCCTCAAGCACGTAGAACTGGTCTTCGCCCGTGCGCACGATGTCCGTGCCGACGATATGCGTGTAGACGCCGCCCGGCGGGCGAAAGCCGATCATCTCGGGCAGGAAGGCGTCGTTCTTCTCGATCAGCTCGCGCGGGATGCGCCCGGCGCGGATGATTTCCTGCTTGTGATAGATGTCATGGAGGAAAGCGTTGAGGGCGATGACCCGCTGTTCGATGCCCTGGGCGAGCTTGCGCCATTCGCGACCGGAGATGATGCGGGGGATGATATCGAAGGGGATGAGCTTTTCCGAGGAGTCTGCGTGTCCGTAGACTGCGAAGGTAATTCCCGTCTTTCGGAATATGTTTTCCGCATCTCGGGATTTGGCAATGAGATGGCCTCTGTCCTGGCCGGAGTACCATTCGAAGTATTTTTGGTAAGGTTCGCGCGGACTTTCATCCGCAGTAATCATTTCATCAAATGCCAAAGGTGCGGTCCCCGTGTTTTTACCCATTTGAATACAACGGTTTTTACAATGCAAGAAGTATGCGCAGTTACCGATACAAATTTCGCAGCGCGGAAAAATGCCGGATTTGCGGGCATTTAAGGGTGGCGCGGCCGTTATTCGTCGAACCTTGTCGCAGGACTCAGATCAAAATTTGAGCATCTGCTTCATTCGAAGACTGAACGCCTAGGTGGCAGATGAGGTTTCCTAAGCCTGGGCGATCGTGAGCGCGGGGTGAAGAAAAATTGATGGCTGCTTTCAGCAGATGGATTTTGACGGTTCCGCCGCCATCGTCTATCAGCCTTTAGCTCCCCGCGCGACACTCCGAATTCGACTCCGATTCCGGCTTCAGCGCATCAAACGCACATCGGTCAGCCTTCCATGTCCCTCGATAAATTCGCGCCGGCGATCTTCGTCGTTCTCTGGTCCACCGGCTGGATCGTTGCCAAATACGCCTCGCTGCATTCAGGTCCGTTCACCTTTCTGATGATCCGCTACAGCCTGTCGGCGCTTGCCTTCGTGCTGCTCTGTTCGGTTACCGGCGCCCGGTGGCCGCGCGATTGGTCGAGCGTGTTTCGGGCTGTTTATTCCGGTATCTTCCTGCACGGCATCTATCTCGGCGGCCTCTGGTGGGCGATCGCCCAGGGTGTGCCGGCCGGCGTGGCCGGCATCATCGCGGCCCTGCAGCCATTGATGACGGCCATGGCGGCGCCGTTTCTCGTCGGCGAGCGCCTGCAGCCTGTCCAGCGCCTTGGCCTGCTGCTCGGGTTTATCGGTATTGCGATCGCCATCTCGCCGAAGCTGCTGACGCCGGAGACGGCCAATCTCTGGCAGGCAGTGATTCCGCTTGCTGTCAATCTACTGGCGATGGCATCGGTGACCTACGGCACCCTTTACCAGAAACGCTATCTGCAGACCGGCGATCTTCGCACCATTGCAACGTTGCAATATGTCGGCGCTTTGATCGTCACCGTGCCGCTGGCCTTCATATTCGAGGGCCTGCATTTTGACGGCACGCAGACGGCGATCCTGTCTCTTCTCTGGTCGGTCTTCGGTCTGTCGATGGGCGGGGTCGGCCTGCTGCTTTATCTCATCCGCCGAGGCCAGGTCTCGCGCGCCGCATCGCTGATCTATCTGATGCCGCCGGCAGTCGCCATCGAAGCGGCGATCGCCTTCGGCGAGCCGCTGACCCTGCCGATCATCATCGGTACGGCCGTCGTGGTGATCGGCGTCTACCTGACCAACCGGCGTACAGCGGATGTTGTGCCGGAATAGGCATCATAGGTTATAAAAAAGGGGGCCGATCGACCCCCTTTGTATTCGCTCAAGCGCGTTCGCGGCGCTGGCCGCCGTTGCCGGGGCCGCGGCGCTTCATGCCGCCGTCCTTGCGCTGTTCGCCCTGAGCGTTCTGGCCACGATCGTCGTGGCGACCCGTGGGGCGGCCGTGCGCGTGGCGGGGACCGCGATGGGCGCCGGCTTCGTGGGCTGCGCCATTGGCATTTGCGTGGCCATTGTGCTGCGGCTTCTTGGCCGGACGAAAATCGGACGTCGACGTGAGATCATTGTCCACTTCCGGGCGCGGCGTGCGCTCGTCGCGACGTTGGCCGCGGAAGTCGGCATTGCGATTGTTTTCGCGCTGCGGACGACGTTCCTGACGCTCGCCGTTATGGGCGCGGGCTTCGCCGGCTTCGCCCTCGCGATGAGGACGGCGAGCCGGACGTGCGGGACGGCCTTCGGGACGTCCCTGACCCGCACCACCACGACCTTGGCCTGGGGCCTGACCGCCACGACCGCCTGCGCGGTTGTTGGCGCGAACCGGGCGGCCGCGATCGGCCGGAGCCTCGCCGCTGGCAACGGCGATATCGATGGCCATCAGGCGTTCGATGTCGCGCAGCAGGCGGATTTCATCCGGAGCGCAGAAGGCGATGGCGATGCCGTCGCGACCGGCGCGCGCCGTGCGGCCGATGCGGTGGACGTAGGCGTCAGGCACTTCCGGCAGATCGTAGTTGTAGACATGCGTGACGCCGGGGATGTCGATGCCGCGGGCAGCGACGTCGGTGGCGACGAGAACGCGGACTTCGCCGTCACGGAAGCCCTTGAGGGCGCGCTCGCGCTGACCCTGGCTCTTGTTGCCGTGGATGGAGGCGGCGGCAAAGCCGACATGTTCGAGATGCTTCATCAGCTTCTCGGCGCCATGCTTGGTGCGCAGGAAGACCATGGCGCGGCCATCCGGATTGGCGGAAATCGTTTCCTTGAGGATCTCGGTCTTATGGTTCTGACCAGAAACGAAGTGGACATACTGCTCCACCTTGTCGGCGGCCTTGCCGGGAGGCGAGACTGCGACCGTGACCGGATTGGTCAGGTATTCGGAAGCGAGATCGGCGATCGCCTTCGGCATGGTGGCCGAGAACAGCATGGTCTGGCGCTTGGCCGGGACCATCTTGGAGATCTTGCGCAGGTCGTGAATGAAGCCGAGGTCGAGCATCTGGTCGGCTTCGTCAAGGACGAGGTAGCTGACCTGGCCGAGCGACAGTGCGCGGCGGCTGATGAGGTCGAGCAGGCGGCCGGGGGTGGCGACGAGAATATCGGTGCCGCGCTCGAGCTGGAGCTGCTGCTTGTTGATGGAGGCGCCACCGACGACGACGTTGATCCTGAGCGCCGTCTTGCGGACGAAGAGCTTCAGGTTGTCGGCGATCTGGTTCACCAGTTCGCGGGTGGGGGCGAGGATCAGGGTGCGGACGGTGCGGTTGTCGGGGCGCTTGGCGTCCTTCAACAGCATTTCGATGATCGGCAGGCCGAAGGCGGCAGTCTTGCCGGTGCCAGTCTGGGCGAGGCCGATGAGATCGCGGCCCTGGAGAACAAGCGGGATAGCCTGAGCCTGGATTGGCGTCGGCGTCGTGAAATTGTTCTGCGACAGCGTATCGACGATCTGCTTGGAGAGACCAAGCGAGTTAAAATCGGTCAATTCAGTACCTTTCGGGGCGCCAAAGCAAATAGGCCGGATCGCACCATGCGGTCCGGTCTGTCTCTGGCGTCAAGAACCCCGCGTGAAGTGGGAACTTGTAAGTTGGAAAAAGCTTTCCAGCGCATCTGACCGCCTTGGGCGCGGTCTCGTTATCTAAAGCGCTTTTGTCCTTCTCTTGCGTACGTCTAAGTCCCGCAGGGCACGCTCACGCGGCGGCCGGAAGGTGAAAGCTGAGCGGCATTTGGTCTTATTCCCGGCCAAAGTCAAGAGGGCGCCGGAAGCTTTCCTTCATGGACATATAAATACCGCCGGAAATCCGGCGGTATCTTCGGCTCTGGAATTCTGATAGGCGCATTCTTGGCGCGGTGGCGTTTCAAGCCTCAACGGCAGACCTCGACACGGTAGGCACGGCCCCAGCCATCGTGACGCCATGCCCAATAGCAGCTCGGATAGGGGCGCACATAGACCCGTTCATAGGCTGGGCCTTCGTAATAGGCGGGATATTGAGAATAGTAGGCGGGATAGGCCGGGTATGCCGGTCGTACCGCTTCGGCCGCCAGAGCGCCGCCGACGACACCGGCGGCAAGGCCGCCGAAGAATGCGCCGCGATCGGAGGCGCTGGCATTGGTGGCGGTTACGGCGGCAGCGCTGCCGAGCGTCAGCGCGATCATGCCGGCCGTGGTTAAAGTGCGAAGCAAAGACATCGAAATCCCTTTCCCAAAAAAGAGGCCTCCAAGCCGAAGCCGAGCTTGACGGTGCGCGGGAAACGGGGCGAAGTCGCGGCTAAAAAGACGGCCGCGACATTAAATTTTGTTCATGATGGAATAGGTAAACCTATTGATTTCCCTTTAGAAATCTGTGGGAACGCCGCCTTCTTGCTTGCGCCTGGCCACGAAGGCGTCGAGCTCTTCCTCGATTGCCGGATCAAGCGGGGGACGCTCATAGCGGGCGAGCGTTTCCTTGAAGACGCGGTTGGCATGATCGTAGGTTGTCGGCCTCCCGGCTTCGGTCCAGGTTTCATAATTTCGCCAGTCCGAGAGGATTGGGGAATAGAAGGCGGTCTCATAGCGGGCAAGCGTGTGCGCTGTACCGAAATAGTGTCCGCCGGGGCCGACGTCGCGCACGGCGTCGAGCGCCAGGGCATCGCTGCTGACATCCAGCGGCGTCAGGAATTCGGCGACCATCTGCAGCATATCGACATCGAGGATGAATTTCTCGAAGGAAGCCGTCAGGCCACCTTCGCTCCACCCGGCGGCATGCAGCACGAAATTGCCGCCGCCCTGGGTCAGGGCCCAGAGAGAAAGCGCCGATTCGTAGGCCGCTTGGGCGTCGAGCGTGTTGGAAGCGTTGGTGTTCGAGGTTCGGTAGGGGATGCCATAGCGGCGGGCGAGCTGGCCGCCGCAGATGACAGCCTTCATGTATTCCGGCGTTCCGAAAGCAGGCGCGCCCGTCTTCATGTCGACGTTCGAGGTGAAGCCGCCGTACATGACCGGCGCGCCTTTGCGTACCATCTGGGTGAAGGCGATGCCGCACAGTGCCTCGGCATTCTGCTGCACCAGCGCGCCGGCAATCGTCACCGGCGCCATCGCACCCGCCAAGGTAAACGGCGTGACGACCACCACCTGTCCGCGCGACGACATTTCGATGATGCCCTGCAGCATCGGCCCGTCAAGGCGCAGCGGCGAGGAGGAGTTGATGATGGTGAAAAGCGACGGCTCGCGCTCCATCTGCTCCATGCTGATGCCGCGTCCGATGCGGGCGATCTCGATCGCGTCGAGATTGCGCTGCTTGCCGAGCGAATAGCAGTGGAAGGCCTTGTCGGTGAGCTTCACGATGTCGGACAGGCAGTCGAGATGGCGCACCGATGGATGGATATCGATGGGCTCGACCGGATAGCCGCCGGTCATGTGGATGATGTCGAAGGACTGGGCAAGCTTGATCAGCTTGCGGAAGTCTTCCTGATTGCCGGCTCTCCTGCCACCTTCGCGATCGGCGACGAAGGGAGCCGAGGCGACCTGGGCGAAGACGAGGTTGCGGCCGCCGATCTCGACGTTTCTAAGGGGATTGCGGGCATGGAGGGTAAAGGTCGAGGGCGCGGAGGCGATCAGCTCAAGGATCAGGTTGCGGTCGAAGCGGACGCGCTCCTTGCCCGGCGTGACGTCGGCACCGGCTGCCTTCATGCGGTCGCGCGCTTCCGGCAGGATGATATCCATGCCGATCTCTTCGAGGATGGTCAGCGATGCCTCGTGAATGTCGTCCAGGGTTTCGGGCGACAGAAGCTCCGTGCGGGCGAGATTGTTGACGAGATTGAGATACTTCGCGCCGCTCGGCTTGCGGCTGCGTTCGCCGCCGCGCCCGCCTGTCCGTCTTCGCCGTTCGACTGGAGCCGCCGCGGTCTCCGATTCGTTCAGGGCCAGGCTATCTTCGTCGCTCATAGTGCTCGCTCCCAATTGTCCGCCGGAGGATTCTTGGCAGAGTTTAGAGCGCCGTGCCGCCGTCGTTTGCGACGAAGGCATGACCGTTATAGGATAGTGCATGGCCTGAACGCGACGTTGCATGCCGGGTTAAACATGGTTAACGCGTTGTTAAAGCGATTTGTGATAGAGCGTCGTTTCATGAACTATCGTGTGCGGTGAGAAGAGAGATCCCGTTGAATCTGGACGGTGAACTGCTGGAGATGGCCTGCCGCCGGATCGCCAATCTGGATAGGCCGGCCTATATCAAGAACAGCGAGCTGCGCTACGTCGCCGTCAACGAGGCCTATGCGCGCTTCTTCCAGCGCGATATCTCCGATTTCATCGGCAACCGCAGCCACGATGTGCTCGACGCCGTCGAAAGCGCCGACCGGGAAGACAGGGAGCGGCGTGCGCTCGTCTTCGGCTCCGAGGAGACGGCGCTCTGCTTCGATCCCACGGGTCGTCAGCGCGCCCGCATGCAGATCGAAAGCTTTTCACCTTCGGAAGACCGCGTCTATGTGTTCGGCATGTCTGTCGACGCCCCGGCCGCATCCGACGATATCTCGACTGACGGGAAAGAGGGTGGGAGCCTCGATGAGGTCAGTTTTTTCCGCACAGTTCTGGAGGATCTGCCGGTTGCGACCTTCGTGCGCGATGCCAACCACCGGCTGATCTATGCCAACGCGGCTCATGCCGCCATCACCGGGCTCGACCGCGAGGAAATGCTTGGCAAGACCGAGCATGAGATGTTCGATGTCGGCGCGGATGACTTCTTTGCCGAAAACGAGGTCGCGCTGAAGGACGGGCGTGGGCACGAATTCGAAAGCGAAATGGTGGATCGGCAGCAGATCAAGCATCCTGTCAAGATCCGCGTCAACCGCGCCGTAACATCCGATGGCGGCCACTATGCCGTTGGCTCCATAACCGATACATCGGCGCTGAGGCAGCGAGAAACGCAATTGATGGAGGCGCAAGCCCGCGCCGAGGCGCTGCATCAGGATCTCGACAATACTCTCCGTTCGATGCCGATCGGGGTTTTGATCCACAACAGCGACTACATCGTGGAATACGTCAACGATGCCTGCTACGACATTTGGGGGTTCTCCAAGGACGAGCGTTTCGAAGGCCGGCCTTATCGCGATCTCATCGCCAAGCACTTCGAGCTCGAGCGCTTCGGCTCCGACTACCGTAGCGTCGACGACATCTATGAGGCGCGCCTGGCCGCCCTGCGCAAGGCAGGGCCGCATCTGCAGACGGAAGTGAATTTTGCCGACGGCAAGTCCGTCATCATCGATGCACGCCGTATTTCGAATGGCCGGACCTTAGTGTCCTACACGGATATTTCCTCCGTGCGACAGCAATCCCAGGAGATCACCGAGACCCGCCTGGCGCTGGAGCGCCTTGGGGGGTTGATGGCCGACGCGATGCAGGCCATGTGTCAAGGGCTCCTGATCGTGCAGGACGGCGTGATCGTGGTGGCAAACGAAACGCTGAAGGACATGCTGAAGCTGCCGGCGGAAAGCCTGGAGGTCGGCAGGAACTGGTCGATCGCGTTCGATTATTGCTCCGGACGGGGCGATTTCGGCGACGATCCGGAGACCGTGCGCGAGTGCTGGGGCGAGAGCATCGCGGCAGGCAAGCCGATCTCTGCCGTGTTCCAGGTCGTCGGCGACCGGTGGATGCAGCTCGATGCCGCGGTCGGCGAGCATCGCCGTTGGATCGTGGTGCTGACGGATGTCACCGAAATGAAGGAGCGCGAAGCGGA
This sequence comes from Rhizobium sp. SG741, assembly GCF_012275435.1. NCBI lineage: Bacteria > Pseudomonadati > Pseudomonadota > Alphaproteobacteria > Hyphomicrobiales > Rhizobiaceae > Rhizobium > Rhizobium sp. SG741. The sequence goes on from NZ_JAAZQP010000001.1 coordinate 794,775, forward strand.
TCTGCAGCTTCTGCTGGCTCGCAGCAATGCGGCGGATCGTGCGAAGTCCGAATTCCTGACGAATATGAGTCATGAAATCCGCACGCCGATGAACGGAGTTCTGGGCATGGCGGAATTGCTTGGCAAGACCGATCTCGACGCCCGGCAGAAGACGTTTGTCGACATCATCGTCAAGTCGGGTACCGCCCTTCTGACCATTATCAACGATATTCTCGACTTCTCGAAGATCGACACCGGCGAAATGCATCTGCGCAAGGTGGCATTCGATCCGGTGGAGGCGGTCGAGGATGTTGCGACGCTGATGGCGGCTGCCGCGGCGGAGAAGCATATCGAATTGCTGGTGCGCACAGCGCCCGGCGTGCCTGCCGCGATGCTTGGGGATGCCGGGCGTTTCCGCCAGATCGTCACCAACCTCGTCGGCAACGCGATCAAATTTACCGAGCGCGGCCATGTATTGGTCGAACTGGATAGCCAGTCGTCCCCCGGAAGCGAGCCGGTGCTGACGCTGCGCGTCGAGGACACGGGCATAGGCATTCCCGATGAAAAGCTCGATACCATTTTCGAGAAGTTCTCGCTGGCGGATTCATCCTTCGCGCGCCGTCTCGAGGGCTCCGGTCTCGGTCTCTCTATCACGGCCGGTCTGGTCGATCTTTTCGGCGGTTCGCTCTCAATCGAAAGCGAATGGGGCAAGGGATCGGTCTTCACCGTCGATCTGCCTATGCCGCTGGTTGCCGAGCGCGGCAAATCTCCGGATCTGCCGGCCAACGTCAAGGGCGTCGGCATCCTGGTCGTGGAAGACAATGAGATCCATCGGCGCATATTGACCGGGCAATTGGCGCAATGGGGGTTCGACGGCTACGCGGCCGAGGACGGCAAGACCGCGCTCGCCATTCTGGACGCCGCTTTCGACATGGGCGTGCCTGTCGATGCCCTGATCATCGATTACAGTATGCCCGGTATGAACGGCTATCAGGTCGCGCGTGCCGTTCGCGCCGATTCGCGCTTCGACTCAGTGCCCATGATGTTTCTCACATCGATGGGTGTTGTCGGCTACGACAAGGAGTTCACGGCCGTCAACGGCCAGGCGCATCTGATGAAGCCGGTGCGCGCCAATGTGTTGCGCAGCACGATTATCGATGTCGTGCGCACATCGCGCCGGCGGAAGACCAACGGCCAGACAGGCGCCGGTGTCAGATCATCGCCGCTGGAGGCTGAAGCCGCTGCCGCGATCGGGACCACCGAACAGATGGCCTCGCCAAAACCCGGCAATGCCATCGACGTTCTCGTCGCCGAGGACAATGAGGTGAATCAGATCGTGTTCACGCAAATTCTGCAGGCGACGGGCCTGCGCTTCCTCGTCGTAGAGAACGGTCAGGCGGCTGTGGATGCATGGCGCCAGTTGCGGCCGTCGATGATCCTGATGGACGTCACCATGCCCGTCATGAATGGCCATCAGGCGACGCGAATGATCCGGCAGGTCGAGGCGCAAGTCGGGCAGGGTTGGCACGTGCCCATCATCGGGGTCACGGCGCATGCGCTGGATGTGGATCGCGTGATGTGCATGGAAGCGGGCATGGACGACTGCCTGTCGAAACCGATCAGCCCCGAGCTTCTCGAGGCCAAGATGCGGCGTTGGCTTGGCGATGCGGCTCTTCAGGCCGATCGCTCCAGCAGTTAAGCCGGCTTGACCCCGCAGAGCATTTCCCGCTTGCCGGCAAAGCCCTGCCGCCGCTCCACGACGAAGCCTGCCGCCTGCAGATTGCGGCGTACGAAACCGGCGGCCGCGTAGGTGGCGAAAGTGCCGTTCGCAGCCGTCTTGCCATAGAGCTCCTGCATGAGTTCCGGCGACCACATGTCAGCATTTCGCGAGGGCGCGAACCCGTCGAGATACCAGGCATCGAAGCCTGGTTGCGCGTTGCGCACGCCATCGAGCGCCGGGCCGCAAGCGACGGTCAGGCGCGTGTGGGCGTCGAGCCTCAGCGATACCATGCCTTGTGGATCGCTTGGCCAGGCGGCAACGAGGGCTTGGCGTTCGCTGTCGATCTCAGGCCAATGCGACAGGGCGCGATCGATCTCCTCAGCCCGCATCGGGTAAAGCTCGAAGGACATGAAATGCAGTTCAGAGCCCGATGTCGCCTGCTGGCGCCATTGACGCCATGTCTCGCAGAAGTTCAGGCCGGTGCCGAAGCCCAATTCGCCGATGAGGAAGTTCCGTGCCTGCTGCCAGCGGGCCGGCAAGCCGTTGCCGGCCAGAAAGACATGGCCGCATTCCAGCCGGCCATCGGTCTGGCAATAAAAATGGTCGCCAAAAGCCGTCGAATAGGGCATATCGCCGTCGCGCCATTCGAGCTCCGGGCTTGCCGCATTGGTTTCGGACGCCTGCGTCCGATCGGAAACTGGATCTGTCATGGAAAGAGCCGATAATCCCCCAAGACCAGCCCGTCAATCATCCGTCGATCTGCTGGTCGTCGGCGGCGGCATTATGGGCCTGTGGGCGGCTGTTCATGCCGAACGCCTCGGTATGCAGACACTGCTCGTCGATGCCGACCGCTTCGGGCAGGGGGCAAGCGGCGGCCTGCTCGGCGCGCTGATGCCGCATATGCCGGACAAATGGTCCGAGAAGAAGCAGTTTCAATTCGATGCGCTCGTATCTCTGGAAAAGGAAATTGCGGCCTTGGAAGCGGCGACCGGGCTTTCTGCCGGGTACCGTAGGGCCGGTCGGCTGATCCCGTTGCCGAAGCCGCATTTGCTGGAGATCGCGCGCGGTCATTCGCGGGATGCCGAAACGCATTGGTATCAGGATGGGCGTGAGTTTCACTGGCATGTGCTGGGCGCTGCACCCGTTCAGGGCTGGATCGATCCGTCGGCTGGCGGAAGCGGTTTCGTCTTCGATACGCTCGCAGCGCGTGTTGCCCCGCGCGCTCTGCTGAAAGTCCTGGTGAACTTTCTTGCCGGGGCCAAGCATGTGCGGCTGATGGAGGGCTTGCGCATCGATGGCATCGATCCGGAGAGGGGTGTGGCGACCACGAGCGAGGGCGATATCCGCTTCGGACGCTGCATCCTTTCGGCCGGGCATGATTCCTTCCCGATATTGGACGGGCTGACGCATGGCCGTCAATCGTCTCTGGGCCAGCCAGTAAAGGGTCAGGCCGCCTTGCTGAAGACGAATGTCGACGGCAGCCTTCCGGTGATCTTTCGCGACGGTCTCTATATCGTCCCGCATGAGGGCGGGCTCGTGGCGATCGGCAGCACCAGCGAGAATCGCTTCGACGACCCACTGTCGACGGACGGCCAATTGGATGACTTGCTGATCGCGGCCCGCGCCATGGCGCCGATTCTGGCCGATGCGGAGGTCCTCGAACGCTGGGCGGGCCTGCGGCCGAAGGCGGTTGATCGTGACCCGATGGTGGGCGCGCATCCCGACCATCCGTCCCTGATCGCATTGACCGGCGGCTTCAAGGTCAGCTTCGGACTGGCACACCGGCTGGCCGAGGCTGCTGTGCGGGAGGCGGCGGATATGGCCTGTTGCTTCAAGTTGCCGCAGACATTCACGTTAGCGAGCCATATTGCCGTCGTATCACGTAAAACGTGAATATACGCCCCTTCAGGTCGTCAATCTGTCACGCAAATCACCTATCTCCTTGGCCGTTAGCACCCGGCTCGGTCAGCCGGCTTATTGCGCCCTGGAGGAGATTTTATGCGCTACGCCATTTGCTTCACGCCGTCTGCGAGCGATCCGCTGACGCTCGTGGCCGCAAATTGGCTCGGCCGTAACGTCTATTCCGGCGAGATGGTCGACCCGCCTGCCATTCGCGGGCTTGGCATCCACGAGATTGCTTTCTACACCGCCGTTCCCCGCCGCTATGGTTTCATGGGTCTCCTGAAGGCGCCTTTCCGCCTGGCGGACGATATGTCCGAAGCGGCGTTGCTGCGCGAGCTCATGCGGTTTTCCGGCACGGTCGCACCGTTCGAGATCCCGAAGCTCGAGGTCGCGCGGCTTGGCGGCGCGCTGGGCCTGGTTCCTTCCGCGCCAAGCCAGCAGATGAATTTTCTCGCAGCGTCCCTGGTTCAGGCTTTCGATCACTATCGCGCGCCATTGACCGAAGCCGAGTTCGAACGTATCGATCCGGACGGTCTTTCGGCGACGCAATTTGCCAACCTGCACCGTTGGGGCCATCCGCATGTCATGGATGAGTTCCGCTTTCAGATGATGCTGACCGGCACCGTCAGTCCCAGCGACATCCAACGCATAGAACGAGTACTGCGCGACTTTTTCGAGCCGGCGCTCGCCGCGCCGCTTCCCGTATCCAACATTGCCTTGATGATGGAGGATGGTTCCGGCGGTCCTTTCCGGGTGCATTCCCTGCATCCGATGGGCAAGGTCAGCGCCCGTAAGATCGCCTGAAACGCCAGGTATTGTCGCAGCCCAGGCATTGGACTGACGTATCGGCTCCAAGGCGCATCGTTCACCTGCTAGCGGCTTGCGATTGAAAGGAAAGTGATTTTCGCACTTTCCGTCTCGACTTTCCCTGCATGGATGCTACCGTTCGGCTTGTTCGAGAAGGTGCTTCAATGTCGGAAAACTACTCCCGCAATCTCATCGGCTACGGCCGCAACACGCCGGATCCGAAATGGCCGGGCGATGCTCGCGTCGCGGTGCAATTCGTGATCAATTACGAAGAGGGCGGAGAGAGCTGTATTCTCGACGGCGATCCGGCTTCGGAAAACCTGTTGTCCGAGATTGTCGGCGCTGCGGCCTGGCCGAACCAGCGCAACCTCAACATGGAATCGATCTACGAATATGGCGCGCGCGCCGGCTTTTGGCGGCTGTGGCGCATGTTCACCGAACTCAAGGTCCAGGCGACGGTCTATGGCGTAACGCTTGCCATGGCGCGCAATCCCGAAGCGGTCGCCGCCATGAAGGAAGCCGGCTGGGAGATTGCCAGTCACGGCTACCGCTGGCTGGAATACAAGGATTTTTCGGAGGATCTGGAGCGCAAGCATATTCTCGAGGCGGTGCGGCTGCACACCGAGATCACCGGCGAGCGGCCCTTGGGCATGTATCAGGGCAAGCCGTCAGACAATACGCTGCGGCTTATCATGGAGGAGGGCGGCTTCCTTTATTCCTCGGATTCCTATGCCGACGATCTGCCCTATTGGGTCGATGGCTTGAATGGCAAGCCGTTCCTGATCATTCCCTACACGCTCGAAACCAACGACATGCGCTTTGCCACGCCGCAAGGCTTCAACTCGGGTGACCAGTTCTTCACCTACCTTAAGGATGCCTTCGACACGCTTTACGAGGAGGGCAAGCAGGGCAGCCCGAAGATGATGTCCGTCGGTTTGCATTGCCGCCTCGTCGGCCGTCCGGGCCGCGCTGCGGCGCTGCGGCGGTTCATGGAGTATGTGCTGAAGCACGATAAGGTCTGGATCCCTCGTCGTATCGAGATCGCCAACCACTGGTACCAGCATCATCTTCCCGGGGGCGAGCGCTGAGATGATATCGCGCGACGAATTCGTGAGCCGTTTCGGTGGTGTTTTCGAGCATTCGCCCTTCATCGCCGAGCGCGCCTATGACGCAGGGTTCATTGTCGAACCATTGACCTCGGGTGGCGTGCACAGTGCTCTGACCAAGATTTTCCGTGCGGCGAGCGCGGAGGAGCGGCTTGGCGTCCTGCGCGCTCACCCTGATCTGGCCGGCCGGCTGGCAATTGCCGGCGAGCTTACCGAGGACAGCCGCAAGGAGCAGGCCGGCGCCGGGCTCGACCGGCTGAGCCCGGCGGAACATGCCCGCTTCACGGAACTCAACGACGCCTATGTGACCAAGTTCGGCTTTCCCTTCATTATTGCGGTCAAGGGCCTCGGCAAGGACGATATTCTGGCTGCCTTCGAGACGCGGGTCGACAATAGCCGTGAGGCGGAGTTTGCGACGGCAACGGCGCAGGTTGAGAAGATCGCCCTGTTGCGCCTGCAATCCATGCTTCCGGAAAGCTGATGTGCGGAAAGCGCTGCTATCTTTCCCATTCCGCTGATGGCTTAGTATCTGGCCAAGGGAGCTGCATAACATGAGTTTGGATCGGCTGATTACGCATCTCGATCGCATGCAGCAGGCCGGATCCGAAATAGGCCGGTTTCTTCAAGGCATTGGTCGAGACAGCTTTTTCACGAATGCTGAGAAGCAACGTGCCGTCGGTATGAATCTCGTGTTGCTGGGCGAAGCGGCTGCGCGCATTTCGGAGGAATATCCCGAATTTGTCGTTGACCATCCGAATCTACCTTGGCATGCGCTAGGCGACCTTCGGAATCGAATTGCGCAGGGCTATTTCGATGTCGAGCTGACGGCCTTGTGGAATATGGCGCAAACATCCGTTCCGGAATTGCTCTCACAACTGGACTCCATTCGCCACTGGCGAGCGGAAGGCGAATAATCATAGAATGACACAGCATCTGGACATTCTTCCTCTGACGAAGGCGGCATTTGCGCCATTCGGCGACGTGATCGAGGCCGATCCGGCGACCATGCGCTTCATCAACGGCGGTACGACGGAGCGTTTCCACGCGCTGTCCACCGCCGAAGCCATTGGTGACGGCGCTCGGGTAATCCTGAACCTGTTTCGCGGTCAACCGCGCGCCTTTCCCTTTACAATCGAGATGATGGAGCGCCATCCTTTCGGCAGTCAATGTTTCGTGCCGCTCAACGGCCGGCCATTTCTGGTGGTCGTCGCGCAGGACGAAGACGGCAGGCCCGGCAAGCCGCAGGTCTTCATGGCGCGGGGTGATCAAGGTGTGAACTATCGGGTCAATACCTGGCATTATCCCCTGATGGCACTCGGCGAGCAGAGCGATTTTCTCGTGGCCGACCGTGACGGGCCGGGAAACAATCTGGTCGAATTCTTTTTCGACACCCCCTTCACCATCGGAGCGCCGACCCTATGACCGGACTGACGACCCATGTGCTCGATACAGCTCTCGGCAAGCCGGCCGAAGGCTTGATCATCGATCTTTTCAGGATCGAGGGGGATACCCGCACGCATCTGAAGATGATGATGACCAATTCGGACGGGCGCGTGGACGGCGGGCCTATCCTGATCGGCGATAGTTTCGTCGTCGGGACTTACGAACTACTTTTCCGGGCTGGGGACTATTTGCGGGCAACTGGGGCCAGGTTACCTGATCCGGCTTTCCTTGATCTCGTGCCGATCCGTTTCGGTATTGCCGATACGACTGCGCATTATCATGTGCCGCTGCTGATCTCGCCTTACGGCTATTCCACCTATCGCGGGAGCTAAGACTTGCGTTTTGCTGTTATTGCCGATGTCCACGGTAATCATCTGGCGCTGGAGGCGGTGCTCGAGGATATCCGCAGGCAAGGCATCGCCGAGATCGTCAATCTCGGCGATTGCTTCAGCGGGCCACTGACGGCGGGAAAGACGGCCGATATCCTGCTGGAGCTGCGCGCCGTGACGGTTCGCGGCAACCATGATCGGTATCTGATCGAACAGCAGCCGGAAACGATGCATGTTTCGGATCGGGCCGCTCATGCGGAGCTGGCTGAGCATCATCTCGATTGGCTGCGCAACCTGCCTTTCAGCATGGTCTACCGGAACGAAGCCTATCTCTGCCATGCCACCCCCGCCGATGACAACGTCTATTGGCTGGAATCCGTCTCGCCGGACGGTCACGTCTATCTGAAGCCGCTGAAGGAGATCGAAGCGCTGGCTGCCGGCATCGATTTTCCGTTGATCCTGTGCGGTCACAGCCACATTCCGCGAGCCGTCCGGCTTTTCGATGGGCGCCTGATCGTCAACCCCGGCAGCGTCGGCTGCCCGGCCTATGACGACGATCTGCCCAATTATCACAAGGTCGAGGCCGGCCATCCCTTTGCCTCCTACGCCATTCTGGAAAAGACGGGCGATACCTGGCTGCCGATCTTCCGGCAGGTGGCCTATGATCACGGGGTGATGGCCCAACTCGCGGCGGAAAGAGGCCGCGAGGAATGGGCGGTCGGCTTGGCGACGGGCTGGTTGCGCTAGACCTCGGCGATAACAGTCCGATCCACCGTCTTGATATCGCGCTTGCCGCAAAGCGCCATGGATATATCCAGCTCCTTGCGGATGATCTCGAGCGCCAGCGAGACGCCTTCCTTGCCCATGGCGCCCAAGCCGTAGAGGAAGGGCCGGCCGATGAAGGTGCCCTTGGCGCCGAGGGCGACGGCTTTGAGCACGTCCTGACCCGAACGGATACCGCCATCCATATGCACTTCGATCCTGTCGCCGACGGCATCGACGATCCTCGGCAGCATGCTGATGGAAGAGGGGGCGCCGTCGAGCTGGCGGCCGCCATGGTTGGAAACGATGATGGCGTCCGCTCCTGTATCCACGGCTGCCTTCGCATCCTCGACATCCAGAATGCCCTTGATGATCAGCGGGCCGCCCCATTGCTCCTTGATCCAGGCGACGTCGCTCCAGGAGAGCTTGGGATCGAACTGCGAATGCGTCCAATGTGACAGCGTCGTCATGTCGGAGATGTCCTTGGCATGACCGATGATATTGCCGAAGGAATGACGTTTCGTTTTCAGCATCTCCATGCACCAGGCCGGCCGCGTCGCCATCTGCCAGACGTTTTTCGCCGTGAATTTCGGGGGCGCGGAGAGGCCGTTGCGGATATCGTTGTGGCGCTGGCCGAGGATCTGCAAGTCGGCCGTCAGCACCAGCGCCGAGCATTTTGCCGCCTTGGCACGACCGATGAGGTTCAGGACGAAGTCGCGATCCTTCATGACGTAGAGCTGGAACCAGAAAGGCTGCTTCGTCACGGAGGCGATGTCTTCGATGGAGCAGATGCTCATCGTCGACAGCGTGAATGGAATGCCGAATTCCTCTGCCGCGCGCGCCGCCAGCATCTCGCCGTCGGCGTGCTGCATGCCGGTGAGGCCCGTCGGTGCCAGCGCCACCGGCATGGCGGCCTTCTGGCCGACCATGGTCGTTTCCAGCGAACGATCGGACATATCGACGAGAACGCGCTGGCGCAGCTTGATCTTGGCGAAGTCCGCCTCGTTGGCGTTATAGGTCGACTCCGTCCAAGAACCGGAATCGGCGTATTGGAAGAACATCTTCGGCACGCGCCGCTGTGCGAGCTTCTTCAGTTCGGCAATGGTAAGCGGCGCGGTCATAGCTCTCTGCCTTCTCGAGGATTGTGTTGCGGCGGGTTCGGAGTGCCTTATTGCAGGATTGACTTCATAGGCTTCCCGGCGACATAGGTTTCGGCGATAGCGCGGTCGTCGCCCATCGTCTGCAGCAGGAACAGTTCTTCGGCCAGGCTCTTCACCACTTCCATCTTCAGCGCCATGGCGGGCGTGGCGGCGGCGTTGAGGATGATGAGGTCTGCCTCCGTGCCGGTGTCCAGCGTGCCGATCTTGTTGACGAGGGAGAGGGCCTCGGCGTTGCCGCGGGTCATATAGTAATAGCTTTCCAGCGGGTTCAAGCGCTCGCCCTGGAGCTGCTGGATCTTGTAGGCTTCGTCCATGGTTCTGAGCATGGAATAGCTGGAGCCGCCACCGATGTCGGTAGCGACGCCGATGCGGACGGGCTTTTCGCGGCGTGCCAGTGCCTTCAGCGGGAAGAGACCGGAGCCGAGGAAGAGGTTCGAGGTCGGGCAGTGCACGGCGACCGCGCCGGCCTCGCTCATGGCGTCCGCCTCGCGCTCGGAAAGATGGATCGCGTGGCCGAACAGGCTCTTTGGGCCGAGCAGCCCGTAACGGGCATAGATATCGGTATAGTCGATCGCTTCCGGGTAGAGTTCACCCGTGAACTTGATCTCGTCGTGGTTCTCGGAAAGGTGCGTCTGGATGTGCAGGTCCGGGAATTCGCGGGCGAGGGCGGCCGTCGCCTCCATCTGTGCCGGTGTGGAGGTAATGGCGAAGCGCGGCGTGATGGCGACGTGGTTGCGGCCCTTGCCATGCCAGTCTGCAATCACTTCGCGGGTCTCGTCATAGCCCGTCTCCGGCGTGTCGAGCAGCCCCTGCGGCGCATGCCGATCCATCATGACCTTGCCACCGACCATGCGCATGTCGCGGCGCATGGCTTCGGAGAAGAAGGCGTCGGCTGAGGTCTTGTGCACGGAGCAATAGGCAACGGCCGTGGTCGTGCCGTGGCGGATCAGTTCGTTATAGAAATGCGTGGCGATGCGCTCTGCATGGGCGCTTTCGACGAAGCGGCATTCCTCGGGAAAGGTGTAGGTGTTCAGCCATTCGAGCAGGTTGGCGGCATAGGAGGCGATCACCTGCATCTGCGGGAAATGCAGGTGCATGTCGATGAGACCGGGCAGGATCAGGTGTGGCCGGTGATCGACCTCGGTTACGTCGCCCGGTGCCTGCGCCTTGATGGTAGCGTAAGGGCCGATCGCGGCGATAATGCCGTTTTCGATCAGGAGGCCACCATCGCTTTCGTAAGTATAGCTGTCCGTGTCATCAAGGCCTTGCGGTGCGCGCTTGAAGGAAAGCAGGCGGCCGCGCAGAAGGGTGGTCATTGGCTTTTTTCTCCGACGGAGCTTTCGAACCAGGCGACCAGCAATTTGCGCTCCTCCGGCGTCACCTCGGTGACGTTGCCGGGAGGCATGGCATGGCTGCGGCCGGCCTGGATATAGATCTCCCGGGCATGCATAGCGATTTCCGCGTCATTTTCCAGCCTCACATCTTTCGGCGGCCGGACAACTCCCTCATAGACGGGCTCGGCCGCATGGCACATGGAACAACGCGTCGAGACCATCTGCTTGACGGCCGGAAAATGCGCGTCCGAGGCGAATTGCTGGAAGGCGGGCGCGACCGCATTGGCATCCTTTTCGCCGGTCAGCACCTTCGGAACGGTCGAAAGCCACATGATGACGATGAAGAGGACGAGCGTGACGATCCAGGTCCAGGTCGGGCGGCCCTTGCGGGCATGCGTCGTGTTGAACCAGTGGCGGATGGTGACGCCCATCAGGAACACCAGCGCCGCGATGATCCAGTTATAGGCCGTGCCGAAGGCCAGCGGATAGTGGTTCGACAGCATGAAGAAGATGACGGGCAGCGTCAGGTAGTTGTTGTGCAGTGAGCGCTGCTTGGCGATACGGCCGTATTTCGGGTCCGGTGTGCGGCCGGCGATCAAGTCGGCGACGACGATCTTCTGATTGGGGATGATGATCATGAAGACGTTGGCGGACATGATCGTCGCGGTAAACGCGCCGAGATGCAGGAAGGCGGCGCGGCCGGTGAAGAGGTGCGTATAGCCCCAGGCCATGAAGACGAGGACGGCATAGAGCACGATCATAAGGCCCCAGGTATTGTTGCCGAGCGGCGATTTGCAGAGCAGGTCGTAGACGATCCAGCCGCCGACAAGCGAGGCGAGCGAGATCAGGATGGCAACGGGGACGCTGACGTCAAGCACATGTCGGTCGATGAGAAAGAGATTGGCGCCGCCATAATAGACGATGCACATCATCAGGAAGCCGGAAAGCCAGGTAAAATAACTCTCGTATTTGAACCAGGTCAGATGCTCCGGCATCTGTGCGGGAGCCACGAGATATTTCTGGATATGATAGAATCCGCCGCCATGCACCTGCCACTCCTCGCCATAGGCGCCGGGCGGAAGATGCGGGCGCTTCACCAGCCCGAGATCGAGCGCGATGAAATAGAAGGACGAGCCGATCCAGGCAATCGCGGTTATGACGTGGAACCAGCGGGCGGCAAAGGCCAGCCATTCCCACGCTATGGCGTATTCATACATTCAGTTCCCCTTTTTCTCTTTCGACTCGATACCTTGCAAAATGTTGGGGGCGGATGGAAGGGGAGAGTTTGACGCGTCGGTCAAAAGCCATGGCCTTGTCGAGCGTCCGGTTCGCATTAGATCAGAATATGGCGGTTTTTAACGCCCTCGGCTGCTTGGAGCGGGCCGTGTCCGCGGCAGCCGTCCATTTCGACGGAGAATTGCCCATGCGTGGTGTTCTGGCGTTCGTATTTTTTCTTTTTGCAGCTGCCGCCCTGGCGCATGATGCGCCTTCCGGCTGGAGGTACGATCCCTATTGCTGCAACGGCGACGGCGAGAGCGGTGATTGCGAGATGATCCCTTCGCGCACCGTCACCGTCATTCCGGGCGGCTATCGAGTGACGCTCAACCCCGGCGACCATCGTTATGTGACGCACGCACATATCTTCACGCTGCCGCAGCGCAAGACGATGCGCTCACCCGACGGCGCCTATCATCTCTGCCTGTTTCCGGACGAAAACACGCCGCGCTGTTTCTATGCGCCTGATATGGCTTATTGAGCTCTATTCGAGCGGCCGGCCGAATTCGGCGAGGAGCCAGTCCCTAAAGGCACGGATGCGCGGCGTATGTCGCCTGTTTTCCGGGTAGGCGACCCAGTAGTCGGCGCCGTCGGTTGATAGGATATCGAAAGGCTGTATCAGCCGTCCGGAGGCAAGCTCCTCCGCGTAGAATTCCGGGGTCAGAATTGCGACGCCCTGGCCGGCCAGGGCAGCGCTTGCCTCGAAGGATTGCGCACCCAGCCTGCTTCGCGGTCTGCCCTGAAGGCCGGGATCGGGAACACCGGCTTCCTGGAACCATTGAACCCACCATGGATCGCCGGCATCGATGATGCGTAGCTTCAGCAGATCGGCAGGCTCGTGCACGCCTCCGATCGTCTCGGCCAGTGCCGGACTCAGCATTGGCGTGAAGGTCATCTTCATCAGCAGGTGCGCACGCAGGCCCGGCCATGTGCCCAATCCGGCACGGACGGCGATATCGGACGGCTCACGGGCGAAATCGATGATCGAGCCTGAGGTGGACAGTCGAACGGCAATTTTGGGATGTTTGAGCTGAAAGGAGCCGAGATGGCGAGCGAGCCATTGCGATGCGAAGGTTGGTGTCGAATGGATGAGGAGCGTGGTTTCGGCGTCGCCGCTGATCGAAGCCATGGCGTCCTGCAGCATGGCAAAGGCCTCGGCTACCTTCGGCGCCAGCTGCTCTCCGGTCTCGGTCAGTACGATCTGCCTCGGGCGGCGCAGGAACAGCGGCTCGCCGACGGTCTCTTCCAATAGCTTGATCTGGTAGCTGACGGCCGTCTGCGTCATGCCGAGTTCATCGCCGGCACGGGTGAAGCTGCCGAGCCTTGCTGCCGCTTCGAAGACGCGGAGTGCATTCAGCGGGAAGCGTTTCGACAGCTTCATGGATAAGTTCTCTTTATGTATGCAGATGATAGTTCGATTGGAATTCCAGCATTTTTTGCGGCACTGTGCAATTCACATCATTGATTGAATTGAGGTGTCGTCATGGATTGCTATGCTGTGGAACAGATGGAGGTAGCTAGACCAACGGGCTTGGCGCGCGTTCTGGAATCTTTGGCGCAGATGTTCGCCAGACATGCCGAGCCGTCGCCGCGCCTGGATCTCGAAGAGATACCGGACCGGCTGAAGCGCGATCTGGGTTTCCTTGACGGACGCGAGCCGCGTTACGAGGACAATCGGCTACGATAGGCCGCAAAGGCCGTCAGAAGTTCAGTGGCAAACATCCGGAGCACGAGCGAAGGATAGAATGGAGTTTGCTGCGAAGAAGGGAGAACAGGCGGCCGCCCAAAGCATCACATCCCCTTCAGCCGTTCTACCGCCATCAGCACCCGCTCTGGCGTTGCCGGCGCATCGAGACGCGGGCAGACGCGATAGTCGGCGACGCTGGCGACGGCCATGGATAGTGCTTCGAGCACCGAGATACTGAGCATGAATGGCGGTTCGCCGACGGCTTTCGAGCGGCCGATGGTAGCCTCGGTATTCTCGGACCATTCGGCAAGACGGACGTTGAAGATCTTCGGCCGATCGGAGGCGAGCGGGATCTTGTAGGTGGAGGGCGCATGGGTGCGCAGCCGGCCTTTGGCATCCCACCAGAGTTCTTCGGTGGTCAGCCAGCCCATGCCCTGCACGAAGGCGCCTTCGACCTGGCCGATATCGATCGCCGGATTGAGGGAGCGGCCGACGTCGTGGAGGATGTCGGTTCGGTCGATCAGGTATTCGCCGGTCAGCGTATCGATCGACACTTCCGAGCAGGCAGCGCCATAGGAGAAATAATAGAATGGCGTGCCGCGGCCGGCCTTGCGGTCCCAATGGATTTTCGGCGTCTTGTAGAAGCCGGCGGCGGAAAGCTGCACGCGGGCGAAGTATGCCTGCTTGACGAAATCCGGGAAGGGGATTTCCACATCGCCGACGCGCACGTGGTTCGGCAGGAATTGCACTTCCCCGGCACCGACGCCCCATTTTTCGACGGCGAAGGCGACGAGCCGTTCCTTGATCTGACGAGCGGCGTCATAGGCGGCCATGCCGTTCAGGTCCGAGCCGGAGGACGCGGCGGTCGCGGAGGTGTTCGGGACCTTGCCTGTCGTGGTAGCGGTGATCTTTACCCTGTCGATATCGACCTGGAAGCTGTCTGCCAAGACCTGCGCCACCTTGGTATAGAGACCCTGGCCCATCTCGGTGCCGCCATGGTTCAGGTGGATGGAGCCATCCTGATAGATATGCACCAGCGCGCCTGCCTGGTTGAAGGCAGTCATGGTGAAGGAGATGCCGAATTTCACCGGCGTCAGCGCGATCCCCTTGCGGATGAAGCGGCTGGAGCGGTTGAACTCGATAATGGCGTTGCGCCGCGTCTGATAATCGGCCGTCTCTTCCAGCTCGTCGACGATGCGGTTGATGATGTTGTCGGTGACTTCCTGATGATAGGGCGTGAGCGTCCGGCCGGATCCCGGCTGGCCGTAGAAGTTCGCGCGGCGGATCTCCAGCGGATCCTTGCCAAGCGCATAGGCGATCTCTTCAATGAAGCGCTCGCCGCCGACCATGCCCTGCGGGCCGCCGAAGCCGCGGAAGGCGGTGTTGGAAACGGTATGCGTCTTCAGCGGTTTCGAGACCAGATGCACATGCGGATAGAAATAGCTCGAATCCGCATGGAACAGCGCGCGGTCGGTGACCGGGCCGGAGAGGTCGGAGGAAAAGCCGCAGCGGGCGGCATAGGTGGCATCGACGGCGTGGATGCGACCGTCATCGTCGAAGCCGATCTCGTAGTCCAGCAGGAAGTCGTGTCGCTTGCCCGTGGCAGCCATGTCCTCGTCCCGGTCCGGACGGAACTTGACGGCGCGGCCGAGCTTCTTGGCGGCGAGGGCGGCGAGCGCTGCAAACTGGTTGCCCTGGGTTTCCTTGCCGCCGAAGCCGCCGCCCATGCGGCGCACATTGACCGTGACGGCATTGGACGGGATGTTCAGGACATGGCCGACGATGTGCTGGATTTCGCTGGGATGCTGGGTGGACGACCAGACGGCGACTTCATCGTCCTCGCCGGGGATTGCCATGGCGATATGGCTTTCGAGATAGAAATGCTCCTGGCCGCCGATGCGCATCTGCGCCTTGATGCGATGCTTGGCATTGGCCATCTCGGTTTCCGGTTCGCCGCGCTTCAGCGTCATCGGCTCGTAAACGAGCGGCGAGCCATTGGCGAGCGCCCCGTCGATATCGCTCCAATGGGGCAGGTCGCGGTAGTCGATCTTGGCGAGGCGAGCGGCGCGACGGGCCGCATCGCGCGTTTCCGCAATGACGGCGAAGATCGGCTGGCCGTGGAACTCGACCTTGGTTTCGGCGAGCAGCGGCTCGTCGTGCATGCCGTTGGAACTGGTGTCGTTGACGCCGGGAACATCGGCGCCGGTGAACACCCAGACGACGCCCGGATAGGCTCTGACGGCGGAAAGATCGATGGCGGCAATCTCGGCGTGCGCGCGGTCGGAGAGGCCGAGCGCGCCGTGCAGCAGGCCCGCGGGTTCGGGAATATCGTCGATGTAATCGGCGGTTCCGGTCACATGCTTATGGGCTGAATCATGCTTCAGCGAGTCATGCATCGAGCCGTTGATGACGACCTTGCGTTCTTCGAAAGTGGACTTATCCATGGTTCAAGCCTCCGCCGTTTCCCTTCTCCCCAGCGGGGAGGAAGGCGAAGAGGTATCTGCTGCGATCCGATAGCGTCATCGGTGCGGAGCGTGTGAAATGCGGCTGAATGGATACAAAACATTTCATCATGCCAGCACCTCGAAACGCTTCAGCTCCTGCGATGCACCTAATGTTTCCAGATAGAAGCGGATGAGCAGGTTCTTGGCGGTCAATTGTCGGTATTCGGCGGTGGCGCGCCAGTCGGTCAGCGGCTTGTAATCGGCGTCGAAGGCGGCTCGGACGGCTGTGACGGTCGCTTCCGTCCAGGGCTTGCCGATCAACTCGGCCTCGACCGTGCGGGCGCGCTTCGGCGTGCCGGCCATGCCGCCGAAGGCGATGCGGATATCGGCGACGTTACCGGCATCATCGAGCGTCAGGTGGAAGGCGCCGAGCACGGCTGTAATGTCCTCGTCACGGCGCTTGGTGATCTTGTAGACGGCAAAATGCGCTGAAGCAGCCGGGTACGGCACGAAGACGCTTTCGACGAATTCGCCGGGGTTGCGATCCTGCTTGCCGTAGTCGATGAAGAAATCCTCCAGCGGCAGGCTGCGGGTGCCGGCCACCGAGCGCAGCTTGACGGTGGCGCCAAGGGCGATCAGCGGCGGCGGTGAATCGCCGATCGGCGAACCGTTGGCGATGTTGCCGCCTATCGTGCCCATGTTGCGCACCTGCTCGCCGCCGATGCGGTTGATGAGGCCTGCAAGCGCGGGGATTTTTTCGGCAATGGCGGTAAAGGCGCGGCTGTAGGTGACGCCGGCGCCGATGGTCAGGCCCGTATCTTCAACGGTGATCTTCTGCAGGTCGCTCAAATGATTGATGAAAACGACAGAGTTGAGGCTGCGCATCTGCTTGGTCACCCAGAGGCCGACATCGGTCGATCCGGCGACGACGGTCGCCTTCGGTTCGTCGGCAAGCACCTGTGCCAGGGCGGCAACGGAACCCGGCACGATGAGGCGATCCTCGCCCTCGGCTATGGTGATGGTGTCGGCGCTCTGCATGGCCCAAAGGCGGGCGATGATGTCGGCCCTTGTCTTTTCCAGGGGATCGAAGAGGGCGCTCGGTCGCTTCTCGCTGACCTGCTCGGCCGCCTTGACGATCGGTTCGTAACCGGTGCAGCGACAGAGATTGCCTTGCAGGGACTTTTCAATCTGCGCCCGGCCCGGTTTTTCCGTCGTCAGCCAGAGGCCGTAGAGCGACATGACGAAGCCCGGCGTGCAGAAGCCGCATTGGGAGCCGTGGCAATCGACCATGGCTTGCTGCACCGGATGAAGGGTGCCGTTCTGGGCCGCCAGATGCTCGACCGTGACGACGTGGGTCGCATGCAGCGAGCCGACGAAGCGGATGCAGGCATTGACGGATTCGTAGTGAAGCCCGCCATCGATCAGGCGGCCGACCAGCACGGTACAAGCGCCGCAATCACCTTCCGCGCATCCTTCCTTCGTTCCCGTCAGGCGCCGCTTGAGGCGCAGGAAATCAAGCAGCGTCTCGGTGGGGCGCAGATTTGAGAGCGAGATATCCTCGCCGTTGAGGATAAAGCGGATGCTGTCGTTCATGTCGTTCCCGAATTATCTTTCGTTGGCAGGGGCCGGACGCGCAGGCGCCAAACCGGCCCTAACCGTTTATCGTTATTCCGCGGTCCAGCCACCGTCAATCGAGACGTGTGTTCCAGTGACCTGGCGCGCCTCGTCGCTGGCGAGATAGATCGACAAGGCAGCAATCTCTTCGGCTTTGACGAATTCATGCGTCGGCTGCGCCTTGAGGATGACCTCGTTCTTGACCTGCTCCTCGGTCATCCCGCGTGCCTTGGCTGTGTCTGGGATCTGCGCCTCGACGAGCGGGGTCAGGACATAGCCGGGGCAGATGGCATTCACGGTCACGCCAAACTCGGCAAGCTCAAGCGCCGCCGTCTTCGTCAGACCCATTATACCATGTTTTGCCGCGACATAGGCCGATTTGAAGGGCGAGGCGACGAGGGCGTGGGCGGACGCGATATTGATGATGCGGCCGTATTTCCTGGCCTTCATCAACGGGATCGCCGTGCGGATCGTATGGAAGGAACTCGACAGGTTGATGGCGATGATCTGGTCCCACTTCTCGATCGGGAAATCCTCGATTTTCTCGACATGCTGGATGCCGGCATTGTTGACGAGAACATCGACGCTGCCGAAGGTCGAATTGGCTGTGGCGATCAGGTCGGCGATCTCTGCGGGCTTGGTCATGTCGGCCGGATGGTAGATCACTTTGCCGCCGCCGGACGCCTCAAGCTTGTTTTTGATCGCGTCGATTTCCTCAGGCTTTCCAAAGCCGTTGATGACGACATTCTCACCCTTGGCGGCAAAGGCGGTCGCGATGGCGAGGCCGATACCGCTCGTGGAACCGGTGACGACAACTGTTCTAGCCATGATCTTCTCCTTGGACAGCGCAGCTTCTTGCTGCAACGCAAAAGCGGTTTGAGCCTAGTCCCAAACCTGCGGATATGGCAATCGCATCGTCGCAAGACTCTTTTGCGTCCCCAAGGACCACGATGCCGTGAACGGAAGAGCGTATTTTTCGATAAAAAATTTCGTTTTGCTTTCTTTTCACATTCGTTTTGCTCGCGTATCTGTTGATTTGGGACGCAACAGGCGGGAGGAATGCATGAGCGGCTATATCTTGGCTATCGACCAGGGAACGACGTCGACGCGGGCTATCGTTTTCGACGGCAAGATGAAGGTTGCGGGCGTCGGACAGAAGGAATTCACCCAGCATTATCCGAAGCCGGGCTGGGTCGAGCACGATCCCGAAGAGATCTGGTCATCCGTCCTCTTCACCGTCCGCAAGGCGATCGAGGCCGCCGGCATCACGGCCAAGGACATCGCCGCGCTCGGTATCACCAATCAGCGCGAGACCGTTGTGGTCTGGGATCGCGAGACGGGCAAGCCGATCCACAATGCGATCGTCTGGCAGGACCGCCGCACCGCGAGCTATTGCGAGAAGCTGAAGCGCCATGATCTTGAAAAGCTCTTCACCCGCCACACCGGCCTGCTGCTCGATCCCTATTTTTCCGGCACCAAACTGTCTTGGCTGCTCACCAATGTGAAGGGCGCCCGTGCGTGCGCCAGCAAGGGCGACCTGTGTTTCGGCACGATCGACACCTTCCTGATCTGGCGGCTGACGGGCGGTAAGAGCTTCGTCACCGATGCGACAAATGCCTCGCGGACGCTGATGTACAATATCGGCAGCAACGAATGGGATAGGCAATTGCTCGACATCCTGCGCGTCCCGGTTGCGATGCTGCCTGACGTGAAGGATTGCGCCGCCGATTTCGGCATCACCGATCCGTCGCTTTTCGGCGCGGCGATCCCGATCCTCGGCGTTGCCGGCGACCAGCAGGCGGCGACGATAGGACAGGCCTGCTTCGAGCGCGGCATGATGAAATCCACCTATGGTACCGGATGCTTCGCGCTGCTCAACACCGGCGCGGATATGGTTCGTTCCAGGAACCGGCTGCTGACGACCATCGCTTACCGGCTGAACGGCGAAACGACCTATGCGCTGGAAGGCTCGATCTTCATTGCGGGTGCTGCCGTCCAGTGGCTGCGCGACGGGCTGAAGACGATCCAGCGCGCTTCGGATTCCGGCGAGCTGGCGGCCAAGGCCGATCCGATGCAGGAGGTCTATCTCGTGCCGGCCTTCACCGGCCTCGGCGCGCCCTATTGGGATCCGGATGCCCGCGGCGCCATTTTCGGGCTGACGCGCAATACCGGACCTGAGGAAATCGTCCGGGCGGCGCTGGAGGCTGTCTGCTACCAGTCGCGCGACCTGCTGGATGCCATGCACAAGGATTGGCGCAACGGCAGCGGCCAGGACACGGTACTGCGCGTCGACGGTGGCATGGTCGCTTCCGATTGGACGATGCAGCGGCTCGCCGATCTGCTCAACGCGCCAGTCGACCGTCCCACTATTCTGGAAACCACGGCCCTCGGTGCTGCGTGGCTCGCGGGCAGCCGCGCCGGCGTGTGGCCGGACCGTGCCGGCTTCGCCAAGGCTTGGGCGCGCGACCGGAGATTCGAGCCTGACATGGACGACAGGACGCGAAATGCCAAACTGAAAGGATGGAAAAACGCGGTGGCGCGTACCTTGAGCACACGATAGGGCCATCTTAGCCGGCTATGCCTCACCGCAGGTTATGCCGTGTAAGATTTCTTTATTTTGCTTATATAAGGGAGAGCAGCGATACTTGCGCCGTGGGTGCTTCGAGTCACCCTTCGCGGAATAGATCCTTCATCGGACCAACGCCTTCTGGGAGACGACAAGGCGCGCAATGGCTGCTCAATTTACGGAACTGAAGAAGCATATCTACAGACAGATCAAGTATCATCTGTCCCGGCCAAAGCCGCCCGTCCTGCCGGAACCGTTTCGGGGGCCTGTTCTTGTGGTCGGATCCGCGCCGGTGTCAAATAAGCCTGCGGATTTCGACGAGACCTTCCGGGTGATCACCATCAATGGCTCGCAGGTGGTGACGAAGGCCTGGGGGATCGAGACCCCCGACGTCACCCTCGTCCAGTTCAACCAGATCGAGGGAACGAACACCAACGCCGTCGAGGTGCGCCGCGTTCTGAACGGGGAGCGCACGAAAATGCTTTACGTCCTGCTGTGGCGGAAGGAGCTCCAGCGGTTGGAAGAGGGGCTGAAGGCGTTCAACTACCGTTACGACAGGCTTGAGATCGTCGATCGCTACAAGCGCATGGCGCTTCTGGACCGGGTCGGCGGCGTGAAATGCAGCGAGCTGGGCGCCGACGATAAATGTTCGAATGGCATCAATGCCGTGCTCTTCGCGCTCTATAACGGTGCGACCGAAGTGATCATCACCGGGATCAATCCCGATTCCGGCGGACACGTCTACAATCAGGAAAATCTCGCTCGGCTGCATGTCCGCAAGGATCGTGAAATTCTCGAGCGGCTGCTGGAGCGTGGTTATCCAATCTTCACGGCTGATCCGGCCGTGTCGCAATCCGTCGGCCTGCCGCTATGGAAGGGCAGGGCGCAAGCTGCAAAGATGTCCGAAGCTGACGTGAAGGCCAGGCGGCCGGCATCGAAAAAGGCAGCGACCCTGAACCCGTTGTTGGGTTGACGGGCTGGCCGTTCGTCGGAGGCTGACGAATGTCATCGTTTCATGCCAAGATCGTGGCATGGAATCATTGGATCACGCAAATTTCAATCAGATGCTGATGCCGCCACCACTCAGGCCGGGCGATAGAATACGTTTTGTCTCTCCCGCCAGCCCGCCCGATAGAGACATGGTTTTGAGACATGCTGAAATGCTGAAAGACTGGGGTCTCACCGTCGATTTTGGCGAGCATGCCTTTTGTAAGCGGGACTATCTTGCCGGAACCGATGAAGAGCGGCTGGCGGATTTCAATGCCGCGCTTCGTGATCCCGATATTCGGGCGATCTTTACCACACGCGGTGGCAAGGGTTCCTATCGGATCGCTGATCAATTGGATTTTGCGGCCGCCAGGCGCGATCCGAAGTTTGTTGTCGGCTTCAGCGATATTACCGCATTGCACCTCAGTTTCTTGAAGCATTGTCATCAGATCGGCATTCACGGAGCGTTTTTTGCCGGACCGAACGAAGACACCGTCAGTGCGGAAACGAACCATTCGTTGCGCCGGGTGCTGATGACAACCCAGGACATCGTCATCAACTCGCGCCTGGAAGAGCCGACATCCCATCTTACGACGAGTGGAACGGTTAGCGGGCGATTGATCGGCGGGAATCTCGATATGGTCGCTACGACGGCCGGCTGGGCATTGCCGGATCTGCGCGGCGCCATCCTGCTTCTTGAAGCGGTCAACGTGTATCGCGGGCATGTTGACCGGCAGTTGACGATGCTGCGCAAGGCGGGCCATTTGAATGGCCTGTCGGGGGTCGCCATCGGTCAGTTCACCGGTTTCGAGTTCGACCGCAATTTCTCGATCATCGATATCCTGCGCGAACATCTTGATATGCTTGGTGTGCCGGTCCTCGGTGGCCTGCCGCTCGGGCATGGGAATAGCCCGGTGAGCGCATTGATCGGTGCCGTTGCGGAGCTTGACGCAAAAGCGGGTACTTTGACGATCAAGCGCAGCGATACCTAGCTTCTTCCCGCGATAATTTTTTGACGTCACCTGTCGGCACGGGTGATACTTCTTCGTCTTTAATGGAGAGGAAGGTCCCTATGCTCTACGCAATCCTATGCTACAACGACGAAGATACTGTATTCGCCTGGTCCAAGGAGCAGGAGGACGCGACGATGGCGCGGTTGATTGCCGTGCAGACGCCGCTCGCCGAGGCAGGCAAGCTTGGCCCCGTAGCGCGTTTGATGCCGACGACAGCGGCAACGACGCTGCGCAAGGGCAAGAACGAGCCGATCGTCATCGATGGCCCCTTCGCCGAGACGAAAGAGCAATTGCTGGGCTTCTATGTCATCGACTTCGAAACGCTCGACGAAGCGATTGAATTCTCGAAACAATTGGCCGAAGCTAATCCGGGTGCAGGCTCCTACGAGATCCGCCCGCTTTACGTGTTCAGGCCGGGGACGGTTGCGACATGACGGATATTGGCTGGATCGACATCGCGCTCACTAATGCGCGGCCGCAGGCGCTGGGCGCACTGCTGCGCTATTTCCGCAATCTCGATATTGCCGAGGAGGCCTTTCAGGAGGCCTGCCTCAGGGCCTTGAAGACATGGCCCGACAAGGGGCCGCCGCGCGACCCCGTCGCCTGGTTGATTTTCGTCGGCCGCAACAGCGGTATCGATACGGTGCGCAAGCAGGCGAGACTGCAGAGCCTGCCGGACGAGGAGACGATTTCGGATACTGGCGACGCCGAGAGCGATCTTGCCGAACGGCTCGATGGCTCGGGTTACCGTGACGACATTCTCCGGCTGCTGTTCATCTGCTGCCATCCGGACCTGCCGGCGACCCAGCAGATCGCCCTGGCCTTGCGCATCGTCTCAGGTCTTTCGGTGCCGCAGATCGCCCGGGCCTTTCTAGTCAGCGAAAGCGCGATGGAGCAGCGCATTACCCGCGCCAAGGCGCGGGTTGCGGCCGCCGGCGTTCCGTTCGAAACGCCTGATGCCGTCGAGCGGAGCGAACGGCTGGCTCTCGTCTGCGCCATGATCTATCTGATCTACAACGAAGGTTACTCCGCCGGCGGAACGCATCGCGAGGCTGCCGCCTTCGCGGACGAGGCGATCCGGCTCGGCCGGCTGTTGCTTCGCATCTTTCCCGGCGAGCCGGAAACCATGGCGCTGTTGGCGCTGATGCTGCTGCAGCAATCGCGAAAGGCGGCGCGCTTCGATGCGGACGGACAGATCATTCTGCTGGAGGAGCAAGACCGTTCGCTCTGGGACCGGACATCGATCGATGAGGCGCTTGCTCTGCTCGACAAGGCGATCCGTCATCGCCGCCGCGGACCTTACCAGGTACAGGCGGCAATCGCCGCCCTGCACTCCCGAGCGAAACGCGCTGCAGACACGGACTGGGCGGAGATCGACCTGCTCTACCAGGTGCTGGAGAAGCTGACGCCATCTCCGGTGGTGACGCTCAACCGTGCGGTTGCCGTCTCCAAGCTGAAGGGAGCCGAGGAGGCGCTGGCGCTGATTATGCCGCTGGAAGGGCAGCTCGACAGCTATTTCTATTTTCATGGGCTGAGAGGCGGTCTGCTGGCGCAGCTCGCCCGTCCACAGGAGGCGCGGGTCGCCTTCGACAGGGCGATTGCGCTCGCCCGCTCGCCGGCCGAGGCGGCTCATATTCGCCATCAGCTCGACTGCCTGGGCGCGGGCGCCTCGGCTGCCGCAAAATAATCGAAAAATTTGCTTTCCGGCGTCGGCAAGAGGCCACCGTCAACGTCCTTGGTGCATAGGCCGATCGGGCCGTTTCAAGCTGGAGAAAGGAACTGGAGCATGACCGGGCAAACCCAACGCCACGAGCTTTCGCTGACCCGCATCATCGACGCGCCGCGCGAGAAGATCTTCCGTTGCTGGACCGAGGTCGAACTTCTGAAGCAATGGTTCGCGCCGCTGCCCTGGACCACATCTGCTGCTGCCCTCGATG
This sequence comes from Rhizobium sp. SG741, assembly GCF_012275435.1. Classification (NCBI taxonomy): domain Bacteria; kingdom Pseudomonadati; phylum Pseudomonadota; class Alphaproteobacteria; order Hyphomicrobiales; family Rhizobiaceae; genus Rhizobium; species Rhizobium sp. SG741. The sequence continues at coordinate 818,840 of NZ_JAAZQP010000001.1, forward strand.
TTCGTGCAGGCGGCTCGAACTCCATCACCATGCGCAGCCCAGAGGGGGAGGATTATCCGAATAGCGGCATCTATCTGGAGGTCGTTCCCAACGAACGTCTCGTTTTCACCGATGCCTTCACCAGCGCCTGGGTGCCGTCGGCAAAACCCTTCATGGTGGGGACGATCCAGCTCGACGATCTCGGCGGCGGCAAGACCCGCTATACGGCGACGGTCCTGCATTGGTCGGCCGAGGATCGCGACGCACATGAGAAGATGGGCTTCCATGCGGGATGGGGCCAGTGCGCAGACCAGCTTGCGGCGCTGGCGGTAAAGATCTGAATTTCTGATTCAATTCCGGGGGATATGACGATGTCTTATGCAGCAGATTCACTTTCGCCCGCGGTAACGCGAGCCCAGCGCGCGGCTGGCGTCACCCTTAGCGGGTTGATCGTTGCCTTTCTTGTGTTCGATAGCGTGATCAAGCTCATTCCGCTTCCTGTGGTCACGGAGACGATGGCTGGACTCGGCTATTCCGCCGATCCGGCGCTTGCGCGGCTGCTTGGTGTCATCACGCTTGGCTGCGCCATTCTTTATGCCATCCCAAGGACCTCGGTCCTGGGGGCGATTCTCCTCACCGGCCTTCTCGGCGGGGCGATCGCGACGCATCTGCGGGTCGGCAGCCCGCTATTCTCGCACCTGCTGTTCGGTGTCTATCTCGGCGTAATGGCCTGGGGCGGACTTTACCTGCGAAATGAAGCCGTTCGGAAAATGATTCCGTTCTTTCACCGAAGCTTTTGATTTCGGATTCGATTTGCTAAGGCTCGCTCCCTCGAACAAGGGTGGAGCGAGCCATGCCGCAAGTGATCATCGCACCGGTCAAGCAATCGGATGCAGACGAGCTGATCGCAGCCAATATCGCCAGCCGCGCCCATCATGCGCCCTGGGCCTATCCCTTTCTGGATCGCGACGGTTTCGATGCCTGGTTCGGCCAGACGGTCACCGGGCCGAACATAGGGCTGGTCGCACGCGACGCCGGCTCGGGCGGCATCGTTGGCGTCATCAATATCAGCCAGATGGTTTGGGGCGGCTTCCGCAGCGCCTTTCTCGGCTATCACGGCATGGTGGGTTTCGCCGGCCAGGGCTTCATGACGGAGGCATTGCGGCTGGCCGTGGCGTATGCCTTCGATACTGTCGGCCTGCATCGGCTGGAAGCCAATATCCAGCCTGCGAACTATCCCTCGATCGCTCTTGTGAAGAGGCTCGGCTTTCGAAAGGAAGGCTTCTCACCCAAATATCTGAAGATCGGCGGGGTCTGGTGCGATCACGAGCGCTGGGCATTGCTCGCCGACGATCCGCGTCTTTAAGCAGAACGATAAGGGCTTCGGCAGACGATTCAAATGATATGGGGATGTCGTTGAATCCGGATTCAAATTTGCTTGCGGCATTAAGTCTTGGAGAGCGAAAATCGCGCCGGCGCGAGAAAGGCATTGACTGAACGGGGCGAAGAGGCGAAAGCGACGACTTGCACCTCTCGCCAAGCCGTTGCCGCAAGCGCGATATCGCCGGAAGCCGTGGATGATCATTTCGAACGACGACGAACTGACCAAGCTGAAAGAAATTGGCCGCATCTGCGCCAACGCGTTGCAGGCCATGGCGGCCGCGCTGGAACCCGGCATCACGACGCTGGAGCTCGACGCCATCGGTCGCAAGGTGCTCGAAGATGCCGGCGCGCAGTCCGCACCGGAACTGGTCTACAAATTTCCCGGTGCGACCTGCATCAGCATCAATGAGGAGGTCGCGCACGGCATTCCCGGCCCGCGTGTGATCCGGGCGGGTGATCTGGTCAATCTCGATGTTTCGGCCGAGAAGGACGGGTTCTTTTCCGATACCGGCGCGTCCTTCGCCGTGCCGCCGGTGAAGCCGAAGATCGAGCGCCTGTGCCGGGACGGCAAGCGGGCGCTTTGGGTCGGCCTCAACCAGGTGCGCAGCGGCGCACCGCTATCGAGGATCGGCCATGCCGTCGGCGCCTTCGCGCAAAAGAACCGCTACACGCTGGTGGCCAATCTCGCCAGCCACGGCATCGGGCGCTCGCTGCACGAGGAGCCCGCCGAGGTTTCGACCTGGGCAGACCCCGACGAGACGCGGATCATGGAGGACGGCCTGGTTTTCACCGTCGAGCCGTTCCTGTCGCTCGGCGCCACCTGGGCGGAGGGCGGCGACGATGCGTGGACGCTTTATGCCGATCCACAGGCGCCCACGGTTCAGTTCGAACATACGATCGTCGCCACCCGCAACGGGCCAGTCATCCTGACATTGCCGGATAATTGAGCGCCCGCGCCCAAAGCGCGTCGTGATCTTTCAGATCAGCTCGCTGCGCTTTAGGCCCTTGGCTTTTCGCAGGTCGTTATCGCAAGCCGCCGCACAGTTTTGCGCGACATGCTTTAGTCATCGGACTTCGTTTCGCCGCGGATGATATCGGCGGCGGCCCGCTCGAGGATTGCCGCTATGCGCGCACCCTCGGCCTTGTTCCACGGAAATTTCGACCGCAGCGCAGAGCGCAGAAGATGGCGGGCGCGATGGACGTCGCCGGCACTGTCACGATCGAACGGGCTGTCGCGCCCTTCGTCGTCTTCGCCGCCGAAAACCTGCCGGACACGCGCCATTTTTTCGCCGATTGCTGAAAGCTTGGCGAAAGTGGCTTCCACCAGATCACGGTTATCATCGACGCGTTTCTGGCCGCTTTCGGTGATACGGTAGAGTTTCTTCGTGCCGCTGGCTTCGACTTCGGCCTGGCCGGTTTCTTCGAGATAGGTCAGGGCAGGGTAGATGACGCCCGGGCTCGGCACATAGAAGCCGCCGGAGCGTTCCTCGAAAGTCTTGATCAATTCATAGCCGTGGCGCGGCTGTTCGGACAGCATGGCAAGGATGATGAGCTGCAGATCGGCTGCATCGAACTTCCGCCCGGTGCGGAACCCGCCGCCGAACATGCCGCCCTTGAAGCCTCTCATGAAGTCTCTCCTGTGCTCGCCGTGTGATTCACGGCCTCGACCATGTCGTAGGATATATGCCTCGACCATGTCAAAGCCATCGCCGCACATGCGGTCTCTAAAACCTCTCATATCGTTTCTCCTTGTGAAGTGTGAGGGTTTGTATCGTTAGTCATGTCGTAAGATATATATCGTAAGATAATGCGATACAAGATGCCCGATGATTTTTTCGTTGAGCCGGCGGCGGAGAAGGAGAGGGCGGTATGCCTGCTAGAGGGAAAATCTCAGCTGAACAGTCGCATCACGATCATGGGATAAGCGATTACATCTATGTAAGAATGTGGGCCTGCAGGTTGCCGCTCTTGGCGAACTGTCCTAGGTTCGCCTCAAATTGACGTCATTGCGGTCTCGCTCCGAACCCGATCAAGAAAGCTCGCTTACGTGTTCCATTCCTTTTTCCCTCAGCCGAAATTGTTCTTCACTACGATGGTGGTCTGGACGCTGATCTGTATAGCGGCCTGGTATTCTGTCGTCTCTGATCTCGGAACGCATCTGGGCTTTGTCATGCCGCCGGAAGGGCAACAGCCCTATGATCTCAGCTATTTCCTGTTGTGGGGAAATCTCTGGTTCTATGCTTTCTTCCTTCTCTGCATCGCTCTCTTCTGCGGGACGTGGCATGTCCGTGCCTGGGACAATCCGTGGAAGCTCTGGTCGATCTGGGGCTCCGCCTTCATCATTTTCGTCACCTTTTTCGGTGTGCAGATATCGGTGGTAATCAACAATTGGCGTCGGCCATTTGGGGATACGCTGCAGAACGCCTTGGCGAAGCAGGCGAACGTGACAGTAGGGGATTTCTACGGCCTCATGCTGACCTTCGTGCAGATCGTCTTTCTCAGCATGTTTGTCTCGATCCTGACGGATTTCTTCACCAGCCACTATATTTTCCGGTGGCGCACGGCGATGAACAATTTTTACATGTCGAAATGGGAGAAGCTGCGCCATATCGAGGGGGCGTCCCAGCGTGTGCAAGAAGACACAATGCGTTTTTCCACGGTGCTCGAGGGCCTGGGTATCAGCCTGATCAACTCGGTGATGACGCTGATCGTATTCCTGCCAATTCTGCTGGCGCTTTCGACCTATGTCACCGAATTGCCGATTATCGGCAAGATTCCCCATTCGCTCTTCTGGCTGGCGCTTTTTTGGTCAATCTTCGGCACGGTGTTGCTGGCGGTTGCCGGTATCAAGCTGCCGGGTCTAAACTTTAAGAACCAGCGTGTCGAAGCTGCCTACCGTAAAGAGCTTGTTTACGGCGAAGATCATGCTGATCGTGCGCAGCCGGCAACCGTCAACGAGCTTTTTGCGAACGTGCGACGGAATTATTTCCGCATCTACTTCCACTATCTTTATTTCAACGTTGCCCGCTATTTCTACCTTCAGGCTGACGTCTTGTTCGTAACGTTCATGCTGGTTCCAACCATCGTTGCTGGTGTGATCACCTACGGTATATATCAGCAGATCTCGACCGCCTTCGGTCAGGTTAGCAATTCATTCCAGTATCTCGTCAATTCCTGGACGACGATCATCGAGCTTTTGTCGATCCACAAGCGTCTTAAAACCTTTGAGGCGGCGATTTATGATGAGCCGTTGCCATCGATCGACCAGACCTATCTCGACCGTGAAGCGGGTGTAATCCACGCCGACGGCTGACGAAACAAGGCCCCGGAAACGGGGCCTTTTTCTATGACCGGAATAGGTAAGGAAGTAGCGGGCCACCGGCCCTTCGCTTTGGCTCCAGCTTTGCTGCAACCGCTCCTCACCCCTGCTGAGGCTTGCCTCGGGCCGCGATCAGCGGGATCGCTTCGGAATAGCTGACGCAGGCGACATCCTGCTTGTGGCAGACATCGCTGACGAAACGGTCGAGCGCGCGCCAATAGGCGCCGTCATTCATCTCGACGAAATGGAAGCCGAGCTGCAGCGGAATGCGCTCGCCATCATATTGCTTGTTGAAGGCCGCTTCGAAGGCATCGAAGGTGCGGTCTTCATAGGTCTTCGCATTGGCCTTGTCCTCGGCGCCCTTGGAATGGCGGACGTAGAGATTGTAATCCATGCCGATGACCAGGCGATGCTCGGGGCCTTCCGGGATCAGCGGCAGCCCGAAGCGATAGAGACCGTCGACCACCTGCGGCAGGGCCGGACCCTTGGTGACGAGGCTGGCATCATACTGAAAGCCCATTTCCTTTTCCGCCGGCACCAGGCCGTCGCTGGTGGAGAGATAGGGCGCGCGAAATCCCTTGACGTCGTGCGTGGCGAAATCTTCCCAGCCCTGCGGCTCCTTGTCGGCGACGCCGACATTCTTCCAGGCATCACGAAGAGCGACACGGGCATTCATGAACTCCTGCTTCCAGTCGGCAGCGCTCCATCCCTTGCCGTCGAAATGGCCGCAGGCATGGCTGGAAATATCGTGGCCTTCCAGATGGGCTCCCCAGATGTTGGCGATGCGCGTGCGCACATCGTCCTCGCTCTTGGCAAAGCCGACATTCGACTTGCCGGGCCGCTGCATCGGTCCCTGATAGGCCTTGGCCTGCGCCTTGTTCATCAAAAAGGTGCAGGACAGGAAATAGGTGAAATGCGCGCCGTTGCGCGAAGCGATTTCGCGGCTCTTGGTCCAGAGCGCAACGTCATGGGCGCCATCGAAGGAAATCATGACGAGTTGCTTGGGCTTTCCATCGGCCTGGGCAGCGGCGGGCAGGGCAAGGGAAAGCGCAAGAGAGAGGCAGGAAATTGAGCGTAACATGGGCACCGACATTGCTTGATCGAGCATGGCTTGCCAAAGATCATCTGGCGATTTTAGACGGCATGCTCCGGGGTCGGTTCCTTCCTTTCGCGCAAATGCGGCGAAGCTGCGGTGACGCTGGCATTTTTTTGCAGCAGCCGATAAGGATGTGCCTACCGAACCGAAGGGGCTTCATTCATGGCATTGCTTATTCTCGGCATTGTTCTTTTTCTAGGCGTCCATCTGATCCGCGTCGTTGCTCCGGGCTTGCGAACGTCAATGATCGCGAGCATCGGCGAATCCGGCTGGAAGATCGCCTATTCGGTCGCGAGCATCCTGACACTGATCCTGCTCATCTATGGGTTTGGTCAGGCGCGCGACATGACGCCCATCTGGTCGCCGCCGTTCTGGATGAGCCATATCACCATCCTACTGATGCTGTTTGCGATGATCTGTCTGGTCGCCTCGCTGCTGCCGGCGGGGCATATCGCGGTCAGGACAAAGCATCCGATGGTGCTTTCGGTGAAGATCTGGGCGCTGGCGCATCTGCTCTCCAACGGTGACGGCGCGGCGATCCTGCTGTTTGCCGCCTTTCTCGCCTGGGGCGTGATCCTGCGTATTTCGCTGAAACGCCGTCAGCGCGCTGGGGAAATCACGCTGCGCCCGTTCGTCTCGGCGAAATACGATCTCTATGCGATCATCATCGGCGTCGTCGTCTGGGCATTGATCATTTGGAAGCTTCATGCGTGGATTATCGGGGTTTCGCCGCTGGTTATGTGACGATTTCTGCCATTCCCCCTTACATCAGCCGCAAAATGGAGTAGAAGGCCCCACTAGAGCCGGATGATTTTTAGGTCGAATAGACCTAAAATCCGAATCCGCTCCAGCATCATGGAAGTAGAGCATGATGTCGCCCGAAAACCGCTCGCACTTTTCGGCATCATGCTCTAACCCCTAAGCTCTTTGGAATGATTTGGCCTGGGCCGGAGACGAGAATGGCATTCAATGACGACAGCTTCATCCGTGAGGTGAACGAGGAACTGCGTTCGGACCAATTGCGGTTCGTATGGCGCCGTTTTGGCCGGCTCATCATTGGGGGAGCCGTGCTCATCGTTCTCGGTACCGCGGCCTATAGCGGCTATCGCTATTGGGCGGGCAATCAGGCCGGCAGCGGTGGCGATCAGTTCCTAGCGGCGCTGACCCTGGCCGACCAGAACAAGACGGACGAAGCCCTTGCCGCGCTGACGGCCATCGAGAAGAACGGCCCAGGTTCCTATCCGTTGCTGGCGCGTCTGCGCGCGGCGACGCTGCAGGCGCAGAAGGGTGACACGGCAAGCGCAATCGCCGCTTTCTCGGCTATCGGCAAGGAAGCGGACATTCCGGTCGTCGTCCGCGATGCGGCGCGCCTGCGCGCGGCCTATCTGCTTGTCGATACCGGCACCTACGATCAGGTTGCGGCCGAAGCGCAGGAGCTGGCCGTGCCGGCCGATGCCTTCCGGCATTCGGCGCGTGACGTTCTGGGTCTTGCCGCCTACAAGGCCGGCGATCTCGCCAAGGCCCGGCAGTGGTTCCAGGCGATCGTCGACGATCCGCAGAGCCCGCGCAACGTTGCCAACCGCGCGCAAATGTTGCTCGATCTCATCACGGCAACCGGCAAAGCTCCGGTCGCCAACGGCTGAAGGACGGATCGCTAAATGAGTTTCACGGTCGCGATCGTCGGTCGCCCGAATGTCGGCAAGTCCACACTTTTCAACCGTCTGGTTGGCAAGAAGCTGGCGCTCGTCGACGATACGCCGGGCGTCACGCGTGACCGTCGTCCCGGCGATGCCAAGCTAATCGATCTTCGCTTCCGCATCGTCGACACCGCCGGTCTCGAAGAAGCCGACGAAGAGACGCTCGAAGGCCGCATGCGCGCCCAGACCGAGCAGGCGATCGATGAGGCCGACCTGACGCTGTTCGTCGTCGACGCCAAGATGGGCTTGACGCATGTCGACAAGACGCTGGCCGAAATGCTGCGCAAGCGCGGCCGGCCTGTCGTGCTCGTCGCCAACAAATCCGAAGCCCGCGGTTCCGACGGCGGCTTCTACGATGCCTACACGCTCGGCCTTGGCGAGCCTTGCCCAATCTCGGCCGAACACGGCCAGGGCATGATGGATCTTCGCGACGCGATCATCGACGCGATCGGCCATGAGCGCGCCTTTCCGGAGACGGACGACGAAGCGGAAACGAATGTCAGCATTCCCCGCCCGGCTGTCGGCGAGGATGGCGAGGAGATCGAAGAGGAACCCGTCTATGACGAGACGCGGCCGCTGCGCATTGCGATCGTCGGTCGCCCGAATGCCGGCAAGTCGACGCTGATCAATCGTTTCCTCGGCGAAGACCGGCTGCTGACCGGTCCGGAAGCCGGCATTACCCGCGATTCCATCTCCGTCGACTGGAGCTGGCGCGGTCGCACCGTAAAGATGTTCGACACCGCCGGCATGCGTCGCAAAGCCAGGGTCACTGAGAAGCTTGAAAAGCTCTCGGTTGCCGACGCGCTGCGCGCCATTCGCTTTGCCGAGACCGTGGTTATCGTCTTCGATGCGACCATCCCCTTCGAGAAGCAGGATCTACAGATCGTCGATCTCGTCATTCGCGAAGGCCGAGCCGCAGTCATCGCCTTCAACAAATGGGACATGATCGAGGATCGCCAGGCCGTGCTTGCCGATCTGCGTGAAAAGACCGACCGGCTGCTGCCGCAGGCGCGCGGCATCCGCGCCATACCGATTGCCGGTCAGACGGGCGACGGCCTGGATCGGTTGATGCAGGCGATCGTCGATACAGACAAGGTCTGGAACAAGCGCATAGCCACCGCCAAGCTCAATCGCTGGCTGGAGACACAGCAGGTTCAGCATCCGCCGCCGGCTGTTTCCGGACGGCGCATCAAGCTGAAGTACATGACGCAGGTGAAGGCGCGCCCGCCAGCCTTCATGATTTCCTGCACGCGCTCGGATGCGCTGCCGGAATCCTATGTGCGTTATCTGATCAATGGTCTGCGCGCGGATTTCGCCATGCCCGGCGTGCCGATCCGCATCCATTTCCGCACGTCGGAAAATCCTTTCGAAAACAAGAAGAACAATCCTTACGAAAGTAAGAGGAAGCGGTCCTGACACGCCTTGCCCGACCGCGTGATGGTCGAGGCACATCTAGGCGGTATTGACGAAGTTACATCAAGAGCCTGCCGCCCGGATGACCGAGGTATCCTCAAGGAATGATGACTTCTCCTTGTCCCGTCTACCTTTTCAGAAGTGGAGGGTTCGCCCCATCCGGCGACACGGTGATTTGCGTTGCGCCGCTGGAGTGTGTTGTCGCAGTTTACGGTGACGGAGGTGTTGTTGGCGAAGGCGGCCTATCTTCTGTCTTTGGTGGGGCGGCGGTCTTCAAGAACGATGCGTCTGGGGAATGCTTCGTCGGCGTATGGGGCGGACGCAACGCCTCACGTTTCCGCAGTGAACTTCGGGCTCATATGCAAATTGCTATTCTCAAGGAAGCGCCAGACGCCCGACTCGCTTTCTGGGGGGCGGAAAAAGAGCGCCCCCAGAGGCCTACGCGCAAGTGAAGGGACTGAACACCTAGTCAGGCTGCGTTCTTGTTCAGCGCCTCGCGCAATGTGGTGATCTCCGCCTTCAATCGCATCAGTTCATCCAGCGTCTTGTCAGAGGCGTCGAGAATGCAGGCGGGAATGCTCGCCGCCTTCTTCTCCAAGGCGACGCCTTCGCTGGTCAAATGGATCAGCACCTGACGTTCGTCTTCCTTACTGCGGATGCGCTGAATGAAGCCCGCCGCTTCCAGGCGCTTCAACAGTGGCGTCAGCGTGCTCGATTCGAGGAACAGCTTTTCGCCGATGCGGCCGACCGTCTGGCCATCCTCTTCCCACAGCGTCACCATGACGAGATATTGCGGGTAGGTGAGATTGAGCGCGTCGAGCATGGGTTTATAGAGCCGGTTCATGGCATGGTTCGCCGAATAGAGGGCGAAGCAGATGAAGGTGTCCAGTTTCAACGGGTCGTGCGCCATCTCTCATACTCCCTGGGGAATAGCATCTAAATCGTGCGATAAATAATCGTACATCTAAAAGCGCGCGACGGCTATGGATTTCTTGTGCTTTTCGGAAAACCAACCCGCGAGAGGTAAACTCTTGAGCACTTCGGCCGCCATTCGGACCCGACACGCTCATGCCCGCTGCCGCGCATATGCGCGCCGCCACCAATTATCTGGAGATGGGCTTGAAGAATTCAATATCGAGCCTGGCCGTGGCGCGGGCTCAATCCCTGCCCATCCTCATCCGGCCACGATGGTTGGCAATGCGGACGTTGCCGATGAATTGGGCGGTGGCGGCCTCCCAGGAATAGTTTAGCGCCACGGTACGCGCTGCTTCGCGTGAGCAGGACAGCGCGGCAAGGCAGGCTTTCGCCAGATCTGTATCCACCACGCCAGCCGGCTCGTTGCCGCCGAGAATGTCTGCCGGGCCAGTGACAGGGTAGGCGGCGACCGGAACGCCGCTCGCCAAAGCTTCCAGAATGGCATTGCCGAACGTATCGGTTTTCGACGGGAAGACGAAGACGTCGGCCTGAGAATAGGCATGCGCCAACTCCTCGCCGAACTTCGCGCCCAGAAAATGCACGTCCGGATAGAGCTTCTGCAGTTCCGCGCGCGCGGGTCCATCGCCGATGACCACTTTCGATCCCGGCAGATCAAGATCGAGGAAGGCCGGCAGGTTCTTTTCGAGAGCGACGCGACCGACGGTCATGAAGATCGGGCGGGGCAGGCCGAAGGGATTGTCTTCGAGCGGTTGCGGCCGAAAGAGCGTCGAATCGATGCCGCGGCTCCAGGGCAGCAGATTATGGATACCGCGCTGCTTGAGCTCGTTGGCGAGGCTCGGCGTTGCCACCATGCAGCCGAAACCGGCATTGTGAAACCATTTGACGAAGGCATAGAGCCAGCTTTGCGGTATCGGCAGGCGCGCCGAGACATATTCGGGAAAGCGGGTGTGATAGCTGGTCGAAAAAGGCATGCCGTTTCTGAGGCACCAGCGCCGTGCAGTGAGCCCGAGCGGACCTTCCGTGGCGATATGCACATAGGTCGGTCGGAGCGCTTCGATCCTGCTGGCGATCTTGCGATAGCTGGCAATCGAAAGCCGGATTTCCGGATAGGTCGGGCAGGGGATGTTGCGAAAGCCGTCCGGCGTGATCATCGACACTTCGACACCCATGCGCGTCAGTTCGCGATTGGTATTCTCGATCGAGCGGACGACGCCGTTTACCTGCGGATGCCAGGCATCGCTGACGATGAGCAGCCGCTCCGGCACAGCGACCGGCGTCGCTGCCTGATCCCATATGGTGTGATCGATGTCTGACAATCGCTGTAACATGCCCAAAACTGCCCATCCGCGCCGCATCCTCATGATGACGGTGCAAGCCGATTGCGGTGCTTCAAACATGATTCCCGCGCCCACCTTATTGTGGGGGGTGTCCATGATGGAAATATTACAGTGGTTATCTGGCGGTTTTCAGCTTCTTGGGCGAGACGAGGGCGCCGTATTCCTGAATGACCTTCGCGGCGATTTCGGCGGCGAAGGCGGCAGCGGCGAGCGGATCGCCATGCTGCAGGTAATGGGCGAGAAACGCGCCGTTGAAGCTGTCGCCGGCGCTGGTGGTATCGACGACCTTGTCGACCTCGACCGCAGGCACGAGCGTTTCATTGGCGTCGGTGCCGACGGTGGCGCCTTCGGGGCCGTTCTTGACGACGACCATGTCGGCTCCGTACTGCCGGTATCGACGGATGGTGCCCGCAATCGAGTCGTCGCCGAAATGCGCGGCTTCGTCATCGAAGCTCGGCATCACGACGGTGGAGGCGCGCGCGCCATCCGTGATCATGGTGTGCATGGCATCCAGGCTGGACCACAGGCGTGGGCGCAGGTTGGGGTCGAAGGCCACCGGCTTGCCGGCGGCCTTGGCGCGGCGGAGCTCAGCCAGCAGCGTATAGGCATCCTCGCGCGGCAGGATCGCCAGCGTAATGCCCGAAAAATATAGCACGTCCGACGCTTCTATCGCGGCGCGCAGCGCATCGCCGTCTGCCGCGAGAAGGCGGGCTGCCGAACTGTCGCGCCAATAGCTGAAGGAGCGTTCGCCATTCTTCAGGTTGATCATGTAGAGGCCCGGCGTCTTGCCGCGCAGGCGGCGGATATCCGCGGTGCCGATGCCGGCGCCGCGCATGAAGGCGACCATTTCGTCAGACATGGCGTCATCGCCGAGCGTGGTGAAATAATCGACGGACCAATCGGCAGGCAGGCAGACGCGAGCATACCAGGCGGTGTTGAAGGTGTCGCCAGCGAAACCCTTGCGCAAGTGTCCGTCCTCGGCCTGCGACAACTCCACCATGCATTCGCCGATCGATAGAAAACGCCCGCCCAAGACTTCCTCCTGCATTTTTGCCTTGCTGCTGAATACGCGCAAGCAGCCGCTTGGGCAAGGTGGACGGCGGCTGCCGCCGTCCACCTTTGAGGCCTTACGGCCGGTCCATGTGATAGCAGGCGGCCGTCTGGCCGGGGCGCACCTGCTCGGTCGGCGGCATCTTCGTGCGGCATATGTCCGTCGCTTTCCAGCAGCGTGGCGAGAAGACGCAGCCCGGCGGTGGATTGAGCGGCGAGGGCGGATCGCCCTGCAGGCGGATGCGCTCACGGCGACGCGCCAGCTTCGGATCCGGGATGGGTGCCGCCGAGAACAGCGCCTGTGTATAGGGATGGGCCGGATGGTCGAAGACTGTAGCGGCTTCGCCGGCTTCCACCACCTTTCCGAGATAGAGCACCAGCACGTCGTCCGAGATCAGGCGCACGACGGAAAGATCGTGGCTGATGAAGATCAGCGTCAGGCCGAACTCCTTGCGCAGACGGCGCAAGAGCGTGATGACCTGCCCCTGGATCGAAACGTCCAGCGCCGAGACCGGCTCGTCGCAGATGATCAGCTTCGGACGGGTGATGACGGCGCGGGCAATGCCGATGCGCTGAGCCTGGCCCCCCGAAAACTCATGCGGATAGCGGTTGATCATCTCGGGCACCAGGCCGACCGCCGCCATGATCTCGCGGACGCGATCCTGTCTTTGGGCTCTTGTCAGTTTCGGCTCGAACACGGTGAGCGGCTCGGCGATGATATCGCCGACCGTCATGCGCGGATCGAGCGAAGCGATCGGGTCCTGGAAGATGATCTGCATGTCGCGACGAGCGGCACGCATCTCCTCGTCAGTGAGATCGAGAAGATTGCCGCCTTGCCACATGATGCGGCCCTTCTGCGCCCGGATCAGCCGCAGGATGGAGCGGCCGAGCGTCGACTTGCCGCAGCCCGATTCGCCGACGATGCCGAGCGTGCGCCCAGTCTTCAGTTCGAAGCTGACATCGTTGACCGCCGTCAGGATCATCGGTGGCTTGAAGAAGGATTTCGACGGCAGTTCGAATTCGGTGGTCAGATGCTCGACCTTCAGAAGCGTTTGCTCAGCCATGGACGAAGCTCCGTTCCTGATTAGCCGAAAGGGGATGGAAGCAGGCCGCACAGCGCTGCGGCGCCAATTGATCGAGCGGCGGCGGCGCATCGATACAGTCGTCCTCCACATGGGCGCAACGCGGCGAGAAGGCACAGCCGCGCGGCAGGTGCATCAGGTTTGGCGGCCGGCCGGGGATGACGGCGAGATCGTCGACGTCCTGGTCAGGCCGCGGGATCGAGGCGTGAAGCGCCGCTGTGTAAGGATGGGCCGGGTTTTCGAACAGTTCGTCGACCGGCGCTTCCTCGACGATGCGGCCGGCATACATGACGGCAACACGGTCGGCCAGGCCGGCCACGACGCCGAGGTCATGGGTAATCATGACGAGCGCGGTGTGCATTTCGGCCGTCAACTCATTGAAAAGATCGAGAATCTGCGCCTGGATGGTAACGTCGAGCGCGGTTGTCGGCTCGTCGGCGATCAGAAGCTTCGGCTTGGTGAGCAGCGCCATGGCGATGACGATGCGCTGACGCATGCCGCCCGAAAGCTCGTGTGGATAAAGGTTGAAGCGGCGCGTCGGGTCGGGAATGCCGACACGTTTCAGCATGTCCAGCGCCGTAGTCGATGCCGCCCGTGCCGACAAGCCGCCGTGGACTTCCAACTGCTCAGTCAACTGCCGGGAGATGCGCAACGACGGATTGAGGGCCGTCATCGGGTCCTGGAAGACCATCGCCACATCCTTGCCGCGCACGTGATCGAGTTCACGCGGCTTCAGTTTCAGGATGTCCTTGCCGTCGAGCAGCGCCTGACCGCTGGTGCGGCCGTTCTTGGCGAGCAGGCCTATCAGGCCGAGAAAGGTCTGGCTCTTGCCGGAACCGGATTCGCCGACGACAGCGACGCGTTCGCCGCGGCCGATCTTCAGGTTCAGTTTCGAGACGGCGGCGACCTCGCCTTCCGGTGTGCGGAAGGTGATCGAGTAATCTTTGAGTTCAAGAAGCGTGTCTGTCATATCAGCGATCTTTCGGATCGAAAGCGTCGCGCAGACCATCGCCGATGAAGAGCAGGCTCATCAGCAGCGCGACCAGGAAGCCGGCGGGGAAAAACAGTATCCAGGGCGTCGTTTCCATGCCGGCCGAGCCCTCGGCGATCAGCGTGCCGAGCGATGTCAGCGGTTCCTGCACGCCGAAGCCGAGATAGGACAGGAAGCTTTCCGTGGCGATGATCTCCGGAATGGTGAGCGTCGCGTAGATGACGACCGGACCGACGAGGTTCGGGACGATGTGCTTGAGGATGATCTTGAACGACCGCTGGCCCGAGGCGCGGGCGGCTTCAATGAATTCCCGCTGCTTGATGGATAGTGTCTGGCCGCGCACGATGCGGGCCATGGTCAGCCATTCGAGCGCGCCGATTGCCGCGAACAGCAGATAGACGTTGCGGCCGAAGATCACCATCAGCAGGATGACGAAGAGGACATAGGGCAGCGCGTACATGATATCGACGAATCGCATCATGATGGCATCGACGCGACCGCCGAAATAGCCGGAAACGGCGCCGTAAAGCACGCCGATGAGCACCGAGACGAGGGTTGCCACGAGGGCGACGGTCAACGAAACGCGCGTGCCGTAGAGCGTGCGCGCCAGCAGGTCGCGGCCATTGCCATCCGTGCCGAAATAGTGGCCGGCGGCGAAATCCGGGGGACCTCGGAAGGAGGTCCAGTCCGGATCCTCGTAGTTGAAGGGAAGGAAGCTCGGGCCGAAAATGGCGATGAGGACCAGCAGCGCCAGCACGATCAGCGACAGTGCCGCCGCCTTGTTGCGCAGCAGGCGACGCATCGCATCGCCGCTGAGGGAGCGCCCCTTGGGCGCGAGCCCTTCTGCCGAAAGCAGTTCCGCTTCCAACAGTTCTCTCTTGGCTGAATTGAGGATCATCGCATTCTCACTTTCGGATCGAGCCAGGCATAGGCGATGTCGACCAGCAGATTGAGGACCACGATCAGGACCATGTAGAAAATGACCGTGCCGAGGACCATGCCGTAATCACGATTAAGCGCCGCGCCGACGAAGTAGCGGCCGACACCGGGAAGGCCGAAGATGCTTTCCACGACCAACGAACCGGTGAGGAGATAACTTGCCGCCGGCCCGAGATAGGAGACGACGGGCATCATCGCCGGTTTCAATGCATGGCGCATCACGGTGAGCCTGGGGCCGATACCCTTGGCCTTGGCGGTGCGGATGAAATTCTGGCTCATCACCTCGATCATCGAGCCGCGCATCAGGCGGGAGATGCGCGCCGCGTGCGGCAGGGTCAGAACGATGATGGGAAGGACCAGGAACCGGACCGAACCATCGCCCCAGCCGCCGACGGGCAGCCAGCCGAGTTCGTTGCCGAAGACAAGCTGGAGGATCGGGGCAATGAGGAAGCTCGGCATGACCAAGCCGATAAGCAGGCCTCCGCCCAGCCAGTAGTCGGCGCTGCGGTTCTGATACAGCGCCCCAAGACAGCCGATGAAAACGCCGATGATGGTGGCGAGCACGAAGGCGGAGCCGCCGATCGTCAGCGTATAGGGAAAGCCCGACATGATTTGCTGGGTAACGGTGAAATCCTGATTGGCGAAGGAGGGGCCGAGGTCGCCCTTCATCACGTCGCCGACATAGATCAGGTATTGCTCGACCAGCGGCTTATCCAGATTGTAGTGGGCCGCGAGGTTGGCTTTGACTTCCGGCGGCAATGGCCGTTCGCCATCGAAGGGGCCGCCGGGAGCGAGGCGCAGAATGAAAAAGCACACTGTCACGGCAATCCACAGTACGGGGATTGTCGACAGCAGACGACGGAGAGCGTAGCGAAACATGGGTGCGTTGAGGCCCCGCCCGGCAAGAGCGGGCAGGGCCTTTTCCTATCTATTCTTTGGGACCTATTCTTTGACGGACAGCCAGCGCGTGCGGTGAATGTCCTGAATATTGTCGACGAAGCCCTGCACCTTCGGGGCGACGATGTTCTGCGAAACGTAGTAGTAGATCGGGATCGCGGCGCTATCGTCGAGGGCGAGCTGCTCGGCCTTCTTATAGATCTCGGCGCGCTTCTTCAGATCGATCTCTTCGTTGCCCTGCTTGATCAGAGCGTCGTAGTCCGGATTGCTCCAGCGGCCATAGTTCATTTCGACGCCGGTCGACAGCAGGTTCAGGAAGTTGATCGGATCGTTGTAGTCGGCGAGCCAGCCGGCACGGCCGATTTCCACCTGGCCACGCTGCATTTCATCGTAATGCACCTTGGTTTCGGTGTTGTAGAGCTCGATATCGACGCCGAGCGGCTTCCACATGGCGGCGATCGCCACGGCGATGCGCTTGTGGTTGTCGTTGGTGTTGTAGCGCAGCTGCGCCTTCAGCGGATGGTCAGGACCGAAGCCTGCTTCCTTCAACAGCTTCTTGGCCTCTTCGACCTTCTGCTTGTAAGGCTCGTCCTTCCAGCTGACATAGGCCGGCTCGCCGTAATTGGCCGTGCCCGGCGGTACCCAGGAATACATCGGCAGTTCGCCGGTGCCCAGAATCTTCGGGCCGATGACCTCGCGGTTGACGGCCATCGAGAGGGCCTGGCGGACGCGCTTGTCGTTGAAGGGCGGCTTGGTGGCGTTCAGGACGTAATAGTAGGTGCCGAGGAACGGAACCACATGCGCCTGGCCCGGAAGGTTCTTCTGGATCCACTCATACTGATCGGCGGGGAACGAGGTCAGAATATCGAATTCGCCGGCGCGATAGCGCTTGAGTGCGGCAGACTGATCTTCCAGCGTATAGAAGTTCACCTTGTCGATCTTCACGTCCTTGGCGTCATAGTACTGGTCGTTCTTGACGTTGCTGACATGCGAGCCGGGCACCCATTCGACCGGTTTGTAAGGGCCGTTGGTGACAATGTTTTCGACCTTGACCCAGCTATCGCCCTTCGCTTCGACGACATGCTTCGGCAGCGGATAGGCCGTGTAATGCATCAAGGCGTTGAGGAAGTAAGGGGTCGGGTTCTCGAGCGTGATTTCCAGCGTCTTGTCGTCGATCGCCTTGACGCCGAGCTGGGTCAGATCCTTGATCTCGCCCTTGTTGATCTTTTCCGCGTTCTTGATCGTGTATTGCAGGTAGGCGTATTGGGCGGCGGTCTTCGGGTCCATCAGACGCTGGAAAGCAAAGACGAAGTCCTGAGCGGTGACAGGCGTGCCGTCGGACCACTTGATGCCGTCGCGTAACTTGAAGGTATAGACCTTCTGGTCGGCGGAAATGGTCCAGCTCGCGGCCTGGCCGGGAATGGGGTTGTCCTTGGGATCTTCGGTCACCAAGCCTTCGAAAATATCGCCGTCGATACGGTTTTCCCAGTCGCCCGAAATTTTTTGCGGATCGAGCGACGTGGGGTCGCCGCCGTTGTGGATATTGAGGGTCGCGGCATGAGCGGAGAGGCTCAATATCGTGCTGACGAACGCCGTCGCGATAAATCTTCTGGCCAAATGAGACATATGTTTTCCCACCTTTCTGGAGTTATTGTCCTTGTTTTACAAGGATATTTTTGATCCCGCAGGTGACCCGTACGTGCAGGTCAATGTCGGAAGTTATCCAAAGCGGCGTCGCATTCAAGCCCCAAAAAGACGCACAGGCTTTGCGTGTGGGCATCCATGTTGATAATTCGCTAAAATTGATGCTGCGAATTTATGCTTCCGGCCTCGGGTTCGCGCCTCCGCCCGATTGCGGCTTGCCGCCTGCGGCCGAGTATGCAAATTGAAAGACCGTGTGCGATATCGAGGCGGTTGGATGAAATCGACAAGGAAGGCGGCGGGAGCCGACTGGTGGCGCGGCGCCGTGATCTATCAGGTCTACCCGCGATCGTTTCAGGATACGGATGCCAACGGGCTTGGCGACATCAAGGGGATCACCCGCCGCCTGCCTCATATTGCCGCACTCGGGGTCGATGCGATCTGGCTGGCACCGTTCTTCACCTCGCCGATGGCGGATATGGGCTACGATGTCGCCGACTATTGCGACGTCGATCCGATTTTCGGCACGCTTGACGATTTCGACGAGATGATGGCGGCAGCGCATGCGCTGGGGCTCAAGGTCATCATCGATCAGGTCATCTCGCATACGTCGGACCGGCATCCCTGGTTCGTGGAAAGCCGGGCAAGCCGCGACAATCCCAAGGCGGATTGGTATGTGTGGGCCGATCCGAAACCGGATGGCACGGCGCCGAACAACTGGCTTTCGATCTTCGGTGGGCCAGGCTGGGAATGGGACGGCGTGCGCCGGCAATATTACCAGCACAACTTCCTGACCTCGCAACCGGACCTGAACTTCCATAATCCCGAAGTTCAGGACGCGGTGCTGGCGGCCGTGAAATTCTGGCTCGACCGCGGCGTCGACGGCTTCCGCCTGGATACGGTCAATTACTATTTCTGCGACAAGGAGCTGCGCGACAATCCGCCGGCGCTCGTTGCAACGGGTGGCCTGGACGCGCCGGAGAGCAATCCCTACGGCATGCAGAACCATCTCTATGACAAGACCCGGCCGGAGAATATCGGCTTCCTGAAGCGGTTCCGTGCGCTGCTCGATCAATATGAGGATCGCGCGACGGTCGGCGAGGTGGGCGATGGCGCCCGTTCGCTGCAGACGGTGGCCGCCTATACCAGCGGCGGCGACAAGCTGCACATGTGCTATACGTTCGACCTGCTGGGGCCGGATTTTACCCCCGCGCATTTCCGCCGTTGCGTCGGCGATTTTCAGGATAACGTCGTCGACGGCTGGGTCTGCTGGGCCTTTTCCAATCACGATGTGCAGCGCCATGTCAGCCGCTTCGCGCTGACGGAGGAAGAGCAGCCGCGCGTCGCCAAGCTGGCGATTTCGCTGCTCTCGACGCTGCGCGGCTCGATCTGCCTGTATCAGGGGGAAGAGTTGGGTCTGCCGGAGGCGGAGCTTGCCTTCGAGGATCTGCGCGATCCCTATGGCATTCGCTTCTGGCCGGCCTTCAAGGGGCGTGACGGATGCCGCACGCCGATGCCCTGGGAAGCGAGCCGTGCCCATGCCGGGTTTACGACCGCCGAGAAATCCTGGCTGCCGGTGCCTTACCAGCATGCGTCCCTTGCCGTGGACAAGCAGGAGGCGGACGAGGATTCCGTGCTGCATCACTATCGGCAGACACTGGCCTTCCGGAGGGAATATGCCGCCTTGCGCGACGGCGATATGACCTTCCTCGACACTGAGGAAGATGTTCTCGCCTTCACGCGCTCGAAGGATGGCGAGACGCTGCTTTTCGTCTTCAATCTGTCCCGCAAGCCGGTGAAGGTCGCCGTGCCGGAGGGCATCAAGCTGGCAAAGACCATTGCCATGCCGGGTTTCGAGACCGCCGACGCAGGGGCGACGGTGACGCTCTCAGCGCTTGACGTCTATTGCGGCCAACTCGCCTGATCAGCCGATCAGCATGAACTTGTCGACATCGACCAGACCTTTATCCGATATCTTCAGGTGCGGGATGACGGGCAGGGGCAGGAAGGCGAGCTGCAGGAAGGGCTCTTCCAGCGTCGCGCCGAGGGCGTAGGCCGCTTGGCGCAAGTGGTGGAGCGTGTCGCGGACGCTTTCATAGGGTTCGAGGCTCATGAGGCCGGCGATGGGCAGGGCGATCTCCCCGGTGACGACACCGTTCTCGACGACCACGAAGCCGCCGTTGATATCGCTGAGGCGATTGGCGGCGAGCGCCATGTCATCCTCGTCGACGCCGACGACGCAGATATTGTGGCTGTCATGACCGACTGTGGAGGCGATCGCGCCCTTCTTCAACCCAAAGCCCTGAACGAAGCCGTTGGCATGATTGCCGTTCTTGCCGTGCCGTTCGATGACAGCGACCTTGATGATATCATTGCCGAGGTCGATATCGGTCTGGTTGCCCTTGGCGGGCAGGCGATAGCGGCGATGTTCGGTGATGATCTTGCCGGGGGTGACGCCGATGACGGAGCTTTCGCCCTCGCTGACCGGCACACCGAAGTCGGCAGCGTTGATCGGGCGGGCCTTGACACTGTCGAGGCCGACGGGAGCGATGAGCTTGCGGGCGGCGAAGAGCTCGGCCGCGACGCGGCGGCCGGCGGAGAAGACGGTCTCAGCCTTGCAATTCTCAAGGCTGTCGATAACGACGAGATCGGCGCGCCAGCCGGGCGCCACCAGACCGCGGTCCCGCAGGCCGAAAGCACGCGCCGCCGAAATCGAAGCGGCGCGATAGATGGCCAGCGGCTCGACGCCATGTGCGATCGCGGTGCGGATCATGTAATCCAGATGGCCTTGCTCGGCGATATCAAGGGGATTGCGATCGTCGGTGCAGAGCGCGAGATGGGGCGACAGGCGCTCGGTGATGATAGGCATCAGCGCATGCAGGTCCTTGGAGACCGAACCTTCGCGCACAAGCACCTGCATGCCCTTGCGGATCTTCTCCAGCGCCTCCTCGGCAGTGGTCGATTCATGCTCCGTGCGGATGCCGGCAGCGAGGTAGCCGTTGAGATCATTGCCGCGCAGCAACGGCGCATGGCCGTCGATATGGCCGCCCTGGAAGGCCTCAAGCTTCGCCATGCAGATGGGATCCTTGTGGATCACGCCGGGGAAATTCATGAACTCGGCAAGGCCGATCACCTTCGGGTGGTCGCGGAAGGGCAGCAGCTTTTCGATCGGCAGATCGGCGCCGGAGGTTTCCAGATGCGTCGCCGGTACACAGGAGGAAAGCTGGACGCGGATATCCATGATGGTTTCAAGCGAACTGTCCAGGAAATACTGGATGCCCTCGGTGCCGAGCACATTGGCGATTTCATGGGGATCGCAAATGACCGTCGTCACGCCATAAGGCAGGACGCAGCGATCGAATTCATGCGGGGTCACCAGCGAGGATTCGATATGGAGATGCGTATCGATGAAACCAGGGACGACGATACGGCCCGATATGTCGATCTCTTCGCGCCCCTGATAATCGCCGCAGGTGCCGACGATGCGGTCGCCGCAAATGGCGATATCAGAGGCAACAAGCTCTCCCGTCACCAGATCGAAAAACCGCCCGCCCTTCAGCACGATATCCGCCGGCTCTCGGCCCACACCCTGGTCGATATAGCGTTCGAGTTTGGTGGTCATGTTCATTCCTCGCATATGGATCGCCCCTCATACCCAACCATTCTGCTTGTGCAAAAAGGGGCGTGAGGGGCGCAGAAGTGACTGAACCCATGCCTCAGATATTATTCTGCAAGATCTCGCGAAGCTTGCCGAACAGCTCGTCGATGTGATGCTTTTCGATGATCAGCGGCGGCGAGAGCGCGATGATGTCGCCGGTGGTGCGGATCAGCAGGCCCTTTTCATAGGCCTTGAGGAAGGCTGTGAAGGCACGCTTGGTGGGCTCGCCGGCGATCGGGTCGAGCTCGATCGCGCCGATCAGGCCGGTATTTCTGATATCGATGACGTTCGGGCAGTCCTTCAGCGAATGCAGCGCGTCGGCCCAGTAGTCGGAGAGCTCGGCTGCGCGCGTCAGCAGGCCTTCTTCCTTGTAGGTGTCGAGCGTGGCAAGCGCGGCGGCGGATGCGATCGGGTTGCCCGAATAGGTGTAGCCGTGGAAGAACTCGATCATGTGCTCGGGGCCCTGCATGAAAGCGTCATGGATCTCCGAGGTGACGAAAACAGCACCCATCGGAATGACGCCGTTGGTCAGGCCCTTGGCCGTGGTGATGATATCCGGTTTGACATCGTAATATTGGGCAGCAAAGGGAGTGCCGAGGCGGCCGAAGCCGGTGATGACTTCGTCGAAGATCAGCAGGATGCCGTGCTTGGTGCAGATTTCACGCAGCTTCTGCAGATAGCCCTTCGGCGGGATCAGCACGCCGGTGGAGCCGGCAACCGGCTCGACGATGACCGCAGCGATGGTGGAGGCGTCGTGTAGCGTGACAATACGCTCCAACTCGCTGGCAATATCGCCGCCATGCTCGGGCTCGCCGCGCGTGAAGGCATTCTTGCCGGGAACGTGCGTGTGCGGCATATGGTCGACACCAGTCAGAAGCGTGCCGAACATCTTGCGGTTGGTGACGATGCCGCCGACGGAGATGCCGCCGAAATTGACGCCGTGATAGCCGCGCTCACGGCCGATGAGACGGAAGCGCGAGCCGTTGCCCTTCACGCGGTGATAGGCAAGCGCAATCTTCAGGGCTGTTTCGACCGATTCCGAACCGGAGTTCGTGTAGAGGACATGGTCCATGCCTTCGGGGGCGAGGTCCACCAGCCGGTTTGCCAGTTCGAATGCCTTGGGATGGCCGAGCTGGAAGGCGGGGGCATAATCGAGCTCGCCGGCCTGCTGGGCAATGGCCTCGGTGATCTTCGGGCGGCAGTGCCCAGCGTTTACGCACCATAGCCCCGCGGTTCCATCCAGAACCTGCCGGCCATCATGGGTGGTGTAGTACATGTCTTTGGCGCTGACGAAGAGGCGCGGTTCCTTCTTGAACTGACGGTTGGCCGTAAACGGCATCCAGAATGCGCGCAAATCATTAGGGGTGGCATTCAAACGGTCCGACATGCTGTTCTCCAACGGCCATTCGGGGGCCATTTCCCGATCGCGGCGTTACGCTGCGTGATGATATTTACTGCCTGGTCAAATTATCAATCGGCCTCTTGGCGTCAAGGCAAAGATGGCGTCGGGAAAGGGGAGGGATTCTATGCGAGGCCGCGTCTGTGGGTCGAGTTGACAGCGTCGGGCCGCCTGTCCACCGAAGGAGCATTGCTCGAACATGCGCGAAAAAGCTGGCAAATCTTTGGATTTGCCAGCTGAAAAAGTTAAACATGTGGTGATGAAAGCAAGTCGATCTTCAAGGTTCGAAAGCATCGCACCCATGGATCGTTCGTCGGCAGACTTGGAGCTGGTTACAACTCCTAAGCAGCCGATCTACTTTTTTCAGGTTCACAATAAATATCTTCCAGCGTTTCGAGAACTCGAATAACCGATTCCGATGTGCTGGAGTAATAAATGGTTTGAGCATCACGGCGTGTTTTCACCAGCTTCTGAGCACGCAGCTTCGAAAGGTGCTGGGAAAGTGCAGATTGGCTCAGTCCGACCTGAGTGGCCAAAACGCCAACAGGAACTTCACCCTTAACAAGACTGCAAAGGATCAAAAGGCGCTTTGGGTTCGCCATTGCTGATAGTAACGCTGCCGCAACATTGGAGTGTTCGGCCAAATTTCTTGTCTTCATGTTTTAAACTTCCTAATGTGGAGCGTACATCAGAAATTGTGCTATTTCTAAACCGGTCCAACCCGATATCTAACAATACCAATATGGGCCGAAGATTGTATATACCTAAATTTAAGGTATCGAGTATGCTATTTTAGGCATGTATATATGATGGCGACAACATGGGAGAGGGGTTGTCTGTTCCCTGCCTGAAGCGCCAATTACCCCAAAATAGGTCGATTCTTGACAACTCCAGGCCATAAATATGCCGATTTTCGTGAGAATTTCTTTGCAACCTACCAGCAATGGTCTCTGCTACGTCAGGGTGTCAGGCTACTAATTCTCGCACTATTGTATGCTCTTACTGCGTCGGCGATTTGTTTTCGGCTTAAAGAATCACAAGGTCCTCAGAGGACAAAATGTAGGCCCTTCCAAAGCCGCCGTTCAGGCTGGCGTCGAGTGGAATAAGGCGAAAAAAGCAGAAATCCGGGAAGTCGATATAGAGTTTCGATTTTGGATGGCGCTCGAGAAAACGCCCACGGATGCGCTCGTGCGCGTCACTTTGAGGATCGACGCGCTCGGCACTGCATCGAACGGTGAGGCGAGGATGGGCAAGGGGATCGCCTTTGCAGGGCTCACCGAAGAGAGCGGATGCACGCGCATCTTTCAGTAGCGCCCTGGTATGTGTCGCCAGACCCGAAACGAGGATGACCGGCACGCCATCAGCATCATCGGCGATCAGAACGCGGCTGACCGAGGGAAAACCGGTTTCCGGATCGATGACGGCCAGCGCCGCGTGGGCGGCCTTGTGCATGAGGGTGCGCGCCTGGTTGCGCGCATCCTCGTCTGTTTCCATGGTGACCGATGGCTTGTCGTTCATGAACTGCTCCGTGGATCAAGGAGCAGCCGTGAACGGCTACTCCTTGCGCCGGTGGCTGGTGAGGCCAGCCACGACGTCTTGCGCAGAGATCGTTCCGATAATCGTGCCGTTGTCAACAACGCCGATATTGCCCGGCTGGCGTGTCAGCGCGTCGAGGATATCGACAAGCGGCGTGGTGGCGTTCGCCGTCGCGGTGACCGAGCCGCCGGCCGCCGAGTGCGCGATGCCCCGCTGCATGACGTCCTGCGCTGTCAGCATGCTGATCGGGTTCATGTGCTGCACGAAGTCCGCAACATACTGATCGGCCGGATTCTTGACGATTTCCTGCGGTGTTCCGCACTGGATTATGTGCCCGCTCTCCATGATGGCGATGCGGTTGCCGATGCGAAACGCCTCGTCCAGATCGTGGCTGACGAACAGGATCGTGCGCTTGAGGCGGCGCTGGAATTCCAGGAGTTCGTCCTGCAGGCGGGTGCGGATCAGCGGGTCGAGCGCCGAGAACGGCTCGTCCATGAGCAGGATCGGCGCGCCGGTGGCGAAGGCGCGCGCCAGTCCCACGCGCTGCTGCATGCCGCCCGAGAGTTCGTTGACCTTGCGGCTTGCCCATTGCGTGAGATTGACGAGCTGAAGCTGTTCATCGACACGCTTCTTGCGTTCCGCTTCCGGCACGCCGGCAAGCTCGAGGCCGAAGCCGACGTTGTCGGCAACCGTGCGCCATGGCAATAGAGCGAACTGCTGGAACACCATGGAGACGGTGTGCATGCGCAGGTCCCGCAGCGCCTTGGGGCTGCAGGAATAGGGGTTGACGGGACCGCTCTTCGAGTTGACGACGACATCGCCGCGCACGACCGGCGCAAGGCCGTTGACGGCGCGCAGCAGCGTCGATTTTCCCGAGCCAGAGAGGCCCATGAGCACGAGGATCTCGCCTTCCTCGATCTCGAGCGTCGCGTTGGCGACACCGAGTACCATGCCCGTCGCCTTGCCGATCTCATCGCGCGACTTGCCTTCGTCGGCGAGTTTCAGCGCCGTGTCCGGACGGTCGCCGAAGATGATGCTGACATTGTTGAATCCGACAGCGACGGTCATGAGCGATCTCCTTCGCCGGGGGCACGGAACATGCGGTCGAGAATGATCGCCAGGATGACGATGCAGGCGCCGGAATCGAAGCTCTTGCCGACATTGACGCTGTTCAGCGCGCGAAGAACCGGCACGCCGAGGCCAGGGGCGCCGACGAGAGCTGCGATGGAGACCATCGAGAGCGACAGCATGATGGTCTGCGTCAGGCCGGCCATGATCTGCGGCGCGGCGAAAGGCAGTTCGATCTTACGGAGCACCTGCTGCGGCGTCGCACCGAAGGCTTCGGCCGCCTCTACGAGAGAGGGCGGCGTCGAGATGATGCCGAGGCGTGTCATGCGGATCGAGGCGGGAATGGCGAAGACGACGGTCGCGACGAGACCGGGCACCATGCCGAGGCCGAGCAGGATCATCGCCGGCACCAGATAGACGAAGGTCGGGATGGTCTGCATCAGGTCGAGGATCGGCCGCATAATGGCATAGAGCCAGGGACGTCGCGCCGCGGCGATGCCGAGCGGGACGCCGACCAGCATGCAGGCGAAAGTGGAAGCCAGAACCAGCGCAAGCGTCTCGGTCGTCTCTTTCCAGTAACCCTGGTTGATGGTGATGAGCAGGCCGATGAAGGTGAGAGCGGTGACTGCAACGCTTCGGCGCATCCAGTAGGCGACAGCGGCGAAAAAGACGACGACGATCAGCGGATGCGGCGCCTGCAGGAGGAACAGCAGCGCATTGATCCCATGCGCGACGACGAAGGAAAGGCCGTCGAAGAACCATGTGAAATTGGTCGTCAGCCAATCGACGGCGGCTTTGGCCCATGGACCAATGGGGATGCGAAAATCGGTTAACCAGTTCACGTCTTTGCCCACTATTGGGGCGGCGAACCCGGACGTCTTGGGTCGTTCCGGATAGGGCCGCCGGAGAATAACGGCCTATGGCGCCACATGGGGCGTTGCCCGATGCGCGGCGCAATAGGAGGGGAGCAGTCCCATGGAAGAGAAAGGGGCGGTTGAGCCGCCCCTTATCCCCCCGATGTTACAGGCCGAACTTGGCCTTTACCGCTGCAAGCCCGTCACCGCCGTCCTTGGTGGTGACGCCGGCGAGCCAGGGGGTGACTGCGGCCGGATTGGCCTTCAGCCATTCCGTTGCAGCCACTTCCGGATCCTTGCCGTCGTTCAGGATCTTGCCCATGATTTCGTTTTCCATCGGCAGCGAGAAGACGAGATTTTTGACGAAGGCGCCGACGTTCGGGCATTGCTGCAGATAGCCGGCCCGAACGTTGGTGTAGACGGTCGCACCGCCGAAGTTCGGCCCGAAGACGTCGTCACCGCCGGTGAGATAGGTCATCTTATAGGTGGTGTTCATGGGATGCGGCGCCCAGCCGAGGAAGATGATCGGCTTACCATCCTTGTCGGCGCGCGAGACCTGGGCGAGCATGCCCTGCTCGGAGGATTCGACCACCTCGAAGCCCTTGAGGCCGAAGGAGTTCTTGTCGACCATGTCGATAACCAGGCGATTGCCGTCGTTACCCGGCTCGATGCCATAGATCTTGCCGTCAAGTTCGTCCTTGTGAGCAGCGATATCCTTGAAGTCCTTGATGCCGAGGGCCGCACCCTTTTCGTTCGTCGCCAGCGTATATTTGGCGCCTTCCAGGTTGGCGCGGACGGTTTCGACCGATTTGTCCGCGGCGAACGGCTTGATGTTCTCGGCCATGGAGGGCATCCAGTTGCCGAGGAAGACGTCGATATCCTTGTTTTTCAACGATTGGTAGGTCACCGGCACGGCCAGCACCTTGACGTCGGTTTCGTAGCCGAGCGCCTTCAGAAGTATGGACGCGGTTGCCGTGGTGGAGGTGATATCAGTCCAGCCCACGTCGGCGAAATGTACGGTGCTACAGCTGGCCGCCTCGGCGGCGGAGACGGCTGAAGCGCCGAATGTCAGTGCCGAGAGAGCTGAAGCGAAGGCAAATGCGGTAAAGGTCATTTTTATCATTGCGTGACTCCCAGTCTACGTTCCCAAGCAATCACCAATAACTGACATTTTCAAGCAACCACAGTGTATTTGCGCCGGTTTGGAGGGGCTGATTGCGACGCATGCATTTTTCCCGTCGAGTTTAACAGGTCGATGCCCTGTTGCGTGAATCCCTACTTAATTCCTGTGGTTTTCGGCGGAGGCGTCTTTCCTTCTTGCGTCAGCGCTTTCATGAAGCGTTCAAGGAGAACGTCATGGCCAAGCTCTATTTCCATTATTCGACGATGAATGCCGGTAAATCGACCATGCTGCTGCAGGCTGCCTACAACTATCAGGAACGCGGCATGCGCACGGCAGCCTTCATCGCGGCGCTGGATGATCGCGCGGGCCGTGGCAAGATAGCGTCCCGCATCGGCTTGACGATGGACGCCATACCGTTCGAGGCTACGGACGATCTCTATGCAATGGTCGAAGGAATGCATGCCGACGAACCGTTGGCTTGTGTCTTCCTTGACGAAGCGCAATTCCTGTCGCGTGAGCAAGTGTGGCAGCTCGCCCATATCGTCGATCGCCTGGGTCTGCCTGTCATGGCCTATGGGTTGCGCACGGATTTTCACGGGAGATTATTTCCAGGTTCGCAGGAGTTGCTGACCATTGCTGATGAGCTGCGTGAAGTGCGGACGATTTGTCATTGCGGGCGCAAGGCGACAATGGTCGTGCGACTGGATTCGGCTGGGGAAGTGGTGCGCGAAGGCGCCCAGATCGAGATCGGCGGTGGCAACAAATATGTCTCGCTATGCCGCCATCATTGGGAAGAGGCGATATCGGGCGAGTGACGTGGTCATGCCTCTCCATCATCTGGCAGGCGTTCCTGAAGCAGCCCATCGTCCGGTTGACGGGAATGACGGATCGGGAGGAAGGATGAAACTGCTCTGTCTGACATTGGCATTCGTCGTTTTCGCCTCGGCCTCCGCGGCCAGCGCGGATGGCGATGCGGTTGCGGGCGCTGTCGTTTTCAGGAAATGCGGAGCCTGCCATACAGCAACCGCACCCGAGAACCGTGTCGGACCGTCGCTGATGGGCGTTGTCGGTCGTCCGGTCGCCAGCGTGCCGGACTATCAATATTCGTCCGCGATGACAGCGTTCGGAGCCGGCGGCAAGGTCTGGGACGAAGCTTTGCTGCGGAAATACCTGCCAAGCCCGCAGTTCCTGGTCAAAGGCACCAGGATGACGTTTCCCGGCCTGAAGAACGAAAGGGATCTCGACAATCTGATCGCCTATCTGAAGAATCCCGCTGCGGCCCAATAGGTTTGTTCGGCATTTTCTTTGCCGACGGAAGCGGTTAGTCTCGCCTTAAAGGCAATTGAGAGACGCTTTCATGGTCAGGCCTCATTCCTTCGAGGGCGCAATCGACAAGCTGCGCATCACGCTAGGCGATGCCATCAATGGCGTGAACGCAGCCGTGACCCTGCTGGCCGGCCATTCGAAGGGCGGGGGGCGTGCGGAAGCCGTCAATTTCCCGGTAGAAGAAGCGCTGGTGCGCGAGACCGTCGAGTTGCTGGGCCGCTGGAAATTCCTTGGCCTGTCGCTGGTGAAGGAACTGGATCTCACAACAGCTCAGGCAGATTTGCAGCATCGGCGGCTGTACGACGAGAAGGCCGGTCTCGAAAAGCCCGGCTTGCTGAGCAGAAGGCTGGGGCACGGTCAGGTAAAGCCGGAGACCATCATCACCGGTCTCGACGCGGTCTTGGATGCCTCGGCCACGCTTGATCTTTTGTTCAAGCGGGCTCGCCCCGCTCTGTCGCAATCCTTCCACGATTGCGAGATGCATCTGGAGGGCGTGATCGAGCGGCGGCAGAGGCTTGATTTCGACATAGAGGAACTACGGCGTCAGGCCGATGCCGTGGCGGTGAAGACCAACGATCACCGCCGCAATCTTTCTCCAGCGCGTGTTCGCGATTTGCAATCCGAGCCGGAGGCGACCTACCGTGAATTGCTCCTCGAGCAGGATAGCCTTCGGGAGAAAGAGAGGGTCTTGCAGTCGGGTCGAACAGCGCACCAGCGCCTCATCGACGTTTATGAGGGGCTGGCGGGCGCTCTGAATGCCGAGATCGCTGCCGTGAACGCCATGGCGGGCAAGCTCTCGGTCGATATCGAACAGCGTATCGCCCTGTTGAAGGCGCTGGCGTCGGAGATCGATTCTCCATTGCCCGCAGTTGCGCGCTCGGCGCCGGTTGCGCAGCTGATCGAGGCCTTCGAGATGAACGTGCTGGCGGGACATGATCTGGCGGCGCGCAAGGCGCGCGCGGACAGCGTATTCACCAGGCGATTGGAGCCTCATCTTCTGCCTGCGCCGGCGGATGCGAATGACGTTTCCGATGAAGCGCAACCACAGGATTGATGGCTGTCCGGAGTCGAAATATCGGTGCAGACGGTTGTTGTTTTCCCCAGGAACACATATTTGCTGGAACGCGAATGGCGATAAGGCCTTATAGTGCGGAAATCGAAAAGGATTTTCGGAAAGGCCGGTGCGCGGATTCAGTGTAGTGCGTCCTTCGCGTGTCGGCGGGATGCGCGGTGTGGTTTAGGAGACGTGTCCATGCTTGACTCGATCACAGCACTTTTCAGGCGAATGGTTGGCGCCATTGCGCGGTGGCTGGGATTGGTCTTCGTCTGGATCACCTGGCCGCTTCTCGCGGCACATGGCTGGTATCGGCAGCGCAACTGGCTGATCAAGCTGCCGGTCGTCGCTTTCGTGACGCTGCTGGCACTTCTCTACATCTATTTCATCTGGCAGACGCAGATCTGGACAGGTTTCAATCCCGCTTATCCCGACGTCTACAAGTTTTCGGACCGCAAGCTCTCTGCCGGGCAGGAGCTTCCAGCACCAAGCGGACAACAAGCCGCCGCCGGCGCGCCGAAGACCTGCCAAACCTCGGCAATCGTCGATGTTGCTGCAGATCTTACCGATTTCAACGTCAACCAGAATGCCTGGATCTCCTCGATGGTGCTCTACAAGTTGGGGCTCTTCGGCATGTCATGGGACGACACGCCTTTTCTGGACAACAAGGCCTCCTTCCAACGGGGCGTAAACTCTGTGGTTCGCCGTACTTCGGCGGAACTGGTTGACACGATCGGCCGCGTGCGTGGTACCTCCGGCATCAACAGCGACCTGCAGAAGGCTCGCGGCAATTTGCAGTTCGACGAGTCGAGTTGGTATTTCGGGCTGCATCCGTTCGGGCCGAAGACACCGACGCCGAGCTACTATCGCGCGGCAATTACCAACCTGCGCAGCTTCAATGCCGATCTTGGCACCTGCAAGGCGCTTTTCGACGGACGCGCTGACAATCTCCTGCAGTTTGTCGACCACATCGCGAACGACCTTGGCAGCACGGCGGACATATTGGCAAAGCGAGCCGCAGATCACAGCTACGGCTGGTTGGATACGCGTGCGGACGATCGCTTCTGGTTCGCTTACGGTCAGCTTTACGCTACTTACGGCATTCTGAGCGCGGCCGGCGCGGATTTTCAACAGGTCATAGCCGAGCGCAATGTCGGTACGCTTTGGACCGGCACCATAACGCAGTTGCAAGCAGCGTTGCGTATCCAGCCCGCCATCATATCCAATGGACCGGAGGACAGCTCATTCATGCCGAGCCATCTGGCGACGATGGGCTTCCATATTCTGCGCGTGCGTTCGAGCCTGGTTGAAATCCGCACGGTTCTTGGCGGCCGCTAAGCATGGCATCGGCACTTTGCTGAGCTTGTAACGGATAGATGACCCTCATCGATCGAAGATCGGCAAGGGCTGGATCTGCTTGCAGAGGATGTTTGGAGCGGCTAGCTGATGAGCTTGAGCCGGATGGCTTTCGCAACGAGTTGCGTGCGGTTAACGCAATCAAGCTTCTTGATCGCATTCATCATATACGCGTTGACCGTATGGTCGGAGAGGGAAAGGATCTGGCCGATTTCCACCGAGGTCTTGCCCTGGGCTGTCCAGCGAACCACTTCGAGCTCACGGGCCGAAAGCATGTGCGGCACCGAGCCGTCGTTGCGCCTCAGATTATTATAGGAATCAAGCGCTTGCAGCATAATCATGGTGAGCTCGTTGAGCTCACTCTGGCTCAGGCTGTTGCGATTGCCCATAAACCAGAAGACAAGATGCTGCCCATCCGGGGAGTTGATGGGTATGACAATGCTCATAGGGCAGTTGTAGTTGATCAGCAGCGCGTGCAGTTCGCGCGGCAAACTCATGTCCGGATCGTTGTCTTTTTCCAACAAGTGCCACGAGCGCGGCATCACAGTATCGCGCACACGCAACATTGGACAGCGTCGCACCAACTGCTGCCGATCAAACTCACGCATGAACTGCAGCGGCACCGACCCCTCGATCAGCAGCGGCGTCATCATCGAATCTTCGGGAGCCGGAGCATTCATGAAGGCCGTATGGCTGAAGCCAAAGGCAGCGCTCGTTCGCTCCAATGCATGCGCAAAAGCCGCCTGCGTCCGGGCTGCAGCCAACTCGGCGGAAAGCAACAGTTGTCTCTCGGCGGTGATGATATAGGACATATGAGTTGAGGAGCCCACAGCGTGTTATCGTTATCAAATACCGAATTTATGAGTGAATGCTAGACGCAAAAATATCACAGGACCATAAATAAGTTTATTTTCATATATTTTAATATACCAACCTACGGATTTGTATGACTTTTTACGAAAAGCGGCTCTGGAAGCGAAATTTTCTTCCCTGCTGCCCGTATTGCGCCGCGGATATACAGCTTGCGTCGATTGATGAGCCTGAGATGGGATCTGATGAGAATCGTCGTTTGGTCTCAGGCCGTGTCTGCCCCTGTTTTCCAGGTCATCCACAAGCGATCGCTAAGGCAATCTGGGCTTGATCCGGGCCGTTCTGGTGCTTATCGTAGTACGATTTTGTGTTTATATGGTATGATGAGTGTGCATTGTATTGCATGCCGGTTAATCTGATCACAAAGGCTCCCTGTCTCCGGCGGACGCCCTTCATGGTTACATATAAATAAGCTGCCTTTGCGCAAATGTCGCAAGTGGACACAGGCGCGCCTTGCGAAGGCCAAAAGCGGTTGCTATCGGTCTTGCCAAAGCAATCGCTTCCAGGCGCGTATCTCATGAATTTTCGCTTCTTCCCGCAGTTTGCCGTGTGGTGTCGTCAAACGGCACTGTGGTTCCTGACAGCTCTATCGCTCCTGGTGCCACCGCCCGCGTTCGCCGGAGCCACTGACGGCGGCAAGCCGATGGAATTTTTGCTGGTTCATGGCGACATGGCCAAGTGCCGCGCCGAGAACAATTGCCCGGACTGGATCTCCGCCGAAGGGCAGATCATGCCGGATTCACCGAAGAAGCTGCAGAAACTCCTGAAGCGGCTCGGCGGCCAGAGTTTGCCGATCGTGGTCAATTCGCCGGGTGGCGACGTGCGGGCGGCGATGGAGATGGCCTATGCCATCCGCACGCAGAAGCTTTCGGTCGCAGTAGGCCGCACGCGCTCGCGCGCTTGTCCCTATGCTGAACCGATTTGCTCGGCTGCCCTGGCAAAGGATGGTTCCATCAAGGGCGAGCCGTTTTCCGCCGGGGCGATCTGCTTTTCGGCCTGCCCACTATTTTTCGCCGGTGGCATCCAGCGCGTTTACAGCCCCTTTGCGCTGCTCGGAGTGCATCAGATCACCACGACGTACAGCGAGGTGCGCGTTCAATACCGCACCGAATATGAAATGGTAGGCGGCAAGCGAAAGGTCATTTCCAAGCGGGAGATCGGGCGCAAGTTCGTCGGAAAGTACGACACGACCAAGCTCGACAAGGCCCAGAAGGCGAGGCTGGTCAAGTTTCTCGACAAGATGGGCGTCGACAGGTCGCTTGTCGATCTGATGCTCGGAACCGAGCCAAACGGGATCCATCTGATCCCGCAGACGGATGCGCTGAAGCTCAAGCTGACGACGGAGCTTGCCGCGGCCGATGAACTCGTCTTGGCGCATGATTGCAAGGACAAGCAATCGATAGCCGATTGCGCCGCACCCGCGTCGCCGTCGCCGCCGGTTGCCGTCGCGCCGACGATGGCAGGCAAATAGCCGTTCGCTTCGTTCGGTCTCAGCCGTTCTTATTGCTTTTGGCTTTCGACATGATCTGTTCCAGGAAGCCAAGCAGCAGCGCCGAGACGACGAAGGCAAGATGTATGATCGTGAACCACATCAGTTTGGCGTTGTCATACTGCGTGGCGTTCAGGAAAATCTGCAGCAGGTGGATCGAGGAAATCGCGACGATAGAGGAGGCGACCTTGATCTTGAGGCTGCCTGAATCGAGCTTGCCGAGGAAGGAAACTTCGTCCTCGGCTTCATCGAAACGGCTTACGAAATTCTCGTAGCCGGAAATCATCACCATCACGATCAGGCTCGCCACCAGGGCGGCGTCGATCAGGCCGAGAATGGCAAGGATCATGTCGGCCTCGTCATACTGGAAGACGTTGATGGCGACCTTGTAGAATTTGTAGGCGAACGATACGGCGTAGACCGCCAGTGAGGCTGCGAGCCCAAGATAGAAGACAACCAGAAGCCAGCGGCTGGAGAGAATGATGCGCTCGACCAGTAGTTCCAGGGACTTCATATATTTTCCTTTTCTATCCTGCATTTGCGCGCGGACAATAAGCGCGCCTCGGTTCGGCGACAAGGCTCGTCAGTTTCGCGTGGGACAGCGAATCGCGGCTATTCACAGTGGATATTTATTGAGCTATCCCGACAAGGGAATGACTGCATATTAAGGCCGAGGGCGAGTTTTATGGCAACGGTGGCATCCGATATCGAAATCGCGCGCGCTGCGAAGAAACTGCCGATCATCGAGATTGGTGCCAAGCTCGGCATCCCGGCGGAAGATCTCGCGCCCTATGGCTACGACAAGGCAAAGATCGGCGCCGGTTTCATTGCGGCGCAAGCCGACAAAAAGGATGGCAAGCTCATCCTCGTCACCGCCATCAACCCGACGCCGGCCGGCGAGGGAAAGACCACCACAACCGTCGGCCTTGGCGACGGTTTGAACCGTATCGGCAAGAAGGCAGTCGTCTGTGTGCGCGAGGCGTCGCTCGGCCCCTGCTTTGGCGTCAAGGGCGGGGCGGCGGGTGGCGGCTATGCGCAGGTCGTGCCGATGGAAGACATCAACCTGCATTTCACCGGCGATTTCCATGCCGTCACTTCGGCCCACAATCTCCTTGCCGCGCTGATCGACAACCATATCTATTGGGGCAACGAGCAGAATATCGACATCCGCCGCATCACCTGGCGTCGGGCGATGGACATGAACGACCGGGCCTTGCGCGACATCGTCGCTTCGCTCGGGGGCATTGCAAACGGTTTTCCGCGGGAAGGCGGTTTCGACATTACCGTTGCCTCCGAGGTCATGGCGATCCTCTGTCTTGCTTCGGATCTCAAGGATCTCGAAAAGCGGCTCGGCAACATCATCATCGGCTATCGTCGCGACCGCACGCCCGTCTATGCCCGCGATCTGAAGGCTGACGGCGCCATGGCGGTGCTGTTGAAGGACGCCATGCAGCCGAACCTCGTGCAGACGCTGGAGAACAACCCGGCGCTGGTGCATGGCGGTCCCTTTGCCAATATCGCCCATGGCTGCAATTCGGTGATCGCCACGCGCACGGCGTTGAAACTTGCCGATTATGTAGTGACGGAAGCGGGCTTCGGCGCTGATCTCGGCGCGGAGAAATTCTTCGACATCAAGTGCCGCAAGGCGGGACTTTCGCCGGACGCGGCCGTCATTGTCGCGACTGTCCGGGCGCTGAAGATGAATGGCGGCGTCAAGAAGGACGATCTCGGCAAGGAGAATGTCGTAGCGCTGGTCAAAGGCTGCGCCAATCTTGGCCGGCACGTTGCCAATGTCAGAAAGTTCGGCGTGCCCGTCGTGGTGGCCATCAATCATTTCGTCTCGGATACGGAGGCCGAGGTCGAGGCGCTCAAGGATTATGTCGCGCGGCTCGGCGCCGAGGCGATCCTCTGCCGCCATTGGGCCGAGGGCTCGGCCGGGATTGTGGATCTCGCGCACAAGGTCGTGGAACTTGCCGAATCCGGCCAGGCGAAATTCCAGCCGCTTTATCCCGATAATCTTTCCTTGCTGGAGAAGATCGAGATCGTCGCGTCGAAGATCTATCACGCGGGCGAGGTCACGGCTGACAAGGCCGTGCGCGACCAGTTGCGTTCCTGGGAAGACCAAGGCTACGGCCACCTGCCTGTTTGCATGGCCAAAACCCAATATTCCTTCTCGACGGACCCGACCGTTCGCGGCGCCCCCGAGGGGCATATCGTACAGGTTCGCGAGGTGCGGCTTTCGGCCGGCGCCGGCTTTGTCGTCGTCATTACCGGCGAGATCATGACCATGCCCGGCCTGCCGAAATCGCCGGCGGCGGAGAGGATTTTCCTCAATGATCAGGGCTACATCGAGGGATTGTTTTAAGTTCTGAATTTGATTCAACTACGCGTATGGCTTGGTGCGTATCGACATCATCTTATGTGATAGCGGAGGCAGATCATGACCGCAGATGGCCGTGCCAGTTTGGACGATATACGCGCTTTCCATGCGAAGATGATGGCGGCGGCCAGCAACTCGACAGATGAAAGACTGGAGCAGGCTTTCAGGCTCGTAAGGCGCGAAGCGTTCATGGGTCCCGGACCCTGGCAGATCGTGGTCAACAGACGCCACCTCGAAACACCAAGCGACGATCCCGCCTTTCTGTACCAGAACGTGCTTGTCTGTCTGGACAGGTCAAAGGGTATCAACAATGGAGAGCCGTTTCTCCACGCCGCTTTTCTCGGTGCTGTCGCTCCCAAGCCGGGCGAGACTGTCATCCAGATCGGGACTGGGACAGGCTACTACACTGCTCTTCTGTCGACGCTTGTCACACCCGGCGGCCATGTTCACGCAGTCGAAATCGATGAGACGTTGGCGAACCGCACGCGCGAAAATCTCGCATCCTTCGAGGGCATTTCGGTTATCCATGGCGACGCGACTTCTGCGGAGCTACCGGCTGCCGATCTGATTTATGTGAATGCGGGCGTCGTGGCGCCACCCATCTCATGGCTTCAGGCGCTGCGGCCCGAAGGCCGGATCATCGTGCCGTGGCAAGCCAGTGACAGGATCGGTCTCGCCGTTTTGATCACGCGCACGGAGCATGGATACAGTGCTCGGGCGTTGATGCCGGCCTGGTTCATTCCCTGTATCGGGGCGTCGGATCCAGAGCAATGCAGCAAGGTCCCAACCGTCGGTGGAGCCCGGTCTATCCGATCGGTCTGGCTGACGCAGGATCGCTCCCCGGATGAGACGGCAGTCGCGATCTACAGGGATCTGTGGTTCTCGAACGCCGATGTGCCCCAAGGGTAGGGTTACGACCTGAGGATTGTCGCCCATACCGCCTTCTAGTGGCAGTATCGAAAGCCGCCGTTTCTTTCGAGCACATCGAGATGGAAGTGCGTTTCGTGGGCGGCATCGCTTTCCGGGTCGAGGACGGTCGTGAAATAGAGGCAGGCCGACGCGCTCGTGGCGCGCTGGAATGCGCCCGTCAATGTCGGATCTTCGCGGCGCGGTTCGATGCCGATGGTCTTGCCGTTCTCGAAGGTGAAGCTGGCGATATCGATGGCGTTGCCGCGGGCATGTTCGGAAATCTTGCCGGTGGAGGCATTGTTGCGCAGGCGGCAGACATAGGTCGAAGCCTGGTTGATGGTGACGATCTTGCCATTGTCCAATGCAGCAGCCGATGGAATCACGCTTTCCTTGACCCAATGGGCAAGCGCCAGTGCGGCCTCGCAGCGCATCTTGCCCTCCGGTTTGAATTCGATGCCTGGCAGGGCCGAGGAAAGCGTGATCGGCTTGTCGATGCCGCAGCCATTGCCGTCGTCAATGCGTGGAATCTCCTTGAAAGTGGCGCCCATGGCACTCAGTTCGGAGAGGCATGTCTTGTGTTCTTCGTCCGATTCCGAAGCGATGGTCAGTGGCGGCCGAGGCGGCCCCTGCATCTCGCCGGTCGTCGGCTCGTCCTCCGGGGGTGCTGACTTCTCCACGGGAGTAACGAGCTTTTCCGCGGGCGCAATGGGTTTCTCCGCCGGGATCGGCGGTTCAGCGGATGGTTGGGCTTGTTCGCTATCCGGTTTTTGTTGCGGTATCGGGCCGGTCTGCGGAAGAGAGGCGGCTGCCAGTAAGATCATGGCAGGGACTACGGAAACGAATCGGAACAGCATCAAATAATTCAGCCAATACTAATGATGATGCCGGTAGAACGCTTGATGCGGCCATTTCGTTGCAATTCAGCAACTTTTTCCGTTTGTCTTTAAACATGATAATTTTATTCATGATTATGGGCACTAGATATATTGACAATAATACTCATGTTTTTTATGCGGCAGAAAGAGGGCGGAATATTTCCGCTTTGTTAGCAAAACTAACCCAGCCAGCCCCTTGTCTGCCTCTGTTGCAGCAACCAGCCAGCCCGGTGAAGCAGTTCGAAAGGAACGGTTATGGTTGTCCGGCGCTCCCGCTCGGTTCTCTTGGCATGCACTGCGTTTCTGGCTCTAGGGCTGGCGACGACATCTTACGCGCAAACAGCAACTCAGACCGACGAGGCGACGGGCGAAGCGGCCAAGAGCGATGGCGTCACGAGCCTGAAGCCGATTGTGGTCAAGGGCAAGGGCAAGGCGACGAAGGATGTGCTTGCCGATTCCCCGACCGCCACAGAGACGACTGCAAAGCAGATCGACGACAACCAGATCACGCGCATCGAGGACCTTGGCCGCAGCACCGAGGTCGGCGTCGGCTTCAACCGCGCTACCGGCGGTGTCAACATTCGCGGCCTCGGTGATGACCGTGTGCTGACGACGGTCGACGGCATTCAAATTCCTTTCCTTCTCGATGCTTCGCGCGGCAACGCCAATGGCGCCAATAATGGCGGCAATGGCGGCGTCAACAGCTTTGATTTCAACGCGCTCTCGAGCGTCGATATCGTGCGCGGCGCCGATTCCAGTCGTGCCGGTTCGGGCGCTCTCGGCGGTGCCTTCGTGCTGCGTACGCTGGAGCCGGAAGATCTGATTGCGCCCGGTTCTACCTGGGGCGGTGTTTTCAAGTTCGGCTATAATGGCGACGACCGCAGCATCGGCGGTTCAGCCGCTGTTGCCAAGCGCATCGACAATACCGCCGTTCTCTTCCAGGGCGGCTACACGCATGGTCATGAGCTTGAGAACAATGGCGATATCCGCGGCTATTCGACCAAGCGTACCGAGGCTAACCCCGCTGACTACAATCAGAGAAGCGGTCTCTTCAAGATCCGTCAATATACCGACGTCGGCACCTTCGGCATCACGGCCGAGCACTACAACAAGGATAAAACCACCGATCTGATGACCCTGCAGAGCCCGACCGGAAACTTCCGGCCCGGCGATTATAATGGGACAGACAATGTCGAGCGCAATCGCGTTTCTCTTGATTACAAATATGAAGCCGAGAGTGCCGATTCGCTGCTTGATACCGCCAATGCCGTTTTCTACTGGCAGAATCTTCTGCGTGAAGGTGGTGCGGAAGGCTATCGCTATACATCCGTCATCGGCGACTATTGGCGCCGTAATGAAATGGAAGATCGCAGTATCGGCTTCGCCGGCAACGCATCAAAGTCTTTCGATACCGGCAGCCTGCATCATCAGGTCACCTTCGGTCTCGATGTCGCCTTCGACAAGGTTCACCAGTACTCAGCCGGCAAGGATAGCTGCAGTAACCCGCGTTGGCGTGCTTCTTGCGCCTTCCTGCACACCAACCAGTCCGATATGCCTGATGTCGACGGCAAGCGTGTTGGTGCTTTCATCGACGACAAGATCGAGCTGGGCTCCAGCAACGTCTCGTTGACGCCGGGTCTGCGCTTCGACTGGTACGACTACTCGCCGAAGAACACGGATGCCTATCGCGACAGTGCCAATTATAGCGGCCTGTCATCCGGTCAGTCCGACAGCCGCTTCTCGCCGAAGCTGCGCGCATCCTATCAGCCGCAGGACAATGTCGAGCTCTATGCGCAATGGGCGATGGCCTTCCGTGCGCCCAATGTCAGCGAGCTCTACGTGAATTACGGCGTGCCCGGCGGCTATGTCAGCTACGGCAATCCGGACCTGAAGCCGGAGACCAGCAACGGCGTCGAAATCGGCACCAATCTCGGCGACGACGACTTCGGCGGCCATATCGGCGGCTTCTACAACAAGTACAAGAACTTCATCGACTCGGAAACATCGGCCGATCCGACGCGCACCTATCCTCTTGGCATTACCGAATACTTCAACCGCGCCAATGTCCGGATGTTCGGTGTCGAGGTCAATGCGCACAAGAAGTTCGACAATGGCATCCATATCAAGGGCTCTCTTGCCTATGTCAACGGTAAGGACTCCGACAGCGGCGAATGGATCGATTCCGTCGCTCCCGCCAAGGCCGCCTTCACTGTGGGATATGCGACCGAGGTCTGGGGTACGGACTTTACCTTCGTCACCGCAACCAGCGAACCGAAGAAGGATGGCGATAATTTCCGCACTCGCGGCTACGGCATCTTCGATCTGACGGGTTGGTGGGAGCCGGAGCAGGTGAAGGGCTTGTCGCTGCGCGCCGGTGTCTACAACATCTTCAACAAGACCTACTACGACTCGCTCAATGTGGCGTCCACGGGCCTCACACAGCCTTCGGCCTACTATTCCGAGCCCGGCAGAACCTTCAAGCTGACGCTGACGCAAAGGTTCTGAGCTTTCACATCGAGGCAGCAAACTCAGGCGATGCTTCGGCATCGCCTCTTTTTTGCCTTTGAGCCGCGGCATCGCGAGGTTGTGTAATTGAAAATCGCAATGTTCGGTGTTATTAGAAGCGTGCAGTCTTTAACCTATCGAGAGAAAAGAGAGGAGGACCGTATGACCAAGATAGTCTGGCATATTCGCCAGTTCGGTCCGACTCAGGCCCTGCAGATGCGTTTGCAGGGCTGATCAGAGGCTATAACTCACTCATTTCTTCTGGTCTGCCCTTTTGGGAGACGTGGCGCACCGCCTTCGTGCTCGTGTCGCCGCGTCATGACATGTTTTCGAGCATTGGCCGATATACGGCCGACGACGTGCGCGTGGAACGGCGGCAAGAGCCGCTGACGATGCATTCGTGATGCTTGATCAGGACCGGAAGAAACCATGACTCTGATCAATCTCCGCAATTTTGGCGTTACCCTGGGTGCGCCTTTGTTTTCCAACCTCAATCTTACCGTCGATGCCGGTGATCGCATCGGGATCGTCGCTGCGAACGGACGTGGAAAAACCACGCTGCTCAACTCTCTTGCGGGCAGGCTGGAGCCCACGACCGGCGACATCACCCGCTCCCGCGGTCTTCGGGTCGGCTATGTCGAACAGAATGTGCCCGCGGATCTGGCTGAAGTTTCCTTCTACGATGCTGTTCTGCGTGCCTTGCCGAAGGAGCAGATCGCGAGCGAAAGCTGGCGCGTCGACGTCGCCCTTGATTCGCTTGGTGTCCCGGCTGCGATGCGGGAGAGGGCGCTTTCTCGGCTCAGCGGTGGCTGGCAAAGACTTGCCATGCTAGTGCGTGTCTGGGTGACCGAGCCGGACGTCTTGTTGTTGGACGAACCGACCAACCATCTCGATCTCGCCAAGATCGCGTTGCTGGAGGACTGGCTGAATGCGCTGCCGCGCGACGTGGCCGTGCTGATCGCAAGCCACGACCGCGCCTTCCTCGATGCCGTCAGCAACCGGACGCTGTTCCTGCGTCAGGAGCAGTCGCAGATCTACGCGCTGCCATACAGCCGGGCGCGGGCGGCGCTGGAGGAGGCCGATGCCTCGGAAGAGCGGCGCTACCAGAAGGACATGAAGGCGGCACAGCAGCTGCGCAAGCAGGCGGCCAAGCTCTACAATATCGGCATCAATTCCGGCAGTGATCTGCTGACCACGAAGACGAAGCAGTTGAAGGCGCGAGCCGAGCGGTTGGAGGATGCAGCCCGGCCAGGCTATCAGGAGCGTTCAGCCGGTGCGATCAAGCTCGCCAATCGCGGCACTCAGGCAAAGATATTGGTGACGCTTGACGAGGCCTCCGTCGAGACGCCGGATGGAACGCTGCTGTTCAAGACCGGCAAACGCTGGATCTGCCAGGGGGACCGCATCGTCCTGCTCGGGCCTAACGGTGCCGGCAAGACCCGGCTTGTCGAGATGATCCGCAAGGCCATTGCTGATCAGATTACGTTGGGGGCGGTCAAGGTGACACCGTCGCTGGTGCTCGGCTACAGCGATCAGTCTCTCTCCAATCTCGGCCAGAACGATACGCCGCTTGGCGTGATCACGCGGCTGTTCGAACTCGGCGAGCAACGGGCACGCACACTGCTTGCCGGCGCTGGCATGGGCATCGACATGCAGGGTCGCGCCATCGGCAGGCTTTCCGGCGGGCAAAAGGCGAGGCTGGCCATGCTGGTGCTGCGGCTGACCAATCCCAACTTCTACCTGCTCGACGAGCCGACCAACCATCTCGACATCGACGGCCAGGAGGCATTGGAGGGCGAGCTGAGGGCGAACGAGGCAAGCTGCCTGCTCGTTTCCCACGACCGCAGCTTCGTCCGCAACATCGGCAACCGCTTCTGGCTGATCGAGCGGAAGCGGTTGATCGAAGTGGAGGGACCGGAAGAGTTCTTCGAGGCGGCCCGGGCGCAAGAGTAGCGGAAGGGTGGGCAGAGACGGAAAATCGTTTCTGCCCATTCGCTGAGATTGCGGCTTGCGCATCACCGCATCTCACGCTAACAATTCACGCCATGAATATGTCCTTGAACAACATTGCAGTTTGGTGGTGGGCTCGCTGAGGCGGCCTCGACCAATCGTGTTCAAAGACCACGAGTGAGCCGCCCGAGATTTCGAGGCGGCTTTTTTGTTATAAAGGCCGCCTGTCATCCGGGCCCGATAACGGAGTAAGGAACAATGGTAACGATCCTTCGGGATGATGGTGCGGAAATCTACGAGACGAAGGGCGGGATCACCGTTACCCGGCAGCGTCGGCCGACCCCTTATGCGGATGCTGTTTCGTCCTATATCGACAAGCTCGACGAGCGCCGCGGCGCGGTCTTCTCGTCGAACTACGAATATCCCGGCCGCTACACGCGTTGGGATACCGCCATCGTCGACCCGCCGCTTGGCCTTTCCTGCTTTGGCCGCGACGTCTGGATCGAAGCCTATAACGAGCGCGGCGAAGCCATTCTCGGCTTCATCACCGAGAAGCTGAAGACCGTTTCCGAGCTGACGCTTGGTGCCTCGACACCGCGCCGGCTCGACCTGACTGTCAAGACGCCGGATCGGGTGTTTACCGAGGAAGAACGCTCGAAGATGCCGACCGTGTTTACCGTGCTGCGCGCGGTGACGGAGCTGTTCTATTCGCAGGCGGATGCCAGCATCGGCTTCTACGGCGCCTTCGGCTACGATCTTGCTTTCCAGTTCGATGCCATCAACCTGAAGCTCAAGCGCCCGGACGACCAGCGCGACATGGTGCTCTACCTGCCGGACGAGATCCTGGTGGTCGATAATTACTCCGCCAAGGCCTGGATCGACCGTTACGACTTCGCCAAGGGTGGCATTTCGACCGAGGGTAAGTCCGGCGAGATCTCCGCCGAGCCCTTCCGCAATACCGATGCCATCCCGCCGAAGAGCGATCACCGCCCCGGCGAATATGCCGAGCTGGTGGTCAAGGCGAAGGAGAGCTTCCGCAAGGGGGATCTCTTCGAAGTCGTGCCCGGCCAGAAGTTCATGGAGCGCTGCGAGAGCAAGCCTTCGGATATTTCCAAGCGGCTGAAGGCGATCAATCCGTCGCCCTATTCCTTCTTCATCAATCTCGGCAATCAGGAATATCTTGTGGGAGCATCGCCTGAGATGTTCGTGCGCGTCTCCGGCCGCCGCATCGAGACCTGCCCGATTTCAGGCACGATCAAGCGCGGCGACGATCCGATCGCCGATAGCGAGCAGATCCTGAAGCTGTTGAATTCTAAGAAGGACGAGTCCGAGCTGACCATGTGCTCCGACGTTGACCGCAATGACAAGAGCCGCGTCTGCGAGCCGGGCTCGGTCAAGGTCATCGGGCGTCGGCAGATCGAGATGTATTCGCGTCTCATCCACACGGTCGATCATATCGAGGGGCGCCTGCGCGACGACATGGACGCCTTTGACGGTTTCCTCAGCCACGCATGGGCCGTCACCGTTACCGGTGCACCGAAGCTCTGGGCCATGCGCTTCATCGAGAGCCATGAAAAGAGCCCGCGCGCATGGTATGGTGGCGCGATCGGCATGGTCGGCTTCAACGGCGATATGAATACCGGCCTGACGCTGCGCACCGTGCGCATCAAGGACGGCATTGCCGAGGTGCGGGCCGGCGCGACGCTGCTCAACGACTCGATCCCCGAGGAAGAAGAAGCCGAAACCGAATTGAAGGCCTCCGCCATGCTGTCTGCCATCCGTGATGCCAAGGCTGCGAATTCCGGCAAGCAGCAGCGCGACGTTGCCTCCGTCGGCAAGGGCGTGAAGATCCTGCTGATCGACCACGAGGACAGTTTTGTCCATACGCTTGCGAATTATTTCCGCCAGACG
Source organism: Rhizobium sp. SG741 (assembly GCF_012275435.1). Taxonomy (NCBI): domain Bacteria; kingdom Pseudomonadati; phylum Pseudomonadota; class Alphaproteobacteria; order Hyphomicrobiales; family Rhizobiaceae; genus Rhizobium; species Rhizobium sp. SG741. Next base: position 862,863 of record NZ_JAAZQP010000001.1, read on the forward strand.
GGCGCGACCGTTTCGACCGTGCGCACGCCGGTGCCGGAAGAGGTGTTCGACCGGCTGGATCCCGATCTGGTCGTGCTGTCGCCGGGACCCGGCAATCCGAAGGATTTCGACTGCAAGGCGACGATCAAGAAGGCGAGGGCGCGCAACCTGCCGATCTTCGGCGTCTGCCTGGGGCTGCAGGCACTGGCCGAAGCCTATGGTGGCGAGTTGCGCCACCTCGCACTGCCGATGCACGGTAAGCCTTCGCGCATCCGCGTGCTCGAACCGGGCCTTGTCTTCTCCGGCCTCGGCCGCGAAGTCACAGTCGGTCGCTACCATTCGATCTTTGCCGATCCTTCGACGCTGCCGCGTGATTTCATGATCACGGCCGAAAGCGAGGATGGCACGATCATGGGTATCGAGCACGTGAAGGAACCGATCGCGGCCGTGCAGTTCCATCCGGAATCGATCATGACGCTCGGCGGCGATGCAGGCATGCGGATGATCGAGAATGTGGTGGCACATTTGGCGCGCCGTGCAAAGACGAAGGCGGCCTGACGCAAAGCCCGGCGGCTGCGGATTTAAACATCCCCATGTACTCGGGAAAAGTGCATGGGGATGTTTTTTGCCTTGAAAGAGCCAACAAGCACTTGAAGACATCTCACGTCGGGTAGGGGCTTCCGGTTGTCGATTGCGAAAATATTCAAACGCGTTCTACTCGCCGTGCTGGCGCTTGTTGCGATTGCCGCTTTCGGAATCGCCGTGCCGCGGCCGCTCTGGCATGACGAGCCTGCGCTGGCCGAACATTCCCATCGCATCCTCGTGCTCAGCAATCCCATTCATACGGACATCGCCATCCCCGTCGACGACGATCTCATGGCCCGCTTCGGTTTTCTGCGAGCGGCGGGGCTTGATCTCGACAATCCGAACCTGCGCTACCTCGTTTTCGGCTGGGGCGGCCGGAGCTTCTATACTGAGACGCCGACCTGGGCGGACCTGAAGGTGGAACCGGTGCTGAAGAGTTTCACCTTGGATCAGTCCGTCATCCATGCCGAGTTGGCGGGCGCCATCCCAGAAAATGCGCCTGCGGTGACCGTGCTCAGCATCGATGACGGCGGCCTTGAGCGGTTGAAGCAATTCGTCCTCGACAGCCTTGCGCAGGCTGATAGCGGACCGGTGTCCCTGCCGGGCAGCAATTACGGCGAGAACGATGCGTTCTTCGAGGCGAGGGGATATTTCAATCCACTGATGGGATGCAATACTTGGACGGCCGCCGGATTGCGGCAGGCGGGATTGACCTCGGGTCTATGGACTGCGCTGCCGTGGATGCTGCGGCTGTCGCTCAGCCTGCATAATGCGCGCGATCGTTTTGCTGCAAGCCTTTCATCTACCGAATAGCTGTAGGAGCCAGTTTGACTTGCCAATGGTTGTAAATTAGTCTTTTCACGTTCCCGTGGGGCACATCGGCATTGGGGCCGAAAGGGCTAAGCCCGCCCGCTGACAACCCTCAGCAGGAATGTGCCCATGCCGACCCTTGATACCTATCGCAAACAAGCCAAGCTATTGCTGCGCTGGCACCGTGACGGCGATTATTCCATCGGAGAAAGAGTTAGAACGCTGGAGCGCTTCAAATCGCTGACCGACCGCGAGGTCTTGGCGATGAAGTTACCACTGACACTGGCGCAGGAAATCGTCGCCGTCGAAGCGGGCCACAAGAGCTGGGCCGAGCTGAAAGCCGTGGCAGTGGATGCGCCCAAGGTGCCGACCGCTTCGCCGGAGCCGCCTGCCATTATGAATGTGGTTCCGATCCTCTTCGTGCGGGACGTGACCGCGAGCGCGGCCTTCTTTGGGGATAGGCTGGGCTTTCTGGTGGATTTCCTACACGGCGCACCGCCTTTCTATGGCGCGGTTTCGCGTGACGGTATCTGCCTGCATTTGCGGCTCGTCCATCAGCCATTTTTTGCGGCCGCCGCCGCGCGCGAGAAGTCGCTGATCCTGGCTTCGATCGAGGTCTCCAATGTCCAGGGACTATTCGAGGAATTCAAGGCCAAGGGCGTGGAGTTTGCGCAGCCGCTTGCGAAGCAGGCGTGGGGCGGCACCGATTTTCACGTGCGCGATCCGGACGGGAACGTGATCTCGTTTGTGGCATTCAAATCGTGATATTCGGACTATCGGTGATGATGACGGAGCTTAGGGCTCCTCGCCATCCTGCCAGCATTCCTCGAAGATCAGCCTGTCGAGCGGCAGCCGGTCGCGCCAACCCTTCACGGAAAGTTCCGGCATGTCGTAGAGTTCGTCGACATAACCGACGCACAGCCAGGCGACGATCTTGACGTGCTCGGGTATGCCCAGGATCGTCTTGATGGCCTCTTCGTGGAAAATGCTGACCCAGCCGACGCCGACACCTTCGGCGCGCGCGGCGAGCCAGAGATTCTGGACGGCGCAGACGGTCGAATAGACATCCGTCGCCGGATTATGCGTGCGGCCAAGCACCACAGGGCCGCCACGCGTGGTATCGCAGGTGATGCAGATGCTGAGCGGCGCCTTGCGGATGCCCTCCAGCTTCAGCCGCTGATATTGCGCGCGCCGATCGCCCTCGAACATTGCGCAGGCTTCCTCGTTTGCCTGATGGAACGCCTGCCAGACGCGTTCGCGCGTTTCCGGCTGACGGATCAGAATGAAGTTCCACGGCTGCATGAAGCCGACCGAGGGGGCGGAATGGGCCGCCTGCAGCAATCGCCTGACGAGGTCCTCCGGCAGCGGGTCGGACCTAAACTGGTCGCGCACGTCGCGTCGGGTCTCGATGGCGCGATAGACTGCGTTGCGCTCTCCCTCGGAGAACGCGCCGGCCGCGATCAGATGATCCGATACGCCTGCCGGAGCATCGGCGATGGAGGGCGCAAGATTAGCGTCGGTGGGGTCGTCAAGAGCAGACATGTTCAACCATGGTTTCGTGAGGGAGCGGCGGTTCGTCGGTCGATGCCGTCCACCTTCGCATATCGGGCTGAAGCACAGCTTAGTGCGCGATCGCAAGCGAAACTACCAGCACGATTCTTCACAGGCGAGCATATAATCGGCTTCCAATTGCCGCGAAGCGTCGTTTCAAGTGGATTTCTCCTCATGCTCCGCTCTTCGTTTGAACCGCCCGCTCGGGAGGAATTGTGCTGAGAAATGCGCCGCCTCCTTTGACAAATGAGGCGTCGTGCATCATATAACCCGTCAATGAACCGCCTGCGCGAAACTCGCGCGGGCGGTTTTGCATTTCAACGGCGCGTTTTTTGCAATTCATTCGCATATGCATGGCGCGCGGATATCGGAGAAGGGTATGAGCGGGCAAGGAAACGACACGATCAGGCGGCTCGCCCTGTGGGGCATTCCGCTGTCGCTTGGCGTCATGGGGTTGAAGATGCTGGCCTGGTGGCTGACGGGCTCCGTGGCGCTTTTGTCCGACGGCCTGGAGTCCCTCGTCAACGTCGTCGCCGCCTTGATTGCCTTCTTTGTCATCCGTTACGCGCAGAAGCCGGCCGACCACGATCATCCCTTCGGCCATCACAAGGCGGAATATCTTTCCGCCGTCACCGAGGGGGCGATGATCATCGTTGCGGCGCTGATGATCGTGCAGGAAGCGGTGGGGCATTTGGGCAATCCGCAGCCGATGCAGGCGCCGGCGCTCGGACTTGCGATCAACGTCGTCGCCGGCGTCATCAACAGTGTCTGGGCCTTGACGCTGATCCGCGCGGGCAAAGCGCATCGCTCGCCGGCGTTATTGGCGGACGGGCAGCACATCATGTCCGACGTCTATACCTCGATCGGCGTGCTGATCGGCCTGCTGCTGGCGCTTGGCACTGGTCAGCCGATCTTCGACCCCGTGCTTGCCATTCTTGTCGCCATCAACATTCTCTATCAGGGCTGGATGGTCATCTCCAGTTCCATCGACGGGCTGATGGACAAGGCCGTGTTGCCGGAGGAGGAGAGCGCGATCAAGGATGCGATCGCCAAGAATGCCGAGGGGTCGCTTGGCGTGCACGATCTGAAGACGCGCCGGGCGGGATCCGTGACCTTTGTCGATTTCCATATGGTAGTACCCGCCGCCATGCCGGTGCGTGACGCGCATCGCATCTGCGACCGCCTTGAAGACGCCATACGGGTGATCCATGCGGGCGCCGAAATAACCATTCATGTGGAGCCCGAGGGCGAGAAAGCCCACGGCATCCGCGTCAAAGTGATCAAGGAGGCCTGATATGCCCAATACCGATGTTTCCGGCCTGTCGATGCTCGGCAGCCAGACAGAAACGGCAGCGAACCCAGAAGCGGCCGTTCTCGAAAAAGTGCCGTCCGGCCATGCCGGCACCGATTATGTCGTCCGCTTCACGGCGCCCGAATTCACCTCGCTTTGCCCGATGACGGGTCAGCCGGATTTCGCCCATATCGTCATCGATTACGTGCCGAACGAATGGCTGGTGGAATCGAAGTCGTTGAAGCTCTTCCTCCATTCCTTCCGTAACCACGGCGCATTTCACGAGGATTGCTCGATCTACATCGCCAAGCGTCTGGTGGAACTGCTGGACCCCAAGTGGTTGCGCATCGGCGCCTACTGGTATCCGCGCGGCGGCATCCCGATCGACGTCTTCTGGCAGACCGGCAAGCCGCCGGAAGGCGTATGGCTGCCGGATCAGGGCGTGCAGCCCTATCGTGGTCGAGGCTGAACAAAAAGCCGCCGTCTGATGGCGGCTTTTTCTTTGAGCTCACGGTAGCCTGGTGTCAGGCAAACGAGCTGTCGTCGCCGCCATTGTCGAACGAATCGTCATTGGCGTCGTCCTGGGCGTCCTGCGCGGCGTCCTGGGCGTAATCGGCAGCACTCTGATCATTCGGATCGCTATTATCGTCATTGCCGAAATAGTTGTTGTTGATGATCGTTTCCTGCACTGGCTGTTCGGCTGCATTGGCCGCCGTGCCTCCGAAGAGGCCGCTGCCGGAATTTCCACCGAAGAGACCGCCGCCAGTGCCGCCCAGATGCGGGCTGAACAGGCTGGAGAGCGATTCCGCCAGCATCACGCCGCCGGCGACGCCGGCTGCCGTGCCGAGAGCGCCGCGCAGGAAACTGCCGCCGGCCGAGGGGGCTGCTGCCTGCTGGCTCCACGGGCCGGATGGCTGCGGCTGCTGGCCGCCCCATGGGCCTGGCTGCGGTTGGGCGTTGCGGGCATAATCATCATAGAGACGACCCTGCTGTTGCGGATATCCGGCCTGAGGCGCCGGCGCGCGCGGCGGCTGGCCACCGCCGAAGAGGGAACCGAGCCCGCCGAGGAAACCGCCGCTCTGACCCTGCGGATGGCTGTCGGCCCCCTGCTGCTCGAGCTCGTGCACGCGCGCTTCGAGCTGCTGGATGCGATCGGCGGCAGCCTTCATGCCCTGTTCCTGCATGATAACGGCCTGCGCCAGGAAATACGGCGCGTAGGGCTGGTCGCGAACCGACTGGTTGATGAAGGTCTCCGCATCGGCGTCGCGTTGAGCGCTGGATGCGGCGCGCACGCGGTCGAAGAGAGAGGTGAGCAGTTGACGTTCTTCAGGCGACATGATGGCCTCCTTGGCTATCTGTTGCTGCAAATTTGGGACGCGATCCTCATCGCGCTGACCTGACGTAGGATCCAATGTCGGCTTTTCAAAGCCTTTCAAGTTACATTTCGGTAATCCGCAGCCATAACACCATGTTCCCTGGTGCTATTCCCGCCTTGTCTTTTTCCGGCATTGTTTTACGGATTGAGTCGCACTATGTGCGGTGAACGACGCATCTGCTGGAGAGTTGAATGAACGACGAAGACGAACAGGAAGACAAGAAGACGGAGCTGCCCTTGGGCAAGGACGCGGAGGCGAATCTTTTCAAGTCGCGTTCGATCTTCATTTATGGCGGCATCACGCAGGAACTGGCGCAGAAGACCTGCGCGCAGCTCGTAGCGCTCGCCGCCGCCAGCGACGAAGACATCCGCATCTATGTGAATTCGCCCGGCGGCCACGTCGAATCAGGCGATTCCATTCACGACATGATCAAGTTCATCAAGCCGAAGGTCTGGATGATCGGCACGGGTTGGGTCGCTTCCGCCGGTGCGCTGATCTATGTCTCGGTTCCCAAGGAGCGCCGTGTTTGCCTGCCGAACACCCGCTTCCTGCTGCACCAACCGTCCGGCGGCACGCGCGGCATGGCCTCCGACATCGAGATCCAGGCGCGCGAGATCATCAAGATGAACGAGCGCCTGAACAGGATCTTCTCGGAAGCCACCGGTCAGCCGGTCGAAAAGATCGCCAAGGATACGGACCGCGACTACTGGCTGTCCGCCGAGGAAGCCAAGACCTATGGTCTGGTCTCGCGCATCGTGACGTCGCAGGCGGAAATCTGATCTAGCAGATTCTGCTTATCGAGAGCCCTCGTTTGCCGGCAGGCAGGCGAGGGCTTTTTGTGCGGTGAAAGCTGTTTACCACGGCTGCCTTGCCCAACGCAGACACCGATCCACCCCGTTCGAAACGTTCCGTATTGCCGCTCGAGGTAGGGAACGACTAACGCACCAGAAGAGCGAATGACGGGTTGAGCTGACGTCCAGCAACGGCTATCTGGTGCCAACCTCAAGACGATCCTCCGCAAACAACAAGGCACATCCCGGCATGATCCCAGATTTCCTCGTCACCCATTCCGGTGGCTTCCATGCCGACGAGCTGCTGTCCAGCGTCATTCTGAGCCGGCTCTTCCCGCAGGCTCGCCTCATCCGCAGCAGGGCGCAGGAATGGATCGCACCCGGCGCCGACCGCATCATCTACGATGTGGGCGGAAAATATGATGCCGCGGAGCGGATCTACGATCACCATCAGCGCGGTGCGCCGCTGCGGGACGATGGCCAACCCTACAGTTCGTTCGGATTGATCTGGAAGCACTATGGCCGTGATTATCTCGCCGCCTTCGGTCTTCCTGAAGCAAATATCGATGCCGTACATGCCTCGTTCGATGCCAGCTTTGTGCTGCCGGTCGATCTGGTGGACAATGGCGCGCTCAGCCCCTCCGTTGCCGGGCCGCTGGCCGGGCTCACGCTGCCGGCGCTGCTGGAAACCTTAAAACCGGTGTTCGACGAGACCGATCCCGAAGCCGACGATCGCGGCTTCCACACCGCGCTGGCCATCGCACGTAGTTTCGTTGAGGCAAGGATAGGTCAAAGTGCTGCAAAATTGCGGGCCGAGGCACTTGTGCACCAGGCAATCGTGGATACCGGCGAGGGGCGAGTTCTAGAACTCCCGATGGGAATGCCGTTCCGTCCGGCCATCGTGAAGGCGGGCGCGGATCATTTGCTGTTTGTCGTTCACCCGCGCGAAAAGGACTGGTGCCTGACCGGTATCCGCCGCGCCCAGGAAGGGTTTGAGCTGCGGGCCGATCTGCCTGCGGCTTGGGCTGGCCTGACAAATGGTGATCTGGAGGCGGCTTGCGGCGTAGAGGGCGCGAGCTTTTGCCACAATGGCCGTTTCATCGCCGCCGCCGCGACCCGCGAGGCCGCCCTCGCCATGGCCGCGCTGGCAGTAAGGGAAGCGCTTTCCACCGGGCAGGCATCGGCAGCCGAAGCCAGCCTTGTTCCAAGCTGAACTATTCTTGTCGTCCGTGACGACCGGAAACGTCGCAGTCCGTGGGGCGATATCGACCACCGATGGGTCAAGATTGGCGGTTCGTCCATTGTCGGTGTATTTATGGTTCTAACAGCGCAGCGGCAATCGTCCCGATGTGCTGCAAGAACGCGCCGCGCCCGAAGGGAGTTCGAGATTGGCTGTTGCCTTCACCAAGGAAGAGAGTTTCGAAACCGCTTCGGAAACCCTGATTCCTGATCGCCCAATTTCGGCGCATCCGAATCTTGTGACGGAAGCGGGGTTGAAGGCTCTGGAGTTGCAGCTCCAGCAAGCGCGCGAGGCTTACGATGCTTCGAGCACAATCGAAGACGTGAACGAACGTCGCCGGCAGGCAGCAAGCCCCTTGCGAGATCTGCGTTACTTTGCGGCAAGAGTTCGCACGGCTCAGCTTGTCCCTGACCCGACTTCGATTGACACCGTCGCCTTCGGGAGCACGGTGACCTTCAGCCGTGACGATGGGCGCGTGCAGACCTATCGCATCGTCGGAGAGGATGAAGCGGACCCCAAGGCCGGTTCGATTTCCTTCGTATCCCCGGTGGCAAGGCTTCTGATCGGCAAGGCTGTCGGAGATGTCGTCAGCGTGGGTGATCAAGAGCTTGAGATCACTGCCATCTCGTAGAGCGCCCAACTGGCCGCCATGCGAAAGCAACGGCTCTACAAGACATTCTCGAACAGTTTATAACTCTCTGAAGTCGCCGGTCAGCCGGAGAGCGCACCATTAAGGCTTATGAACTGAGGATTTGCCGGCATGCACTGTTGGTGAAGTGGTTTCACAACCGGCATGTCCTTGACCAGAAGAGGGTGCTGGCGGCGGGATCGGCCGCCGCCAGCGTTCGCCGCTTGGGAGGGTGCAACGTTTCCGAGGGCGGCGAATTCGAAAAATTCGGATGACGAGCGTCGTCCGGCCTGCAATGCTTTCTACGTCGTGATCTCGATCGGAGTGCCGTCCGGCATGGTAATAACCGCCTCGTAGAAACCGTCGCCCGTTGTCCGGGGCCCGGATTTCAGGCAGCCATCCGTCTTGCATCGCTCGGCCAGCGCATCGACCGCCGCCCGGTCGCCCAGCGATATTGCGATATGGCCCCAACCGACGCGTTCGTCATGCGTATCGGCTGGAAGCCATGGGCCGGTCATCAGTTCGACCTGGTCGAGCCCCGCAGACAGATGCACGAAGCGGGAGATGAAGCCGGGGCGGCGCTGGCTGTGATAGGGCTCGCCGACGGTCGCTCCGAAGTACTTCATCCAGAACGCCGCTGCGGCGTCGATATCATGTGTCCACAGAGCGGTATGAGCGATGCGCATTTGCGTCCTCCTGGCCCTGGGGGCGGGTAACGATGCCGGCGCATAGAGGTGCGGCGCACAGCAATATGGCGAGCATCCAGAATGAGCCGGGCAAGCCGACATGGTTCGCGACGAAGCCCACACTGGCAGGCCCGATCAACACGCCCGCATATCCGCACATGGTGATTGCGGCGACAGCCAGCCCCGCCGGCATGACCGTCTGCGTCCCTCCCTTGCGGAAGAGCACCGGCACGATGTTGGAGGCGCCAAGCCCGATCAGCAGAAAGCCGCTCATGGCAAGGATCGCGATCGGGCTCAGCAGCAGAACGACGAAACCGGCCACCGCGACGAGGCCGCCCCATAGCATGATCGCCCTGTCGCCGAGCTTCGCCGTGATGGTATCGCCGGCCAGGCGCCCTGCTGTCATGGCAATCGCAAACAGCATGTAGCCGAGGCCGCCATGGCTGGCCTCGACCCTGCCTTGCGTGGTGAGCAGCAGGGCGCTCCAATCGAGAATGGCGCCTTCGACGAGGAAGGTAATGGCGGCGAGGACGGCAAGCAGCAAAACAAAGCTGCGGGGAATGGCGAAGAGCGGCGCATCCTCCGACGGAACGGTCCTGAGCAGCCGGGGCCATGCGACGACCATGGCGAGTACCATCAGGGCAGAAGATAGCAATGTTGCGACCAGAGGGCCGGCGTGAACGGATAGCAACAACGTCACCAGCAACGAGCCGATAAAGCCACCAATGCTGAAAAGAGCATGAAAGCCCGACATCAGAGGCCGGCCGGCGCCTTTTTCCACCTCGACAGCGTGAATGTTCATCGCGACGTCGAGTGATCCGAGCGATGCGCCAAACACGGCGAGGGTGATGCCCAGCGTGAATGGCGTGCTGGCTATGGTGAGGATCGGCAAGGTGAGCGCGAGCCCCAATCCGCCCGCAATAATGATGGGTTTGCTGCCGTAGCGTGCGCTCAACATGCCGGTGGCAAGCATCGCGGCGACCGAGCCGAGGCCTAGGCAAAGCAGCAATATGCCCAGCACACCGTCATCGACCCCGAGCCGGGCCTTGGCGAAGGGGACGAGGGGAGCCCAACAAGCGAGACCAAATCCCGCGATCAAAAAAGCCAGTCGTGTTGCCAGCCGAGTTTCCGGCCGATCAGCGGATTGCATGATGATTCCCCGTCTTTCGAGATCAGGACGATGAAATGATGTCGTTCGGCTTCACGAGAGCGAAACCAGCTTCGACCGCGGCTTCCACGTCGCCAGCTGGCAGGTCGTCTTCGACAATCAGCCAATCGATGTCGGTGGCACCGCCGATGCGATGCGCCGCACGCTCGTGAAACTTTTCTGACGTTGCTATGGCGATGCGCGACGCGCTGCGTTTGATGAGCGTCCGTTTGAAAATGGCGTCTGCGTGTTCATGCACGCTGATGCCGTTTCTCGCCGAAACCGCGCACGCACCCACGAAGCAGCGATCGATATTCATGTTCTCGATGGCTGCGACCGCCGTCGCGTCGACGCTGCCTCCGACGATGGCATTGACCGCGCCGCCGATGAGGATGAGCTCGAAGTCGCCACGGTTCATGATGGCAGCCGCTATGTCGATGGAGTTTGTGGCAATCGTCAGTTCGCTGTTCTTCGGCAGCAAGTCAATGATCGCAAGGTTCGTGCTGCCGCTGTCGAGAAATACAAACTCGCCCGGTTCGATCATGCTGGCGGCTGCTCGCGCCAGCGCCCTTTTTCGATCGGATGCCTGCCCGATCCGCGCAGAGATGGGCTGCGAGGGCGTCAGGAGAGGAAGCGCACCGCCATAGACGCGCCGGCATTTGCCCTCGGCGGCAAGCGCCCTCAGATCCCGGCGCACGGCATCCTCGGAAACGTTGAACTCGGCCGCAAGCGATGCGGCGACGATCTGCCGTCCGTCCGCAAGCCGTGCTTCTATGACGTCGCGGCGGGACAATGGAAGTGAATTGCTCATGAATTTGCATTAACGTGCAGAAACGAGAGAGTCAATCTGCATGTTTGTGCATGTTTAGTGATCTGCGATGATCATGTGTCGAGGGCCGGCAAGTTGCATTGTCCACTTCGGCACCGTTCGCCGATGGCCGGTCTTGCTGTCATCGTTGCCACTTTGCCCGGGAACTGCACTTGCACGCCCGCTGCTTGTGATGCTCCATGGGGGCTCAATCGTCTTTTCCGCCCTGAGTCTTCGCCGCCATGCTCAAAGATTTCTCCATCCAAAGCCTGTTCATGGGGTGCCTCACGGCCTTTGTCGGCTTTGCCAGTTCCTTTGCCGTCGTCTTCCACGGTCTGCAGGTCGTCGGCGCGACGGATGCCCAGGCGGCGTCCGGCCTGATGGCTCTTTCGATTGCGATGGGCCTTTGCGCCATCGTGCTGAGCGCGGTGACCAGATTGCCCATCAGCATTGCCTGGTCGACGCCCGGCGCAGCGCTGCTTGCGAGCGCCGGTGCGATCGAGGGCGGCTTTCCAGCGGCGGTCGGGGCTTTCTTCATCTGCGGTGTCCTGATCGTCATTGCCGGGCTGTTCCGGCCGTTCGGCCGTGCGGTGGCTTCCATCCCCGCGCCGCTGGCCAACGCTATGCTTTCGGGCGTGCTGCTTGGCCTGTGTTTTGCGCCGGTGAAGGCGATTGCCTTCAATCCCGCATTTGGCCTGCCGATTATCCTTGCCTGGATCATTGTCGGCTCCTTCAAGCGGTTGTGGGCAGTGCCGGCGGCACTTGCCGCCTTCGCCCTGGTGCTGGCCTTCGGCGTGAAAATACCGGATGGCGCATTCGCTTCGCTCGAGCATTCGCTGTTGCCGACTGTGGAACTGGTGAAACCGGTCTTCACCATCGCCGGCCTCATCTCCATCGCGCTGCCGCTATTCATCGTGACCATGGCGTCGCAGAATATCCCCGGCATCGCGGTGCTGAAGGTCCATCACTACGATCCCAAGCCGGGCCCGCTATTTGCGATCACCGGTGTGTTTTCGCTGTTGGCCGTGCCCTTCGGCGGCCATGCGGTCAATCTTGCCGCGATCACGGCCGCCATGTGCGCCGGCCAGGATGCGCATGCGGATCCCAAGCGGCGTTACTGGGCTGCGATCGTTGCCGGGATCGGCTATATTGTCCTGGGATTGCTCGCCAGTGCCGTCACCGCTTTCGTGGCGCTGGCACCGCAGATCCTGATCGAGGCGGTCGCCGGCTTGGCGCTGGTCGGCGCGCTGTCGAACTCAGCCCTCAATGCTTTCCAGCGGGCGGAATCGCGCGAGGCTGCCGCGATTACATTTCTGGTGACGGCATCGGGTGTTTCCTTCGGCGGAATTTCCGGCGCCTTCTGGGGCCTGCTTGCCGGCGGATTGATGATGGCGCTGTCGCGCGGCGTGCAGCTGCTGAAGAAGTGAGCAGGGGGTTGCTTCTTTGTTGTCGCGCGGCTATAAGCGCGACCATGAAGTTGACTGGCGCAAAGATTTCCGAACAGATTGCACGTGGGCGCTTCGCCCTGCGTGACAATACGCGCGCCCTGACATCGCTTCTCCTCCTCGGCCTTACGCGCGGTTGCCGGGTCCTTTGAGGAGCGCCCGGCGGCCGAAAAGCCCGCTGGCCATCGCTCCTCGCGACTTACCCTAAAATCGACAGTACACCCGCGAGGGGTCCGCATTTGTCATCGCCAAGCCGCATCCGATCGGCTAAGACGCGGGATAAATGACGGGAAAGGAAGAGACGAAACCATGGACGCAAACAGCCATTCCCCCAAAGGCATGCCCGAAGCAACGGTGAAATACCGCGCCTATCCCCAGATCAACATTCCCGACCGGACATGGCCGTCCAAGGTCATCACCAAGGCGCCGATCTGGTGTTCCGTCGACCTGCGCGACGGCAATCAGGCGCTGGTCGATCCGATGGGTCACGACCGCAAGGCGCGCATGTTCCAGCTGCTGCTGGACATGGGCTTCAAGGAAATCGAGATCGGTTTCCCCTCGGCCTCGCAGACCGACTTCGATTTTGCTCGCTGGTGCATCGAGCAGGGCAACGTGCCTGACGACGTATCGCTGCAGGTACTGGTGCAGTGCCGCCCGGAATTGATCACCCGCACTTTCGAGGCTCTCGAAGGCGCCAACAAGCCGATCGTCCATTTCTACAATTCCACCAGCGAATTGCAGCGCCGCGTGGTGTTTGCCAAGGACGTGCAGGGCATCAAGCAGATCGCCGTCGATGCGGCGAAGATGATCAGCGACATGGCGGCCAAGGCCGGCGGCGGCTATCGCTTCGAATATTCGCCGGAAAGCTTCACCGGCACCGAGCTGGACGTGGCGCTGGAGATCTGCAACGCGGTGATCGGCGTGATGAAGCCGACGCCGGATAACAAGCTGATCATCAACCTGCCGTCGACTGTGGAAATGGCGACGCCGAACATCTATGCCGACCAGATCGAATGGATGTGCCGCAATCTCGACAATCGCGAAAACCTGATCATCTCTCTGCACCCGCACAATGACCGCGGCACGGGCATCGCCGCCGCCGAGCTGGCCTTGATGGCCGGCGCCGACCGCGTCGAAGGCACTCTGTTCGGCAATGGCGAGCGCACCGGCAACGTCGATGTCGTTACCATGGCGTTGAACATGTTCACGCAAGGCGTCGATCCGGAGCTGGATTGCTCCAACATCGAGCGCATGAAGGAAGTCTTCGAATATTCCAACCAGATGGCGATCGGCGAGCGTCACCCTTACGTCGGCGAATTGGTCTACACCGCCTTTTCCGGCTCGCACCAGGATGCGATCAACAAGGGCATGAAAGCTGCCAAGGTCGCCAACCATCCGGTCTGGGAAGTGCCCTATCTGCCGATCGACCCGCAGGATGTCGGCCGCACCTATGAGGCGATCATCCGAATCAACTCGCAATCCGGCAAGGGCGGCATCGCCTATATCATGCAGCAGGACTACGGTTTGAACCTGCCGCGCAATCTGCAGGTGGAATATCGCGAAGAGATCCAGCGCATCACCGATGAGGAAGGCAAGGAATTGCCATCCAAGCGCATCTACGAGCATTTCATCGAGCGCTACGTAACGCAGCCGGGTGCCCGCCTTCGCTTCGTCGATCATCACACCTTCGCCGATCCCGAGCGTAAGGGTCAGCGCATCGTCGCCGCCGAGATTACCGACAATGGCGAGGTGAAGCGTATCGAAGGGCATGGCAACGGCCCGATCGACGGCTTCATCAACGCGCTCTCGATCTATCTCGGCGTTCCGATGTCCGTCGAAGATTATTCAGAGCATTCGCTGCAGCATGGCTCCAACGCCTCGGCGATCTCCTATGTCGAGATTTCCTATCCGGGCGGCAAGCTCTTCGGTGCCGGCATCAACACCAACATCGTCGCCGCCTCCCTGGAAGCGATCGTCTCGGCGGCAAACCGCGTGCTCGATATCAAGACGGCGAAAGGCTGAGGCTATCAGCCGCCTTCTGTTAAAATCCCCTCGGTCACGCCGAGGGGATTTTTTGTTGCGTATCAGCTCGCTGCCGGATCGTCGGCTTCGATGAAGCCGCCGGATTGGTGTGCCCAGAGCGCGGCATAGATGCCGTTGCGGGCGAGCAACTGTGCGTGGGTGCCGTCCTCGACGATACGACCCCTGTCGAGGACGACAATGCGGTCCATCCGCGCGATGGTCGACAGTCGGTGGGCGATGGCGATGACCGTCTTGCCCTCCATGATGCCGTAGAGCGTGTCCTGGATGGCGGCTTCCACTTCCGAATCCAGCGCCGACGTCGCCTCGTCCAGGATCAGGATCGGCGCATCCTTCAGAATGGCGCGGGCGATCGCTATGCGCTGCCTTTGGCCGCCTGAAAGCTGGACGCCGCGCTCGCCGGCATGGGCGTCATAGCCGGTCCGCCCTTCATGGTCCCGCAGGCTGGCGATGAAACCGTCGGCGGCGGCATTTTCGGCGGCCATGACAATCGCGGCCTCTGAAACGCCGGCATTGCCGTGGGCGATGTTGTCGCGAATGGAGCGGTGGAGAAGAGTGGCCTCCTGGCTTACCATGGCGATCTGCCGGCGCAGGCTTTCCTGCGTCACGCGGCGGATATCCTGGCCGTCTATTTCGATGGAGCCGGACTCCGGGTCGAAGAAACGCAGCAGCAGGTTGACGAGGGTGGATTTGCCCGTGCCCGAGCGGCCGACAAGGCCGATCTTCTGGCCCGCCGCAACCCGCAGGGAAACGCCGTCCAGACCGCCATCACCCTTGCCGTAATGGTGGGTGACCTGCTTGAAGGCGATCTCGCCGCGATCGATAGCAAGCGGGTGTGCCCCGGGCGCATCCTCGATCGAGAGAGGCTGCGCCACGGTCAGCAGCGATTGCCGCATCGCGCCAAGATGGGCAAACAGAGAGGAAACGGCATCCAGCATCCATTCCGCCATGCCCGTGATGCGGAAGCTCAGGGCAAGCGAGGCCGCGATAAGTCCGAGCGGCGCGCCGCCGGACTGCCATAGGATCACGGCATAGCCGACCAATGCGACGATCAGGAAACTGCCGAGGAACAGCATGCTCGAATTGACCGTGACCTCGAGTTTCTGCACGCGAACGAAGGTTTCGCGCGCGGTGGCAAAGCGCTGCAGGGCTTCACGATCCTCCGTTTGCGCGTCGGCAAAGAGCTTTATGAGGTCGATATTGGCGTAGGTGTCGACCGTCATGCCCGCAAGAGCGGCATTGGCTCCCTGGAAGTTCTCCGACGCGTGGCGCAACCGTGGGATGACGAAGGCCATCATGCCAAGATAGCAGCAGAGCCATACGATCAGCGGCCAGATCAGGCGCGGATCGATCGAGGCCATCAGCCAGAGCGAGCCGGCGACATAGATCGTGACGAAGGACAGGGTGTGCAGCACGGCATAGGCAGCACCTGTCGCCGACGTACCGATGTCGCGCACCTGGCTGGCGATGCGCCCGGAGAAATCCTGGCGGAACCAGCCGACTGATTGTCTGAGCACATGACGATGCGCGCGCCAGCGGAACAGCGTCTCGGCATTCGGCCTGAATGCGATGTCGTCAAGGCTCTCTCTAAGATAGCCCGCAAGCGGCCGGCCGATCAACACCAGCGCGGCGGCGGCCAGCAGCCCGGTGCCTTGCGATGCCCAGAACTCATCCCGTCTGGCTGCTGCCAGATTATCCACAAGCTGGCTGGTATAGCCGATGAGCCAGATTTCGATGGCAGCGCCTATGACAGTCAAGGCCAGGCTCATGGCCATGACAGTTCGGAAAGGGCGAAGGTTGGTGATGAGATACCGCCACGTCCGCGACGATGGCTTCAGCTCGCCATAATCCTGGAACGGATCGACGAACTCTTCAAAGCGACGAAACATGAGTGCCCTCCGAGGGCGGGAAATAGCAATCTGATGGGCGGACCGAACAAGCAGTCCTTCACGGCACTGCTTTTCAGCGGTGGTTTCCTGTGCCGTGGGTTTTCATCAAAGTGCTCTCCTCATGGTCGCTGCTGCCTCTATAGCGTGTATCGGCGCCAATGTCAGCAGAAATTGCGCCGCAGCCAAGCAATGCGCCGGCAGCACAGAACGGACCATGATTTCAGAGGTGTCAAAGCCGATGCCGAGTAACGACACGTGCTTATGGCGCGCTCAGGATTTTTGCTGGGCGAGGACGTCGCGCTGTTTCGTCAACCGCTCGAGCTCTTCTTCCTGTTCGGCGATGCGATCCGACGTCCGTTCTTCGTCCGCCGCGCCGGAAAAGGCGGTGGCTTGCTCGATCAGCTCGCGCAGATTTTCCCTTATTGCCGCAATTCGACTGTCGATTTCCGGGATGGTCAGCAGAATGTCGGACATGGTGAAACTCCAGCGAGAATATAATCCAATGCGATTGACCGCCACCCATTATCCATCGGCTGGCTGGCAGCCGCAAGCTGCAAAGCGAGAGAATGCTTTTTAGATTTCCGAGGATACCCTGTTGGCAATCTGGTCGAGCATCGCATCCGACGAGGGGCCGACGACTGCATAGGTCACGCCATTGCGATGCCAGGATACGATGCTGACATCGTCCTTGATGGTCTCGTCGAAATTGTCGTCATTCGACGCACCGTCGATCTTGGTGAAGCAGATGGCGACGACGTCACCATCCAGGTTCTTGTAGATCAGCTGGCCGACAGGCTTGCCGCCGGCAACGAACATGCGTGCGCCCTGGAACACGAGGCCGTCGGCGGCAAGATCCGGAAAATTGAACTTGACGCCCACCGTGCTCGACAGCCACTTGCTGATCTCATCCAGCTCGCTCGCTTGCAGTTCGACCATATGGTGCGGCTGGCGCGAATAGATGCGATGGTAGGCGGCAATGTCATCCAGCCAGTTGCGCGTCGATGTCTGCGCCGGAGTGGGCGGCGCGGCTGCTGGCATGCCCGGTGGCTGCATGCCGAAGAAATAGCCGATGCCGCCGCCGAGCGCGAACAGGATGAGGGCGGCCGCAAGCGACTGTCTGCCGGTCGGGGCAAGTTTCAGGGATGGCCGGGCAAGACGGGGGGAGGGGTCGCGCGTCTTAGGAGGCTGCGCACTCTTGATGGACCGCACAAGTGCCAGCGGCACCGGTTCCTTCAACACTTCGTCGAAAGCCTTGCGGCCGACATCGGAGCCGTGCTTCAGTTCATCGAAAATCCGCCGTGCGTCAGGATCGGAAGCAATGAGCTTTTCCAGCTCGTCCTTCTCTTCGCGGCTCGTCTCGCCATCCATGAAGGCGGACAAACGAACTTCGAGCGGCATTTTCTTCATGTCCTGCAATGCTTAAAACCTTCGAGACGAGCGGCTGTGGCCTTGGGAGGCAAGATAGAGACGGGCGCTGGAGAGCCGCGATGTCACTGCCGACAAGGGAATGCCGAGAATATCGGCCGCCTGCTTGTAGTTATGCCCTTCGACTTCGACCAGCAGGAAGACACTGGCAAGTCCTTCGGGCAAAGATGTGACCAAACGGTGCGCTTCTCCGTCTTCCACCGGATTGGTATGCGTAGCCGATGCCGCCGGCTCGCCCTGTTCCAGGGCACTGCCTTTGGCGGCGGGGCGCAGCTTGTGGCGCCGGGCTTCGTCGACCCATTGGTGTCGGGCCATCGTATAGAGCCAGCTTTCCAATTTGCCACCGCCGTTCCAAAGATGGAATTTAGCGATGCCGCGCTGACAGACGCTCTGGACGAGTTCGTCCGCATCGGTCAAATCGCCGGTGAGTGTCACCGCGAAGCGGCGAAGCTTCGGGAGAAGGCCGACCAGATCGCGTCTGATGTCGATGGCTGCTACCGGCGTGGGCATGGTCGTTCCAGAGAGGTGTTGGAGGTTGTCACACTGGCGATGCCTTTCCGCAAATGACGGCCTTTCCCTTGTGAAAGGTCATGCGAGCGGAATGATCGTCCTGTGTTGGTATGAACCATTTCTATGCCGTTTCGCAAGTCTTCAAAAATTGCTCGCGCACTTGCCTGCCGTCGTTCGAGCGCCGTGCCGTCAAGGCCCCGCGCCCCCGCATGCCCTAATAGGTGACCTGGCCCTTCAGCGATTGCAGCAGCGAGCGATATGCCCAGGTATTTTCACCGCCACGGTCACGGATTTCGACAAGCTGCACGCGCGCGCCCTGGACATCGCCCTGCGCGAGGAGGGCTTGTCCCATATAAGAGCGCGCAAGAATATAGTTTTCGTCGCGTTGCAGGGCCTTGCGGTAGTAGCTCATGCCGAGCTCCATACGACCGGCCTTGCGGTTGGAATAGCCGAGATAATTGAGGATGCGGGGATCGTCCTGATTCTTGGCGAGCTTCAGGACAGTGATGGCGTTGTCGTACTGGCCGGCATAGGCGAATTCGCGCGCAGCCTGGAACAACTGATCATCGTTGAAGCCGCTTTCCTTCGGCTTCACGCATTCCTTCTTGTCCTTGTCCCACACCTTGCCGTCTGTGCACTCGGTCGTGGTCTTGCTCTTCGGTGGTGGCGCCGTTTCGTCGTTTTCCGAACCGGCGGCGAAGGCATGCAGGCTGGCGGTGAGCAAAAATCCGGCCGTAAGCGCCATCATTGCGGAGCTCTTCTTGGCGACCTTAAAACCCATGCTATCCTCCGGGAATCCGATGGTTCGATTGTAGCTCCGTATCTTCAAAAACGCTACCGAAACGACGCGGTCGGTGGACACAAAACACGAGATCATAGCGCCAGAATATCGACGCCTTGGGCCTCGACACCCTCGCCTCTGGCATCGAGGCTGTAGCGTTCAGCCTTCAGTTCCCAGGCGCCGGGGCGACCGGCAATGGCGAAGAGATTGTAGGCGGCGCGCGGCTTCAATCCGCCGGCGCCCTGCGAGGCCGAAGCGATGCCGACGACCGGCACCGGGCCGGTGTGTCCGCGCAGCCAATGCACGGTGTTGAGGTGCGTATGGCCGTGAAGGACCAGTTCGGCGCCGCCCGTCGAGATGGCGGCCGCAAAGCGGCGAATACCGATCATGCGCTTGTAGAAGCTGGTCGCGCCGCGGATCGGCGGGTGATGGATCATGACGACGCGAAAGAGCCCGGCATCGCCGGCGGCGCGAAGCAAGTTCACCGTTTCGCGCGCCTGGCGGGCGGAGTAAAAGCCGCTGGCGGCGAACGGAGGCGTGGCGAAGGCTGTGGAGCAGCCGATCAGCGCAACCTGATCGCGAACGCGCAGATACGGGAAGATATGCTGGTCTTCCGGCCATTCTGCCGGCGCGCGATCACCCCTGACATAGGGATACCAGGCGCGCATGGCTTTCTCATATGACCCTGGCACATAGGCATCGTGATTGCCGGGAACGACCGAGGTGTCGAGCGGGTCGCCGACCGTCTTCAGCCATGCCGCCGCCGTTTGGATCTCGATGCCGCTTGCAAGGTTGACGAGATCGCCTGTCACGGCAAGATGATCGACTTGCTTCGCCTTGATGTCGTCAAGAAGGAGATCGAGCGTACCGCCAAAAAGGTGCTTGCGCCGGTTCCGATGCCAGTTCACAAATCCGGTAATGCGTTTGGAGGCGAGTTCTCTGATCGAAAGGCGTGGCAGGGGACCTAGGTGAATATCGGAAATATGCGCGAGCTTGAACATGGGATGAGACATAGCCCACTCTATTGTCAAAACAAATACATCCCCTGTCTGATTACGGATCGACGAAGCGTCGGAGTTCAGGCATGAGCGACGAGATCTCTCGCGACGAAGAGCGCGGGCTGGGCGTGCGGCTGCTCGGCTTTGCGCTGCATACCTATTTCGCGCTGACCCGCAGCATGACGCTCGGCGTGCGCGCGGCCTGCTTCGACGGCGAAGGGCGAATTTTCCTGGTGCGGCATTCCTACATCGCCGGATGGCACATGCCCGGCGGTGGTGTCGAACGCCATGAGACGGTGGAGCAGGCGCTTGCGAAGGAGCTGCGGGAGGAAGGCAATCTGGTGATATCGGGCAGGCCGCAGCTCTTCCACGTCTATTTCAACAACCGCACCAGCAGACGCGACCATGTCGTCTTCTACCGTGTTGAGGTAACGCAGACCGCGCTGCGCAAGCCGGATCGCGAAATCGTCGAAAGCGGCTTCTTTCCTCTCGACGCACTTCCCAAGGGCGCGACCAAGGCGACCTATAGGCGGCTGAAGGAACTGGAGGGGGCGGAGCCTCCCTCGAACTATTGGTGACATCAGCCTCGCCATCGACGGCCACGGCGAGGCTTGTCCAGTTCCAACTCAGGCAGCCTTTGCCAATCCCTCCCGGCCATGCGGGCGATCGAAATCAAGGTCGGGGCCGATGGGCACGATGCCCGTCGGGTTAATTGTCTTGTGGCTGCGATAGTAGTGGTTCTTGATATGGGCGAGGTTCACCGTTTCGGCCACGCCGGCAACCTGATAAAGATCGCGCAGATATGCCGAGAGGTTCGCATAGTCGGCAATGCGGCGGATGTTGCATTTGAAATGGCCGACATAGACGGCGTCGAAGCGAACGAGTGTGGTGAACAGCCGCCAGTCGGCCTCCGTCAGCCGATCTCCGAACAGTTAGCGCTTCGTCGATAGCCGCTTGTCGAGCATATCGAGCGTCTCGAAGAGGCGACGGGTGTTTTCCTCGTAGGCCTCCTGCGCTGTCGCGAAGCCGGCCTTGTAGACGCCGTTGTTGACAGTGTCGTAGACGATCTCGTTCAGCGCATCGATGTCCGATCGCAGGTCTGCGGGATAGAAATCCTCCCTTGATCCGGTCAACGCATCGAAGGCGCTGTTGAACATGCGGATGATTTCGGCTGACTCATTGTTGACGATCGTGCCGGTCCGCTTGTCCCAGAGAACGGGGACCGTGACACGACCGGAATAGTGCGGATCGGCCTTGACGTAGATTTCCCAAAGCGCCTTGGCGCCGAAAAGGGGATCGAGCGTCCCTCCGTCTTTCCCTTTGAATTCCCAGCCGTTTTCCAGCATCAACGGATCGACGATCGAGACCGGGATCAGATCCTCGAGCTTCTTCAGCCTGCGGAAGATCAGGGTGCGGTGCGCCCAGGGGCAGGCAAGCGAAACGTAGAGATGGTAGCGTCCGGCCTCGGCCTTGAAGCCTCCGGTTCCAGTCGGGCCGGGTGTGCCGTCCGGGGTGATCCAGTTACGGAACTGCGATGCGGCCCGCTTGAAATGGCCCTTTGTCTCCTTGGTGTCGTACCAGACGTCGTGCCAGACGCCGTCAACCAACATGCCCATTGTTCTGTCCTTTCGGAAATGCTGCTGCCAACTTAACCTCGAAGATACGGCATGCCGACCGAATTTCGAGACGATAAACGATGAACACTGCGTTGCTGGCATGATCGGCAGGCATCGGAGGCGTTCCACTTGGGTCACATCATCGTGCAGACACGATCAGCGTCAACAAGCAGCGGCCCGCATTTTACATTGGACGCGCCGGATATTTCCTGCTATCGGGCTTGTCACACTTTGAGGACCGCTTGTCATGAAAGTCACCAGAAGCCTGCGACGACGCCGATGATCCCGAACGCTCGATGAGCGCCTTCGAGAACAATTCCGTCTGTCTATATGGTTTCCTTGGTCTAATGTACAAGCACGATCTGGTCTACCTCACTGAGGATGCGTCGCACGACGCTGTCATCGAACTCATCAACGAAGAAGCATTCGGTCCCGGCCGGTTCACCCGTGCCGCTGCACGGATTCGCGAGCAGGGGCCGCATGATCGCACGCTGTCCTTCATCTGCGCCGACGACGGAGAAACGATCGCCTCCGTGCGCATGACGCCGGTGCTTGCCGGCTCGGTCAAGGGGCATCTGCTTGGGCCGCTCGCAGTCCGGCCCTCGCACAAGAACCAGGGTATCGGCCGCGAACTCGTGCGGATTGCTGTCGAAGCCGCCAAACGCAAGGGGTCGGAAGCGGTCATCCTTGTCGGCGACCCGCCCTACTACGGCCCGCTCGGCTTCGAAAAGGTTGCTTATAACGCCCTGACGTTTCCGGGTCCGGTCGATCCCAATCGCGTTCTGGTCGTGCCGATTGCCGCCGACACGCATGAGCGGCTGCATGGTTCGATCGTCTGGCGTGATGGTTCTGTTCCGGCCGTTATTGCCGAAGACGAAGATGCGAATGAGATGGTGCCGCTGACCGCAATTGCGGTCTAGCGGCCGTGTCATCCACAGTTGTACCTAAGCCCGTGGCTCTCGCATTCCGACGCCCGGTCATTTTTCATCGACCTGTCATATAGCCAACCTAAGAGTTTTCCTCGCCCTATTCCGGGCGATTGCTAAACTTTGGGGTAAAGCAATGACAGGAAATCTCACACAGAAAGACATATTCCCGACCAGTCAGCTCGAAGAAGCCGACGGGGAGGGACAAAACTGCACCGACAATCCGACGATGGGGGAAATCATCAGTCGTCGTTTTTCGCGCCGTGGCTTCCTGCAAGGGTCGCTCGCCGTTTCCGCCATCGCTGCAACGGTGGGGCCCGTTGCTTTGATGAGCGCTGAAAAGGCACGCGCAGCCGGCGGTTCCGCCTTCATTTTCAAGGAGGTCGAAGCCGGTGTCGATGCCGATCATCATGTCGCGGAAGGTTATGATGCGAATGTCCTGCTGCGCTGGGGCGATGCGGTTTTCGCTGACTCACCTGCCTTCGATCCGAAGAACCAGACGGCAGAAGCACAGCGCCGCCAGTTCGGCTACAACAACGACTATGTCGGCTATATCCCGCTCGGCGGCTCGTCCGAGCACGGCCTGCTGGTCGTCAATCACGAATACACCAATCCGCACCTGATGTTTCCGGGCCTGGTGACCGTTGCGGACGGCAAGATCAAGCAGGCACCGCTGAGCAAGGAGCAGGTGGATATCGAAATGGCAGCCCATGGCGGCACCATTGTCGAGATCCGCAAGGTCGACGGCAAATGGCAGGTCGTGCCTGATGGCAAGTACAACCGTCGCATCACGACCATGACCGAGATGCAGCTCACCGGCCCGGCAGCGGGCGACGAGCGGCTGAAGACGGTGGCAGACGCCAGCGGCAAGAAGGTGATCGGTACGCTCAACAACTGTGCCGGCGGCGTAACGCCCTGGGGCACCTACATCATGGCCGAGGAAAACTTCCACGGCTATTTCTCCGGCAAGCTGCCCGAAGGCCACAAGGAGGCCGCCAACTACAAGCGCTACGGCGTGCCGGAAGGCGGATATGAGTGGGCGAACTTCCACGACCGCTTCGACCTCGGCAAGGAACCGAACGAGCCCAACCGCTTTGGCTGGATCGTCGAAGTCGACGCCTTTGATCCGCAGTCGGTACCGAAGAAGCGCACGGCGCTCGGACGCTTCAAGCACGAGGGCGCTGCCAACATCATCTCGAAGGATGGCCGCGTGGTCTTCTATCTCGGCGATGACGAACGCTTCGACTATGTCTACAAGTTCGTGACCGCTGCTGCCTATAACGAGGCTGACCGCGCCGCCAACCTCGACTTGCTCGACAACGGCACGCTCTATGTCGCCAAGTTCGCCGACGACGGCGCGCTGCAATGGCTGCCGCTGACGTTCGGACAGGGTCCGCTGACGACGGAAAACGGCTTTACGAGCCAGGCCGACGTGCTGATCGAAACCCGCCGCGCCGGCGATCTGCTCGGGGCGACGAAGATGGACCGCCCGGAGGACATCGAACCCAATGCCGTCAACGGCAAGGTCTATGTGATGCTGACCAACAATACCAAGCGCAAGGCGGAACAGGTGAATACCGCCAACCCACGCGCCGACAACGCCTTTGGTCACATCATCGAAATCAGCGAGGACGGCGGCGAATTCTCGGCGACGTCAGGCAAATGGGAAGTGCTGCTGAAGTGCGGCGATCCTTCCGTCGCCTCTGTGGGTGCCTCCTTCTCCACCGACACGACGAAGAACGGCTGGTTCGGCATGCCGGACAACTGTTCGATCGACGCTGCCGGGCGTCTCTGGGTGGCGACCGACGGCAACAGCAACAAGGCGACCGGCCGTACCGATGGTCTCTGGGCCGTCGATACGGAAGGCGCTGCGCGTGCGACCTCGAAGTTGTTCTATCGCGTGCCTGTCGGTGCCGAACTTTGCGGCCCGCTTTTCCTGCCGGATGACCAGACGGCCTTCGTTGCCGTGCAGCACCCGGGCGATGGTGGCGATGACTGGTCCGGTCACGGCCGTCCGTCCTACTACGAGGACCTGTCGACGCGCTGGCCGGACTTCAAGCCGGACATGCCTGTCCGTCCGGCTGTCGTGGCCATCACCAAGGCCGGCGGCGGCAAGATCGCCGTCTAAGGTTTTGCAATAGAAGCGAAAACCGTCGCCCCGCTGTCATCAGCGGGGCGATAGCTTTTTCTGCAGGAAGAAACGGCTGCGGCCGGTGGGAAATTCCGGCAATTCGCCGAAGATGACATAGCCCTGCCGTTGATAGGCGCGCAGCGCCTGCGGATTGAAGGTGTCGATCCAAGCGCCTTGGCAGCCGCGGGCCATTGCTTCCGCTTCCGCCGCTTCGAGGAGCTTTCCGGCCATGCCCTGACCGCGCAGCGTTTCCGGCACGAACAGCCATGCGGTGAACAACCAGCCCCAGGCCGTGTAGCCCGAAATGCCGCCGATAGTCTTGCCGCTTTCGTCGCGGATCAGCACGGCGAGCGGGCGGCGTTTTGAGGGGCCGACATCGGCGGCGTTAAAAGCGGTCAGACCCTCACTGATTGCAGCAAGTTCGCTTTCGGAGGGGGTATCGGTCACATCGAGGTGTGTCATCGCATTCACCGTCCTTCGCGCCACCAGGTGGCGGAGAAGGCAAAGAGCAGGGCGGCAAGACCGGCAAAGCCTGCGAACAGGGGCAGGGAATTGATCCCCTTCAGCACGGTTTCGTCGGTCATGCGGATGGTCAGGCGCTGGCCGTCGGCAACGCGGACGGCGCCGCGCACCGGCAGCACCTGCGGGACCGTGACGCCGCCATTGGCGCCGGCGATACGGGTGACGAGACCCTTGGTCTTTTGCGCCAAAGGCTTCAGAGTCTCGGTGGTCGAGATCATTGCCTTGAACTCAGGAGCGTCGATCGCGCCGATATGGACGAGCGTCGAGAGACTGCCATTGGCGATCTGGTAAAGCCCAATCTCGTCCATGTGCTTCTCGGCCTGATAGAGGCCCGGCTGCGTCCGCTTCAGTTGCAATGTCTGCGTCTTGCCGGAGGGCGATTTGATCGTGGCCGGGCCGGGGTCGTCGCCGACGGTCTGGCGAGTCACCTCCAGCGTACGGCCGGCGGCGTTTGCCGTCAGTGCTTCTTCTTCCAGCGCCGGCTCCTTCAGCAGCCAGTGGGCAATGCGTCGGTAGAGCGACACATGCGGGCCGCCGCCTTCGAAGCCGCGTGCCCAGAGCCAGCCCTCATCGGAGAGCAGCATGGCGACACGGCCCTGACCGACACGGTTGAGCACCAGCAACGGGCTGTTGTCGGCGCCGACCATCACGGTCTGCCCCTGCGGCTTTTCGACATCGACGCTGCGGAACCAGCGGCCCCAATGCGGCGGCTCGGTGTCGGATCCGTCGAGGCCGCGCGTTACCGGATGCTTGCGACCCTGCTCCGAAAGGCGCGGATAGAACGGCTTCTCGATCATCTGGCCGGTCGGCTCTGCCGGCAGCACCGAGGCGAGCGGGGTGAGCGCGATCGAATTGCCGGCTGCGTGTTCGGGGCCGGCTGCGACGAGCAACGCACCGCCGTTTTCGACGTACTGCGCCATGTAGTCATAATAGATCGTCGGCAGGACGTTCTGACGATCCTGGTAACGGTCGAAGATGATCAGGTCGAAAGAGCTGATCTTGTCGACGAAGAGTTCGCGCGTCGGGAAGGCGATCAGCGACAGTTCGTTGATCGGCGTGCCGTCCTGCTTATCCGGCGGGCGAAGAATGGTGAAGTGCACGAGGTCGACGGAGGCGTCCGATTTCAACAGGTTGCGCCATGCACGTTCACCGGCATGCGGCTCGCCTGAGACGAGGAGGACGCGCATGTTCTGGCGAATGCCCTCGATCAGCTGGACCGTGCGGTTGTTGATGGGTGTGACCTCGCCCGGCACTTCGGCCACGGAGAATTCGAGGACGTTGTTGCCGGCGCGCGGCACCTTGAAGCTGAAGGGCGTATCCTGGCCCGGCGTTGCCTGCAGCGTCGCGATCTCGTCGCCATTCATCTTTGCGGTCACGGCAGCGGTGCCGCCCGGGCTTTTGCCGTCGTCGACGACACGCAGGACAAGCTGCTGTTCGTCGTTGACGATGCCGAAGCGGGGGGCGCGCACGATTTCGATGCGGCGATCGAATTCATTCGGCTTGCCGGTGATCAGCCCGTGGATGGGCGCGTCGAAACCGAGCTGCTGGTTCACGCCGGGGATATCGTGGATCTGACCGTCGGTCAGGAAGATCGCGCCACCGATCCGGGCAGGTGGCACGTCCGCGATCGCCGAGGAGAGGGCCGCGAAAAGCCGCGTCGATGGCGAATCCGATTCCGCTGGATCGCGCGCCTCGACGATGCGGGGCTCTATGCGCGGAAACTGCGCCAGACGATCCTTGAGCATCGCCAGGGCATCGTCGGTCATCTTGGCGCGCTCCGGCGTGTCCTGGCTCAGGCTGCGGTCGACGACGACGGGAACGATGGTCGTGAGCTGATCGCGGTCTTCCTGCATCAGCACGGGGTTGGCGAGTGCTGCCAGCAGGGCGAAGGCGGCGAGCGCGCGGATCCAGCTCCCACGCAGGCGCCGGTAGATCGCAAGCGCCGCGATGGCGAGCGTCAATACCGCGAGCGCTGATAGCACGGGCCAGGGCAGGAACGGGGCAAAACCGATATTCATCTTACTGCCCCAACCGTTGCAGGATATCCGGGATGTGCACCTGATCGGACTTATAGTTTCCGGTCAGCATGTACATCATGATGTTGACGCCGGTACGGTAGGCATATTCGCGCTGGGTCTCGTCGGGGGGCACGGTCGGCAACAGCGGCGCGCCGTTGTCGTCCACTGCCCACGCGCCGGCGAAGTCGTTGCCCGTGATCATGATCGGCGTCACGCCATCCGAGGAAGCCACGGCATTGCCGTCTCGGCGCGTATCCTGACGCGCCTCGATCCAGAGCGGGCTGTCGGCATAGCGGCCGGGGAAGCTTGACAGCAGGTAGAAGGACTTGGTCAGCACATGACCCGCAGGCACCGGCTCGAGGGGCGGAATGTCGAGATTGGCGAGGATCTGCTGCAGCCGCTGGCCGTTCGGGCTCGGCGTCGACGTGTCGCCCATGGTGTCGAGGGCGTCGCGCGTGTCGAAGAGCACGGTGCCGCCATTGCGCATATAGGCATCGATGCGGTTGATAGCGTCGTTGGACGGCATCGGCGCCGTCGCCGATATCGGCCAGTAGATGAGCGGATAGAAGGCGAGCTCATCCTTGGCGGGGTCCAGCCCCACCGGCGGGCCTGGCTCCAATGTCGTGCGATATGTGAGGTAGTCCGAAAGGCCGGCGAGGCCGCGCTCGGAAACATGATCTACGTCGGATTCGCCCGTGACGACATAGGCAAGATGCGTCTTGTCGAGCCGCGAATAGATGGTGTCGTCGCCGGGTTTGGAATCGTCGGCCAAGGCACTCGCCGGATGCAGGAAGGTCGCGACCGAGACGGCCAGCATCAGCATCGCTGCACCGCCGGCGATGGTCTTCGTCGAACTGCCCAGGCGAGGAAAGGCGCCATTCATGAAGAGCACGATCAGGCTGTCGGCCAAAAGGATGAGGAAGGCGAGGGTGAAGAGGATCGGCTTAGCCGACCATGCCTCGCCGCCGATCAAGCCTTCCCGTGCCACCGTACCGGCAGCCGACGCGTCCAGCGGCTTGAGCTCGGCGCCACGAGGCAGGACGTTAAGCGCGGTAAAGCCCTCCTCGGAGCCGTAGAGGCCCGGCGGATTGTCGAAATTGGCGATGGCCGTTTCCTTGCTGTTCGGTTCGAGCGGCCGGGCGCTGCCGATCTCGCTGGTCAGCACGCCCTTGGCGGTCAGGAGCCGATATGGCGGCATGGCCTCGGTTGCCTTGGCGGTGCCTTGCGTCGACGTGACGCCGCCGGAGCGCGACAGCTGGACGATGCGCCGCAGCATCTCGACGAAGTCGCCCGAGATGGGCAGGTCGGACCATTGCGGTTCGGCGCTGACGTGGAACAGTACGATGCGGCCGGCCTGCATCTGCTTCTCGGTGACCAGTGGCGTTCCGTCTGCAAGGCTCGCCCAGGTGCGTTCGGCAAGATCCGGCGTCGGCTCGGCCAGAACCTGCCGTTTGACCAACACATTGATCGTCTTCGGCATGCCGGCGAAGGGGCCGAATGAGGGGAAGTCCGCGAGCGGCTGCGGCTCGGCCCAGGAGAGTGCGCCGCCGAAAGTACGCTCGCCTTGCCGGAGCGTCACGGGCACGAGTGGATCATCGGCAGGCGCTGCAGCAAGGCGCGGACCGGCAAAACGCACGAGCGTTCCGCCATTCTGAATCCAGCGCTGCAGGGGCGCATAGCTTTCTTGCGGCAGGCGGCCGACATCGGCCATGATGATCACCGATGGATTGCCGGCCAGCAATTCGGGGATCGATTTCGCCAGATCGGCGCTATTGGGCTGGATCAGGTCGGCATAAGGCTGCAGGGCGCGTTGGATGTAGTAGAGCGGCGACAGGATCGGCTGGAATTCGTCGGCGGCCTGCCCGGAGAGGAGCGCTACGCGGCGGCGGCGGAAGCCATCGTCGAGCAGATAGACGCTGCCGGCGCTGGCATTCCGGTCGATGCCGATACGGGCAAAATCGTTGCGCATTTCGAAGGGAGCGGCGATGGAGCCGGTGGCGACCGTCTGGCCGCCGGCAAAGGTCAGCGAACCGGCGGCGATCGGCCGACCCTGGCTGTCCTGCGCCGTGAGCCCCAGGCGCAGCGGGTTGGCGCCGTTCAGCCGCGTCGCTGTCACGGTCATGTCTTTGGAGGCATTGGCCGCACCGGTGATCGCCAGAATATCGCTGCCGTCACCTTCGATCAGCCGTAGTTCGCTCGGCTGCAAGGCGGCGAGCCGGCTGACGATATCGTCCTTGTCCTTGCTCTCGATGCCGTCGGAGATGAAGGCGATCGTGCCGGGTTTGCCGTTGAGTGCTGCCTTCACGGCGTCAGCGGCACGTTGGCGGTCGGGGACCAGCGGCCTTGGATTCATCGCATGCAGCTTGTCGCGGGCCGCTGTCGCAGCGCCGGGCGTAGCGTCATTGCCTTGTTCGGCGGTGAAGACGATCGAGACGGGAATGCCCTTGGCGTCGGCATCGTCGATCAGCGCGTCCGCGGTT
Organism: Rhizobium sp. SG741; assembly: GCF_012275435.1. NCBI lineage: Bacteria > Pseudomonadati > Pseudomonadota > Alphaproteobacteria > Hyphomicrobiales > Rhizobiaceae > Rhizobium > Rhizobium sp. SG741. The sequence continues at coordinate 892,536 of NZ_JAAZQP010000001.1, forward strand.
CGAACACGACGCTCCCAGTCCGAGACGCTTGCCCAGCTATTGTCGATCATCAACACCAGCGGCCCGCTGCCCGACAGCGTGTTGGTGCGCGGATTGAACATCGGGTTGGCGATGGCGAGAATGACGAGGGCGGCCAGCAGCATGCGCAGCAGCGTCAGCCACCAGGGGCTGCGCGCCGGCGTTTCCTCGCGCTTGAGAATCGTCGCGAGAATGCGCAGCGGCGGGAAGACTTCCGCGCGCGGTTGCGGCGGCGTGAGGCGCAGGAGCCACCAGATCGCGGGAAGCAGGATCAATGCCGCGAGGATGGCAGGCGAGGCGAAGGCGAAGGAAAGACCGCTCATGGCTGCCCTCCCGACGCCACCTTGGCCGGCATGCCGGAAAGATACATATGCACGGCGACAAGCGCTTCCGATGCCAACCGGTCGGTGCGATGGCTCAGGAAGGTCCAGCCGAGATGGCGCAGCGACTGGCCGAGACTTTCGCGGCGCGCGAGGTAGGCGCGCTGATAATCGTCACGCAGGTTTTCCGCGCGCCCGGCGATCAGCTTCGAGCCCGTTTCGGGGTCGCTGAATTCGGTGCGGCCGCTATAGGGGAAGATTTCCTCGGCGGGATCCGCGACTTCGACGACATGGCCACGCAACCCCCGGCGCGCCAGAGGCCCGATCCGGCTCATGACACTATCGGCATCATCCAGGAAATCGCCGATCAATACGATATCACTCCAGCCACGGATCATCGCCGTCTGCGGCAGGCCGCCTTCGAGCGGCGTGTGCATCAGGGCCGCTGCCAGCCGCTCGGCGGCATTGCGGGTCGAGACCGGTTCCATGATGCCGGGGCAGCCGATGCGTTCGCCGGAACGGGAGAGGATTTCGGCGAGCGCCAGCATCAGCACCAACGCGCGGCTTTCCTTGGAAGCATGGCCATAGGTCGATTTGTACATCATCGAAGGCGACAGATCGGCCCAGAGCCAGATCGTATGAGCGGCTTCCCATTCGTGATCGCGTATATAGGTATGATCGTCGCGGGCCGAGCGGCGCCAGTCGATGCGCGAAAGGCTTTCGCCTTCGCTATAGGGGCGGAACTGCCAGAAATTCTCGCCGATGCCGCGCTTGCGACGGCCGTGCCATCCGGCAATGACCGTGTTGGCGATGCGCTTGGCTTCGACGAGGCAATCCGGCACGAGGGCGGCGCGACTGCGGGCACGGGAGAGGGCATCGTTGCCTGAAGTCGGTCTGACGATCTGTCCGATGGATGCCACGCGCTATACTCTCCTCGACATCCAGCTTAGGTTCTCGACTGCTTTACCAGCCCTGCGATGACATCGCGCACGGACATGCCCTCGGCGCGAGCGGCAAAGGTCAGCGCCATGCGATGTTCGAGCACGGGCTCGGCCAGCGCATGCACATCGTCGATCGACGGCGCAAGCCGGCCTTCATAAAGTGCACGGGCGCGGGCGCAGAGCATCATCGCCTGGCCGGCGCGAGGGCCAGGGCCCCAGGCGACGTGCTTGTCGGTCGAGGCGTTGCCCTGACCGGGTCGGGCGGAGCGCACCAGGGACAGGATCGCGTCGACGACGCCGTCGCTCACGGGCATCTGACGGATCAATTGCTGAATCTCCAGCAGGCGCGCGGCATCGATGACGGCCTGCGGCGTCGCTTCGCTGACGCCGGTGGTTTCGAGCAGGATACGGCGCTCATCTGCGAGTTCCGGATAGTCGACATCGACCTGCAGCAGGAAGCGGTCGAGCTGGGCTTCCGGAAGCGGATAGGTGCCTTCCTGTTCCAGCGGATTCTGCGTTGCCAGCACATGGAAGGGCGCGGGCAGGTCATACCGCTGGCCGGCGATGGTGATGTGATACTCCTGCATCGATTGCAGCAGCGCCGATTGCGTGCGCGGCGAGGCGCGGTTGATTTCGTCTGCCATCAGCAGCTGCGCGAAGACCGGGCCTTTCACGAAACGGAAGGAGCGGCGGCCGCTTTCGTCCTGATCCATGACTTCGGAGCCGAGAATATCCGAGGGCATCAGGTCGGGCGTGAACTGCACGCGGCTGGAGGCAAGGCCGAGGACGGCGCCAAGCGTGGTCACGAGCTTGGTCTTTGCAAGGCCCGGCACGCCGACAAGCAGGGCGTGACCGCCCCCGAGCACGCCAAGCAGCGTATTCTCCACGACGCTTTCCTGGCCGAAAATGACCTTCGATACCTCTTCGCGTATGTTGGCGATATCGCTCAGCGCCTTCTCGGCTGATGCAATGATCGCCTGCTCGTCGAGGCTCGTTTCGGTCGATTTGATCATGCCCATTTGCATCTCCAATGGCAGAAAAACGGCGCGCGCGATTCGCAGACCTTACACATTTGCTTCATAACCAATACAACTTATCGCCACGAAGACGGCTGACAAGCACGTTTCGAATGACTATCTCGTGAGAAACTGTCGTATTCGTGACTAACGGCGAACCGGGACGGAAGAATGGCAACCGAGGAAATCAAGGCAACCGGTGATGCGGCGAGTCTCGCGGCGCTGATTTCGCGCGCCGCCGGCGACAGCGGCGGCCGCAAGAAGGGCCTACCGCCCGTCGATCGCTGGGATCCGCCGTTTTGCGGCGATATCGACATGGAAATCAGGGCCGACGGCACCTGGTATTATCTCGGCACGCCCATCGGCCGCGCGCCGTTGGTGCGCCTGTTTTCCACAGTGCTGCGCAAGGACGAGGACGAGAAGACCTACCTCGTCACGCCTGTGGAAAAGGTCGGGATCCGCGTCGTCGACGCGCCGTTCGTCGCCGTCGAGATGAGCGTGAACGAGCGCGATGGCAGACGCGTGCTGACTTTCCGCACCAATGTCGGTGATGTCGTCGAGGCGGGCAGGGAGCATCCGATCCGTTTCGTCATCCGCGGCGAGAACGACGAGCTGAAACCCTATCTGCATGTTCGCGGTCGGTTGGAAGCCCTGGTGACGCGCGCGGTCATGTATGATCTCGTGGAACTCGGCGAGCCCGTCGAAATCGCCGGCCGGGAGATCTTCTGCGTGCGCTCCGGCAGCTCTATCTTTCCCGTGATGCCGGTTGCCGAATTGGATGCGCTGACGCGATGAGCGAATTCCCCCTTTATTCCGCGGATGAATTTCGGCGGCGTGCCCTCAATCAGAGCGGTGGCCCCATTGAGCTTGCCTGGCGCGATCACGGCGATCATCTCCTCAATCCCGAAACGATATTGCAGGTCGAGGGTCTGAAGCTGCGGGATGCGGCGGTGCTCGTGCCTGTTGTCGACACCGGCGACGACGCCAAGGTGATCTTCACGCTGCGGACGTCGACCTTGCGCAAGCATTCCGGCCAGATCGCCTTTCCGGGCGGTGCGGTCGATCCCGAAGACGCTTCACCGGAAATGGCCGCCGTGCGCGAGGCGGGAGAGGAGATCGGGCTTGCCGATATCTTCATAGAGCCCGTCGCGCGGCTTCCGCATTATCTTGCAGCGACCGGCTTCCGCATCACGCCCATCCTTGCCGTAGTGAAGCCCGGCTTCGATCTGGCTCTCAATCCGACCGAGGTCGAGGATGCCTTCGAGGTGCCGCTGTCTTTCCTGATGGACCCCAGCCACCACGCGACGGATACCATGCTGTGGCAGGGGATCGAGCGTCATTTCTATCGCATGCCCTATGGGCAGCGCATGATCTGGGGCATTACCGCGGGCATCGTCCGCACGCTTTACGAAAGGCTCTATTCATGACGTCCGTTGCCGGTGAGGCCTGGTTCCGGGATGAGGCGCTGCAGCGGGCGCTATCGCTGCTGAATGCCGATGGCGGCGAGGGCCGCGTCGTCGGCGGCGCCGTGCGCAACAGCCTCATGGGGCTTCCGGTCGCCGATATCGATATCGCCACGACATTGCTGCCGGAGGCCGTTGTCGAAAGAGCGGCTGCGGCTGGCATCAAGGCGGTGCCAACCGGCATCGCGCATGGCACGGTCACCCTGATCATCGACGGAAAACCGTTTGAGATCACGACCTTGCGGCGGGATGTCGAGACGGACGGACGCCGCGCCCGCGTCGCCTTCAGCGAGGACTGGCAGGCCGATGCCGAGCGGCGGGACCTGACGATCAACGCTCTCTATGCCTCGGTCGATGGCGAGGTGCTCGATCTGGTGGGCGGGCTTGCCGATCTTTTGCGTCGCAATATCCGCTTCATCGGCGATGCCGCGGCGCGGATTGCCGAAGATCATCTGCGCATATTGCGCTTCTTCCGTTTCTTCGCGCACTACGGCAGCGGCCGGCCGGATGCGGACGGGCTGCGCGCCTGCGCGGCGGCCCGGTCCAAGATCGCCGCGCTGTCGGCCGAGCGTGTCTGGTCGGAGATGAAGAAGCTTCTTGCAGCCAAGGATCCGGGCCGTGCGCTGCTCTGGATGCGCCAGGTGGGGGTATTGACCGAGGTTCTGCCGGAAACGGAGAAATGGGGGATCGATGCCATTCCGGCGCTCGTAACCACCGAACAGGCGCTCGGCTGGCCGTCCGATCCCTTGTTGCGGCTCGCCGCCATCGTGCCGCCGGATGCGGAGAGACTTGCCAAGCTCGCCGAGCGGCTGCGCATGTCGAAGGCCGAGGCGGCCTGTCTGCAGGCCTGGGCAAACATGCCCGCGATCAAGGACGACATGTCGGAAGCGGCCTTCGATCGCTTGCTCTATCGCCATGATGCATCGGGCGTTGTCGCGCGACTGAAGCTTGCGCTTGCTATCGCGCGGGGCAAGGCGGAGGGCGATTTCGAGGATATGGCGCGCGCTGCGCGGCTTAGCAAATTGCTGGAGCGAACGACGAAATGGAAGCGGCCGGCTTTCCCGCTCGGCGGGGCGGATGCGCTTGCCGCAGGCATTGCCGCCGGCCCCCGGGTCGGGGAGGTTCTCGGCAAGCTCGAGCAGGAATGGCTCGATGGGAACTTCGCGATGAGCCGGGCCAAACTTCTCGCCCGGCTCAAGGATTTGGCGAGCGCCTGACAGCCCAAGCCGGCGGATCAGGCCGCGTTCGCCTCGTCGCGAATGCGTGTCTTGATGTTATCGACCATGTTTTCCCGGACGATTGTTTCGCCATGCGCGTCACGCATGTGCTCGACGGCGCGGCGAACCACCTCGGCATCGTCCTTGGCGCGAGTGTGCCAGGTGCAGCCGGGCACCAGCGTACCACATTCGAACAGGCGCATATCTTCCTCCTCATATTTCAACGCTTGGACATTCCTCAATGCCGAAGGGCATTAAGGTTAAAACGCAACGGGCTGGAAAAGGTTTCTCGCGTCCGGCAAGGCTCTTTGCTTGCCGGACGCGTGCTTGCGGACTTCAATCCGGCATCGCCCAGGATCTGAAGCAGTCAGAAGACTGATATTTCGGTATGGGCGCTTGTCTGGTCGAACGATCGGCGGTCATGCGAGCGATTTCGCTCGGCGACTTGCGTGCGAGCTGCATCCTCACCTGCTCGATGAAGCAGGACAGCGGCAAATCGGATCCGCTGCGAATCCGCATATCCTCAGCCAGCCGGATGACGAATTCCGGACTATCGACCGCGCGCGAAAGCTTCTGTTCTTTCGAAACTTCCGTGACTTGATTCAGTACTGCCATTACAACCTCCTCCGATTGAAACGAGCATTACGTCACCTAGGCACTCCCTCGGGCAATTTCAGGGTTCTGTCTGATCATTTTGTGTTGAACGCCCTAAGGCCAACGCACCACCGGCGGCAGAGATGATAAAATCGACTCGACGTTGCCGCCTGTTTTCAGCCCGAATATTGTACCCCGATCGTACAGCAAATTGAACTCCACATAGCGTCCGCGACGAATTAATTGCTCGTCGCGATCCTCCTCGGACCATGTCTCATTGAAATTCGAGCGGACGATCCGCGGGTAGACCATGGAGAAGGCCCGTCCGACGTCGCGGGTAAAGGCGAAATCGGCATTCCAGCCGCCCGCTTCTTCCTCGGAATGCAGCCAGTCGAAGAAGATGCCGCCGATTCCGCGTGCCTCGTTGCGGTGTTTCAGGAAGAAATATTCGTCGCACCAGCTCTTGTAACGCTGATAATCAGCGATGGCATGCCGGTCGCAGACGATCTGCATGGCGCGATGAAAAAGGACGCTGTCGGGGTCTTCCTGCGTGCGACGACGGTCGAGCACCGGCGTCAGATCGGCGCCGCCGCCGAACCAGTGACTGGTCGTGACCACCATACGGGTATTCATATGCACGGCCGGCACGTTCGGATTGACCGGGTGGGCGATCAGCGACAGGCCAGACGCCCAGAAGCGCGGGTCTTCCTCGGCGCCCGGTATCTGGCTGCGGAAATCGGGAGAAAATTCGCCATGGACGGTCGAGGTGTGGACGCCGACCTTTTCGAAGACGCGGCCTTCCATCATCGACATGCGGCCGCCACCGCCCTGGCCCTTTTCCCGCTGCCAGTCCTTGGCGACGAAGCGCCCCGGCTCCTGGTCGGAAAGGGGGCCGGCAAGCTCGTTCTCCAACTGCTCGAACTCGGCGCAGATCGCGTCGCGCAGGCTCTCGAACCAGGTTCGCGCCGCCTCTTTCTTTGCTTCAATATCTTCGGGTAGTCCTTTGGGAAGATTGGGTCGTTCCATGCATGCTCTCCGACGGCGCAGGCAGCTGGCGGCCCGCGATTCGCACCGTATGTATCGTGATTTTGAATAACAGCAACACTGCGGCGCAGCCAGTGCAGCAGCGTCGCAGGAAAATCGACTCGCAAATTTCCCGATGCGGTACTATGTTCCCTCCCATTGGCGAGGTTTTATCATGAAGATACCCGGACCGCCGCCCCTTGATGGGCTGAGAAACCGAATATTCCGCCACCGGCAGGAGCATCCAACCGGCAGAAAGAGCGATTTCGTTCGCGAGACCTTTTGTCTCAGTCGCCCTGACGCACGCGCCAAGGCGCGCGAATGGTTCGATGAATTCCCCAAAGCCGCCTATTGGACCGAAGTTGAAAGCTGGCGTCAAATCGAGGGCGACCGCATCGAATTCACCATGCGGCGTTTGCCGTCGGCGGATTGAGTCGGACGAAATTGCGGCTTGCGATGGCAGGCAATGAGCCTGCGCGGTCTTATTGTGTACTCCGCAACCGGCTTTCGATCAGCAACCCGCTCTCGTCCAGGATCGGATGTGCCACCGAAACGATGTGAGCATTGATGCGCTTCAGATCGCGCAGCATGTCGAGATGCAGCGAGCTGGTCTGCAGGCTGTCGACGCGGCCGTCGCGCAGTCTTTCGAGGTGGCGCTCGGAGGACTGTTTCTCCAGCCGGCGGACGTCGACCTTCACCTCCATCAGTTGCCTGGCGAGATTGGAGTCGCGGGTCACGAGGATGGTCTGGGCGATGCGCAGGTTGTCGATTGTCAGGCTGAAGAGGCTTCGCAGCTCGCGGTACCCGTCCTCCGAGAAGGTCAGCCCCTTGCCGATCTTCTTCGCCACCTGCTCGGCAAGGCCCTTCTCGATGATGTCGCCTATATGCTCGAGATTGATGGCATAGTCGATGATGACGATGGAGCGCCTGCCGTTCTCGGCATCCAGCCCGTCGCGGCCGAGCTTCGACAGGTAGATCTTCACCTCCTGCTGGATCCGATCGACGCGCTTCTCCAGAATCGGGACTTCCTTCAACGGCGACAGGTCGTTGTCGTTGAAGGCATTTTCCGTGCGGATCAGCATGCGTTCGACGAGATCCCCGACGCCGAGCACCTCGCGCGTGGCGCTTGCGAGTGCGACGACAGGCGTGGTGAGGGCCTGCTGATCGAGAAAATTCGGCCCGTCGTCGGCCCGCGGATCATCCGGCACAAGCCGGAGCATCACCTTTGACAGCAGGCGCGAGAAGGGCCAGGCGCAGACGGCAAGGGCGATATTGAAAAGCAGATGCACATCCACGGGCAGTTTGGCCGGCGAGAAATGGAGGTTTTGCATCCAGTCGCCGATATAGCCTGCGAGCGGCAGCGCGATGAGGCAGCCGATCGCGCGCACGATCAGGTTGCCGAGGGTGACGCGCCGCGCGGTCGCCGGGCCTGACAATGTCGCCATGACCGGCGGGATCGCGCCGCCGAGATTGGCACCGAGCACGAGCACCACCGTCAATGCTGGGGACAATATGCCTGCTGACGCAAGCGACAGGATCAGCACGACGACGGCAAGGCTGGACGAGGACACAAAGGCCAGGACAGCCGAGAAGATGAGCGCCACTGGCAGCGCGCCGTCAAGCAGGCCGATGAAGGCACCAAGCGCCGGCGATTGCCGCATCGGCGCGGTAGCAAGGCTCAGCAATTGCAACGAAAGCAACATCAGCCCGATACCGATGAGCGCCGCTCCAGCGCCCTGCTTGGAGGTCGACGAGCGGCGATAGAGTACGATGCCTATGAGAAGGATAAGAGGGGACAGCCATTCGATGCCGGTCGCGACGATCCATGCCGTGACCGCCGTGCCGACATTGGCGCCAAGCAGGACGATCTGTGCCATGCTTGGCAGGACGAGATCGCGCTCGACGAAGGAGGCAATCATCAGCGCCGTCGCTGTGGAGCTCTGCAGAGCAATTGTCGCCAGGAAGCCGGATAGGAATGAGCGTCCGCCGCTGCGCGTGCCCTTGGCAAGGCCTGTTCTGAGCTTGGCTCCGAAGGCGCGCGACACGCCATCCTTCACCTGTGCAAGGCCGAAGAGCAGGAGAGCAACGGCCCCGAACAGATTGATCATGACAATGGTAGATTCCAATTTTCTTCTTATTCTTCCTCATGCCGCCATTTGCTAGATAAATCCGAAAGCATAATAACATACTGAAAAGGCATGTATTTCAGCATGCAGGCGTATCGGATGAGAAGAGGCAATTTTAATCGCCGGCTAAGCATTATACGCTTGCGGAGACCTTAGTCCATCATCACTTGCGACATATGGGGTCAGTATTTGCGCAGCGTCCGCTTCAATGTGGCTTGGGCGGTTGCAAATCTTCGGAAGAGCCGGGTTCACTGTGCGGCGTGCTTGGCAATGTGCTTACCGAGAAGGCCTTTTTGACCTTTTCGATTGTTGCGGGTCGCGGTCCGGGACGAGCAGAGGACAAGGCAACGATTGTCTCGTTCGCCAACGGCGATGCTTCCGCGCTGCTTTCCTCGGCCCGCGCATCCGCTGCTATCGGCGAGATCGCCAGGATTTCCTTGAGCGTTGATGTCACAGGCAAATGGCCGCCCAAATCCGTATTCGTATGATGCCAGGCATGGGGAATGTGTCGATCGGCGTCGATGAACGGCCGGGAATTGATTTCGCCGAACCAGTCCCATTCGCCCATGACATCGACGACGTCGGTGAAGGCCGGCGGCATGGCGATGCGTGCGCCTATCGTCACGATCTTCATAGTTTCGGCCAGGTCGGCGACCCGTATCTCGTCCTCTTTGCAAAGATCATGCAGGGCGGCGGAAAGCACGAGATTGCCCTTGGAGTGGCCGACCAGCAGGCGGAAGGAGAGGCGGGGATCAGCAAGAAGCGCCCGCACGGTTCTGGTATCGAGGCTGGTGCGGGCGGCCGCTCCGTCGCCATATGCTCCGACTTTGGGACGTCCGGCAAGGTCGTCCAACGTTTCCAGCATCGGTCGCAGGCCCCTCAGATGTCCGAAGAAAAAAAGTCCGCCGAAAGCCTCGGTGATGACATCGGCGATGCCGTAGCCGGAGACGACAACGGCGACCGGCCCCTGGATTGCGTCCGCCACGTTTCGGGCGAAGGCGGCCGCACCCAACGCGGAGCCGCCGATGCCGGCGACGGCGAGTGCCCGCACCTTATCGCCGCCGCGCAGGACGAATTCGTCCACCGTCTCGCAAAGGATAATCGGCGCACCATCGCTTGGCGGGACGATCATGATCGCACCCTGGGCGGCGAGCGAGTCGCTGATGTAGAAGGCTTCTTCCGGCGTGATCACCTTGATGTCGTAAAACAGGGCGTCGAGTGCGACATTCCGTTGGCGAAGGCCCTCGAGAGCGAGATTGCGAAGGGGGGAGCGCTGAAGCCGCTCGGGGAGGCTCAAGATGCGCGCGAACTGGATGAGGGAGAGAGTGAATGCCGTCTGGAACATGGGTCACCTCGCCAAGGTTGCCTGAGTTAGAGCATTCCAGGGCAAAGCTTCTCACACTTTATCCGACGTGCCAACGCCTATTCGGGCACGACATTCAGGCCTAGCGCGGGATCGGCGTCCATTGCGTCTGCCGCAGCGCTTCGCCTGCTATCATGGCCGCCGACATGGCGACATTGATGGAGCGCTGGCCTTCGACCATCGGGATCAAAATGCGGCCATCGGCCTTGTCGTGCACATGCTCGGGCACGCCTGCGCTCTCACGGCCGAAGAGGAGAATATCGTCGCTGCGGAAGGCGAAGTCGGTATATCGTTCGGCCGCTTTGGTGGAGGCGAGCACCAGCCGCCGCCCGCTTTCCAAACGCCACGCCTCGAAGCGGTCCCAGTTCACGTGCCTGGTCAGGGTCACGGCTGCCAGGTAATCCATGCCGGCGCGCTTCAGGTTGCGGTCCGAAATGTCGAAGCCCGCCGGTTCGATGATGTCGACGCTAAGGCCAAGGCAAGCGGCCAGACGCAGGATCGTGCCGGTATTGCCGGGAATGTCGGGCTGGTAGAGGGCGATGCGAAGCGTGGTCATGGCCTGCAACTAGCGAAATCACGCGGATTTGTCTTCGATTTTCCGCGATACCTCGATTTTTGTGATGTCTTCCATCAGCACAATTGAAGGTTTCAGCCCATTTTTCAGGCATATTTCACTTTTCAAAACAGGAAATGCGCGCTAAAAGATACTCGCTCTACAACCAGCGAGATAGGAGGCACAGATGGATATCACCTTTGTAATGATGCGCCTCCGTGCCGTGAACCCACGGTTCTGATTAGGGCGCTTCAAGGCGCACTTTCGCAGGTCCCCCTTTTCGTTTCGTTGCGCGGCCAATATGGCCTCGTTCTTTCATCGTCCGGTCACCATATCAGTCTGCACCTTTAGGCGCAGCGGATGGTCAAAAGGTCGAGTCTTTGGAGCATTTCAATGTTTGGCTGGTTCGAACAGCGACTAAACCCCTTTCCGAGCGAGGTGCCGGACGCTCCGCCGCGCGGTCTCTTTGCCTTTTGCTGGCACTATACCAAGCCGGCAGCACCCTGGTTGATCGCCATGAGCATCCTCACGATGCTGATCGCGATCGGGGAGGTGGCGCTGTTCCAGTTTCTTGGCGATATCGTCGATTGGCTGACCAAGGCCGATAGGACGACCTTCCTGCAAACGGAATGGCACAAGCTTTTCTGGATGGGGGCGATGGTGCTGATCGGCCTGCCGTTTGCGGCGGTGCTCGACAGCTTCATCATGCACCAGGTCCTGCTCGGCAACTATCCGATGATCGCGCGCTGGCAGATGCATCGCTTCCTGCTGCGCCACAGCATGACTTTTTTCGCCAACGAGTTCGCAGGCCGAGTCGCCACCAAGGTGATGCAGACCTCGCTTGCCGTGCGCGAAACGGTGATGAAGATCCTCGACGTCTTCGTCTATGTGGTCACGTACTTCCTGTCGATGATCCTCGTGATCGCGATGGCGGATTGGCGGCTGATGTTCCCGATCCTGCTTTGGCTCGGCGTCTATGTCGCCATTGTCGCCTATTTCGTACCGGTGCTGCGCAAGATCGCCGCACAGCAGGCCGATGCGCGCTCGACTATGACGGGTCGTGTCGTCGACAGCTATACCAACATCGCGACGGTGAAGCTGTTTTCGCACGCGGGTCGGGAGGAGAAGTACGCCAGGGCTGGCATGGAGGAATTCCTGGGCACCGTGCACCAGCAGATGCGCAAGGTGACGATGTTCCATGCCGCCGTCTACATCAACAACTGCGTGGCGCTGTTCATCGTTTCGGCGCTGTCGATCTGGTTCTGGCTCAGCGGTTCGATCTCGGTCGGCTCGATCGCCATTGCTATCGGCCTTGCCATGCGCGTCAACGGCATGTCGCAGTGGGTGATGTGGGAAGTTTCGGCGCTCTTCGAGAATATCGGCACGGTCTATGACGGCATGGAGATGATGACGAAGCCGCATGACATCGTCGATCAGCCGACGGCTTCGCCGATCTCAGCCAAGCAGGGCGCAATCCGCTTCGACCACATTCGCTTCCACTATGGCAAAGCGAAGGGTGTCATCGAGGATCTGACCCTGGACATTCGGGCCGGCGAAAAGATCGGGCTCGTCGGTCGCTCAGGCGCCGGCAAGACGACGCTGATGAACTTGCTGCTCCGCTTCTACGATCTGGAGAGCGGTCGCATCACCATCGACGGCCACGACATAGCCGGGGTGACGCAGGACAGCCTTCGTTCGATGATCGGCGTAGTGACGCAGGATACGTCGTTGTTGCACCGCTCGATCCGCGACAACATCGCCTACAGCCGCCCGGATGCGACCGACGAAGAGGTGACCCAGGCGGCAAAACGCGCCAATGCCTGGGAGTTCATCGAAGGTCTGGTCGACATGCAGGGCCGCAAAGGGCTGGATGCGCAGGTCGGCGAGCGCGGCGTCAAGCTCTCCGGCGGCCAGCGGCAGCGCATCGCGATCGCCCGCGTCTTCCTGAAGGACGCGCCGATCCTGGTGCTTGACGAGGCGACCTCGGCGCTCGATTCCGAAGTGGAAGCGGCGATCCAGGAAAACCTCTTCGCGCTGATGCATGGCAAGACGGTGATCGCCATTGCGCATCGCCTGTCGACGCTGACCGAGATGGACCGTCTCATCGTCCTCGACAAGGGTCGGATCATCGAGATGGGCACACATCAGGAGCTGGTCCAGAATGGCGGCATCTATGCCGAGCTCTGGAGCCGCCAGTCCGGTGGTTTCCTTGCGGACCACGAAGAGGCCGAGGCGGCAGCGGAGTAAGCATGAGGAAAGGGCGGCTTCGGCCGCCCTTTCTGTTGGCGCCTCATTCGTGGTGAGCCCGCCGCATCCAATCCTAACAAAAATGTAACCTTCGCTATGGCCCCCTTTACTTTGCGAGCTCTCAGAAATTCCCTATATCGCTCGCATGCTCATCCGTTCCGTGTACCGTCTGTTCGAGACGTGGATTGATCCCTACTACCGCAGCGGCGATCTTCGTCCGCCGCGGTCGCTCGGGGCGTTCATCTGGTACTATGTCAGCCAGGCGAAAGGCCCGTTCCTGGCGATGGCGGCGCTCGGCGGTGCCGTGGCGATGCTCGAGGCGGCGCTGTTCTGGTTCGTCGGCCATCTGGTCGACATTCTCGACAGGGTGAACCCGGGCGAAGGATGGAGCGGACTGCTCGCCGGCCATGGGGGAGTGCTCCTCGGCATGGTCTTCGTCGTTCTGGTGGTCCGCTTCGTGGTCGTCAGCCTTGGTGCGCTTGTGGAGGAGCAGGTCGTCGTGCCCGGCTTTCTCAATCTCGTGCGCTGGCAGGCCTATCGGCACGTGGCCAGGCAATCGGTCGAATTCTTCCAGAACGATTTTTCCGGGCGTGTCGTCACCAAGGTCTGGTCGGCGGGCCAGGCGACAGGCGATCTTGTCGTGTCGCTGCTGCAAGTGGTCTGGTTCATCATCATCTATGCCGCTTCCACCATTGCGCTGGTCGGCAGGCTCGACTGGCGGCTGGCGCTGGTGATTACGGTGTGGATCGGCATCTTCTCGCTGCTGGCCCGCCACTTCGTGCCGCGCATCCGGCGGCACGCCCGCAACGCGGCGGAGGCATCCTCGATGCTGAACGGCCGCATGGTCGACGCCTATGCCAATATCCAGACGCTAAAGCTCTTCGGACGTGAGGAGCAGAACGACGATTATATCCGCAACGGCTTCGATCGTTTCCAGGCCGCCGTCATGCCTTTCACGCGGCTGTTGACGGGTGTACGTTCCTCGCTCGCCCTGCTGTCGGGCGTGATGATCACCACCATCGGCGCGCTTGCCGTGCATCTCTGGTTGTCCGGCGCGATCTCGACCGGCGGCGTTGCTTTCACGCTCAGCATGGTGCTGCGGCTGAACATGCTCTTCGGCCGCATGATGGCGCAGTTCAACGCCATCATGCGCAATCTCGGTACGATCCAGAATTCGGCCGAGATGATCTCCGAGCCGATCGGCCTGGTCGACCAGGCAGGCGCCAAGGACCTGACGATCAGCGGCCCCGAAATCCGCTTCGAGAACGTGACCTTCCACTACGGGCGCGGCGGCGGCATCATCGACAATTTCTCCCTCTGCGTGCGCGCGGGCGAGAAGGTCGGCATTGTCGGCCGCTCGGGGGCGGGCAAGACGACGCTCGTCAATCTGCTGCTGCGCTTCTATGACCTTGAAGGCGGCCGCATCCTGATCGACGGCCAGGACATAGCCCGCGTGCGACAGGAGTCGCTGCGCGGTGCGATCGGTATGGTGACTCAGGATACCGCCCTTCTGAACCGCTCCATTCGCGACAACATTCTTTTCGGTCGTCCGGATGCCGGCGACGAGCGGATGGTGGAGGCGGCACGCCAGGCGGAGGCGGACAGGTTCATCATCGATCTCGAAGATCAAAAGGGGCGCGCCGCCTATGCGGCCCATGTCGGCGAGCGCGGCGTCAAGCTTTCGGGCGGCCAGCGCCAGCGTATCGCGATCGCGCGCGTCATGCTGAAGGACGCGCCGATCCTGGTGCTCGATGAAGCGACGTCGGCGCTGGATTCTGAGGCCGAGGCCGCGTTGCAATCCAATCTCGACACGCTGATGAAGGGCAAGACCGTGTTGGCGATCGCCCATCGGCTATCGACCATTGCCAAGCTCGACCGGCTGATCGTGGTCGACAAGGGCAAGATCATCGAGGAGGGGACCCATGACGAGCTGATCGCCCGCCGCGGCCTCTATTCCGAGCTCTGGGCACGTCAATCCGGTGGCTTCATCGCGACCGACGCCGAATAGCCTCTCCTCCGCGCGCATCTCCGCCAAGAACCTGCGATATCAAGCCACTATTTGGAAATGCCGAACTCCGTCATCACGCCGAAATGGTTCGAGCCCATGGCGTCGGGTATCTGCTTTACCGATACCAGCCGCAGCGGAGCGCGCGCGAACACATGGTCGATCGTGATGCCGTAGGCGCCGGCCTCGATCGGCCATGTGGCCGGTTCCGGGAAGGCGTGGCGCAGGCCGGTTGCCGCCAGGAAGTCCCGCATATCGGGCACGATGACCGACGCGTTGAAATCGCCGGCCAGGATCAACGGCCCTTTCACATCGCCAAGGATCGAGCCGAGAAGATCGAGTTCGATCTGATGGAAGGCGTCGAAATAGGGCTTGCTCAGATGGACCGATGCGAAATTGACGGGCTGTCCCTCCATGTCGATGGTGGCGAGAATGAAACGATTGTCCCAAAGGCTGCCGAGGCTGCGCATGAGCTGCGTCTGGAACGGCCGCTTCGACAGCATCAGCGAGTCGCAATCGGACGTCATCACGCCACAGCCGATGCGGTAGGGATAGACCTGTGTGATGCGATCCATCTGCGAAAAGATCGGGCCTGCCTCGAAGATTTCGACGATATCGGCCTTCGAGCCGATGATGAGATCGGCGATACGTCCGCCGTTCTCGAAGTTGCTGTCCTCTATGTTGAAGGAGAGGAGCCTGAAGCTTCCGACCGATGCTTCCGCCGGCGCAATGAAGGAGGGGACGGCATATTCCTGGAGCATGATAACGGAATGCACCAGCAGCGCGGCGCCGACCAACACCAGGAATGTCGCATACCAGTGCCGTTTGAAAACAAGCGCGATCAGGGCGAGCACGATCGCGACCAGGCTGATGTGGGTCTGCAGGCTATCAAAAAAGGCCAGTATCCACGAATCGGCCACGTAGCGCGCCGCGAGTATGCCGAGCGCCAGAGTGGCGAGGACACATAGAACGCAATAAACCGTATGTCTCATGAGAGGTTCTCGTGCTTCGTTTTCGGCGCTTTGACGAGGCGCAGCAACGGCCTCAATCGTTCATAAATCGCGCGCTAAATCCATTCAGTTTTAAGAGGTAGAAAGGCAAGCTCACTATATACCGGACGCTGTACCGCTACCGCTTATGCCGCAATGCAGCATTGAAATCACTGTTTATTTTGCCTTGCATCATAAAAATATATTATCTGAATCGCTCGTTTTTTCATGTGCTTAGGGCCGCGTGACTGCAGCTTGCGATTTTAAGCTCCGGCCTTGCGAACGAATAGCGCAGTTTTGCCGCGACATTGTGCCCTCTTCCCTTGCCAAGACTGGACATAATTTGCGATCAAGCTTAGAACGCAGCGGGTTACGGAGGAATCTATGGCGGAATTATGGTCGCGTTGATTCGCCGTTAGTGAGGGGGTACCGCGGCTCTGCCGCGGTTTTGCGGAAGAGGATGTCCAGCCTTGAGCGAGCATAGTACGACAAGTGAAACCATCGGCGAGCCAACTCGCCGCGATTTCCTTTATTTGACGACAGGAATGGCGGGCGCAGTGGGCGCGGTTGCCGTCGCCTGGCCGTTTATCGATCAGATGCGGCCGGATGCGTCCACACTCGCTCTTGCTTCCATCGAAGTCGACGTGTCGAGCCTGGAGCCTGGCATGTCTCTGACGGTGAAATGGCGCGGCAAGCCTGTCTTCATCCGCAACCGCACGCAAAAGGAAATCGACGATGCCAAGGGCACGCAGATTTCCGATCTGAAGGATCCCGTCGCCCGCAATGCCAATCTGCCGTCGGATGCGCAAGCGACCGATGCCGCGCGTTCGGCCGGTAATGGGAAGGAAAACTGGCTTGTCATGATCGGCGTCTGCACGCATCTCGGTTGCATACCGCTCGGTCAGGCTGGGGAATATGGCGGCTGGTTCTGTCCCTGCCACGGTTCGGTCTATGATACCGCCGGTCGCATCCGCCATGGGCCGGCGCCGCAGAACCTCGCCATTCCGCTATATGCGTTCACCGCAGAAAAAAAGATCAAGGTCGGTTGAGGGGGAGCTGAATCATGAGTACTCATTCGTCTTACGAGCCATCCACAGGGCTCGAAAAATGGGTCGATGCGCGGTTGCCGCTGCCGCGTATGGTCTATGACAGTTTCATTGCCTATCCGGTTCCGCGCAACCTGAACTATGCCTATACGTTCGGCGCGATGCTGGCCGTCATGCTCGTTCTGCAGATCCTGACGGGTGTCGTCCTTGCCATGCATTATGCGGCGGATACGACCGTCGCCTTCAATTCGGTCGAAAAGATCGTCCGCGACGTCAACCACGGCTGGCTGCTGCGCTACATGCATGCCAACGGCGCGTCCTTCTTCTTTGTCGCTGTTTATCTCCACATCGCGCGCGGCCTCTATTACGGCTCCTACAAGGCGCCGCGCGAAATCCTCTGGATCCTCGGCGTGATCATCTATCTGCTGATGATGGCGACCGCCTTCATGGGCTATGTGCTGCCCTGGGGCCAGATGTCCTTCTGGGGTGCCACTGTTATCACCGGCTTTTTCTCGGCCTTCCCTTGGGTCGGCGACTGGATCCAGACCTTCCTGCTCGGCGGCTTCGCCGTTGACGATCCGACGCTCAACCGCTTCTTCTCGCTGCACTATCTGCTGCCGTTCATGATCGCCGGCGTTGTCATCCTGCACATCTGGGCTCTGCATGTGACCGGCCAGACGAACCCGACCGGCGTCGAGGTCAAGCTGAAGACCGATACCGTGGCCTTCACACCCTACGCCACGCTCAAGGACGCGCTTGGCGTTTCGATCTTCCTGCTGGTGTTCGCCTATTTCGTCTTCTACCTGCCGAATTTCCTCGGTCACGCCGATAACTATATCCCGGCCAATCCGCTGAAGACGCCGGCTCACATCGTTCCGGAATGGTACTTCCTGCCGTTCTACGCAATGCTGCGGTCGATCACCTTCAACATCGGGCCGATCGATTCCAAGCTCGGCGGCGTCTTGACGATGTTCGGCGCGATCATCGTGCTGTTCTTCCTGCCGTGGCTCGATACGTCGAAGGTTCGTTCGGCCGTCTATCGTCCGTGGTACAAGCTGTTCTTCTGGCTGTTCGTCGCCGATGCCATCCTGCTCGGTTGGCTGGGCTCGCAGCCGGCGGAAGGGATCTACACCACGGCTGCGCAGTTCGCGACATTGTTCTACTTCCTCTTCTTCCTCGTCGCCATGCCGGTGCTCGGCATAGTCGAGACACCGAGGCGCGTTCCCAATTCGATTACGGAAGCGGTTCTTGAAAAACAGGGCGGTAAAGTTGCCACCCCGGTTCAAGCTTGACCGGCGATAGAGGAAGAAAACGATGAAAAAACTTATTGTCGGCCTTCTGTCGCTCACGCTCATGGGCGGTCCGGCGAGCGTTGCTGCCTTTGCCGCGGAAACGAAGCCTGCCGCAGAAAGCGAGACGCCGCATTATCCGCTGAAGGAGCCGCGCGAACAGCATTGGTCCTTCTCCGGCCCGTTCGGCTATTACGACAAGGCGCAGCTGCAACGTGGCCTCAAGGTCTACACGGAAGTCTGTTCCGCCTGCCACTCGATGAAGCTGGTGGCCTACCGCACGCTGGGAGACCTCGGTTATTCTGAGGCGCAGGTGAAAACCTTCGCTGCCAACTACGAAGTGCAGGACGGGCCGAACCCTCAGGGTGAGATGTTTACCCGCAAGGCGGTTCCATCAGATCATTTCAACTCGCCGTTCCCGAACGACGAGGCTGCTGCTGCCTCCAACAACGGGGCCGTTCCGCCTGACATGTCGCTGCTTGCCAAGGCGCGCGAAATCGAACGCGGCTTCCCGCAGTTCATTTTCGATATCTTCACGCAGTATCAGGAAGGCGGCCCGGACTACATCTACTCGCTGCTGACCGGCTATGAAGATGCGCCGGCCGGTTTCAAGGTACCGCAGAACTCGCACTACAATCCGTATTTCGATGCGGCCGCGACCTTTGCGATGCCGAAGCCACTTTCGGACGGGCAGGTGACCTATGACGACGGCTCGCCGCAGACGGTGGACCAGTATGCGCGCGACGTCGCTGCCTTCCTGATGTGGACATCCGAACCGCATCTGGAGGATCGCAAGCACCTCGGCTTCATGGTCATCGTGTTCCTGCTGATCTTCTCGGTGTTGATCTATCTCACCAAACGGTCCGTCTATGCCAAGGCCGGCGCTCACTGAGTATTGCGGTGAATCAACGAAAAGGCGGCCTGTCCGGGCCGCCTTTTTTATTGGTATAACGCCTGGGTATTGCTAGGGTGCGGCCGGCCCTATCACAGCCTGAGAGTACATATTTCATGAACACTATCGCTTCGGAGCTTGCTGCCAGCATCCGCTCCATTCCGGATTATCCCAAGCCCGGCATCATCTTTCGCGACATCACGACGATGCTCGGCGATGCCAAGGCGTTTCGCCGCGCGGTCGATGCGCTCGTGCAGCCCTATGCCGGCACGAAGATCGACAAGATCGCTGGAATGGAAGCGCGCGGCTTTATCCTTGGGGGAGCGGTAGCGCATCAGTTGTCGGCCGGCTTCGTGCCGATCCGCAAGAAGGGCAAGCTGCCGCACGATATCGTCCGCATCGCCTACAGCCTGGAATATGGCGTCGACGAGATGGAGATGCACCGGGACGCCGTCAATCCCGGCGAGAGAGTGATTCTTGTCGACGACCTGATCGCGACCGGCGGCACGGCTGTCGGCGCCACACAGTTGCTGCGCCAGATCGGCGCCGAAGTCGTCGCTGCCTGCTTCGTCATCGACCTGCCGGATCTCGGCGGCCGCAAGAAGCTCGAAGCGCTTGATGTGCCGGTTCATACGCTGGTGGAATTCGCCGGTCACTGAGCCGGGCTTGTTGGGCACGCCGGGCAGAATTGCCGGCAGCCCCGCTATTCCTTATTCAAATGCCAGCACAGTGCTTTCGAAGCGCAAGGCCGGCATGCCATGCTGGTTTGAGCCGTCACAGGCGAGCGTGTAGAGCGTCCAGCCGGGGCGCGAGGCCAGAGGGCGGCTGGCGAGCAGGGTGACGCCATAGGTGATGGTGTCGCCGGCAAAGACCGGGCGCAGCCATTGCAGCGTCTTGAAGCCGGGCGAGGGCCCGAGTTTTGGGGGAGTGTTCCCCTCCGCAATCAGCCTGATGGTCTCGCCCTTCCAGAAATCGACGAAGGTGCGCATCCACATCGAGCAGCTGTGCCAGCCGGAGGCGCAAAGGCCGCCGAACAGCGTCCCTTTGGCCGCTTCGGCATCCATGTGGAAGATCTGCGGATCGAAGCGCGATGCGAAGCGGACAATGCTTTCGGGCGTGAAGGTATGGCTGCCGATCTCGACCCGTTCACCGATGGTATAGAGCTCGCTCATCTTCATGCCGACACCTCCGCGTCTGCGCGCATGCGGATCATCGTCGAGTTTTCGCCGAGGCAGACGAGCTCGCGGCGCTGGTTCTCGACCTCGTGGCGGAATTTGACGATGCCGATGCCGGGGCGCGAGCGCATGGGACGTGCTTCCAGCACGATGGACCGGCCGGACAGGGTATCATCAGCCAGAACCGGCTTCTTCCAATCCATAAAATCAATGCCCGGGGCACCTTGCGCATCGGCTTCGAGAAGATAGGAGTCGCACATCATGCGCATGAACATCGCCGCGGTATGCCAGCCTGAGGCTGCAAGGCCGCCAAGGATGCTGGTGCGGCCCGCTTCCTCATCCAGGTGCATCGGTTGCGGGTCGAATTCCCTGGCGAATTCGATAATTTCTACCGCCGTCACATGTTTTGGGCCGAGCGGAAATTCCTGCCCCGGCTGAAAATCCTCATATGCCAGTTTCGCCATATTCGTCACGAGCCTCCTCATTCCGTCCGTGCGCAATCGCATGCGGGGCAGGAAGCGCGCAAGTATTTTCGTAATAGCAGCGGATAACAGAGTGCTGTGAACGCATGCCGGTGCCCCGCAGCCCTTGATTGTGTGCCGGCGATGTGATGAGGCTGCATAACATCGTCACGCAGTAAGGACAGACATGAGCGATCTCAAGACCGCGCTGGAAGGCGCCGCCGGCGAGGGGATAATTTCCCCGGACCAAGCCATGCGGCTTTTGCCCTATCTGGCCGAGCGCAATATCGGCGCCCCCACCGTTCGGAACGGTCTTTCGCAGCCGCGCGACAATGATCTGATGAACCCGCTGGAGGACAGTGAAGCGCCGCGCTTCATTCGAGGCTTTCATGATGTCCTGATTACCATCGGCATCATCGTGCTGCTTGCCGGGCTATGGGGGCTTACGAGCTTCCTCGGGCCGCTGCCGGCGATTATCATCCTTGCCGAAATCCTGGTGCGCCGCCAGCGGCTGGCGCTTCCGGCAGTTGCGCTGACCATCGCGCTGGCGCAATGGATAATCACCGTCTCGGTGGTCTATCTCGGTCCGGCCGACGATGGCCGATCTATCATGGTGGACTGGATGGTGATGACGCTTCCATTGCCGCCGCTCTTTGCCTTGTTTTATTGGCGCTACCGCGTGCCGTTGTCGCTGGCAATGCTGCTCTTTTCGCTGTTTGCGCTGTTGCTGGCGGCAGTCTTCTACATCATGGGGCTGGTGACGGGCGCGCCGAACGTGGTGCTTGCCTACCCGCTGCTGTCGATTTGCATCATGTTTGCGGCGGCACTCGGGACATTCGCGGTTGCGATGTATTTCGATCTCCGCGATCCCCAGCGCGTAACACGCCGCTCTGACGTTGCCTTCTGGCTGCATCTCGCGACCGCGCCTGCGTTGCTCTACACGGCGAACCTGCTGGCATTCATGCTTGAGTTCGGCAAGGACGGCGACATTTTCACCAACATTGACACTGGTGGTTACGCGCAGGCGGCGACCATCGTCGTCATCGTGGCGATCATGATGCTGATCGGCCTGATCATCGACAGGCGTGCTTTCGTCACAGCTGGTTTGCTTTCGCTCGGCGTGGCGATCGGCACTATTTTGCGGCAGAACAATGCCGGGCTCGACAAGGTGAGCTTCATCGTGCTGATGATCGTCGGGCTCATCGTACTGGTGATCGGCGTCGGCTGGCCGCATCTGCGCCGCGCCACGGTCCGGCTGCTGCCGGCATCTATACAAGGAAGATTGCCGGCGCTCAGGTAAGCGCCGGCAATCCCTTCATTCTTTAGGCGTTAAAGAGGAAGTTGAGGACATCGCCGTCCTGGACGACATATTCCTTGCCTTCGGAGCGCATCTTGCCTGCTTCCTTGGCGCCGACTTCGCCGTTGTAGGCGACGTAGTCGTCATAGGCGATGGTGCTGGCGCGGATGAAGCCGCGTTCGAAGTCTGAATGGATGACGCCGGCGGCCTGCGGGGCCTTTGTGCCGCGCTCGATCGTCCAGGCGCGCGTTTCCTTCGGGCCGACTGTGAAATAGGTAATGAGGTGCAACAGCTTGTAGCCGGCGCGGATCAGCCGGTCGAGGCCGGCTTCATCGAGGCCGAGAGCGGAGAGGAATTCCGTCGCTTCCTCTTCAGGCAGCTGGGCTACTTCCGCTTCGATGGCGGCGGAGATGATCACCACCTCGGAATTCTGTTCCTTCGCCATGGCTTCGACTGCAGCGGTGTGCTCGTTGCCGGTCACGGCATCCGCCTCGGCGACGTTGCAAACATAAAGCACCGGATGCGAGGTCAGAAGGTTCAGGCTCTTGAGGATGCGGAGCTCCTCCGCGTCGAGCTTCGACAGCAGCGTGCGGACCGGCTTGCCTTCGTTCAGCAGGCTGAGCGAGGCTTCCATGATCGGCAGCATCGCCATGGAATCCTTGTCCTTGCTGGTGGCGCGCTTTCGCATCTGTTCTGTGCGGCGCTCCAGGCTCTCGAGATCGGAGAGCATCAGCTCGGTCTCGATCGTCTCGGCGTCGGCGACCGGATTGATGCGGCCTTCGACATGGGTGATGTCGCTATCCTCGAAGCAGCGCAGCACGTGCACGATGGCATCGACTTCGCGGATGTTGGCGAGGAACTGGTTGCCGAGGCCTTCGCCCTTCGAGGCGCCGCGCACGAGACCGGCGATATCGACGAAGGAGATGCGCGTCGGGATCAGCTCCTTCGACTTGGCGATGTCGGCAAGCTTGCGCATGCGCGGATCGGGAACCGCGACTTCACCGGTGTTCGGCTCGATCGTGCAGAAGGGATAATTCGCCGCCTGCGCCGCCGCCGTCTTGGTCAGCGCGTTAAATAGAGTGGACTTGCCGACATTCGGCAGCCCGACGATACCGCATTTGAAACCCATGGCACCTTGTCCATATCTAGAAAATCTTTGCAGTGCGTATGGGGGAAGGGCCGTTGCGGGTCAAGTCTTGTGGGGAAAGCGAGCCGATTTTCTGCCGCAAGACGGGTTGAAGCCTTCAAAAGCTGCGGCGCCACATTGTCTCCGAGACACCGTCCGCCTTGAATGGCGTGGTGCGCTGCACTATAATGGCGCTATTAGCTCAAAGCCTTTTTCTCTGTCGTCAACGGTGATGCCGATGAGTGACAATGATGTTGTCCTTAAACCAAAGACCAAAACCAAGCTGAAGGTCGAGAGGCCGAAGCTTTACAAGATCATTCTCGTCAATGACGACTACACGCCGCGCGAGTTCGTCATCATGGTGCTGAAGGCCGTCTTCCGCATGAGCGAGGAGGCCGGCTATCGCGTCATGATGACGGCGCATAAGCTCGGCAGCTGCGTGGTGATGGTTTGCGCGCGGGATATCGCCGAGACGAAAGCCCAGGAGGCGATCGATCTGGCGAAAAGTGCCGATTTCCCGCTGATGTTCACCACCGAGCCGGAAGAATAAGGCTCCCTCGGAGCGTCAGACTGCAACGGGGCGGCGGATCTGGAAGCCGGTCTTGTCCTGCGCGAAACCACAATTGGCGTAGAAACGCAGTGTCGCCGGGTCTTTTGAGCCGGTCAGCAGCATGATCTTGTAGCAGTTCTTTTCCCAGGCTGCCCCTATGGCCCTTTCAATGAGCGCTCCGGCAAGGCCGCGTTGGCGATAATCGGCATGGGTTACGACATTCTCGATCAAGGCATAGGAGGAGGCGCCGCGTGTCAGGTTTGGAATTATCACCAGTGTCACTGAGGAAATTGCTTCGTCACCGGCGAAGGCCGCGAAGATCGTCATGCCGGGATGGGTCAGGATTTCGGCGAAGCGGCTGTCCGCCAGAGGAAGTTCCAGCTCTGGATCGGAGTTGAGGTGCCGATAGAGTGCCAGCAGGGTTCGGAGATCCCTGGCTGCTGCCGGCCGGATGACGATATTGTCGGCGTTTTCGGCTGCTGCTTCCGGCATTTCAATCGCCCTTCTTGCCGAACATCCTTTTCAGCATCTCCGCCATCGGGCCGGTTTCCGGTATCCTCGGCTGGTTGTGGTTGCGTGCTTGATGGATATGCGATTTGGCCGTGACTTTCTTTTCCGGCTTTGGTGCCTCTTCCTCGGCCTTGCCGCCCAGGGCGAGCGCGATCTTGTTCATCAGCTGCGAATCCTCGCCGCGCACCAGCATGTCGGCATTGTCGGCAAGCGTATCGAACAAAGGTTCCAGCCAGTCCCGGTCCACCTTGGCGAAATCGCCGAGAACGTGATTGTGCACGAGTTCCTTGGCGCCGGGATGACCAATGCCGAGACGGAGGCGCCGATATTCGCGGCCGGAATGGGCATCGATCGACTTGATGCCGTTGTGGCCGCCATGGCCGCCGCCGGTCTTCAGGCGTGCCTTGCCGGCCGGCAGGTCGAGTTCATCGTAGATCACCACGAGGTCGGACGGCTCGAGCTTATAAAAGCGCATGGCCTCGCCGACGGATTCGCCTGACAGGTTCATGAAGGTCTGCGGCTTGATGAGCAGCACTTTCTGGCCGCCGAGCTCGCCTTCGGCAATCTCCGCCTTGAATTTCTTCGACCACGGCGAAAAGCTGTGGCGGCGATGGATCGCGTCCACGGCCATGAAGCCGATGTTGTGGCGGTTGCCCTGATATTTGGCGCCGGGATTGCCGAGGCCCGCGATGAGAAGCATGCGCTTCACCCCTTGGAAAATGCAGATGCCCTTCACGACAGGGAATTGACGGCAAAGTCAAGGCGGGATGCGATCACTCGCCGAGGCGCAGGCCGTACTTCAGGAAAATCCGCGTCTGCGTGCCGTCGGCGATCAGCGCATCGAGCGCAGTTTGCATTCTGCTCTGGAGATCGTCGGGGAAATCCTTCTGGCAGGCGATACCCATGGGTTGCTGGGAGAGGATCGTCACCTTCTCCACGGCATTGCCGTCCTTCTTCAGCTTATCGAAATAGAATTCCGAGATCGGCATCAGGTCGACGCGGTCGCTCATCAGTTTCTTCAGCGTCGCCCTGAAGTCGCTGCCCACATCGATACGCGGAAAATTGTTCCGGCGCAGTACACTCTCCGTATAGTCCTGGCGCCAGGTGCCGACGAGGTACGTCTTGGCTTCGTCGATCGTGGCGGCTGTAACCGTCGAGCCGCTGTGCTTGATCAGGATGTTGCGATCGATCAGCAACGGCTGCACCCATTTGAAGAGCTTGTCGCGCTCGTCGTTGTGCGCCGTGGCGAATACGCAGGTCAGAGGCTCCGTCAGCGCCTGGTTGTAGGCCCGGGCCCAGGGCATGATATCGATCGTGTAATCGACGCCGATGTCGGTCATGACCTTCTGTACCTGTTCGACGGTTGCTCCAACGGGGGTCTTGCCGTCGCGATAATTGAAGGGCGGATATTCCTCGGTCGTGAAATGGATGGTTTCAGCACGAGCAGGAGAAAGGACGGATAGCGAAGACAGGCTGATGGCGACCGTTAGCAGCAGTTTTCGCATGCGGTTCCTCATCGCTATGACGCCTGCGCTACGGGGGAGAGCTGGTCGAATTGCGGGCCGGACAGCGTTTTCATCAGATTGTCCGGATGTTGCGGTCGATGGAAGAGATAGCCTTGCCCATAATCGATGCCCATGGTGCGCAGGGTCGCGCATTCCTCTTCGGTTTCCACACCCTCGGCAATGACCGTGCAGCTCATCTTGTGCGAGAGCGTCGTAATGCTTTCCACAAGCATGCGGCTCCTGGCGCTGACGTCCGAAGCGGTATCGTTGATGGCGCGGATGAAGGATTGGTCGATCTTGATGATGTCGACGGGGAACCGATTGATATAGCTCAGCGAGGAATAACCCGTGCCGAAATCGTCGAGCGCGATGCGGCAGCCGTAGTGGCAGATCTCGTTGATGACCATGCGTGTTTCCGGATTGTCGTCCATGAGCACGGCCTCTGTGATTTCGATGACGATGCGTCGCGGGGAAATATCGTAGCGCGAAAGCAAGGCTGCGATGCGCACGGGTAGATCCGGCTCGAACTGCAAGGGTGAGAAATTGATCGCGATGTAGCTGTCCTGCATGCCGTCGAGCCGCGACAGCCGTGCGAAATGGGCGATCGCTTTTTCCATGATGCGATTGCCTATGCGTATGATGGAGCCTGTTTCTTCCGCAACCTCGATGATGCGGCCCGGAGGCAGGATGCCCTTCTGCGGATGATGCAATCGCATCAGCGCCTCGAAGCCGACAATCGAGCGATCATCGATATTGACGACCGGTTGCAGATAGGCTTCGAACCAGTCTTCGCTGAGACCGCTTTCGATGTAGCTCTCCAATTCAGCGCGGCGGCGGGAGTCATCGAGCATGCCGTTGTCGAAGATCTGCGCGCCGTTCTTGCCGTCGCGCTTCTTGGCATACATGGCGATATCGGATTTCAGCAGCAGTTCGGCCGCGTTGGCGGCCTGGCGCGGATAGATGGCGATGCCGATGCTGGCGCTGAGGCGGGCGTCGCCACAGAATGGCGCGTCGAAGACTTCGGCGATGCGAGCGGCCATGTCCATGGCTCTTGCTTCCGCATCTTCCGCCAGCAACAGGATCGCAAATTCGTCGCCGCCGAGGCGAGCTGCGACATCGCCGGGCGTCAGTCGGGCCTGCAGGCGCGATACGAGTTCGCGCAGTGCCGCATCGCCGGCTGCATGGCCCATATTGTCGTTGATCCACTTGAAACGGTCGAGGTCGATGAAGAGGCAGGCAAGCTCGCGATGGCGCAGGTCCGCCTCATTGATCTTGGCGTCGAGTGCGGTCTCGAAGCCTTGACGGTTCAAGAGGCCGGTCAGATGGTCGGTGATCGCCTGGCGCAAGTTCCGGTCTTCGGATTGCTTGAGTTCGGTGACGTCGGTCATGACGGACAGTGAGAGGCCGTCCTGGACTGCCGTCGTCTCG
Organism: Rhizobium sp. SG741; assembly: GCF_012275435.1. NCBI lineage: Bacteria > Pseudomonadati > Pseudomonadota > Alphaproteobacteria > Hyphomicrobiales > Rhizobiaceae > Rhizobium > Rhizobium sp. SG741. The sequence goes on from NZ_JAAZQP010000001.1 coordinate 919,690, forward strand.
AGGATCAAGACGTCCATTTTGCGCCCGTCCTGGCAAAGGAATTTTACCGTGACGGCAAGGCGGGCGGCGCTATCGGGATGGCTGCGTTTGCGGTCGACATATTGCGAGCGCGAATCTGGCAGTACCAGACTGGCGAATTCCCGCCCCAACACCTCGGCACGATTATAGCCTGTCGCAGCGAGCCAGTAATCGCTGACGGCGGCGATGCAATCGTCCTTGTCGAGGGAGAAGAGCATGGCGGGCGTCAGATTATAAGTGTCGGTGGCGCGGCGATGAGCGTGCTTCAGCTCGGTTTCCTCGCGCTGAAGCTTGCTCTGCATGTCGTTGAAACTGCTGGCGAGCCGTCCCATTTCGTCATTCGATTGCCAATCGACATGATGGCGCGAGCCGAGCCGCCGCGTCGCCTCCACGGCGTGCGTCAGCCGCATCAATGGCTGGATGACGAAGATGCGGTTGCCGATCAGCGCCGCGCCGAAGACCGTAAGCACGGCGAAGATGAAGATGGAGATGAAGACGATCTCCTCGTTCTTCAAACCATCGAAGAGCCCAAGCTGAGGATAGTAGACCGTGATGGTGCCAAGCTTCTTTGCGCCATCGACGCCGTTATAGACGATCGAACGGGAAACCGACTCCAGATTGCCCTTGTAGGATTTAGGGATTGTCGATTGCGTGACGTCGAGCTGGCCAGAGAGGTCGCGGACATTGACCCTGACGATGGCGCCTTCGGCGACCGTCGTCGCACTGATCTGGGTGACGCTGTCTTCGTCGAGATCCCACAGAGGTTTGGCCAGGGCCTGGGCATTGGCAACGAGCAGTACGGTTATATGATCCTTGATTTCCTTTTCGGCGCGCTCTGACGACAGGAAAAGGAATAGAATAAAGAGCGGCGCTACGAAAATCAGCAGCGCTCCGCAGACGATCGCGAAAAACCTGTTTTCGACCGAATGGCTCATAGTCCCGATAGCTCCCCAGTCATAGGCCGGCGAATCTTGGGATACCGTTCCCTACAACTCTTTCGCGTAAGGTTCCATGAATGTGTTAAATGTTGTTGAAATTCCGGGGTTAAAGAATATCAATCAAAGTATAGATTCAAGAAATCTTTATTTTTATTTGTTCTAATATTAGTGATTACATATGAAAAACCCGCCATCCCCATAAGGGAGGCGGGTCTGGATGCTTGGCAATGAAGACGCCAAAATCAGGCGGTGGTTTCCTCGCCGCCTTCTTCCTCTTCCGCAAGACCGGCTGCCGGGGCAACGATCGTTGCGATCGTGAAGTCGCGGTCGCTGATCACCGGGGTGACCTTCTTCGGCAGCGTCACATTCGAGATGTGGATGCTGTCGCCGCTCTTCAGGCCGCTGAGGTCAACGGTGAAGAATTCCGGGATCGCGTCGGCCGGGCAATGAACTTCAACTTCGTGACGAACGATGTTGAGAACGCCGCCAGCCTTGAGGCCCGGGGACTTTTCGTGGTTGACGAAGTGAACCGGGATTTCAACGGTGACTTCGGTGTTGCCGGAAACGCGCAGGAAATCGACGTGAACCGTGAAGTCACGGACCGGATCGAGCTGGTAGTCCTTCGGCAGAACCTTGATCTTCTTGCCGCCGACGTCGATCGTTGCGATCGTCGTGAGAAAACCGCCGGCGTGGATGCGCTTCGTCACCTCATTGGTGTTGAGAGCGATAGAAATGGGGGCCTGCTTGTCACCATAGATGACAGCGGGAATCAAACCGTTGCGGCGAAGTTCACGGGCGGACCCCTTACCAACCCGTTCGCGCGCCTCGGCCTTGAGCTCGTAGCTTTCGTGGCTCATGGCTATTCCTTTCGAGGTTATTTGGAGAGTTCATCCGGTCGGTCATCGCCGTATCGGTTGAACTGGAGGAGGGCATGCCCTGCCTCATCCGCGTTGCCTCCAAGGGTGTCTACGCGGACGCGTGGCGTATAATACAAAGTGGCCGAAGGCGCAAGCACCTCCGGAATGCGAAGGTCTGTGATGACATTGCAACTCTTGCGCACGAGGCTGCGACGCCATTTCTATCAACGACTTGACATATACCCTCGGCCCCTTCAACAGTCGAACTCAATCGATCAGGGTCAAAAGGAGAGGTCGGGCATGCGCTCCAGGGCTATCGCCGCTGCGGTTATTTCCATGGGTCTTGCCGGCGCATCACAGGCGGCCGACATCAACGAGCAAGGCGCCAAGGACCTTCGCAACATACTGGCGCATTCTCTTTCAAACGATCTTGCCCGAAGCGATTTCGTCTCGGTGAAGCCAGCGGGTGATCAGTATGAGATTACCTATGACCTTGCAAAGTTCTTCGACAAAATCAATTCCAGCGCGTTTTCCGTCACGGGTTTCAAGCCGCTTTCTTTGTTCGCGCAGCCGGTCGATCAGGGCAAATGGCATTTGAAGGGCGATAACAGCCTCGATATTTCTCTGCATTCGCCGGTGTCCGACATCGCTTATTCCGTTGCCTCCACCTCTTTCGACGGCATTTTCGATCCTACGATCGAGATGATGCGGTCGATGGGCATCAAGAGCAGCGGCGTGAAATTCTCCAGTGTCGGCAGCGGGCCAAGGAGCGGGCGCAAGATCGACGCCACCATCGATAGCGCCTCTTTCGCGCATACGGTGACAGACAGCACCGAGGCAGGCAAGGTCGATCTGCAATTGCAGGGCACGCTGCAGCGATTCAGCGAACAGTTCACGGGGCGGCCGCATGGTTCACCCGTCAACTTCAGTGTCGAGAGCGTCAATACGAACGTTACCGCGACCAGCTTGCCAGTGAAGGAGCTGCGTGCACTCATTCGCTTCTTCGTTCAACACGTCAAGGCGAAGCAGCTCTCGGAAAGCGGCAGCGAGAAGTTCGAGCAGCTGGTGCGCCGCGCCCTGCCGGTTTTCGGTTCGTTCAACAAGACTGTGACGTTGAACAATGTCCTGGTGGCGACGGATAAGGGCAAGGTCGGCGTCAAGCGTGTCGGCTATAATTTCAAGATGGATGGCCTGACAAAGGCGTCCAATGTCAATTTCGAGCTGCGGGCAGAGCATTTCACGCCTGATGCGGACCTCATCCCGGCGGCTTATTCGCCTTTCCTGCCCGAGACATTGGACGTTCAGCTCGGTGTGCCCAACATCAACTTCGCCGGCCTCATCGACACGGCTCTAGGGGCGGTCGCCACGCGGGCGACGCCGGTTTCCGGTGAAGCGCTGAAGCGCACGATGTTCCCGAGCGGATACGGTACGCTCGAATTTCCGAAGATAAGCGCTACCTCCAGTGTCTACGACGTCGAGGTTTCCGGCGCGGTGAAGGCCTCGACCAAGGCCCATTCCGACTATTCGTTGCAGGCAACGATCCTGGCGCGCGATTTCGACAAGACTGTTACAGCCATTCAGGAGGCCGCCAAGACGGAGCCTCGGCTGAACAATGTCTCCTTCAGCCTGCTCGCCGCCAAGGGGTTTGCAAAAACCGATCCGGACGGTCGCCTACGCTGGGACGTCACGATGGATGAAGATCGGACAGTTACGGTCAACGGACAGGTGATGAAGAAGCCCTGAGGCACGGGGCGAGCCAAGCTTCTTGGGCATTTTCGGACTTTCATATTGTTTTTCCATCATATTTGGGGGTGAATTATGCGTTTTAAAGCGGTTGCCGCGGCGGCTGTTCTCGCCGCCGGCGTGGCCGGCATTGTCCAGGCGGCAGATGTCAGCGAGCAGGGTGCCAAGGATCTACTCGGCAATCTGACCTATTTCCTGCCCGATGATATCGCCGGGAGCGGCGGCATCTCGGTGAAGCCGGTCAGTGCTCATTATGAGGTCACCTATGACCTGCAGAAGCTTTTCGACAAGCTGAACGTGACCGGTTTCGATATCAGCGGCTTGAAGCCGTTGGCGCTGCTTGCGACGCCGCTGGATAGCGGCCTCTGGAACATTGAAGGCAACAACGCCTTTGATGTGACGGCGCGCTCGAAGCCGGGCAGCGGTCCCGACACCGAATTTCGTTATGCGCTGGCCTCCTCGAATTTCAAGGGCGTGTTCGATCCTGCGCTTCACTATCTGCGCTCGATGGATATGAAGGGCAGCGGCATCACCTTCGCCACCAAGACCACCGACAATGGCGTCCAGAAGAACGACGCCACGATCGACAGCATCGGCTATACCCTGTCCTCGTCCGACAGCGGCGAGCCTGGCAGACTCGATATCAAGATGAGCGGCGGCCTGCAGTCGCTCTACGACAAGATCTCGTCAGACAGCACGGCGCTTGGCGAAATCAAGGTCGCGGCAATCGATTTCAATGCCAGCGCGACCAAGCTGCCGTTGAAGGCGGTGAATTCCCTGCTGCATTTCGTCTCGGAACACAAGGACCAGAAGACCCTCTCCGACACCGACAGCCTGGCGCTGAAGGCCCTGCTGATGGACGCGATGCCGATCGTCGGTTCGTTCGACGAGTCGGTCGCCATCAAGGACATTGCCGTCACGACGCCACTCGGTGATGGCGGACTGCAGAAGCTCGGCTATTTCTTCAAGGTGGCGGGGCCGACCAATGCGATGAACGCCGATTTCGGGATGAGTGCCGAAAAGCTCACCCTTGCCTCGGGTCTGATGCCTGAAGACTATGTCGCCTTCATTCCCGATGCCGCCGATATCCAGTTGCAGGTGCCGAACCTGAACTTCTCCGCTCTGATGGACGTCTTGCAGCAGACCGATTTCAAGGTTCCGGACAACAATACGGCCATGGACGTCAAGCTGCAGCAAGCCATGTTCCCGGATGGGACGATGACCATCAACTTTCCGAAAATCAGCGCCGTCTCGGGTCTTTACGATGTCGAGGCCTCCGGCAGCATGCGCGGCTGGCTGAACGAGAAGGACCGCGTGTCCATGAAGATGACGGTGCTCGCCCGCGATCTCGACAAGACGATCGCCGCGGTCCAGGAGGCCGCCAAGACGAAGACCGATCTCGCTCAGCTTTCCTTCGGCCTGATGATGGCCAAGGGCTTCGCCAAGACGGATGCGGACGGGCGTTCGCGCTGGGAGATCGATCTTTCCGAAGACGGCGGTGTGAAGGTCAACGGCCAGGTCATCAAGTAAATCAATCTGAAGTCAGAATGCGATCATGTTTGTTCTAAGGCCGCTCGGCCAGCGTTCGATCTCTCTCCTGTGGGCCGGTCAGGTGCTGGCGGCCACAGGTTCCGAATTCTACATGGTCGCAGTCGTCTGGATCGCGGCGGACTTCATCGGCAGGAATGCGGGATATGTTTCCGCGTTGCAGTCCGGCGCGCTTCTGTTCGGCAGTCTCTTCGGCGGCATCGTCACGGATCGCTGGCGTCACAGTACCACGATGATCGCAGCCGATCTCGTGCGTGCAGCTCTGTTGCTGACTTTGTCGCTTGCCGGCCTTCTGCATCTGATGAGCCTGCCGCTGCTGATGGTACTTGCCGGATGCATTGCATTGCTGACCTCGACATTCGACCCGTCGCTGCAGGCGACCCTGCCGACGATTGCCGTCGATCCTGATGTTCGGCATGCAACCAATGGCCTGTTCGATGCCACACGGCGCATGGCGCGCATTCTCGGTCCGAGCTTGATCGCGCTCGTGAACGGCTTCCTGCCGAAGTCGCAGTTTTTTACTGTCACTGCAGCTACCTTCTTGCTGTCGGCGCTCGCCGTCTGGCTCGCGGTCGCGAAATTCCCGGCTGCGCCGAGGCGTCGCGATTTTTCCGGAACGGCTGCCGTGATAGATGGTGTCCTTGGCGGATGGCGGGTGGCCCGGGGTCATGCGGCGATCCTCTATGGCTTATTCACCAACCTGATGGGGAACATCGCCTGGGCAATGGGAATTCTGCTCGGGATGATCTTGCATCTGCGCGAAACCAGCGCCGATCCTCTGACGGATTACGGCTTGATGATGACGGCTTACGGTGTCGGTAACCTGACGACCAATCTCATTCTCAGCAGCATCAAGCCTCGCCGGCCTGTTGTCTGGATTATCGTGGCAAAGCTGATTTTCGGGGCAGGGGTATTCCTGCTGCCGCTAATGCATGACAGGATGTGGCTGATGATCGTCGCGTGCTTCGCGGCAATCAATGGTCCTTTTGAAAACCTCGCCATGCTGTACCTGATGCAGACGCGCAGCGAACCGCATCGCCTGGCACAGGTCTATCGTCTGCTGATGTGCGCTATTTTCACGGGCTTGTTTGTGGCTTACCTCATGTCGCCGAGCCTGTTTGCCTGGTTTGGCATCGGGCCTTCGATCATGGGTGCGGGGGCGGCTGTGTTCGCCTCGGGTCTTGTCGGGATCGGCTTGCTGGCATGGAGGCAGACACATCCGTCCGCAGCGAAGACCGCCTGAGAGTGCTTGTCGGCCTCAGTCGAACAGGCTCGAGACCGATTCTTCCTGGCTGGTGCGGTTGATGGCTTCGCCGATGAGGCTGGCCGTGCTGATGACGCGGATATTGGGCGCCGATTGCACTGCTGTCGTCGGCTGAATGGAATCGGTGATCACCAGTTCCTTCAGTTTCGAGTTTACAACACGGGTCACGGCACCGCCCGAGAGGACGCCATGCGTGATGTAGGCAGTGACGCTTGCCGCGCCTTGTGCGAGCAGGGCATCGGCCGCGTTGCAGAGCGTGCCGCCGGAATCGACGATATCGTCAATCAGCAGGCAGTCTTTTCCTTCCACTTCGCCGATGATGTTCATCACCTCGGATTCGCCCGGGCGGTCGCGGCGCTTATCCACGATCGCCAGCAGACAGTCGAGACGTTTGGCAAGAGCGCGGGCGCGCACGACGCCGCCGACGTCGGGCGAGACAACCATGACGTTGCTGATGTCGTAATTGGCCTTGATGTCGCGGGTCAGCACCGGAATCGCATAGAGATTGTCGGTCGGGATATCGAAGAATCCCTGAATCTGGCCCGCGTGCAGGTCGAGCGTGAGAACACGGTCGGCGCCAGCCTCGGTGATCAGATTGGCCACCAGCTTGGCCGAGATCGGCGTGCGCCCGGAGGCGCGGCGATCCTGGCGGGCATAGCCGAAATAGGGGATGACTGCGGTTATGCGCCGCGCCGACGAGCGGCGCATCGCATCGATCATGATCAGCAGTTCCATCAGGTGATCGTTAGTCGGAAACGACGTCGGCTGTACGAGGAAGACATCCTCGCCGCGCACGTTTTCCTGGATCTCTACGAAAATCTCCTGGTCGGCGAACCGGCGGACGCTAGCCCTTCCCAAGGGAACATTGAGATAATTGCAGATCGCTTCGGCAAGGTGCCTGTTCGAATTGCCTGCGAAAACCTTCATCTTGGCCCGCCTGTTACCAACCTGATAGCCGCGCTTTTAACCGCCTTGCACTCGAATGCAAGGGGGAGACGCGCGATACCTTTCATATTTCTGAAAAGCTTGTGGCTATCCACCGCTGGAATTGCGCCAGGAATTGAATTCCGACATGGTTTTGGAGGCGATTTTCTGCATGACGGCCGGCGGAACGGCCGTCCACGGGTCGCCGCGCTTCAGCGGCGCGCTTTCCGCGCCCTGGATTCGGTGCAGGCGGTTGCCGTTGTTATCCAGCACATCCCAGACATAGGTCACGGAAATTTGCGGGCCGTCCTCGAAGGCGGAGAGGTAGCCCTTCAAAACATAGCTGGCGCTGGCGTCGCTGGAACTCTTGATCGTCAGGCCGAGCGAGCGGGCATCCGCACCGAGCTGACGCGATAGCGGGGTGACGGCGTCGACGGGCGCGCCGATGATCGGCAGAAAGCGAATGCTGTTGCCGCCGGGGGCGGCGGCGGGCGGCAGCGACGCCTGTTGCTGTTGTTCCGGCTGTTGATCGTCGGCGGCTTGCCGCTGCCGTTTCGGTTGCTGTTGCGGATCTTCCGAAAGGCGCCGGTCGGCCTCGCTCTGCTCGTCGGTTTGCGAGGTCTGCGTATCGGCCGGGGCGATGGAAGCGGTGCGGCCGTCATCAAGCGGGCGCGAGGCATAGGGATTGGTGCCGTTCGACCGCAGCGCCGATGCTTGGTCGTCAAGCGAACCGCCGCCATAGCTTTGCGGCTGATATGCTTGCTGAGAAGTCTGCTGCTGGTAGCCGTAGCTCTCTTGTGTTCCCGGATAGCTTTGGCGACGCTGGGGTGCTGTGGCCATCCGCTCGACATCCCGTTGGGTGACCGGGTTGGAGCCGACATCGCCGATCGCCTCGGGTGGCGTCAGGGCGTCCGTGGTGTTGCAGGCGGAGAGCGCGAGGCAGAAGCCGGCGACAGTCAACATTGTCCTGACCAGTCCCATTGCGCGATCCTTTCCTCGACGGTCTCTCCGTTCAGGATCGCTATCTTACGCCGCTAACGGTTAAGAAATTCGAGCGGGTGACGGGATAGGGCTTTCGGGGCTTGCGACGTCGTCAGATAGGTCTGTCCGAGGGTCATGGCGGTACCGCTGTCGGAGTCCATGATGATCATGTGCACGAAGAGCGACATATTCTCCTCGATCTCCTGCGGATTGCCGATGTGGAACATCTCGTGCTCCATCCAGGACGGAGAAAAGCGGGCGCCGAGCGAATAACCGCAGGCATTCAGCCGGTGGCGCGAAAGCCCGCGTTCGTCCATGATCTTGGCGTGCATGTCGAAAACATCGCCGAAGCTGTGGCCAGGCGTCAGGATGGTTTCGATCGCCTGCAGTGTCTCCAGGCAGGCGCTATAGAGCTCTCGGTGGCGATGACTGGGATTGCCGATGACGACGGTACGCATCATGGCGGCATGGTAGTGAGCGTCGACGCCGGCCCATTCGAGTGTCAGTTGGTCGTCGGCGTCGAGCTTGCGACGGCCGGCCTTGTAGCGGCAGAGCAGGGCCTCGGCGCCGGAGCCGATAATGAATTCGTTGGCTGGATAGTCGCCTCCGCCGGAAAAGACGGCGCCCTGCATGGCGGCGAGGATATCGGCCTCATCCGCACCGGGCTTGATCAGCGCCAGGGCGGCGTCCAGGGCATCGTCGGCGAGAGCGGCGGCGCGCTCGACATGGCCGATCTCCGCCGGGCTCTTGATCAGGCGTAATCGGCTGACGAGATAGGAGGCATCAACGATCTGGCCGAAACTGGCAAGCTGTTGGTCAAGCAGGCGGGCGATGCGGCCGGTCATGCCATGCGTATCGTATTCGATGCCGATGCGGGCACCGAGAAGGTCGAGATCAACAAGCAATTCCTTGAGATCGAGCGTCGGATCGGCATTGACGCGATCGACCCAGATACGGATATCGGAAATGACCGAAGTGAGTTGCGCCTGACGAAGGTCGGCGGAGCGCGTCAGGAGCGTCATCGATCCGTCCGCCTTGACCACCAGGGTCTGAAAGAAGCAATAGCCGAAGGTATCGTAGCCCGTCAGCCAATACATGCTCTCCTGCGCGAAGAGCAGCATGGCGTCGAGCTTTTCCTCCTGCATCTTGGCGAGCAGTCGAGCCAAGCGTGCACCAAATTCGCTGCGTTCGAAATGCAAGGCCATATCAAGCTGCCTCCCCGATGGCGATGGCGGAAATCTGCCGGCCGTAATCCGGCTCCTTCGCATGTGTGGTGCGGCGATAGGAGAAAAAGCGGTCGGGATCCGGATAGGTGCAGAGATTCAGGCTTTCAGCTGTCACGCCTGCCTTTCGCAGGCGATCGACAGTCAGGGCCGGCAGGTCGAACATCGCGTGGCCGGCCCGTTCAGACGACGTGAAATATCTGGCGTAGCCCGGGTCGTGGGCCAGGAACCGATCGACGAATTCCGGGCCGACCTCGTAGCTTGCCTGGCTGATGGAGGGGCCGAGGCAGGCAATGATCGCCTCACGCCTTGCGCCGAGCGCCACCATCGCGTCGATGGTGTTTTCCAGCACGCCGGTCAGCGCTCCCTTCCAGCCTGCATGGGCGGCGCCGATGATCCGATTTTCGGGATCGGCGAAGAGGATGGGGCCACAATCGGCGGCAAGAACGCCAAGCACGATGCCTGGTGTTGCCGTCACCATCGCGTCAGCTTCAGGCCGACTGCCGTCATAACGCTCGTCGATGGTGACGACATCGGGGGAATGAATCTGGTGCACGGTGGCGAGCCGCTCAAGCGAAAGACCGAACCAATGGGCGACGCGGCGGCGGTTTTCCTGCACATGTTCACGATTGTCGTTCGAGCCGAGGCCGACGTTCAAGCCGCGATAGAGGCCTTCTGAAATGCCGCCGGCGCGGGTGAAATAGCCATGGCGGATGCCGGCAGCCTCGGCGGCGCTCAGCAGCGTGCTTGCAATTGGTGTCGGCAACACAGCGTTCCTTGATATTCGGTTTAGCTTGTCGTGCGATGAGTAACGCAGCCGCGGCGAAGCAGTTCGATCTGGCCGGGATGTTGGCCCAGCCCGGCGCGGGCTGTCAATCCGCAGGATCGACGGTCACGGTTCAGCTGACAGGACGAAAGGGCAGGAGGTCGATCGCCGGACTGGAAACCGCAAGCACCTTGAAGAGCTCTCCCATCCTGCCTTCTCCGGCTCCGGCCAGCCTCTCCACGGCGACGCGGATACTCTCCTGAGTTGCGACATCGCGATCGCGTCCAAGAGCCGCTGCTCGTTCCATCAATCCGAGCCCGATCAAGAAATCGCCCTGGTGGCAACATCCGTTGATGTGCATGCCGGAGGCGAGCGCCGTCTGCGCCAGATGCTGAAAATCGACATGGCTGGTAAGGTCGGCTTCGCCGGGATGTTCCAGCGGCGGATCGTATTCATGCATGCGCACGGCCTGCAGCGTGTCGCCAAAACCCGTCGTCATGTGGCCGTAATCGATAGCGAGAGCCGTGCCGCCATGGGTGGCCAGCCTGTCGCAGATTGTCGTCATGACGGCCTGCCGGGCTGGCGCGAGCTCGAAAATCGTACCGATCGGCGGAAGTCCGCCCTCCGGAAGAAGCGCCGGATCAAGGGTGGCGACGCCGGTGGTGAAGGTCAGTTCGTCGTCGACATCGAGGCCGACCGCGCGCTCGCGAAAACCGCTGGCGGTGCGAACGAACTGACGGATGGGGATGGCATCGAAGAGTTCGTTGGCGGCAAGCAGGGTAAAACCATCAGGCACTTCGCCGAAATCCGTATGCCACGAGACTTTTGAGCCATAAGGCTCCAGGGTCTGTTGCTGAAATCCCTGCAAACGCTCGCTGGTCTCGACCAGATGGACCGTCACGACGTCATAGAGCGGCGGCGCCAGCTTGCTGATGACACGCAGCATGTCTGACATCATCGTGCCGCGGCCAGGGCCGATTTCGACGAGACGCACATCGGCCGGCGTTCCGTGGCGCTGCCACGCATGCACCATGAAGACGCCGATCATCTCGCCGAAGAGCTGGCTGATCTCCGGTGCGGTGACGAAGTCGCCGGATTGGCCGAAGGGTTCGCGCGTTTTGTAATAGCCATGCGTCGGATCGGCCAGACACAGCGAAAAATAGTCCGTGATGCTCAGTGGCCCATTCGTGCGGATAATGGCTTTGATCTTTTCACCGAGCGCCGTCGTCATTCTCTGCTTTCGCTAGTGCACTGCCTTGAAAAGCGGGGGCTTTTGAAAGGGTCATGCGATATTAATCTTCAGCTCAAGCCGTCTGCCTGGTTGCTGCCTGCCGGGCGCGGACAACTGCCCACAGACCGATAGCAACCATCGGCAGAGACAGTACCATGCCCATCGTCAACCAGTTCGTGCCGAGAAGATAGCCGAGCTGCTCATCAGGCTGACGGAAGAATTCGACAAAAATACGCGATAAAGCGTAGCCGATCACAAAAATACCGCTGACCGTACCGGGTTTCTTCAGCGCCAGAGCCCAACGCGTGAGAATGAAGAGAACGAGAAAGAGTATGATGCCTTCGATACCCGCCTCGTAAAGCTGGCTCGGATGGCGCGGATCGGGACCTGCGGGGCAGATGCCATTGTGTGCGGCGATCACGTGCGGGCTGCAGAATACCATCGCCCAGGGGACGTCCGCGGCCCGGCCCCAGAGCTCGCCATTGATGAAATTGGCGATGCGACCAAAGAAGAGGCCGAGAGGCGCGACGGCGGCAACGATATCGAACAGGCTCCATACCGGGACCTTGTTGCGTTTTGCGAACAAAATCATGGCGATGGTCGTGCCGATCAATCCACCATGGAAAGACATGCCGCCATTCCAGACTTCAATCGCGCGGATCGGATTGGCGAGCACCGGATCGAGATCGTAGAACAGGATATAGCCGATGCGGCCGCCGAGAACGATGCCGAACGCCACCCAGAGGATGAAATCATCCAGATGCTGGCGCGTCATCGGCGCGGTGTCGTTCAGCCAGAGCTTGCCGTTGTCGACCAGGCGCCTTGCATAGAACCAGCCGAGCAGGATGCCCGCCACATAGGCCAGGCCGTACCAGTGAATCGAGAGCGGGCCTAAAGAAACGGCGACCGGATCGATATCCGGAAACGGCAGGATGGCGGCGAGATTGGCGGATGTCAGCAAGATCGTCAGGCCCGTTGTCGCATGATTCCCAAAAGGCATTGCGCCATTTCGGGACAAGAGCATGCTAAATCCAAATGTGCGCGGAACATGGCGCTCGCTATCGAAACGGTCAAGTCGATTATTGCTGTGTCCTTTATCGCAGGTCCGGTTGTCCCGTTCTATCTCAATTTGCTTGCATCGGACCCTTGGAAATCCTACCTCAGCACTACCTGGCCCCTTATCGATGCCTGTCCGTTTTCGGGGCCGACGGCCGCAAGGAGATTGCTATGAGCACTGGACCGAACCGTATCTTGGATGAATTCGCCAAGCTGATGACCGATGCCGCCGGTGCTGCCCAAGGCGTGCGCCGGGAGATCGAGACTGCTTTCAATGCGCATGCCGAGCGTTGGCTGAATAGCCTGGACATCGTCAAGCGCGAGGAATTCGAGGCCGTTCGCGAGATGGCGATCAAGGCGCGCGACGAAAACGAAGCGTTGCTTGCGAGAATCGAAGCGCTCGAGGCAAAGCTGGCCTCCAAGAGCAAATAAGCACACCCTTTCGCTGTTGACCGGCGCGGCACCCGTTTGCCGCGCTTTTTTCTCTGAAAATATTCAGCTGTTTTTCCACCTGTGGACATAGGCAAAAAAGCCAATCGTCAGAGTCGGTTATGACTCCCTTCTGAATAGACGCCGGAAGAGCTGTCCACAGTGCCGTTTCCAAAATCGATCCTCAGGGGCTGGCTTGCCGGGCATGCCGCTATACACTGATTTTAAATGATGATTCGAAACGGACTTGGTAAGCTCCGGGCAGGATGGATGCGTTAGTCTCGTAGCCGTTCAACATCATCCCGAGGATGTCTCCGGAGTAAAACTGTTTGCGTTCTTTTGGTGTTCGAACACGAAAAAACTGCATTCGTTCCGGTCAAGAAGGTGCTGCATGAGCCTTATGGAAATGGAAGTCGAACGACAGTCGAATCCGGTCGATATGATCGAGTTCGTGGCCGCCAACAATGATTGGTCGTTCGAACGGTCCGGCGAGGACGAACTCGCTATGACCGTCGAAGGGAAATGGACCGATTACCACGTCTCCTTCTCCTGGATGGAGGAATTCGAGGCGCTGCATATCGCCTGTGCTTTCGACGTCAAGGTTTCGGAGCCGCGCGTCAATGAGGTGATCAAGCTGCTTTCCTGCATCAACGGGCAGGTGTTGATGGGGCACTTCGACCTCTGGCGCCAGGAAGATATCGTAATTTTCCGCCAGTCGCTCTTGCTGTCCGGCGGTGCGGAGCCCACGAACCGACAAGTGGAAGTGCTGCTTTCCAACGCGCTTGACACTTGCGAGGCATACTATCAGGCTTTCCAGTTCGTGGTGTGGTCCGGTCTTGAGGCCAACCGCGCCATGGAAGCTGTGCTTTTCGAAACGGTAGGCGAAGCGTGATATGACAGGTCAACAGTCCGCCAGTGCTTTTGCATCCACAGGGCCGATCGTGTTGATCGGGGCCGGCAATATGGGCGGCGCGCTGTTGACGGGATGGCTGAAGAATGGCGTGCCGGGATCTTCGGTGATCGTCGTCGATCCCAATCCATCCGAGCCGATGCGGAAGATGATTGCGGATGCGGGAGCCAGCCATGTCATCGGCATTCCCGCCGGTGTGACTGCGGGCGTGCTGTTCGTTGCCGTCAAACCTCAGGTCATGGATGCGGTGCTGCCGCCGCTGAAGGCGGCGGTGGGAACAGATACGGTCGTCGTGTCGATCGCGGCCGGCAAGACGCTTGCCTCGCTCGAGAAGCATCTGGGCGAGGCGGCGATGGTGCGGGCCATGCCCAACACGCCTGCCATGGTCGGGCGTGGAGTGACCGGCGCTTTCGCGAATGCCAGGGTAGGCGAACGGCAAAGGCAGCTGGTTCAGAATCTCCTGAAAGTATCCGGTCCGGTCGAGTGGGTGCCGGGCGAAGCCGATATCGATTCGGTGACTGCGGTCTCGGGCAGCGGGCCTGCCTATGTTTTCTATCTCGTCGAATGCATGGCGGAAGCGGGCCGGAAACTCGGTCTGCAGGCGGACCTCGCCATGCGGCTTGCACGGGAAACTGTCGCGGGGGCTGGTGAGCTATTACATCAGTCCCCCGACGACGCTTCGCGTCTGCGGCATAACGTGACATCTCCGGGCGGGACGACCGCCGCGGCGCTGGGTGTTTTGATGGCGGAGGACGGCATGCAGCCCTTGTTCGATGCGGCGCTGGAAGCGGCACGCAAGCGGGCGCAGGAACTGGCCGGTTAAATTTTCGACGAAAAGGGCAGAGGCATGACGGAAGAGATCACCTATGGCGATTTCGAGCGGGTGGATATCCGCGTCGGGACGATCATCGAGGCGGAGACCTTTCCGGAAGCGCGCAAGCCGGCATACAAGCTGCGGATCGACTTCGGGCCGGAGATCGGCATCAAGCGCTCCTCCGCGCAGATCACGGTGCACTACACGCCGGAAACCCTAATCGGCCGGCAGGTACTTGCCGTCGTCAATTTTCCGCCGCGCCAGATCGGCCCGGTGCGCTCGGAGGTCCTGACGCTGGGGTTCGAGGATGAGTCCGGTGCGATCGTTCTTGCCGCGGTTACTCACGCGGTGCCGAACGGCAAAAAGATGATGTGAGCCAGCTTTCTTCTTCGTGCAGAGAAGAGATGGTTCAGTGAATATCCCTTGATAGCGGATCATTCAGGCTGAAATCGAGGAACTCTGCCTCGAAGCCTTCACGCTGCGGCGAGCAGAAGGCGGGGCCGACCGATATCTCCTCCAGCATCGGATCGAACCAGGCAAGTCTTGCCATGCGCCATTCGTTCATCCGGTCGGTGCGATACTGGATGAAGAGAGCGTCGCCGTTGCGCGTCACCCGCGCAGACATGGCATCGAATTCGTGGTCCAGCCGAAAGGCGGACCAGTCGGAGTTGCCATTGGTGATGACGACGCTGAAATGCCTGGCGCCGTCGGTATATTCGATTCCGCATTTCATCCAGTGTCTGGCGTCATGGCGGATCATCAGGCCTGCCTGATCGTAAAGTTCGCGGTAGTGTCCGACGAAGGTCACTTCGGCGGTGAAGTCGCCACGGCGGGATGCGCCGAGAAAGTGGCCGTCGTCGCGATGGAAGCCATAATAGGTTTCCTGCCAGAAGTCGGTCTTGTTTCCCGAGCGTACGAACAGCCGCCCCTGGTTCACTTCCCACATGGGCGGCGCATTCAGCCAGTGCATGTTGTCGATGTCGATCGGCATGCGATGCCTCCCTCAGGCTGGAATGCGGATGGTGGCGCGCAGGCCGCCGAGCGGACTATCGCCAAGCGTGACGTTGCCGCCGTGACTGCGGGCAATGTCGCGGGCGATGGCAAGGCCGAGGCCGGTGCCGGATTTGTCGAGATTGCGTGCCTCGTCCAGCCGGAAGAAGGGTTTGAAGACATCCTCGCGGGCACCGACTGGAATGCCGGGGCCATCATCATCGAAGATGATCGTCAGCCATTTGGCGCTGTGCTTGGCCTCGACGCGCAGGCTCTTGGCGTAACGGCGCGCATTGGTGGCAAGATTCGTCACCAGGCGGTTAAAGGCATTCGGACGAACCGAAATCTGGTTGTCTCCTTCGATCGAGAAATCCATGGACTTGCCATGCAAGGAAAAGTCCTGCTGGATCTTCTCGAGAATGTCGCTGAGCTTGAACTGGCCGACATCTTCTTCCGCTTCGCCGCGCGCGAAAGCCATATAGCCCTCGAGCATGCTCTGCATGTCCTCGACATCCTCATTGAGACCCAAGAGATCCGGATTGTCGCCGACGAGGGCGAGCTGCAGCTTGAAGCGGGTGAGTACCGTACGGAGGTCGTGACTGACGCCGGAAAGCATTGCGGTGCGCTGCTCGATCTGACGTTCGATGCGTTCCCGCATCAGGATGAAGGCGAGGCCGGCTCGACGGATCTCATCGGCGCCGCGTGGTGAATAGTTTTCCAGCCTCTGGCCTTTGCCGAAGCTTTCCGCGGCCTGGGCCAGCGCCTGAATCGGTCGGATCTGCCCCCTGAGGAACAGCACTGCGATGCCGATCAACACCAGGGAGGTGCCGACCATCCAGAGAATGAAGATATGGGTGTTGGAGGCATATGTCTGGCTGCGCTTGGCGAAGACCCGCAGCACCTTATCGGGCAGCTTGACCCGAATCTCGACCAGGCTGGAGTTTCCGACCGTATCGATCCAGAAAGGCAGGTTGATCTGATCGCGGATTTCATCGCTCAGAATGCCGTCCAGTATGGAGAAGAAGGGCTTTTCGCGCGGGGCAGGCAACTCGCCGCCCGGTTCGATCGAGATGGCGAGGTCGAGCTTCTGCCGTGCGATCTGCGTAATGGCCGAATAGTCGGCGTCCTGTGGATAGGTCTCGATGACTGTTATGATGGCGGCGATGTCACGCGTGGTCGCCATGGACAATCTCTGCGTCACCATCTGCCAGTGACGCTCCATGAAGACGACAGTCACGACCGCTTGCAGGATGATCATCGGAAGAATGAAGATCAGCAGCGAGCGCGCATAAAGGCCCGTCGGCAGCACATTCCGGCGCAGCCAGCGCGCAAGCCACCGCAGGCCGTTGGACGGCGCGTGGTCCTGGTCGCGCCTGATCGAATCGAATGTCACCATCGCCGCTGATCCTGGAGAGCCGATCTTCTCAGTCTATGCTAAGGCGGTAGCCGATGCCACGCACCGTCTGCAGCCAGATGGGGTTGGCCGGGTCGTCTTCGATCTTGCGGCGCAGCCGGTTGATTTGTACGTCGATGGTCCGCTCGCCAACTTCGGCGTCGCCACCGATGAGTTCGTGGCGGGGGATCGTCTCGCCGGCGCGCTTGGCGAAGAGCAGCATGATCTCCTGCTCCCGATCGGTCAGCCGGATGAGCTCGGCAGACTTCTTGAGCTCCTTGCGGGTCAGCGAAAACGTATAGGGCCCGAACATGACGAGCTCGATTTTCGGGGAATCGGCCGGCGTGTTGCGCCGAAGGATATTGTTGACGCGCAGCACCAGTTCGCGCGGATCGAACGGCTTCGGCAAATAGTCATCTGCACCTGCTTCGAGGCCCGCTATGCGGGAATCGGCTTCGGCAAGCGCCGTCAGCATGATGATCGGGATGTTCTTGATGGCACGCAGGCTCGATGTCAGCGCGATACCGGATTCGCCGGGCATCATCACGTCCATGATGATGAGATCAAAATCGAGTCCTTCCAGCTTGCGGCGCGCCTCGGCTCCGTCGGCAGCGGCCGTCACGCGGAATCCCTTCTCCATCAGATAGCGGTTGAGAAGGGCGCGGATACGCGTATCGTCATCGACGATCAGAAGGTGCGCCGCGTCGTCCGAAATAGCTGTTTTCGTCGTCATTCCATCCGTCTCGATCTTGTCCTACCCAGTGATTGAGATGATCCATTCCGAACCGGCCCCGGGGTCGGAACTCGCCGTCACTTCTCGGTCTGCATTCCCCTCAGGAACCGTTTCACGCTTTCGCGCGTCGCTTCCGATGCGCCTTCGAATGCTCGTTCAATACGGCGCGATTGCGGCTCAGCCAGCGCCAGCGCCAGATCTCTGCCCGCCTGCGTCGGATAAAGCTTACGCTGCCGGCGGTCTTCCGGGCCGGCGACCTGACGAATATACCCCGAATCGATCAATTGTTTGAGAACCCGCGCCAAACTCTGTTTCGTGATCTTCAAGGTTTCCAGAAGGTCTGCAACCGTCATGCCGGGTTCGCGGTTAACGAAATGAACGACGCGATGATGGGCACGCCCGAATCCGCTCTTGTCCAGGATCTGGTCCGGATCCGACACGAAGTCGCGATAGGCGAAGAAAAGCAGCTCGATGATCTCGAAATCGATGATTCCCGCATTCCGCATCGGCGTTGCCAGCGGCTCCGTCTTTGCCGCATTCTGGCTCGTCTGTCGTGGCACCCTGGCATTTCCTTTCCTATTTTGGAGCATTCGGGAAACTTACGCAAAAATATGTCAGCTTTATTGACGCATTTTTACGTCGCTGGTCGCTCCCGCGCAATCTTGCATGGCCCGGACGGTATGCCCCATCTGAAAATTAAGCCCGGCCTCGCAAAACTCCAAATATTTCTTGCATTTCCCTTTGGCGCCTCGTGGCTGGAGCCTAGCTGAGGCAACAATCAATTGCCATGGTATAGCGGCGTCAGGAGACAATGTGGGGCTCCTGCGGGCGCGATGGCGAGAGGAGAGGTATCTCCGTCGAGCGCAATGCTATCAACGTGGTGATTGCGATCCGGTGGCGCGCAGCCTTTTTCAAATGACGGCATCTGCTTCGATGTCGCCGGATACCGCCCGCGATATCAAGACCGCGCCATGATATGCGTCCAGCGCCGCCGATCTCTAGATGATCTGCACATTTTGCAAACGGGTGGCTGAAATCGGCGCCATGTGGAGAATGACGAGGCCGATTATCGCGGTACTGTGGCGGAGACATGTCCATTCCGGACCTTTCCGCGCCATCGAGCAAGATTTCGCATAGGTCTGCAGAAGCCGGGCGTGTCGTCCTGCCCGGCTTTCGCAGTTTCCGATCTCTACGACTTGCGGCCCAGGACCGCGCCGACGATTGCCGAGAGCACGCCGCCGGCGATCAGCGAGGATATGCCCTGTGCGATGAGGCCGGTCAGGGCTTCGCTGCCGATCAGATTGAGGATCAAGCCACCGCCAAGACCGCCGACCGCACCCGCAATCGTTCTGGCGACGAGATTGATACCGTCCTGCTTCAACACAGCGCTTGCGGCGTTGCCGCCGATCGCGCCGGCTATCAGTTGAGTGATGATAGGCCCTAGACTTTCCATGATTGCCCTTCTCCCATTGTTCCGGAAGACGCTTCCGGATGCCCTCTCGGCGCGCCCCGGATCGATGCCAGGGAGCGGCGATAATCCTCAATGATATTAGAACTACATCATGCACCGATCGGTGGAAATAGAAAGGCAACTCAAACGGGAGAATTCCGCAATAATTGCAGGAGAAATCGGCCTTGAAGGCATGCGGCCGGCCGGCCGAATGCGAATTTCGCCATCCTGTTCCGATTGAAGGCCGAATCAGCGGTAGACGTAGACGATACGCCGAGTGCCCGGATCGACCAGGACCGGCTGACGGTTCACTTCGACGTAGCTATATTGATAGTTGGGGATGCGGTGGACCTCGACGCTCTCTGGGAGAGTTGCACCAACGGCGACATCGTCATCCAACTGGACGGTATCGACCGGATTTTCGTCGATATAGGTTCGAATCTCGCCCGGCGGTGTGATTGCAACGACATTACCGTCGTTCTGATCGACGCTGCCGAGCAGTTCATCATCCGGGCCGGGCTGCACACTGCCGGTCTTGACGGAATCGGTTCGCTCGTAAGTGATGGTCGGAACACCCAGATCGTCACGGTGGTCCTGGACGACCATCGACGTGCCATTTTGCTCGACGCTGAGATATTGGGCGTAGACCCAGCCTCGCATGCCGTTGACGTCGACCCGACACCAGCGGCTGCCTTCGATGCAGCCATCCAGCGTCGCCTCGGAGCCGCGCGTCGCGACGCCTACCGTCGGAAATTCCGAGCCAGGACCCGAGCGCACCTCAATATCGGTGGCAGTGGTTGCGGACATGTCGGCCTGTGCCAGGCCGGCGCTGCCGACGAGAACGAAGCCGGCCAGCAGCAGATTTCTCCTCAAGGACATTGGTTTTCTCCTTCTGCCTCAAAAGACTATGCTCAACGCGTCGGGCGCTTCAGTGTTCCGAGCGTTGGCCACGTCGGTTGCCGGTCGGCTAAATCTCGCCAGGCTTGGCGGCCTCCCGACTTTGAAATCGCCAGGGGCTGCTTTGCCGATTGTTTGCCGCTATACCGGCAGCACGACCATCAAACAGACGAGGCGCTCATGGGCATGCTCCAGGCCGGCATCATTCCGGTGACCCCTTTTGAACAGAATTGCACCATCCTGTTCGATCCGGAGACCAAGGAGGGGGTGGTGGTCGATCCGGGCGGCGATGTCGATATCATCCTGCAGATGGTGCGCGAGAATGGCATCGCCTTGAAGGCCGTCTGGTTGACGCATGGCCACATCGATCACGCCGGAGGCGCTGACGAAGTACGCGAAGCGCTTGGCATCGAGGTCATCGGTCCGCACGAGGATGATCGGTTCCTGCTCGAGGATATCGAAGCCAAGGGCAAGATGTTCAACATCGAGGGCGTGCGCAACGTGGTGCCGGATCGCTTTCTGAAGGATGGTGACAAGGTCTCCTTCGGCGAGCATGAGTTCGACGTTTTTCATTGCCCGGGGCATGCGCCCGGCCACGTCATCTATTTCAATCGAAAGCAGGGATTCGCCCATCTCGGCGACGTGCTGTTCAGCGGCTCGATCGGTCGCACGGATTTGCCCGGCGGCAATCACCAGCAACTGCTGGAGTCGATCCGCGACAAGGTCTTTCCGCTCGGCGACGAAGTGGGCTTCATCTGCGGTCACGGCCCAGGCAGCCGGATCGGCGACGAGCGCCGCACCAATCCTTTCTTACGGGGACTGTGAATCAAAAAAGCGCCGCTCGACGGCGGCACTTTTTTCCGGTGATATGAGTAACTGCTCGGGATCAGTCGGCCGTGCAGAAGTGGCGCATGCCGTCATAGCCGACATAGGTGCCGCTGCGGCCGTCGAAGCTTCTATAGCGATCGTAGCAATAACGCATCCATGACGAGGACCAGGGGCGCAGGCCTGCTGCGCTGGGAGGCGCGTAGTAGCTGACATCCCGTTCGACATAGACCCGGCGCGGCGGGGCGCGGTAGTAATAGGGCGGGGGCGGTGCGCCATAGTCGGGCTCGGCATAGATCGGGCCGGGCTCAACATAGCGCGGCTGGCTGGCGATAGCCGAGCCGACGATCAGGCCGGTGGCGAGGCCGGCAGCGCCGATCGCCCAACCATCGCGGTTGCGATGACGCCAATATTCGTCCGCCGAAGCAGCACTTATAGACGTCAGTGTCAATGCTGCGGCCATGGCGGACAGTACGAGCGATTTGCCGAGTATGGTCATTAGTCTGTCCTCTCAGGGGAACGGGACGACTGCAATTCCCGCTCTTTCATGCCAGGTAGACTATACGCAACAAACTGAATGCAGACTGAATGACAAAACCCGGCATCGCTGCCGGGCCTCAACTCGAATGATAGCCGTAAGACGTATCAGCCGGCAATCTGGAGATTGACGGCCTTCGGTCCCTTGCCGCGGCGATCCGGTTCCGTGTCGAAGCTTACTTTCTGGTTTTCCGACAATCCTGCCAGACCAGAAGCCTGAACTGCAGAAATGTGCACAAAGATGTCTGCCCCACCTTTGTCCGGTTTGATGAAACCGAAGCCCTTATCGGTATTGAAAAACTTTACAGTGCCAGTCTCGGCCATGCCTAAGGTCCTTTTCTCCCTGCCCGCCATCCACACGGGCAGCACTACTGTCTTGCCCTTGCGGGCGCTTACAGGCAATTCTCGCAAATTGAAGGAAAAGGTCCCCTATACCTCGGCATGATCTTGATGCGATGTTTG
Source organism: Rhizobium sp. SG741 (assembly GCF_012275435.1). Lineage (NCBI taxonomy): Bacteria > Pseudomonadati > Pseudomonadota > Alphaproteobacteria > Hyphomicrobiales > Rhizobiaceae > Rhizobium > Rhizobium sp. SG741. The sequence goes on from NZ_JAAZQP010000001.1 coordinate 941,679, forward strand.
CCACCCGCTTCTCGACCAAGCTGACCGGAATATTTAGCGTTCCCGGCGCGCAATTTTATTAGGACTTCCCATGCTCTAAAAATGCCCGAACAGCGTTGAGAGTGCTGTGTTTATTGGGAATTGGCAAGCAAAAGTTTTTTAACGCATTGGGGGCACACAGTACCGTAATGCGAGTGTGATAACGCGATTCGCAAATTTTTCCGCTTTGAAACAAATTTCTAAGGTTTTTGCATCGTTTGCGATATAGTTTTGGCGTTATTTTCCCAAATGGCTGACGGTAAACGCGTGTTTCAGGTCGTTTGAAAAAAATTCAAAAAATGCTTATGGGGACAGCCATAGCGAGCAATTTGAGGCCGATTTCACGCTGGGGCGCGGCGTCGCCGAGCAAATTCCGGCACCAGTTCCACGGCCAGCATCGCGGCGAACATCAAGGCGCAGCCGGCATAGCCGAGCGGACCCATGGTTTCGCCCAGCAGCAATGCGCCGAGCGAGGCTCCAAACAACGCCTCGGCGGACAGGAAAATCGCCGCCTGCGGCGCCGTCGTATAGCGCTGACCGATTATCTGCAGCGCGAAGGCAAGGCCGGATGAAAAGACGCCGACGTAGAGGATTTCGCCGAGTGCGGCGCGGATATCGGCAATACTGATCGGCTCGACGGCAATTGCGACGGCAAGAGCAAGCACGGCCGTGACTGCGAATTGCGTGGCGGAAATACCGAGCGGCCGGCCGGTCTCATTGACGGCGGAGCCGGCAAGCGTGATCTGCGCGGCCCAGAAGAGCGCGCAGACGACGGTCAGAAAATCACCGATCGTCAGATGCGAGAGGGATCCGCCGGACAGGAGGTATATGCCGCCAAGCGCCATCAGGGCCGCCGGCCAGATGACCCAATGCGGCGTGCGGCGCAGAAAGATGACGGCGATCAAGGGCACGAAAACCACGTAAAGGCCGGTGATGAAGCTGGAGTTGGTGACGGTGGTGGTCAAAAGCCCGAGCTGCTGCGTCGCGGCTCCGCCGAAGAGCGCGATGCCGATCAGCAGGAAGGAGAGCCAGTTGCGGTGCGTCAGCGGCTGCGTCGCCTTTCTGTTTTCCATCCACACGAAGGGCAGGACGACTATCGTGGCGACGGCGAAGCGCAGGCCGATGAACCAGAACGGTCCGATCGACTTCATTGCCGTCGATTGTGCGACGAAGCCGCCGCCCCAGATCGCGGCGGCAAGCAACAACAACAAATTCGCCTGTATGCGAGACATCTGCATCCTGCGGGAAGGGAAAAACGAGTTGGGCGACCGTTAGCAGTTGCTCTTATGCCGGACAAGGGCGAAAGGGGCCAAATCGGGCGACAGCTTCGCCTAACTCGTTGTTCTTGAAACTCTCAGCAATGCACCATCGTCCTCGTCGGTCGTTATCAGCAGCGCGCCATCGGGAGCGACGGTGATGTCGCGCATACGGCCGAATTCGCCTTCGAACATACGTTCCCGCTCGGTGATCTTGCGGCTGCCGTCACGGCTCAGGCGCGAAAGCAACTGGAATTTCAGCGCGGTGACCAGCAGGTCGCCGTTCCATTCGGGAAACATCTTGCCGCGATAGACGGCGATGGCACCGGGCGCGATCGATGGGTCCCAATAGAAGAGGGGTTGCTCCATGCCTGCCTTTGCCGTGCCGATGCCAATCTTCGTACCGGAATAATTGACCCCGTAGGAGATGACTGGCCAGCCATAGTTCTTGCCGGCCTCCGGCGTGTTGATCTCGTCGCCGCCCCTGGCGCCGTGTTCGGCGGTGTAGAGCTTGTTCGTCGCGGTATCGAAGGTGATACCCTGCGGATTGCGATGGCCCTTCGACCAGATTTCCGGCAGGGCACCCTTGCCGTCCTTGAACGGATTGTTGGCGGGGATGCTCCCATCGCCCTCGATATGGATGATGGAGCCGGCGTCGTCATGGAAATCCTGCGCGCGGTCCTGCTCGCCGCGATCGCCGAGGCTGACGAAGAGACTGCCGTCCCTGGCGATGGCGATGCGCGCGCCATACTGGATATTGCCGCGCGACAACTTGTTCATCAGGAAGATGCGCTTCACATCGGTTAGCTGTTTTTCATCGGACGACAATCGCGCGCGAAAAACCTCCGTGCCGCTCCCGCCGCCGGCGGCCACGGAGGCGGTGAAGTAGAGGGTGCGATTGCTGGTGAATTTCGGATCGAGTTCCACATCGAGCAAGCCGCCCTGTCCGCGGGCATAGACCTCCGGCACGCCGGAGATGGGGGCTCCTACCTTGCCATCGCGGATAGTCCGCATACGGCCGGGCCGTTCGGTGACGAGATAGGTTCCATCAGGCAAGACCGCGACAGCCCACGGATGCTCAAGGCCGGTGGCGATCGTCTCGATTTTGACCGGTACTTTCTGCGTCTGGAAGGTTCGCGCAGGTTCGGCAAACGCCATGCTTGCCGACAGCAAGGCAGAAGCCACCAGGGCGATCGAAAATCCTGTTTTGCCAAATTGCATCTTCCCGACTCCCCCAATATCGCCGCTTTCGCAACGTGGGGCGGCCAATCTGCCGTTCAAGGTCGGATATCGGGTCGATAACGTCTTTGTGTTGTCGCGCGCTCATCCGCCGATCCGTCGGCTATTCCGCGGGCGAGGGCTCCGACAGGGTTGTCGGGACGTATCGCTGCGGGTTTGTGAGAAACGAAGGACATGGGAAACCCTTTGTTTCATATGGGAAATTTCAACTGTCCTCAGAAACTGAATCAGGTGCTTCGCAAATCGATTCAACTTCGGGGATGATGATGTCGAGGCTTGGGCGGCGGATGACGATCCGGATGCCAGGCGCTGCCTTGCGCCGTCGCCTCGAGATCGCCCGAAGATGACAAGGAAGACACCGCTCAAAAGCCATGAAATAACGTCACAGTGACGCCTTTCTGCTTGAAACGGCGGCCCATATTCGACATAGAGCTTAGCGCAGAAATCTGGTCCACAGGCTTTCTGCCCATTTCAACCGAATAGGACCGATCATCATGGCCTTTCTTGCCGACGCTCTTTCCCGTGTAAAGCCTTCTGCCACCATCGCCGTTTCCCAGAAAGCGCGCGAGTTGAAAGCAAAAGGACGTGACGTGATCGGCCTCGGCGCGGGCGAGCCTGATTTCGATACGCCTGACAATATCAAGCAGGCTGCCATCGACGCGATCAATCGCGGCGAGACGAAGTACACGCCGGTTGCCGGCATCCCGGAACTGCGCAAGGCGATCGCCGCCAAGTTCAAGCGCGAGAACAATCTCGACTATGCTCCCGAGCAGACCATCGTTGGCACGGGCGGCAAGCAGATCCTGTTCAACGCCTTCATGGCGACGCTGAACCCGGGCGATGAAGTCATCATCCCGACGCCTTACTGGGTTTCCTACCCGGAAATGGTGTCGCTGTGCGGCGGCACGCCGGTTTTCGTCGCAACGACGCAGGCCAACAACTTCAAGCTCCAGCCTGCCGACCTGGAAAAGGCGATCACGCCGAAGACCAAGTGGTTCATGTTCAACTCGCCGTCCAACCCGTCGGGCGCGGCCTATTCGCATGCCGAACTGAAGGCGTTGACGGACGTGCTTGTCAAGCATCCGCATGTCTGGATCCTGACCGATGACATGTACGAGCATCTGACCTATGGCGATTTCAAATTCGCCACGCCGGTCGAAGTCGAGCCGAGCCTCTATGACCGCACGCTCACGATGAATGGCGTGTCGAAGGCTTACGCGATGACCGGTTGGCGTATCGGCTATGCTGCCGGCCCGCTGCAGCTCATCAAGGCAATGGACATGATCCAGGGCCAGCAGACCTCGGGCGCGACTTCGATCGCCCAATGGGCTGCCGTCGAAGCGCTGAACGGACCGCAGGACTTCATCCCGCGCAACAAGAAGATCTTCGAAGGCCGTCGTGATCTCGTCGTGTCGATGCTGAACCAGGCGAAGGGCCTTTCCTGCCCGGTTCCGGAAGGCGCCTTCTACGTCTATCCGTCCTGCGCCGGCTTGATCGGCAAGACGGCTCCGACCGGCAAGGTCATCGAAACCGATGAGGACTTCGTATCCGAACTGCTGGAATCGGAAGGCGTAGCTGTCGTGCACGGTTCGGCTTTCGGCCTCGGCCCGAACTTCCGCATTTCCTATGCGACGTCGGAAGAACTGCTCGAAGAGGCTTGCCGCCGCATCCAGCGCTTCTGCGGCGCTTGCAAGTAAGCAGTCGAAGACAAGTCAAATGAAAAGCCCGCCGGAGATGGCGGGCTTTTTTGCTTTTCCGGCTTCGATATCGGCTCATCAACTGATTCAAGCGCCTCGCGATTTGAATCCGCCTGCTGCCTCAAGCCTTTGAAATCAAAGTCAAAGTCCAAGCGCCGTCAGCATGATGAAGGTGGCGAAGAGGATGAAGTGGGTCATGCCTTCGATGGCGTTGGTTTCGCCGTCGTTTAGGTTGATGGCGGCAACGATGAGCGTGATCATGACCATGACAGTCTGTGCCGGCGACATCGCCATGATGAAGGGCTGGCCGGTATAGAGCGCGATCGCCTCCATGACAGGCACCGTCAGGATGACGGTCGAAAGCGAGGCACCCATGGCGATGTTGACCGTTGCCTGCATGCGGTTGCGCAGTGCCGCGCGCAAGGCAGTCAGGATTTCCGGGGCTGCCGAAATCGCTGCGACGACGATCGCGGCGATGGCCGGCGGCGCGCCCGTGCCCTTGAGACCGACATTCATGAAGGCAGACATAAATTCCGCAAGGGCCCCGATCAGCACGACGCCGATCAGGATCGTCACGATCGATGTGGTGGTGGACTCGTCCTCGTGATGCGCTTCGGCCGCGGCGAGCTTCTTCTCGGTGCGCGGATAGCTGTAGCTGAAGAAATAGCTGTGCTTGCCGACCTGCATACGCAGGAACAGCGTATAGAGCGCGATCATCGCGGCGATGGTGAACGCGGAATAGTAGTGCCATTTCACATCGGGAATGAATTCCGGCACGATCATCGAAATGCCCATGGCCGTCAGGATCATCACGCCGTAGGTCCGGCTGGAATCGTCGTTGTAGGGCTGCTCGCCATGTTTCAGTCCGCCGAGGAGGGCGGCGAGACCGAGGATGCCGTTGATGTCGAGCATAACGGCGGAGTAGATGGTGTCACGCACCAGCGTCGGCGAGCTTTCCCCGCTCATCATGATGGCGAGGATGATGACTTCGACGGCGACGGCTGCCAGCGTCAGGATCATCGTGCCATAGGGGTCGCCGACTTTTACGGCAAGGGTTTCGGCATGATGCGCAACGCGCATGGAGGCCAGCACAATCGTCGCGATCAATGCAACGGCCGCGATCACCGACACGGCTTGCCCCATTTCCAGCACGGCATGCTCGCCGACATAGGCGATGACGGCGATTGCCAATGCCACCAGGAGGGCTTTTTCCTGTCTAAGCCACTTTGCTATGATCACGTTTCCAACCTTTGCGCCGATTCACGGTTGCACTCTAAATCAATGATTTCCCACATCAAGCGCGTATGCGAAGGTGAAATTTGCAGTCGAAGCCGTTTAATGGAATACTGGTTGGATAGGTCTGCCCAACTAAAAATGTCGCGGCATCCTCGAAACTTGTCTGAGATGCATGCGGCCCGCCGGCTATGTCCGGTCCTGAGGTCTTGGCAGATCAGCAGGAGGATCTGAATGGTCAAGGTCGTATACGAAATCGTGCCGCATGATGGTGGATGGGCATATCGTTTCCGCGATGTTTATTCGGAAGCATTTCCGACACATTCCGAGGCGGTGGAAGCAGCCAGGATTGTCGCGGCCGAACAGCAGGTCGGGGGTGACTCGGCCGAAATCAGCTGGCAGGACGAAAGCGGCAAGTGGCATGAGGAATATGCCGATGGCGGCGACCGGCCGGAAACGGAAGTTATCGATGGCCAGATGCATTTCCCGCCGGTGGATACGGCTCCCGGAGCCTAGAATTACGGCGTACCTGATGCCTTGTCGATGATCGCATCGACGAAATGCCGTTTCTCGGCGGTATAGCGATCACCATCGCGTCGGTGCTTTTCCGCCAGATCCAATTTCAGCCTGGCATACGCGGCCATGTCGTCGGGGTGCGATCTCAGATGATCGCGAAAAATGACCCTTCTTTGATGCGTCTGGTTGTTCGGCGGGCAGAGATAGATGCGTTCCGGCGGCTTGCCATCGCGAAGCATGAACGCCCAGACATCGTCATCGTAGCGATTGCCGCGTGGCTCGTAATCTTGATCCAGGAGATGCTGTGTTGCTAGTGGCACGTCATCGGAGCTGCGAAGAATGATGTCGATATCGACAAGCGGTTTTGCTGCCAGGCCGGGAATGGATGTGCTGCCGATGTGCTCGATCGCCACGACATAGGGTGTCAACAATCGCTCGAGCTTGTCGCGAATACGCTCGAAGGCTGCCGGCCAGGCCGGATCATAGGGCGCCAGTTCCACGGCAATACTCATTGTCACGCTCGCTCTCCAGCGGTGTTACCCTTGATATAGTTCAGCAGGCCGGTGACCAGCGCATCGAACGTCACGCGGCAGCGCGGCGATGTCTTCAGGTTTTCATGCATGACGACCCAGGTGTCGAGCGGCAATTCGATCTCGGGCAGCAGGCGCACGAGGTCTCTCTCGCGCCTTGCCAGAGGTATCTGGAGGAAGCTGATTCCGATGCCTGCGCGCAGGGCGTTATGCTGCGCAATGCTATGGTCGGACCGAAAGACGAAGGGGACGCCGTCGAACACGGGATAGCGCTTCAGCATCATCCTGATATAGGCTGTCTGGCGATCGAAGCCGATCAGCTTGTGTCGACGCAGGTCTTCGAGGCTCTCGGGTTTGCCGTGTCGTTCGATATAAGTGTAATGGGCGAAGAAGCCGAGCGGGATGACACCGATATGGCGGGAGAGCAGAGCTTCCTGCGCCGGTTCGACCATGCGAACGGCGATATCCGCCTCGCGCTGCAGAAGGTCCTCCACCGCATCGGAGGCGGAAAGCTCCACGATCAGCTCGGGGTAGCTGGCCTGCAGCCCAGCAAGGATCGGTGGCAACACCTCCGCGCCGATGACTTCGCTGGCGCTGATGCGCACCGTGCCGCTCACCTTGTCGCGCGAGCCCGAAGCCGTGCGCAACAAGGCGGCGGTGGTGCTGGCCAGCGTCTCGGCGTATGGCCTCAGGGCGAGGGCGGCATCGGTCGGAATGAGGCCTTGTTGCGAGCGCGTGAAGAGTTCGGCGCCAACGGCATCTTCCAGCGCGTCGATATGGCGACCGATGGTCGGCTGGGTCAGTCCGAGATCGCGCGCGGCTGCAGACAGCGAACCATGCTGCAGCACGGCAAGGAAGGTGCGATAAAAATCCCAACTTGGTTCAGGTGTCATCATACATTTATGTATAACATCTGCAGATTTTTTGGCAATTTTGTTTATTTGGCGCACGCAGCATAATCGGCTCATCGAACCAGTGGAGATGACAATGAGCAACCAAACAGACAATACGAAAACCGCTTTGATACTCGGCGCTACCGGCGGCATCGGCGGCGCCGTTGCCGAGGGGCTCGCCGCGCGCGGCTGGCGCATCCGCGCGCTGAACCGCGACGCGCCAGAGGCGGCTCGCCGTCAGCCGCGCTTCGACTGGATCCAGGGTGACGCCATGCGAGCTGAGGATGTCTTGAAGGCTGCGGCGGGAGCCGATGTCATCGTGCATGCCGTCAACCCACCCGGCTATCGCAACTGGGGACAGCTCGTATTACCGATGCTTGATAACACCATCGCGGCCGCAAAGGCTGTCGGCGCGCGGATCGTGCTGCCGGGCACGGTCTATAATTTCGGCCCGGATGTCTTTCCCAATGTCACCGAGGATAGTGCGCAGCGCCCGAAAACCCGCAAGGGCGCCATCCGCGTGCAGATGGAGCGGCGCCTGAGGGCGGCTGCGGAGGAGGGCGGTACGCCGGTCATCATTGTTCGTGCGGGAGATTTCTTTGGCGGAACCCGCGCCAACAGCTGGTTTTCACAGGCGATGGTGACGCCCGGCAAACCGATCCGTTCCGTAACCTATCCGGGCAAGTCCGGTATCGGGCATCAATGGGCTTACCTGCCCGATGTCGCCGAGACGATGATCCGCCTGATCGAGAAGGGCGACGAGCTGCCTGTCTTTGCTGTCTATCACATGCGCGGCCATTGGGATGGCGATGGCAGGCAGATGGTCGATGCCGTGGGGCGCGTGCTCGGGCATCCGGTGAAGGTCAAGGCGTTTCCCTGGTGGCTGGTGCCGCTGGCTGCTCCCTTCGTGCCGTTCATGCGGGAGCTGCGTGAAATGAGCTATCTGTGGGACGTGCCGTTGCAGATGAGAAATAACAAGCTGCTGACCGCGCTCGGCGAAGAGCCGCACACGCCGATCGATGAGGCCGTGAAGACGAGCCTTGCAGCAATCGGTTGCTTGCCGGCGGCATGAAGCCGGCCGTCAGGCGTTGAGCTCGGCAAAGGCAATACCGGCGACCGTGAAATCCGAATCCGCGTTCTTCGTGTCGCCGTCGCTCAAGAACCAGGCGGCCGAAAGTCCCGCATAGGCGATGATCCATCGCAGCTGCCGTTTCGGCTCGAGGCCTGCCTCGGCGCAAACGATCGGCAACTGCCGTTGCAAGCGGCCCGGTTTGGTGACGGTCGGCAGCTCCGGATTACAGAAGATGTTGGCGAAGTCGAAACCGCGCTCGCCGTAGACCCGCTTGGGATCGATGGCGAGCCAGCCACGGGAACCGAAATCCAGAATATTCTCGTGGTGGATATCGCCGTGCAATATGGTCTGGTCGCGTTGATCCGCCAGAAGGCGTGCTGCCACCTCGGCGCAGGCGGTGAGCATGCCGCCATGAATGCGCGCTGCCGGTTCGAGCTCCCGGAACCAGCGATCCAGAGGTACGAGATCCGACGGAAGCGGCTTTGCCCTCGGCGCGTGCAGTCTTGCCGCCGTGCGACACATGATCCGGCTCGCCTCGTCGTCTTCGACCTGTATCGCCATGGTGAGCAGCGAGCCTGGCCCGATCGCCCGCTCCATAAGCGCAGCACTGTCATCATACTCGTAGACGAAGGCCGTGCCGTCACCGTCCCACCAGCGCAGCACGCGATTGCCGAACTTCTCGTCGACATCCAGCGCGATCTTGAGCATGGCGGGCTTGTCCCGCCAGAGGACCGGCAACAGATGGCTCGAATGGGTAATGATGGGATCGCCGTCCGGCGTCAGCGACCAACGGTCGATATAGGGATCAAACATGTATCGGCTTTGCTATACCTGCGGATTATGCTTTTGAAGCGTGTATGCCTGTTTAGCTCGGTTGTGCCGTGTCTGTTTTCAAGCTTTGAAATGGAAAAACCCTCGCAACGTTTCGTCGCGAGGGTGCTTTGTTGGTATCGAATTAAATCCGAGATGCGTGCTTGCGCGTGAAAGCGCCGCTTGCGGCTCAGGCTGCCTCATCGAGCGTCGGATAGTCGGCATAGCCCTTTGCACCGCCGCCGTAGAGCGTCGCCTGGTCCCACGGTGTCAGCGCAGCATCTTCCTTCAGGCGGTGGACAAGATCTGGATTGGAGATGAACGGCTTGCCGAAAGCGACGACATCGGCCTTGCCGCTGTTAACGGCCTCGATCGCCATCTCGCGGGTATAGGCATTGTTGACCATCCAGCCAGCCTTGCCGCCTGCGGCCTTATAGGCTGCATGCAGGGCGTCGTAGTCGAAGGACAGGAAGTCGCGCTTGCCGCCGGTCTGGCCTTCTACGACATGGATGTAGGCGAGGCCATACTTTGCCAGGCCCTCGACCACATAGGTGAACAGCTGCTGCGGAGCGGGATCGCTGGCATCACCGGACGCGGTTACCGGCGAGATGCGGATCGCCGTGCGGCCGGCACCGATTTCCCTGGTAATGGCATCGACGACTTCGAAGAGGAAGCGGCCGCGGTTTTCGATCGAACCGCCATACTGATCGGTGCGATCGTTGACATTGCCGCGCAGGAACTGGTCGATCAGATAACCGTTCGCGGCGTGGATCTCGACGCCATCGAAACCGGCATCGATGGCGGCGCGGGCAGCCTTGCGATAATCCTCGACAATGCCTGATATTTCCGAGGTTTCGAGCGCACGCGGCTCGGAGACATCGGCAAAGCTGCCGGTGCCGTCGCTGTTGACCAGATAGGTCTTCGAGGTTTCAGCGCGCTTGGAGGTGGAGGAGACCGGCTTGGCGCCGTTCGGCTGAAGGGTTGTGTGGGAGATGCGGCCGACATGCCACATCTGCACGACGATCTTGCCGCCATTGGCATGCACTGCGTCCGTCACCTTCTTCCAACCGTCGAGCGCTTCCTTGGTGTAGAGGCCCGGCACATTGGCGTAGCCCTGACCCTGATGGGTGATTGCGGTGGCTTCAGTGATGATCAACCCGGCGGAGGCGCGCTGAGCATAGTACTTGACGTTGAGCTCGTTCGGCACGGCATTCGGGGAACGATTGCGCGTGAGAGGTGCCATGACGATGCGGTTGGCAAGGGAGATATCGCCAAGCTTCGTCGGTTCGAACAATTTGGTCATGGTCGTCCTTTCTTATGAGGGGGCGGGAGAGGGAGAGTTGTCAGGACGAGGCGAGGGCCTCGCCCTTGGGTCGGGCGGCTGCGAAGGTCAACAAGACGGTGATGAGGCCGAGGACCGCCATGGCCGAGCCGGCGAGCGGTACCTGCGAGAGCGAAAAGCCTTGGTCGATGACCACGCCGCCGACCCAGGCGCCGAGCGCGTTGCCGGTGTTGAAGGCGCCGATATTGATGGTCGAAACAAGGTTCGGCGCGTCCTTTCCGAAGGAGACGACGCTGATCTGCAGCGCAGGCACGGCGGCAAAGGCTGCCGCCGCCCACAGGAACAGCGTGATCTCAGCGCCGATGAAGGAATGAATGGTGATGCTGAAGATCGCCGATGTCACCGCGATCGCGATGAAGACGCCGGCAAGCGTCGTGCCGAGTCGCCAGTCGGCGAGCTTGCCGCCGATCAAATTGCCGATCGTCAGGCCGACGCCGATCGACAACAGCGTCCAGGTGACGGTTTTCGGCGAGACGCCGGTGACGTCGCGCAGCATCGGGGCGATATAGGTGAAGAGCGCAAACATGGCTGCCGAGAAGAACACGGTCGTCAGCAATGACAGCCAGAGGCCGGTGCCGCGCAGTGCCGAGATCTCGCGTGCGAGGTTGCCCTGACGTACTTCTTCGCCCTTCGGCAGTACGGCGATGAGGCCGATGATCGAGGCGACGCCAAGAAGAGAGACGATCCAGAACGGCGCACGCCAGCCAAAGGCCTGGCCGAAAGCCGTGCCGAGGGGGACGCCGAGCACGTTGGCAAGCGTCAGGCCGGTGAACATCAGCGCGACGGCGCGAGCCTTGCGATCATCCGCAACCAGGCTTGCCGCGACCACCGAGCCGATGCCGAAGAAGGCACCGTGGCAAAGCGCGGTAACGACCCGGGCGATCATCAGCACCCAATAGCCCGGGGCTATGGCGCAAAGGAGATTGCCGAGAATGAAGAAGCCCATCAGCATGATCAGGGCCGACCGCCGCCGCAGATGGGCGGTCGAGACCGCCATGATCGGCGCGCCGATGGCGACTGCCAGCGCATAGCCGGTGACGAGCCAACCGGCTTGCGGAATGGTGACGGACAGGTCCGAGGCCACTTCGGGCAACAGCCCCATGATGACAAACTCGGTCGTGCCAATGGCGAAGGAGCTGAGCGCGAGAACGAGGAGCGCAAGCGGCATGTTCAAAGTTCCTTCTGCAGGGAGTCGAGGAATTCGGCGATGGTTTCCTCGTTACGCTTGTAGAAAATCCACTGGCCCAGCCGTCGCGTGGTCACCAGGCCGGCGCGGTGCAGCGTGCTCAGATGGGCCGACACGGTGGATTGCGACAGGCCGCAGCGCTCGAACTGGCTGGCGCAGACACCCAGTTCCAGCGGATGCTCCTGCGTCGGGAAATGAGTATGCGGATCCTTGAGGTGGTTGAGGATTTCAAGCCTTGCCGGATGGGCCAAAGCCTTGAGTATCTCGCTTTTGTCCATGGTGTTCACCGCATGAATATCGAATAATGACGATATATGTATCGATGGTTTTCGATATATCAAGACCGACGCGGGATATTATTTTCCGCATAGCAACAAGGGTGACTGCTCAGAAAATGGGCAAAAAAAGAGGGCCACCGGAGTAAACCAGGGCCCTATAGGTATGAAGGTCAAAAACCTCCAGAGGGGAACAGCCAATGCGGTGGAACTGGGAGGAAAAGCCACCATGTGCATCAGCTGTGTGCGTTATGATGCTAATTTGTGCAGTGCGCAATGCTTTTTTGTGCATGGCAGTTATGCGTTTGCAGGGTCAGCGCCAAAAAGGCAAAAAAAAGGGCCACCGGAGTAAACCAGGGCCCTATAGGTATGAAGGTCAAAAACCTCCAGAGGGGAACAGCCAATGCGGTGGAACTGGGAGGAAAAGCCACCGTGTGCATCAGCTATGTGCGATATGGTAGTTAAATGGGCAGGCTTCAACTCTATTTTGTGCATATCAGCTATGCATCATACGCGCGGCTGATATATTAGTCTCAAAAAGAGTTTGTTATCAGTAGTTTACCCTTATCTAGAAATTCCAGTTCCGGGCCTTGGCGACGATAAAATCTCGGAAAACCTTGAGCTTAGCCGCATTTTTCATCTCGTCAGGATAGCAGAAATATGTATCGAAGGACGGGACATCCGCATTGATCGCAAGTTGAATCAGGCCTGGATCCCGGCCGACGATGTAGTCGGGCAGCACGGCGATGCCGATGCCGAGCAGGCAGGCACGCTTGATCGAGGTCTGGCTGTTGATCTGCAGATGCGGTATGCGCTTGTTGTCGGAAGAGCGTCCGGCGATCTCCAGCCAGTTGACGTCGAGCAGGTAATTCGGCGCCGGCTCGCCGAAGCTGATGATGCGATGCTCGTCCAGATCCTCGACCGATTGCGGCTCGCCGTGGCGATTGATGTAGGAGGGGGCCGCATAGACGTGCATATGCACGGTGAAGAGCTTGCGCTGGATCAGGTCCGACTGCTGCGGCTGCCGCAGGCGGATGGCGCAATCCGCATGGCGCATGTTCACGTCCAGCTCCTCGTTGTCGAGGATGAGCTGGATCTGCATATCCGGATAGAGCTGCAGGAATTCCTGGATCTTGTCGGTCAGCCAGCCCTGGCCAAGGCCGACCGTCGTCGTCACGCGCAGCTTGCCGCTCGGCTTGTCGGTCGTTTCGGTCAGTTGCATCTTGACCGTCTCGAGCTTCAGCAGAACATCATGTGCGGTGCGGTAGAGCAACTCTCCTTGTTCGGTCAGAATGAGGCCGCGCGCATGGCGATGGAAGAGCTTGATGCCGACATCCTGCTCCAGTGCGCTGACCTGCCGACTGATGGCGGATTGGGACAGATGCAGTTTATCCGCCGCATGCGTGAACGATCCCGCTTCGGCAGCCGCGTGAAAAATACGCAGCTTGTCCCAGTCCAATGGCATGCCGCTTCCCCTCATCGGCTGCCTCACTCCGCAGCCACGGCGACGGGCATATGCCCAGTCAAGTAACGTTCCGCCTCAAGCGCGGCCATGCAGCCCATCCCCGCTGCGGTGATCGCCTGTCGGAACGTATCGTCGGTCACGTCGCCGGCGGCATAGATGCCTTCGAGGCTGGTCGCCGTCGAATCCGGTGCGGTCCAGAGGTAGCCATTGTCCTTGAGCTTCAATTTGCCCTTGAAAAGCTCGGTCGCCGGCGCATGGCCGATGGCGACGAAAATGCCGTCGATCGCCACATCGGTGACGGCACCGGTGCGCGTATCGCGCAGGCGTGCGCCTGAAACCGATGGCGGCATCGGCGGCTTGGCCGGCGTGCCCGTGATTTCAGCGACTTCGGTGTTCCAGAGAACCTTCACGTTCGGCTTGGCGAACAGGCGTTCCTGCAGGATCTTTTCGGCGCGGAAGGAATCGCGGCGGTGTACCAAGGTCACCGACTTGGTGATGTTGGAAAGATAGAGCGCTTCCTCGACGGCGCTATTGCCGCCGCCGACCACGATCACGTCCTTGTTGCGATAGAAGAAGCCGTCGCAGGTGGCGCAGGCGGAAACGCCGAAGCCCTGGAAGTGCTGTTCGCTCTCGATGCCGAGCCACTTCGCCTTGGCGCCGGTAGCGATGATGAGTGTGTCGGCGGTCCAGACCTGGCCGCTGTCTGTGCGGGCGAGGAAAGGACGCTGATTGGTGTCGACCTCGGTCACGAGGTCATTGACGATCTCGGCGCCGACATGCTGCGCCTGCTGCAGCATCTGCTCCATCAGCCAGGGTCCCTGGATCGGGTCGGCAAAGCCCGGATAGTTTTCGACATCGGTCGTGATCATCAGCTGGCCGCCCTGTTCCAGGCCGGCAATCAGGACCGGCTGCAGCATTGCGCGCGCAGCATAGACAGCGGCGGTATAGCCGGCTGGGCCGGAGCCGATAATGAGCACCTTCGTGTGGCGGGCAGGCATAGTCAGTCCTTTCAATTTCAGCGCTTGGGAAACCGCGGCTTCAAACGGGAAAAGCAGGCGATTTCACGATCCGCCGGTCCATTTATGATTGCCGCATGCATTTATTCAAGGGCAGCCTTGCATTACTAACAGAGCAAATCTGCTTTGTGTAAGAATCGGTTACGCCAGAGAAACTTTCTTGCGAATTTTCCTGCCTTATATAGAAGCTGGCGAAGGGGAATTAAAGAAAGGCCATAAAGTGCTTCGCGCTGAACTCGATGCCATCGATATCAAGATCCTGCGGGAGCTTCAGCGGGACGGGCGGATGACGAATGTCGAGCTGGCCGATCGAGTCGGCATTTCCGCGCCGCCCTGTCTGCGCCGGGTGCGGAAGCTGGAGGAAGCCGGCATCATCGAAGGCTATCATGCCATGCTGAACAGCCCGAAGCTTGGCTTCGATCTCGTTGCCTTCTGCATGGTCGGTCTCAAGCATCAATCCGAGGCCAATCTCAAGGCCTTTGCCGGCGCTACCGCGGAATGGCCGCTGGTGCGGCAGGCGTGGATGGTTTCCGGCGACAGCGATTTCCTGCTGCATTGCGTCGCGGAAAACCTCACCAGGTTCCAGGATTTCGTTATCGAGGTTCTGACGGCGAATGAGCACGTCGATACGGTGCGTACGATGCTGACCATTCGGCAGGTCAAGAAGCTTGGGTTGGTGGAGCTTTAGGACGGATGGCGGATCGCCCGTGGCACCGATCGCTCATCAAGTCCGGCGTGCGCCTCGTGCTGGGCGGTTCGCTGGCTCACGTGCAGGATTGGTTTCCCGGGCTTAGCATCGTTCGCAGCCAAAATGTGAGCGAAGTGCTCTATCGTGGCTCCAGGGTCGCCGGCCTCGCCGGTCCGGATCAGCTGCGTGAGCGCTCTGGCGAGCAGATCTATATTGTCGGCTCGGGGCCATCGATTCGCGATTGTGATCTAAGCGGACTGGAATCCGGTAGCGCCATTCTGCTGAACGGCGCCATCGGGCTCATCGGCGACCGGATCGCCGAGCCGCTCGCCATAGCGATCGAGGACGAGCGCTTCGTCTGGCGGCATATCGAAATGATGCGGAAGAAGATCGCGCCCGGCTCGCTTTGCTTGTTCTCCATTGCCGTCCTGCGTGCGCTTTGCGAGAGCGACAAAGGCTGGCTGGCGGACAAGACGATCATTCTGATCGATAACATTTACAAACCCTATGGCACACGGCGCCGCACCCTCGACGACATCAGGCAGCTCCAATATGTGCGTCTGGATGCAACCGGTTCAGCCGGTTTCTCGCTCTCACCGGATCGCGGCGTTTTCCTTGGCGGCTCGGTCGCGGTGTCTGCGCTGCAATTTGCCTTGTATTGCACGCCAAAGACGATCGGCTTTCTGGGTATCGATATTTCCAATGCGAGCGAACCTCGCTTTTATGAGACCGGCCGCGACACTGCTTTCTCAGGCATAGCACGGGCCGAAGATCGTATTGTCGAGCATCTCGTATTCGCCCGGCAAATCGCTGGGGAACGCGGTGTTTCGTTCATCAATTATTCGCCTGTTTCGGCGCTGCTGAAGTATGATTTCGGTTATGACGACAGGTTTGCTGCAAGGCCGAACACCTGAATCTGCCTTGAGACGCTGAAATCCCTTTGGTCGTTCCGCCAGGACTGTTCAGCTCGGGGCTTGCCAATGCAAGCCGTTGATTGCTAGCAACGCATCGTTCCGTTGCAGAGAAAGAGGCTGATGCGCTGGCTGAAACCCAAGGGCTCCGATGCCAAGAAACTGACCATCGATCCGCCCGAGCCACGGGCAGGGCGCCATGGTGTTGCGATTGCCGCATGCGTCAAGAACGAGGTGCGCTATATCGAGGAATGGGTGCGCTTCCATCGGGCCGTCGGCATTCGCCACTTCTACATCTATGATAACGGCTCCACGGACGACACCTGCGCGCTCCTTCGCAGCCTCCTGAATGAGGACACGCTAACGATTATCCCCTGGGCCGGGCGGATGCGCGATACGGCGACATCAACGATTCTGAACGGCCAGGTCATCGTCTTCGCGCACGCCATCCTCAATTTCGGCTGTTATTACCGCTGGATGGCTTTCATCGATGTCGATGAGTTCCTGTTGCCGAAACAGGCGCGCACGGTCGAACAGGCGTTGGAGGCCGTCGGCGATTTTCCGAATGTTTCGCTGCCATGGCACATGTTCGCCACCAGCGGCCATGAGGCGCCTCCTGACGGGCCCTTGACGCTGAACTACACGCAGCGTGGCGCCGATCCGATGACGCGTAAGGAAAATGTCAGCAATTTCAAGTGCATCGTCGATCCATGTGAAGTGACTGAGGTCAGCGTTCACCAGTTCCAGACGCGAGCTTACGGGGATCTGACGGCCAACGATGCCGGCCAGCGCTTCACGCGGCGGGCGCGGAAGTCGCCCGAGTTCTATTCGAACCGGTTCCTGCAGCTCAATCATTACTATACGAAATCTAGACAGGAGCTGATGGAGAAGCTTGGGCGGGGATGGGCTTACGACAGCAGCGCGACGAAATACCGGGACAAGGTTCTGTCCATTGTCAAAAGCATCGAGGAAGATATGGTGGAAGATCGTTCGATGATCGACTTCATTGAACGTTATCATATCGATCTCAGCCGCTAGCCTGCCCGTTCAATCGTTGGCGATGAGCAGCCGTCGATAGACATCGCCAATGGCAGTCGCTTCCTTTTCCAGCGCGAATTCGCTGCGCACGTGACGCACGGCGTTTTCGCCCTGACGAAGCGTCTCCTCCGGATTGGCAAGATAGAAGTCGATAGCCCTGGTCAGCGCTTCACCATCGCCGGCGGGGACGACGGCACCGGTTTCGCCCGGAACGATCAGCTCCGCATAGGCGCCGGCATCCGAGGCGACAACCACGGTGCGGGACGCCATGGCTTCGAGCGGCGTCAAGCCGAAACCCTCGTTCCGGGAAGGGGCGACGTAGAGGGTCGCTCGGCGATACCAGGGCTTGATATCGTCGACTTCGCCGAGAAAACGGATACGATCGGCAAGGCCGGCGTCGCTCACCAGCTTCACCAATTCATCGCCGAAGCCGCGATGTTCGGCAGTCACCCGGCCGCAGATGACGGCGGTCCAATCCGGATAGCGCGGCAGAAGCTCGATCATCGCCTTGACGAAGAGATCGGTGCCCTTCTGATGGCGGACGCGGCCGAAGCAGCCGATGAGATAGGTGCCGGGCAGGCCCGTGGCGGCCATGCGGTCGTCAGGAGTTTCCGGTGGATGAAAGCGATTGAGATCGATGCCGTGCTGGATAACTGTGTGCGGCACATGCAGGAAACTGCCGGAGCGGGTGCTGGTGGCGATGACGGCGTCCATGCGGCGGATGAGCCAGCGCGTATAGCCGGTATGGCGGCGCTGGGCCGCCGAGGTGAACACCAGCTTCAACGGCATGCGCAGAACGGAGCGCAGCAGCAGGCCGACCAGCATCTCGTTGTTGCGGCGGGCATGCCAGACACGCACGCGATGCCGGCGCGGCTTGGTCCAGAGGCCGAAAAGCCTGATCCAGCCGAGCTTGGGCAGATCCGCCGGCAGACCGGGGCCGAGCGTTGCGATGTGATAGCCTAGCTCGATCTGCTTGGGGATCAGCTGCACGATCGTGGAGGTAACGCCGGAGAGCCGGCGTTTGAAATTCGTCGCGACGATCTCGATCTCGCGGAGATCGCTCGCATGCGTTGAATCGCGATCGCGCACGGGGCTGATTAGCCCCAGGTGACGGAGAGGATTCCGTAAGCCTTGGCGCCGCCGGGTGCATTGACCTCGATGGAATCGCCGACTTCCTTGCCGATCAGGGCGCGGGCGATCGGCGAGGATATGGAAATGCGGCCGGCCTTCACGTCGGCTTCCTGGTCGCCGACGATCTGATAGATCTTCTCTTCCTCGGTGTCCTCGTCGACGAGCTTCACCTTGGCGCCGAACTTGATCTTCGAGCCGGACATCTTGGAGAGGTCGATGACTTCGGCGCGTGCCGTCAGGTCTTCAAGCTCGCCGATGCGGCCTTCATTGTGGCTCTGTGCTTCCTTGGCGGCATGGTACTCGGCATTTTCGGAGAGGTCGCCATGGGCGCGCGCTTCCGCAATTGCCTCGATGATTCTCGGGCGCTCTTCCTGCTGACGCCAGCGCAGTTCTTCCTGCAGCTTGACGAACCCGTTCTGTGTCATCGGTACCTTTTCAACCATTTGCCTTGTCCTTCACTCCCTGCGCTGCTCTTCCGCACACACAAAAGAAAACAGGTTCCGAAGCGGTACTTCGGAACCATGTAGAGCCAATATTTTGTCATCTATAGCAGATTGCGACAGCCGATTTCCAGAAAATTCGATGACTTATGGGAGCCTACTCCACGTCTTCGCATGCCAAGGCCGGGTGCCCGGAAATCGGCCATGAGGCTTCTTCACCGATCATCGCGATGGCCATTCCGCGCCGCGACGAATGTGATCCGGCTATTGTATCCGCATTCGTCGTGACGGAAATTCGTCCTTAGAAATAGCTCTGCAGCGGCCGCACTTCGAGGTTCCCGGCCTTCAGGGCCTTGATCGCCATGGCGGCGGCTTCGGCGCCGGCCATGGTGGTGTAGTAGGGCACCTTCTGCATCAATGTCGCCCGGCGAAGCGATTTCGAATCCGAGATCGCTTTGTTGCTGTCGGTCGTATTGATGACGAGCTGGACCTGGCGATTGCGGATGGCGTCCTCGATATGCGGGCGGCCTTCCAGCACCTTGTTGATCTTGGTTGCTTCAATGCCATTCTCGGCGAGGAAGCGCTGGGTTCCGCCGGTTGCGAGCACCTTGAAGCCCTGTTCCGTCAGCATGCGGATGGCGGGCAGGACGCGCGGCTTGTCGTCGTCGCGGACCGAGACGAAGACTGTCCCGTCGCGCGGCAATTCGACGCCGGCGCCGAGCTGGGACTTGGCGAAGGCCAGAGCAAAATCGGTATCCAGGCCGATGACTTCGCCGGTCGAGCGCATTTCCGGTCCGAGCAGGATGTCGACGCCGGGGAAGCGCGCGAAGGGGAAGACGGCTTCCTTGACGGCGATGTGCTTCAGCTTGCGCGGATCGGGCTTTTCGCCATAGGCGGCAAACACCGCATCCAGCTTTTCGCCGGCCATGACGCGGGCGGCGATCTTGGCGATCGGCGCGCCGATGGTCTTGGCGACGAAAGGCACCGTGCGCGAGGCGCGTGGGTTGACTTCGAGCACGTAGACCGTGCCGTCCTTGATGGCGAACTGGACGTTCATCAGACCGCCGACATTCAGCGCCTTGGCCATGGCCTTCGCTTGGCGTTCCAATTCGTCGATCATGGCAGACGACAGCGTGCGTGGCGGCAGCGAGCAGGCACTGTCGCCGGAGTGGATGCCGGCTTCTTCGATATGTTCCATGATGCCGGCGACGTAAACGTCGGTGCCGTCGGACAGGCAGTCGACGTCGACTTCGATGGCGTTGGCAAGATAGCTGTCGAACAGGAGCGGGTTCTTGCCGAGCAGCGTGTTGATCTGGCCGGTCTTGTCGTTCGGATAGCGCTGCTTAATGTCTTCCGGCACCAGTTCGGGGACCGTGTCGAGAAGATAGGTTTGCAACATGCCTTCCGAATGAATGATCTGCATGGCGCGGCCGCCGAGAACGTAGGACGGGCGCACGACCAGCGGGAAGCCGATTTCCGACGCGACGAGGCGGGCCTGCTCGACCGAATAGGCGATGCCGTTGTTCGGCTGGTTGAGATCGAGCTTCATCAGCAGCTTCTGGAAGCGGTCGCGGTCTTCGGCAAGGTCGATGGCGTCAGGCGCCGTGCCGAGGATTGGAATGCCGTTCTTTTCGAGCGCTTCGGCAAGCTTCAGTGGGGTCTGGCCGCCGAACTGGACGATGACGCCGACAACTTCGCCATTTTCCTGCTCCGCTTTCAGGATTTCGATCACGTCTTCGGCCGTCAGCGGCTCGAAATAGAGACGATCCGAGGTGTCGTAGTCGGTCGAGACCGTTTCCGGATTGCAGTTGATCATGATCGCTTCATAGCCGGCATCCTTCAGGGCGAAGGCGGCGTGGCAGCAGCAATAGTCGAACTCGATGCCCTGGCCGATACGGTTCGGGCCGCCGCCGAGGATGACGACCTTCTTGCGGTCGGAGACCTGTGCTTCCGAGCGCGCGGTACCAACGAAAGGCGTCTCATAGGTCGAATACATGTAAGCAGTGGGCGACGCGAACTCGGCGGCGCAGGTATCGATGCGCTTGAAGACCGGGCGCACGTTCAGCTTGTTGCGAAGCTCCGCCACTTCCTTCGGCCGCTTGCCGGTCAGCGTCGCGAGACGCGCGTCGGAAAAGCCCATCGCCTTCAGCATGCGCAGATTGGTCGCATCTTCCGGCATGCCATGCTCGCGGATGCGGGCTTCCATGTCGACGATGCTTTTGAACTGCGCGATGAACCAGGGGTCGATCTTGCAGCCTTCGTGCACTTCTTCCGGCGTCAGGCCGAGGCGCAGCGCCTGAGCAACCATGCGCAGACGGTCCGGTGTCGGTGTTCCGATGGCGGCGCGGATGGCGTTGCGGTTTCCTTCACCCTCTTCTGTGCCGGGGATTTCGATCTCGTCAAGGCCGGTCAGGCCGGTTTCGAGGCCGCGCAGCGCCTTCTGCAGCGATTCGGCAAAGGTGCGGCCGATCGCCATGACTTCGCCGACCGACTTCATCGCTGTGGTCAGAACCGGCGAGGCGCCTGGGAACTTCTCGAAGGCAAAACGCGGGATTTTGGTGACGACATAGTCGATCGAGGGCTCGAAGGATGCCGGGGTTGCACCACCGGTAATGTCGTTTTCCAATTCGTCGAGCGTATAGCCGATGGCCAGCTTGGCTGCGATCTTGGCGATCGGGAAGCCGGTGGCCTTCGATGCGAGGGCGGAAGAGCGCGACACGCGCGGGTTCATTTCGATGACGACGAGGCGGCCGTCCTTCGGATTGACCGCGAACTGCACGTTCGAGCCGCCGGTTTCGACGCCGATCTCACGCAGCACCGCGATCGAGGCGTTGCGCATGATCTGATATTCTTTGTCCGTCAGCGTCAGCGCCGGAGCAACCGTGATCGAATCGCCGGTGTGGACGCCCATGGGATCGATGTTTTCGATCGAGCAGATGATGATGCAGTTATCCGCCGTGTCGCGGACCACTTCCATCTCGAATTCCTTCCAGCCGAGCACCGATTCTTCGACCAGCACTTCGGTGGTCGGCGAGGCATCAAGGCCACCGCCGACGATTTCGAAGAATTCCGAGCGGTTATAGGCAATGCCGCCGCCGGTGCCGCCCAACGTGAACGAAGGACGGATGATGGCGGGCAGGCCGACATGGTCGATCGCCTGGGCGGCGATTGCCATGGCATGGCTCATGTAACGCTGCTTGCGGTCGCTTTCGCCGAGGTTCCACTGGTTTTCCAGTTCGTCGAGCGCCTTGTCGAGCTCGGCACCGGAAAGCTGTGCCTTCAGCTTAGTGCGCTCGGCTTCATGCGTCTTGCGGTCGGTATCCTTGATGTCGGTGGCGTTCGCCAGCATCGAGCGCGGCGTTTCGAGACCGATGCGCGCCATGGCTTCGCGGAAGAGGGCGCGGTCTTCGGCCATGTCGATCGCGGCCGGCTTGGCGCCGATCATCTCGACATTGTAACGGTCGAGCACGCCCATGCGCTTCAGCGACAGCGCTGTGTTGAGCGCGGTCTGGCCGCCCATGGTCGGCAGCAGGGCGTCCGGGCGCTCCTTGGCGATGATCTTGGCGACGACTTCCGGCGTGATCGGCTCGACATACGTGGCATCCGCCAAGCCCGGGTCGGTCATGATCGTCGCGGGATTGGAGTTGACGAGGATGACGCGGTAGCCTTCCTCCTTCAGCGCCTTGCAGGCCTGTGTGCCGGAATAGTCGAATTCGCAAGCTTGGCCGATAACAATCGGTCCTGCGCCGATGATGAGGATCGATTTGATATCTTGGCGCTTCGGCATGGGCTCACATCCGTTTTTTTGTTGCGCGAAAAACCGGCCAGGGTGGGAGATCACCGGCCGGGGGCGCATGGCATGTCTTTTCAGGCTAGAAGCGGCTTATAGGCAAATGTATTTGCAAACGGAACCCCATAAATCGCGGAATCGACAGGAATTCGGCATGCGCTCCTCATGGAGCGGTGAATTAGCAGGCGGTTCCGCTCATCATCACTAGTCCTCTATATAATGAGGGACGAAGCGCGAGGTATCGCGCGTAATGGGCGTATCGTCCTCGCGAATACCGATACCCGCCGGTTGGCCTGCGACGATCCAGGATCCGATCACGGTCCAATCGTCTCCGAAGCGGGGAAGCAGATGCAGTGCCTGCCTTATATATCCCTCTTCTCCGTAGGGGCCCTCGACGTGATACAAACCGCCACCAGCTTCGTAATTGACGAGCGTCACATTCGCGCCCTCGCGGGATAGCAACGGTTTACGGACATAGCGGTCCCCAAGATGGCTGCTGCGCAGATCGTCCTCGAAATAGGCGGGCAGCAAATTTTCGTGGCCGGGGAACATTTCCCACAGCACGGGCAGTAGCCCCTTGTTGGACAGCGTCAGTTTCCAAAGCGGCTCGACTATTCGCGTCGGTGTCAACGGCAGATGGCGACCGAAAGGCTCGCGTACCATGTCTTCTAGCGGATAAAGCTTGAATATGCAGTCGATGCGCTCGTCTTGAAGATCAATTAGCCAATGTTTGTCGTCGACGCCGATATCGGGCATGGCGATCAGCTTTGTCTTGCAGCCAGCCTGTGCAGCGCAATCGACAAGATAGTTCAACGTCACGAGGTCTTCCTCGGATTCCAACATGCCGGCGAAGTGCATGCGCTGCGACGGTCCAGCAAGGACGCGTATCGCGTCGATCAGACGTTCATGCACGGAATTGAACTGGTCGGCTGAGGACGGAAGTTCGCCGCGTTGCTTCATGTCTTCCAGCCAGCGCCATTGGAAGACCGCGCTTTCGAACAGGCTGGTCGGCGTGTCCGCATTGAATTCGAGCAGCTTTGCCGGATCGTTTCCGTCGTAAGAGAGGTCGAATCGGCCGTAGAGATCATGTTCGCGATTGCGCCAGGAGCGTAATATTGCATCGTGGTAGGCGGGCGGAATGGCCATGCGGTGCATCAACTCACCGTCCGAGGCAATTTTCTCGACGGCAGCGTAACACATTTCCAGCAATTCGGCGGAAGGATCCTCCAGCCTCGTCTCTACTTCCTCAAGGGTAAAGGCATAGGCGTGCCGTTCGTCCCAATAGCGTTGGCCATACATGGAATGAATGGTGAAGCCACAAGCCTCGGCGTCGGCCTTCCAATCCAGTCGCTCGTTCATGACGACGCGTTTCATCCGCTCACCCGTTAACCCGAAAGATGGAAGCCGCGAAAGCCCCAGCCGCCACGCTCTACCATGCCGGCCGAGCGCGTCGAACGTTCGGAAGACGACCCCCAGAAACTATGGCCGCCACCGCCGCCACCCGAAGATGACGATTGTATATCGTCGTCCTTTTTCTTTGCTGCATAGTTTGTCTTTCCAAGCAGCATGCCGTTTGCGAGGCTGCGACCGGTCGCCGTTCGAAAGTCGCTACTTCCACGCGGCTGGTAGAGCGCTTTGGTGCCAAGCGTTCCAGCAGCACTGCCGACGAGATAGCCGGCCAGCAATGGAATGAAGTGGCCCGTACCTGCCTGATGGGCGCCGGTTGTTGGTTGGCACTTGTCGGCACCATACTCCTTCTCGCAGTTCGCCATCGTCTCGTAGGCGGGCGCATTCTGCTTGCGCTCAGTTTCGGCTGCGGCAAACTGGGATCGACATTCGTCGGCAGAAAAGGCTTCGCTCGCGATGCAGGCGTCGGCGTCCTTGTATATTTGTGCGGTATCTTCCTTTTGGCCACAGCCCGTCAACGCTGCTGTTCCCATTAGCAGCAGAGACACACTCATCGATCGCTTCATTAGACCCTCGGCGCCTTCGCGTTCATACCCGGATATTCCGGACGTTGCCCGCACAAGTCTATCAGCCGCCACACACGCAGGTGCGGTTGTCTACATGTGCAAAGATTGCAACGTAAAGAATATGGGCGAGAGAATAATTAGGGGTAAATCGGCCATATTTAAAGAACGTAGACGTGCGTTCTTTTGATTTTTTTGACCAAAGGTTGCGACCGCAAAAAGAGGTCTTTCCAATTTTCCTAAGTTTTGGCGACCCTTATATATCCGGGAGAAGGCGGGACTCATTTATCTCTAGGCCCACGGGGGTTACCAGGAGATAGACTATGGATTGGCGGAGCGTCGGCAATCCGACAATTGCTAGCCAAAACGGTGCCGGACTGCATCGGCATAAGGGCGGCTCACGGGCATTTCCATGCCGTCGCGCGTCACGATGAAAAGTTTGCCGTTGTCGCGTTTCAAACCGGCGACATGGTCGGCGGCAATCCAATGGGATCGATGCAGGCGCATGCCCTCGGTATCGCCGATTTCCCTCAGCGCATCGCCGAAGCGCAGCAGGACGAGCTCGCGGCCGCGGCTGGTGACGACCTCGGTATAGTGATCCCGCACGGCAAGCCGTATGAGCGCTCCCCGATTTTCCGGTTTCAGGCGCGACAGGATCGGTGCCTGCGAGGGCAGGGCGCGAATCTCCGATGTCTTTATAGAGGTGGTTGCCGGCTCGTCGTTGCTTGGTCGCTCGGCGGCCACCGCGATTTGCCGATGCATGGTCAGGTAGCTCAAAAAGCAAAAGAGCAGGCAAAGCGGTATCGAAGTCAGCGATTGGCGCAGGCTGCCTGCCACGGTGGGCACAGTGCCGAAGAATGCCAGATCGATCAGCCCGATGCCGAAGCCGATCGGAAGTGCTGCAATGATCGAGCCCGTCATCATCCGGGCAAACATGCTGGCCACCCGTTTGCGCAGGAGGATTTCGGCGATGACGGAGAAGACGATGGCTATCGACCAAGCCATGGCATGAAGGGCCAGCCAATAGCCGAGCCGAGCGCCCGGCATCAGCCGTGCGAATGTGTCGTAGGGACCGGTCAGGGCAAAGATCAGGACGACCGTGACGAAGGTTGCCCAGAATCGCGGCGAACGCTGGAAGACTTGCAATTCACGAAGCGTGGATTGCAGAAAGGTGTGATCCACGAAATTTTCCCGTTCTTTCGCGCAATTTCAATTGAGAGAACAACAATATCGCGGAAAGGCTCGACAAACTCAACCGGATCCCGCCATGACCTTCGAGCCGCTTCTTCATGCTTCGATCGCAATCCAGATTCACGTTGCGGCAGTCATCCCGGCCGCCGTGCTCGGCGCCTATCTTCTGCTGAAGCCAAAGGGGACTTCGAGGCATCGATTGCTCGGCAAGATATGGCTGAGCCTCATGCTGGTCACGGCGCTATCGAGCTTCTTCATTCACCAGATCAACATGGTCTATGGCTTCAGCCCCATTCATCTACTCTCCCTATTGGTTCTCTTTGGCTGTTGGGGAGCGATCGCCAATGCTCGCAATCACAATATTGGGGCGCATAAGCGCATCGTCAGAAGCCTCTACTTCGGCGGCATCGTCGGTGCGGGGGTGTTTACGTTCCTTCCGGGCCGTATCATGAACATGATAGCCTTCGGCGGCGACGAATTTGTGCCACTCGTCGTCGTCGCAGCTATTGCGATCGTTCTTCTATGGCTGCTGTCGAAAGAAATATGGCGTCGCCGAGGTTTAACTTGACGTTCTGTCGCTCGCCAACTGGTGTTGCCCGTCTTCCTGGATATATAAGTGCTTTAAGGGACATTGGTTTAAGGCATCGCCAGGAGGTGCAATCATGGATTGGAAGGGGCGTCGGCAATCCGACAATATCGAGGATGAACGCGGTTCATCGCCCATGGGCGGTGGCGGCGGCGGCTTCCGCTTCCCCGGCGGCGGGATAGGCGGCGGCGGTTTGAGCCTGCGCACCATCATCGTTCTGGTGGTGATCTTCCTCGTGCTGAGAGCCATGGGCGTCGATGTCATGGGCCTGCTGCAGCAGAGTGGCGTGCTGGGCGGCGGCTCGGGATATCAGCAGAGCACATCAACCGGGAATAGTGGTCGGCCCGCCAATGACGAGATGAAGCAATTCGTCGCGACTGTTCTTGCCGATACAGAGGATACCTGGACCGGCATTTTCAAATCGATGGGCCAGACCTATACCGATCCGAAGCTCGTGCTGTTCTCGGGCAGCTTCCCTTCGGCTTGTGGACAGGCTTCGGCCGCGACCGGGCCCTTCTATTGCCCGAGCGATCAGAAGGTCTATCTCGATATGGCCTTCTTCCAGCAGATGAAGGATCAATTCGGTGCATCCGGCGATTTCGCTCAGGCCTATGTCATTGCGCATGAGGTCGGCCATCATGTTCAGGATCTGCTCGGCATCCTGCCGAAGTTCAACCAGGCCCGCCGGACCATGAACGAGGTGGATGCCAACAAGATGTCGGTGCGCATCGAGTTGCAGGCCGATTGCTTTGCCGGCATCTGGGGCAAGTTCACACAGCAGAAGGGCATCTTGCAGGCAGGCGACCTTGAGGAGGCACTGAACGCCGCCCAGCAGATCGGCGACGACACGCTGCAAAAGCGCACACAGGGCTATGTCGTTCCGGATAGCTTCAACCACGGCACTTCCGCGCAGCGCATGAAGTGGTTCAAGCAGGGCTTCGATTCCGGCAAGCTCAGTGATTGCGATACGCTGAACAATCCCGTTTGATCTCCTTCGCCCGCTCTCCGGCAGGGAGCGGGCGAAGTGCCAATTCCTTTTCCTTATTTCTCGCTATCCAGATGCGTCAATTGCGCTTCCGGATAGCGCCCGCCCGCGGCGGCGTCCTTTGGCACGGCGCGTTCGATCGCCGCCATATCGGCTTCCGACAACTCCACCGAGAGCGCGCCTAAAGCTTCCGTCAGGCGATCGCGGCGGCGGGCGCCGACAACCGGCACGATGTCCTGGCCTCGGGCCGCGACCCAGGCGATGGCGACCTGGGCGACGCTGGCATCCTTGGCTTCGGCGATCCCTCGCAATGCTTCCACCAATTCCAGGTTCTTTTCGACATTTCCGGCCTGGAAGCGCGGGCTCATGAAGCGGAAGTCGCCTTTCTGGGCGTTGTCCTTCTGCCAATGGCCGCTGATGAGGCCACGCGAGAGGACGCCATAGGCCGTGATGCCGATACCGAGTTCGCGGCAGGTCGGCAGGATACTGTCCTCGATGCCGCGCGAGATCAGCGAATATTCGATCTGGAGGTCGACGATCGGATGCACGGCGGCGGCGCGGCGGATGGTCTCCGCACCGACCTCGGACAGGCCGATATGCCTGATGTAGCCGGCCTTGATGAGATCGGCCATGGCACCGACCTGCTCCTCGATCGGCACGTTCGGATCGAGACGCGCCGGGCGGTAGATGTCGATGTGGTCGACTCCGAGACGTTGCAGCGAATAAGCGACGAAATTCCTGATCGCGGCCGGTCGGGCATCATAGCCGAGCCAGCCGCCGGCCGGATCGCGCAATGCACCGAATTTCACGCTGAGCAGGAAATCGTCCCGCTTCAGCCCCTTGATGGCCTCGCCGATCAGCATTTCATTGTGGCCCATGCCGTAGAAGTCGCCGGTATCCAGCAGGTTTATGCCGGCATCGAGAGCGGCATGGATTGTCGCGATGCTCTCGGCGCGGTCGGACGGCCCGTACATGCCGGACATGCCCATGCAGCCGAGGCCGAGGGCGGATACCTCGGGGCCTGTCTTGCCCAATTGGTGGTTTTGCATTGCAGTTCTCCTT
The DNA here is from genome assembly GCF_012275435.1 of Rhizobium sp. SG741. Taxonomy (NCBI): domain Bacteria; kingdom Pseudomonadati; phylum Pseudomonadota; class Alphaproteobacteria; order Hyphomicrobiales; family Rhizobiaceae; genus Rhizobium; species Rhizobium sp. SG741. The sequence goes on from NZ_JAAZQP010000001.1 coordinate 970,019, forward strand.
CGGTCGGAAGCGCGCTCTCATCTCCAGAGCCATCTACGCAGCTTGTTTACTCGATCGGCCTTTGTGCGATAATCCGTGTAAATCGGAACGGGCTGTTTGGAATTTCGCACAATGGATGACTTACCGCTGGCCGATCTTGTCGCCTTCACCGCTGTTGCCCGCGAGCGTAGCTTTCGCGTGGCCGCGCGCAAGCGCGCTGTTTCCGCCTCATCACTGAGCGAGGCGATCCGGCGGCTGGAGGAGCGGCTTGGCGTGCGCCTGCTGAACCGTACCACGCGTAGCGTGACGCCGACCGAAGCGGGTGAGCGGCTGATGGAGCGGCTGACCCCCGCGATGAGTGAGATCGCCGTTGCGCTCGACGACATCAATAGCTTTCGCGACCGTGTGGGCGGGACTTTGCGGCTGAATGTGCCGACAGTCGCTGCCATGGTGGTGATGCCTGATATCGTCAATCGCTTTTTGAAGAACTATCCGGGGATATCGGTCGAAATCGTTGCCGAAGACAGCTTCATCGATGTGCTCGCGGCCGGGTTTGACGCCGGCATTCGGTATGACGAGAGGTTGGAAAAGGATATGATCGCCGTGCCCATCGGGCCACGGCAGCAATCTTATGTGACCGCCGCGGCGCCCGCCTACCTGGCGGCAAACGGTACACCGCGCCACCCGCGCGATATACTCGAGCATCGCTGCATCGGTCATCGGTTCCTCAGCCGCTCCAACGCTCCCTGGGATTTTGAAAAGGATGGCGAAACGATCGTCATTTCGCCTTCAATGGTGATTGCCACGAATTCGATCGATATCGAACGCAGTGCCGCGGTTGCCGGTCTCGGCATCATCAGGACGTTTTGGGAATTCCTCGCGCCGCAGCTTGCGACAGGCGAGCTGGTACCCATTCTCGAAGAGTGGGAAACGGCCTTTTCCGGTCCGTTTCTCTATTATGCGAGCCGCCGACATATGCCGGGTCCGCTCCGGGCCTTCGTCGACTTCCTTAATATCGAGCAGCGACGGACCCGGGAAAAACAAGTGTCATTATAGCCCGCAGATCAAAAAAAGCGGTCGATAAATCGATAAGATTAAAGCGTTCACGGATTGTTTCCGCCAAAATCTTTAGGTATGGGGAACACTCCGGTTTTTCGTTCACGTTCTGTCTCTTCATGGAGGCGGGGCCGCCAAAAGGCAACTCCATGATCGATCAGAAATTCGCACGGCGCGGCCTGTTCCTCGTCTTCCTCATCCTCTTCCTCGATGTCATGGGCATTGCGATCATCATGCCCGTGATGCCGAAATACCTGGAAGAGTTGACGGGTGCCGCAGTCAGCGAAGCTGCCACCGAAGGCGGCTGGCTGCTGCTGGCCTATGCCGCGATGCAGTTCCTGTTCTCGCCGCTGATCGGCAATTTGAGCGATCGGTTCGGACGCCGTCCACTCCTGCTCGCCTCGGTGCTGACATTCGCGATCGACAATTTCATCTGCGCGATCGCGGGTACCTACTGGATGCTGTTCGTCGGCCGTATCCTCGCCGGTATCAGTGGTGCGAGCTTCTCGACCTGCTCGGCCTATATCGCCGACATCAGCAATGACGAGAACCGTGCGAAGAATTTCGGCCTGATCGGCATGGCCTTCGGTGTCGGCTTCGTGCTCGGTCCGGTCATCGGCGGTTTTCTGGGCGAATTCGGTCCGCGGGTGCCGTTCTATGGAGCGGCTGCCCTCGCATTCCTGAATTTCGTCGGAGCCTATTTCCTACTGCCGGAAACATTGGACGCCAGGCATCGCCGGCCGTTCGAGATCTGGCGGGCCAATCCATTCGGCGCGCTCAGGCAGATACGACGCTATCAGGGCATCGGCTGGGTCTGCGTCGTCATGTTCCTGAACTGGCTGGCGCATGGCGTCTATCCGGCCGTCTGGTCCTTCGTCACCTCCTATCGCTATGATTGGAGCGAGGGGCAGATCGGCTTTTCCCTTGGGGTTTATGGTATCGGCGCGGCCCTCGTCATAGGGCTTGTCCTGCCTCGGCTGGTGCCCATGCTCGGGGAGTGGAAGACCGCATTGCTCGGGCTGGCGTTTTCCTGCCTCGGCCTGATGGGCTATGCTTTCGCGTGGCAAGGCTGGATGGTCTATGGGGTCGTCGTCGCAACGGTCATCGAAAACGTCGCCGATGCGCCCTTACGTTCCATCGCCGCGAGCAAGGTTCCGCCTTCGGCGCAGGGTGAGCTGCAGGGCGCGCTCGGCAGCCTGACGAGTATCACCGCGATCATCGGGCCTCTGCTGTTCCCGTATCTGTTCCGCTATTATACCGCGCCGACGGCGCCCGTGACCTTTGCCGGTGCACCATTCGTCATGGGTGCCATTCTGGTCGCGACAGCGCTCATTGTGCTTCTTACCAAGGTTCGCAAAGATCAGCCGAAGGCGGCCGTGCAATCGCAAGCCGGAGAGGCGGCCTAAAAATTCATCAGATATTTTGATGGTATGATGAATTCTTTAGCATCGTTACCTTGTCGGCTGGCTTTTCCGCCTAAGTTGCGGTATTGCGACAGGCTCGCGCACCCAGGGGTGGGGCGGTTCGCGCGATTCTGGAAATCGAGTTTTCATGATGGATATGCCGCTAGCTGCGCGCCCGTACGCGCACGACAACAATAATTCGTGGTCTGCGCATCTACGTGCCACCCTTGCGCTCGGCATACCGCTGATCGGCGCACAATTGGCGCAGCTTGGCATCAATACCACGGACGTGATGATCGTCGGTCGCCTCGGCGCCGAGCAGCTGGCCGCGATGGTACTCTCAGCGCAGTTCCTGTTCACGATCCTGATTTTCGGTTCGGGCTTTTCCATCGCCGTCGTGCCGTTGGTGGCGCAGGCCTATGGCCAGGGCGATGTCGTGTCCGTGCGACGGGCGCTGCGCATGGGCCTGTGGGTCGTGACCATCTATTGGCTGATGGCACAGCCTGCCTTTCTATATTCCGAGGAGATCCTTCTGGCGGCGGGACAAAAGCCCGATGTGGCAAAGCTGGCGAGCGACTACATCGCCATCGGCCATTTCGCCCTGTTGCCGGGATTGCTCTACAACGTCATTCGCGCCCTCGTGAGTGCTATCGGCCGTGCCGGCGTCATTCTCAATGTGACCATCGCCATGCTTGTCATGAACGCTGTGCTTGCCTATGCCTTGGTGCTCGGTCATTTCGGCATGCCGGCGCTCGGTCTTCATGGCGCGGCCATCGTCTCCGTTGCCGTACAGACGGCCGGCTTCATCTTCATCGTCGGCTATGTTCAGAGCCGGGAAGAAATGCGTCGCTACGAGATCTTCGTCCATCTGTGGCGGCCGGATTGGCATGCCTTGTGGGATGTCGTCCGCCTGGGCTTCCCGATCAGCATCACCGTTCTCGCCGAGGTCAGCCTGTTCACGGCGGCGTCGTTGCTTATGGGGCGGATCGGCACGATCGAGCTTGCTGCCCATGGCATCGCGCTTCAATGGGCATCGATTGCCTTCATGATCCCGCTCGGCCTCAGCCAGGCGGCGACGGTGCGGGTGGGCGTCGCGCACGGGCAGGGCGATCATCTCGGCCTGAAGCGCGCCGCGATCGTCGTGCTCATCGTTTCGAGCTGCATTTCGCTGTGTGGCAGCATCCTGTTCGCCACCTTGCCGGCATGGTTCGGAAGCTGGTTCCTCGACATTACGTCGGCCGATGCCTCGAAAGTGCTTGCCTATGCAACGCCGCTGATCGTGGTCGCCGGCCTGTTCCAGCTCGTCGACGGCTTGCAGGCGATTGCGAGCGGCCTGTTGCGCGGCCTGAAGGATGCGCGCGTGCCGATGATCCTGGCGCTGATCGCCTATTGGCCGATCGGCTTCTTTCTGGCATGGCTGCTGGCCTTCCCGTTCGATTTCGGCGGGATCGGCATATGGCTCGGTTTCCTGCTTGGCCTTGCTTCGGCGGCGGCCATGCTTTGCGCGCGATTCTACATTCTCGTGCGTTCGGAAAGAGAACCCGCATAATATCTGCGGCGATCGTCGAGCGGCAAGACTACTGACAAATACTGTCAGCATGGTGGCGTATATTCCCTTCATACCAATGACGGGAGACGACCATGACACTCAGAGCCAGCGATCGTAACGATGCCGCGCTTTTGCCGCGGGAAGACTCCATCAACGAGGGCACGACAGTGCGCCTTTTTCCGCACGCCAATACATCGTCCCGGCGGCCCGAACCGGCGCAGAAGTCCTATTGGCTGGCGGTGGCTAGCGCAGAGCACGTGCGCCACGGGCGCGAGCACGGCTTCATGCAGGTGAACCACGGCAAGCAGGGGCCATTGAAGCGCATCAAGCCAGGCGACGGCATCGTTTATTATTCGCCGTCTGTAAAGATGGGCGAGAAAGACAGCTTTCAGAGCTTTACCGCCATCGGCTTTGTCCGTGAAGGAGAGCCCTACCTTGCGCAGATGGGTTGCGGAAAAGCCTATCGCCGGGATGTCGACTGGCTGGATGCTCCCGAGCAGCCGCTCCGCCCCTTGCTGGGTTGGCTTGATTTCACCCAGGACAAGAACTGGGGCTATAGGCTGAGATTCGGCCTTGTCGCCTTCGGACAGTCGGACTTCGAGTTCCTGGAGGAAATCATGATGAGTGAGCTTGAGGTGGTAAAGCAGCGCCGCCTGCAAGCTTGACCGGGCATGGAGCATTTGGGCGCTTCACATCCCGACGCAAACGAGAAAGGCCTCGGATTGATAGTCAATCCGAGGCCTTTCGCATCATGAATGGTTGTGGAGCAGCTTAGGCGCGCTCGGCCAGTGCCGGCTCGCCCTTCTTCTCGCGTACCAGATTGATGAAGCGGCGGAAAAGGTAGTGGCTGTCTTGAGGGCCGGGCGAGGCTTCCGGATGGTGCTGCACCGAGAAGACGGGCTTGCCGGAGACACGCAGGCCGCAATTGCTGCCGTCGAAGAGAGAAATATGTGTCTCCTCAATGCCTTCCGGCAGCGAACTCGAGTCGACTGCAAAGCCATGGTTCATCGAGACGATCTCGACCTTGCCTGTCGTGTGGTCCTTGACCGGATGGTTGGCGCCGTGATGGCCCTGGTGCATCTTCGCTGTCTTGGCGCCTAGTGCGAGGCCGAGCATCTGGTGACCGAGGCAGATGCCGAACAGCGGGATTTCCGACTTCAGAAGGTCCTTGATGACGGGCACGGCATATTCGCCTGTCGCGGCCGGATCGCCCGGGCCGTTGGAAAGGAAGATGCCGTCCGGATTGAGGCCGAGTACGTCTTCGGTCGAAGCGGTTGCCGGCAAGACGGTGACCTTGCAATCGAGACCGGCAAAAAGGCGCAGGATGTTGCGCTTGACGCCGTAGTCGAGGCAGGCGATGTGGTACTTGGCTTCGTCGGCGCCCAGCTCGCCATAGCCCTCGTTCCAGACCCACGGGGTCTGCGACCAGTGCGAAGACTGGCCGGATGAGGCGACCTTGGCGAGGTCGAGACCTTCGAGGCCACTCCAGGCCTTCGCATCCGCCTTCAACTGTTCGATGTCGAAGACGCCGTTCGGGTCGTGGGCAATCACGCCGTTCGGCATGCCGTTCTCGCGGATCCAGGCGGTCAGCGCGCGGGTGTCGATGCCACAGAGGCCGATGATGCCGCGGGCCTTTAGCCATTGGTCGAGATGCTTGGCGGCACGGTAGTTCGACGGATCGGTGATGTCGGCTTTGAAGATGACGCCGATGGCGCCGTGCCGGGCGGCCGGCGTCAGGTCCTCGATGTCTTCCTCGTTCGTGCCGACATTGCCGATGTGAGGGAAGGTGAAGGTGACGATCTGGCCTAGGTATGAGGGGTCCGTCAGGATTTCCTCGTAACCCGTCAGCGCCGTGTTGAAGCAGACTTCGGCCTGGACCTTGCCGGTCGCGCCGATGCCTTTGCCTTCGATCACGGTGCCATCGGCAAGAACGAGAAGAGCAGTCGGCTTTTCAATGGTCCATGGGGCTGTGGCGGTCATAGTCATCCCGTTTCCGGCGTCGTGCGCGACCTTGAAGAGGCCGTAGGCTTCCGCCATGTTTGTAGCAAGGTACCGCCGGCGGCACTGGCCGCGGCTTGAGATCTTCATATCGATCTAATGTGCAGGTGATGGACATAGCCAAACAAGGCGAGCCGGTCAATGCGCGCTTTTCGTTTCCTGCCGGGGAATTCGTCCTGTTTCGGCCGGTTTGACGCAATTGCATTGATCGGCGCTGATGGTCTATGAGACAGGCAACATGAAATGAGAGGCCGGGCGATCGTCGCCTGCCTGCTTGAGGAGTTACAGACATGATCCGCGAGACCCTTTCCAATGCCCAGAAGGATGCGATGAAGGCAAGGGATACGGCGAAGCTTTCAACCGTGCGTCTTATCCTTGCCGCCATCAAGGACAAGGACATCGCCAATCGCGGCCAGGCCAAGGAGCAGGCAAGCGATGACGAAATCCTCCAGCTGCTTGCCAAGATGATCAAGCAGCGCGAGGAGTCGGTGAAGATCTACGTCGACGGCGGTCGTCCTGAGCTCGCCGACAAGGAACGCGCGGAAATCACCGTCATCCAGGGATTCATGCCGGAGCAGCTCTCCGACGAGAAGGTGCGTGAGATATGCGCCGGCGTCGTTGCGGAACTCGGCGCCCAAGGCTTGAAGGACATGGGCAAGTGCGTGGCGGCTTTGCGCGAGCGCTATGCGGGGCAGATGGACTTCGCGAAGGCTTCGGCTATCCTGAAGGAGTTGTTGAAGTAAAGACCAGTCTCGGCTTCGGCATACGGGCCTGCCGTATGCCGAGGGCTCGCTGCCAGGCGGCGTCCATGATGGCAAACTTTTCAGCCTGATAGTTCCGATATTCCTGAATGAAGCCGCTGGACAGCCACAGCTCGCTTTTTCCCGAGCGGCCTGTCCAGCCAACGCTTCGCATGTCTACGGCTTTGCGCATGAGCCGCTTTGCGTGCGTTCTTGAGATGTGGAAACGGCGACAGATGTCCGTGAATGCGACCGGTCCGACAATTGCTCTTTGTGTTTTCGGATCGATCATACCGACGCGCGAGATCAGGTAATCCATGATTATGCCGCCGGAATTTGCCCAGGTGAACAGATCGAATGTATCGCCTGGATGGCGGACGGCGTCGCTGGCAATGATGCTGACCGAGATTGCAGGCTGCAATGCCGCAACGAGTTCCGGTCTCCCGGCGAGCAGGCTGCTTCGTTTGCCTCCGTCCAATTTGTCGAGCGCCGCCAAGTGAATGCCGAGCCATCTTGCAAGCTGTTTGACGGCTTCTTCTGTCGGCTCCATCGGTCGTACCCGACGATCTGGCATGACTGTCTGGTAGCGCAGAAAATGATGGTCGAGCATTTCCTGAATGAAGCTCAATGCCGTGTTGTGACTGGCGATTTCGTGCTCGACGACAAAGTCGGCGAAGCGGTTGGCATGGATACCGGGCGGCTTCCCATCTACGCCGCCGTAATATAAGGCGAAGCCGGCGAGGGCCATCAACCAGCGCTGCTGTGAAGAAAAAACGGAGCCTATTCGAGGATTTTCTTCGTAAACCAATACAATTTCTCGGGTATAGTCGAGAACTATAGCGAAAAAATCAGGATTATCGGCAAGTTCCTTCGCGGATAAAGACATGCAGCCATCCCCCGATGAGCTGAGCAATTCTCTACGCTGTCTTAGGAAATCATCATCTAGATTATTGATACATGAAATATCAATTGTGGCCTTCACGTCAAGATACTGGCCTCATTTGAACTCTAAATGTTCTGCCGCGGAGGTTCGGTGCTTCCGTCATCGGAAAAATTGGGATCGTAAAATTAGAGAAGGCAGGAGCTGGGGGAGCTCCTGCCTTCTTGCGCTTTGCAGCCGTTTGATGACGCAGGGTGGGGCCCAAAAATCAAACGTCTATTGCAAAGGCACTCAGGTGGGGCGGCGCCGGGGGTAGGGATGGTGCCCCACCTGAGTATCCCGTAAAACTTATCTGAGAATCCTGACTTGCTGCGGCAAAGCCAACGCTTGCGGCGTCAATCCGGACATTTGAACTTTAACGCCTGCGGTGAGAGCAGGGATCTTCATATCCACCGGCAGCTGATAATGCGCGCCAGCGTAGAGCACATTCCGATCGTCAGCGCTGCCGGTCGTCGTTGCCGAGCTATAGGTAGCTGTGGCGAAGATAGCCGCGGCGGCTAGGGGTACGATCAGAACCCGCATTTCCTCTCCTAAACTGAAAGCCCTGTACCTGATGGCTTCCCGTTCGTGGGGCGTCTCGGCATGTCGCGTCGCGAAGCAATTTTCTTCGCCGGCTTGTCTCGCCCCGTGAGAAGAACGCTATTGCGCCGCACATCAACAATCAAATTACAAAAAAATAATGTTTGGCTTACGAACCATGCCGTAAATGCGCCACCAAACAGATGGGTCGCAGTCATCGAGCATTGCAGCTACTGATTGTTCGAGATGCGTCCGACGCACTGTTCCATCCACTTCAAGGTGTGCAAGTCTTTGCTTTTTCGCGTCTTTTCCGCAAAGGCCGATGCTCGTCAGGTCGGCCGAACACTTAATTCCGGCTAAGTGAGGTCAATATCGATCGTGTTTTTGGTGACTCGGAAACGACGCCTCAAGCCGGTGCGCGCGGCCTGATCCTGATAATAACCTCACGAAGTTGTGATCAAGACGATGAAATTGCAATTGCCTGCAAAGGGCTGTGAATACCGTGTGTGCCGGTCGTGTCGTCGTGGCAATGCGCGCCATTCCTGTTTATATGGGATAAGCCAGAGGTAGCCATGCGATTTTCCAATACGTTTCTCGATGAGATTCGCGACCGCGTTCTGATTTCGGACGTGATCGGTCGTCGCGTGAGCTGGGACCGCCGCAAGACCAACGTGCCGCGTGGAGATTTTTGGGCCTGCTGCCCTTTCCATGGCGAGAAGTCGCCGAGTTTCCACTGTGAGGATCGCAAGGGCCGCTATCACTGCTTCGGCTGCGGCGTGACGGGCGATCATTTCCGTTTCCTCACCGAGCTGGAGGGACTGAGCTTTCCCGAGGCGGTGCAGCAGATCGCCGACATGGCGGGCGTCCCCATGCCTGTGGCCGATCCCGTGGAGGCAAAGCGGGAGAAGGAGCGCACGTCGCTGCTCGACGTCATGGAGATGGCGACTCAGTTCTTTCAGGATCAGCTGCAGACTGCCAACGGCGCCCGTGCTCGCGCCTATCTGCGCGATCGTGGTCTGACCGGCCGCACCATCGAGACTTTCCGTCTCGGCTATTCCCCTGACAGCCGCAATGCGCTGAAGGAGTTTCTTGCCGGCAAGGGCGTATTGAAGGAGCAGATGGAAGCCTGCGGCCTGGTCGTGCACGAGAACGTGCCGGTCTCATACGATCGCTTCCGGGATCGCATCATGTTTCCGATCCTGTCGTCGCGCGAGAAGGTGATCGCCTTCGGCGGCCGCGCCATGTCATCGGACGCGCCGGCGAAATATCTCAATTCCAACGAGACCGGGCTCTTCCACAAGGGCAATGTGCTTTATAATTTCACACGCGCGCGCCGCGCTGCCCAGGGTGCCGACGGCGCAGGCACTATCATTGCCGTCGAAGGCTATATGGATGTCATAGCCCTGCATCAGGCGGGCATCGAGAATGCCGTTGCGCCCCTCGGCACGGCGTTGACCGAGAATCAGCTGGATCTCCTGTGGAAAATGACGCCGGAGCCGGTACTCTGCTTTGATGGCGATGGCGCGGGATTTCGCGCCGCCAACCGCGCCGCCGACCTGGCGCTGCCGCATATCAAGCCGGGCCGCACCGTCCGTTTCGCACTGCTGCCTGATGGTAAGGATCCGGACGATCTCGTCCGTCACGACGGTCGTGCGCCTTTCGACAAGGTTCTCGCACAGGCAAAGCCGCTGGCCGATCTGATCTGGATCAGAGAGGCCGGTAGCGGCACGTTCGAAACGCCTGAGGCGCGGGCGGAACTCGAAGCCCGGCTGAGGCGCATCGTGTCTGTTATCGTGGACGAGGATGTCCGCCGACACTATCAGCAGAATATGCGCGAGCGGTTGAACAGTCTCTTCCAGCCGCAGTTCCAGCGTGGCGGCAATCAGCAGGGGCGAGGCTTTTCCCGTGATGGCAATGGCCGCAATTTCACCGGTCGCGGCGGGCAGCAGGGCCGCGATCGGCCGGTCAGTACGACGGCGTCCGATCGCTTGACGCGTTCGGCCATGATCAAGGGGCATCAGGACATTCCGAGCCTGCGCGAAAGCGTTCTGGCGCTGACCATCGTCAATCATCCGCTGCTGCTGCAGGACGAATATGACGAGATCGCCGCTATCGACTACGAGAGCCGCGAATTGCAGCGTCTCTGGTCGGCGGTTCTCGGGATCGCCGCAGCCATGGCCGCGCCGCAGCTCATCCGCGAGCGGCTGGTCGAGCAGTTGGAGGAGCAGGACTTCGGCTCATTGCTGAAGAATCTCGACCAGCAGGTCCGCAACGCCAGGCTATGGACGGCAACCGAGGAAGCCGCGATGGAAGACGCGCGCGAAGGCTATCGCCAGGCGTTGGCGCTTCACAAGCGTTCCAAGGCACTGCGCTGGCACAAGATCGAATTGGAAGGCGCGATTGCCGAGGCAACGGAAGATAGTGACGGCGAGCTTATCGAGCAGTTGATGCGCGCCTTGCAGGAAGTGCAGCTCGAAGCGGTGCGGCTGGAAAACCAGGAGGCGATCATCGATGGCTTTGGCGTGCTTTCCGGCAGAGTCAAAAGCGCTGCGGGAAAGTAGGGAATAGATGTCACTGCCGGATAGACTGGAACCGCGATTTTCCGCCGATGATGCCTTGTTCGGCGATCGTGCCGGGGCGCCCGCGCCGCTCGATGTGTTGAAGCGTGTCTATGGTTATACCGCGTTTCGCGGCAAGCAGCAGCAGGTGGTCGAGCATGTGGTCTCCGGCGGCGATGCCGTCGTGCTGTTTCCGACCGGGGCCGGCAAGTCGCTGTGTTTCCAGATTCCCGCACTTTGCCGTGACGGTATCGGCATTGTCGTTTCGCCGCTGATCGCCTTGATGCGGGATCAGGTGGAGGCGATGAAACAGCTCGGCATCCGCGCGGCCGCCTTGAATTCATCCCTGTCGCGCGACGAGGCGAGCGATGTCTATCGCGCCGTCTCCAACGGCACGCTCGATATGCTCTATGTGACGCCCGAGCGCATTCTCACCGATGGCTTCCAGCAGATGATCGCCAGGGCGAAGATCGCGCTGTTTGCGATAGACGAAGCGCATTGCGTGTCTCAATGGGGGCATGATTTCAGGCCGGAATATCGGGATCTGGGCAAGCTTGCGGAATTTTTTCCCGGCGTGCCGCGCATCGCGCTGACGGCGACGGCCGATCCGCATACCCGCGACGATATCATCGAGCGGCTTGCTCTCGACGGTGCCAAGGTTTTCACCACCAGTTTCGACCGGCCGAATATTGCCTATGAAATTGTCGAGCGCGATCAGCCGCGCCAGCAATTGCTGCGCTTTCTCGATGGCCACCGCGGCGACAGCGGCATCGTCTACTGCCTGTCGCGGGCAAAGGTTGAGGACACGGCTGAATGGCTGAATGGGCAGGGCATCCGGGCGCTCGCCTACCATGCCGGGATGGACCGATCGCTTCGCGATGCCAATCAGGATGCCTTCCTGAAAGAAGAAGACCTTTGCCTTGTCGCGACGGTCGCCTTCGGCATGGGCATCGACAAGCCGAATGTGCGCTATGTCGCCCATCTCGATCTGCCGGGTTCGGTCGAGGCTTATTATCAGGAGACAGGTCGTGCCGGGCGTGACGGCCTACCGTCCGAGGTTTGGATGGCTTACGGCATGGCCGATGTCATCCAGCGGCTGCGCATGATCGATGAAGGCAATGCAGCCGATGAGATCAAGCGCGTGGAGCGAGGAAAGCTCAATGCGCTGCTCGCCATCTGCGAAACAGCCGGCTGCCGGCGACAGGCCATTCTTGCGCATTTCGGCGAAGCGCATGGCGGCCGTTGCGGCAATTGCGATACCTGCCTGAAACCTGTGGAGACCTGGGACGGCACGGAAGCGGCAATCAAGGCGCTGGCGGCCGTCTATCGCACCGGGGAGCGTTTCGGCACCGGTCATGTGATCGATGTGCTTATGGGCACGGTCAATGACAAGACGAAGCGGTTCGGCCATGTCGATATGCCCGTTTTCGGCGCCGGAAAGGATATTCCGTCTCGCACCTGGCAGTCGATCTTCCGGCAATTGCTGGCGAACGGCTTCATCACCGTCGATCATACGGCTTTTGGCGCGATGAAACTCGAAGATCAGGCGAGGGCGGTTTTCAAACGCGAGCGACAGGTCTTCTTTCGCAAGGATCGGCCGGAAGCGGGTCGCCGGAGCAAGAAGGCGGGACGGTCGGAGAAACCGGCACATGGTCTTGCCGGCGAGGCGCAGGCTCTGTTCGATGCGCTGCGCGCCGAGCGGACCAGGATCGCCAAAGAACTAGGCGTGCCGCCCTATGTCGTCTTTCCGGACACGACCCTTATCGCCTTTGCGACGGAGCGGCCGAAGAACCATAAGGCACTCCTCGGGATTTCGGGCGTTGGGCAGTCGAAGCTCGAACGCTACGGGGATGCGTTTCTCGCAGTGATTTCAGATTTCACCGGCCGGTGACATTTCGCATCTAAATGTGAAATCGAGACAATCTCACGCTACATGCGTACGGTCATGCCACCGTCGACGGTCAAGACATGGCCGTTGACGAAGGAGGCGGCGTCGCTGGCGAGGAACAATGCAGCGCCCGCGATCTCGTCCGGCCGTCCCCAGCGCTGAACCGGGATGCGCTGGCGCACGAAAGGGACCAGTTCCTCATTCGAGGCCATCGCGGCATTCGTTTCCGTCGCGAACCAGCCTGGAGCGATGGCATTGCTGGTGATGCCGTAGGGGCCGAATTCCACCGCCATGCCGCGCATAAGGCCGGTCAGCCCCTGTTTGGCTGCGGGGTAGACGCAGTCGCCAGGCATGACGACTTGGCCGCTGATCGAGGTGACCGAGATCAGCCGCCCATGATTGTGCCGTTTCATCAGGCGGGCGGCATCGCGCGAGAGCGTGATCGAGGCGGTCAGATCCGTGTTGAGGAGGGCGAGAATCGCTTCGTCGTCGAAGTCGGCCAAGGGCCGTCTGTCGCGGGCGCCGACATTGTTGATCAATATGTCGAGCCGGCTATGATTTTTCTCGATATTCGCCATCGCCGCGCGCTGCGCTTCGCGGTCGGCAATGTCGAAAGCTGCTGCTTCGGCGGAGCCGCCAGCTGCTTGAATGGATTTCACGGCGCTGTCTACCGTTGCGATCGTGCGCCCATTGACGATGACATGCGCTCCCGCGTCGGCAAGTGCTTTCGCCATTTCGAACCCAAGGCCTCGTCCGCCGCCGGTGACGAGCACGACCCGTCCCGCGAGGGAGAATCTTTGAAATATGCTCATTGCTCTCCCTCTATCATGCGATCAAGATCGATCTGCAGCAAGATAATGGACTCAGTCAAGTAATTTTTGCAATAGCAACCGATGAACCCTGGCCAAGAACTTGCGTATATCCGGGTCAGTTTGACAGATAATATCGAACCTGCTCCCTATCGCGCCGACGTCACGGCGCTACGCATTTTTGCCGCTGCTGGATGCAGCAAGGGGCCGAATCCTGTGTTATTTCTTGAATAGTTAGGCACTGTGACCAGCATCGGAATGCGACAATGACCTCAGACTTTCTATCACATCTGCGCAAAGAACTTCTCGGCTTGAAAGAAGCTGGTCTCTACAAGCCCGAGCGCGTCATCACCTCCAAGCAAGCCGGTGAAATCGCTGTCGTCGGCGGCGCCCGCGTGCTCAATTTCTGCGCCAACAATTACCTTGGCCTCGCCGACAACGAGGAGCTTGCCGAGGCGGCAAAAAAGGGGCTCGATCGCTACGGCTACGGCATGGCCTCGGTTCGCTTCATCTGCGGCACGCAGGAAGAGCACAAGCAGCTGGAAGCGCGGATTTCGGCGTTTCTCGGCATGGAGGATACCATCCTCTACTCCTCCTGCTTCGATGCCAATGGCGGGCTGTTCGAGACGCTGCTGTCGGAGGAAGACGCCATTATCTCGGATGCGCTCAACCATGCCTCGATCATCGATGGCGTGCGGCTTTCCAAGGCCAAGCGCTTCCGCTACGCCAACAACGACATGGCGGCGTTGGAGGAAGAGCTGAAGAAGGCCGAGGGCAGCCGCTTCAAGCTGATCGCGACCGACGGCGTCTTCTCCATGGACGGCATCATCGCCAATCTCGGCGGCGTGTGCGATCTGGCCGAGAGATACGGTGCCATGGTCATGGTCGATGACAGCCATGCCGTTGGTTTTGTCGGCGCTCATGGTCGGGGATCGCCGGAGCATTGCGGCGTCGAGGGGCGGATCGATATCATCACCGGCACGCTCGGCAAGGCGCTTGGCGGTGCTTCGGGTGGCTATACCTCGGCCAGAGGCGAAATCGTCGATTGGTTGCGGCAGCGGTCGCGCCCCTATCTCTTTTCCAACACGCTGGCGCCAGTTATCGCCGCTGCCTCGCTGAAAGTCTTCGACCTGATCGACAACGGCGACGCTCTTCGCGATCGTCTCCGTGGCAATGCCGAACTCTTCCGCAGCGAAATGACCAAGCTCGGTTTCACGCTCGCAGGCGCCGATCACCCGATCATCCCTGTCATGCTTGGCGATGCCAAGCTGGCGCAGGAGATGGCGGCGCTGATGCTGCAAAAGGGCGTCTACGTCATCGGCTTTTCCTTCCCCGTCGTACCGAAGGGACAGGCGCGCATCCGCACGCAGATGTCGGCCGCGCACTCGAAGGCCGATGTCGAAAAGGCGATCGCCGCCTTTGCGGAAGCCGGACGAGAACTCGGAATCATTTGAATTGGTTGGAGAGAACCGATCATGTCGAACATGATGAAAGCGCTGGTCAAATCCAAGCCGGAAGTCGGGCTGTGGATGGAGCATGTTCCGGTTCCCGAGGTCGGGCCGAATGATGTCTTGATTCGGGTCAAGAAGTCGGCGATCTGCGGGACCGATGTCCACATTTGGAACTGGGACCAATGGGCGCAGAAGACCATTCCGGTGCCGATGGTCGTTGGGCACGAATTCTGTGGCGAGATCGCCGAGGTCGGTTCGGCGGTGACGAAGTATCACGTCGGCGAGCGCGTCTCCGGCGAGGGGCACATCGTCTGCGGCAAATGCCGCAACTGCCGCGCGGGCAGAGGCCACCTCTGCCGCAACACACTTGGCGTCGGCGTCAATCGACCCGGCTCCTTCGGCGAATTCGTCTGCATTCCCGAATCCAACGTCGTTCCGATCCCCGACGATATTCCGGATGAAGTCGCCGCGATCTTCGACCCGTTCGGCAACGCGGTGCACACGGCACTTTCCTTCGATCTGGTCGGCGAGGACGTGCTCGTGACGGGCGCAGGCCCGATCGGCATCATGGGTGCCATGGTCGCCAAGCGCTCCGGCGCGCGCAAGGTCGTCATCACCGATATCAATCCCACCCGGCTGGCACTTGCCCGCAAGGTCGGCATCGAGCATGTCGTCGACGCTTCGAAGGAGAACCTCGCCGATGTGATGAAAGCCATCGGCATGACCGAAGGCTTCGACGTCGGTCTGGAAATGTCGGGCGCGGCACCGGCCTTTCGCGATATGATCGACAAGATGAACAATGGCGGCAAGATCGCCATTCTCGGCATCGCGCCGGCCGGCTTCGAGATCGACTGGAACAAAGTCATCTTCAAGATGCTGAACCTGAAAGGCATCTACGGTCGCGAGATGTTCGAGACCTGGTACAAGATGATCGCCTTCGTGCAAGGTGGTCTCGATGTATCGCCCGTCATCACCCATCGTATCGGCATAGATGATTTTCGCGAGGGCTTCGAAGCTATGCGCTCCGGCAACTCCGGCAAGGTGGTCATGGACTGGAATTGACCCCCAACTGTCGCTTTTCTACATCGGTAGCAGGTCTCGATGCAGGAAATGCGAGCGTTTGGTTCGCATGCTCTTGTCATCGCGCAGGGACTTCCTAAATACCAAAAGCAATCGTTTATGGCGCACCGAGCCTGTGGATAAGGCTTTTTCGGGTATTTAACGGGCTTTTTTGCTGGAAAAGCTTGACGAGAACAAAAAATCTAGGAATCACCGTTTGACTTCGGAAAGAACGGTATACTGGATCAAGCGGATCACCTAATAACATGGCCGGAAATCCAAACGCAATCCAGCTTTGCCATCCGGTAGCGGTGATCGTGGTTAATCGGGCATTAAAGGTCATTCCGTTAGGTGTTTGTCGGTGAGTCGAGGCTGGCGCAGGGCGTGCCGGCCAGATTGAAATGTTCTACCGCGTGTAAGTTTGCAGCGTCAGGGAAAGCGACGATATAGAGATGGCAACCAAGGTCAAAGAGAACGAAGAAGCTGAAGTCGAACGCGACGGCACCTCCGACGGCCCGCTTCTCGATCTTTCCGATGACGCGGTCAAGAAGATGATCAAGGCCGCGAAGAAGCGCGGCTATGTGACGATGGACGAGCTCAATGCCGTCCTGCCGTCCGAAGAAGTGACATCGGAACAGATCGAAGACACGATGGCCATGCTCTCAGACATGGGCATCAACGTCATCGAGGACGAGGACGTCGAAGAGGCGGGTGCCCCGTCGAACGACGATGACGATGCCGGTGGCGACGAGGACGGAGAAGGCGGCGAGCTGGCGCCTTCGACGGGTTCGGCGCTCGCCACCGCGAAGAAGAAAGAGCCGACAGACCGCACGGACGACCCGGTGCGCATGTACCTGCGCGAAATGGGTTCAGTCGAGCTGCTGTCACGCGAGGGCGAAATTGCGATCGCCAAGCGCATCGAGGCCGGCCGCGAAACCATGATCGGTGGCCTCTGTGAAAGCCCGTTGACGTTCCAGGCGCTTATTATCTGGCGCGACGAACTCAACGAAGGCACCACGCTGCTGCGTGAGATCATCGATCTCGAAACCACCTATTCCGGTCCCGAAGCCAAGGCTGCGCCGCAGTTCCAGAGCCCCGAGAAGATCGAGGCCGACCGCAAGGCGGCCGAGGAAAAGGAAAAGGCACGCCGTGGCCGTTCGCCGAATGGCGACGACGACATTACCAATGTCGGCGGCGAAGGCATGCCGATCGAGGAGGAAGAAGAGGACGAGGACGAATCCAGCCTCTCTCTCGCCGCGATGGAAGCCGAGCTGCGTCCGCAGGTCATGCTGACGCTCGACACGATCGCCGAGACCTACAAGAAGCTGCGCAAGCTGCAGGACCAGCAGGTCGAACAGCGCCTGTCGGCCTCGGGCACGTTGTCGTCGGCGCAGGAGCGCCGTTACAAGGAGCTGAAGGACGAGTTGATCAAGTCGGTCAAGTCGCTGTCGCTGAACCAGAATCGCATCGACGCCCTCGTCGAGCAGCTCTATGACATCAACAAGCGCCTCGTGCAGAACGAAGGTCGTCTGTTGCGTCTTGCCGAATCTCATGGCGTCAAGCGCGATAGCTTCCTCGAGCAGTATCAGGGTGCCGAGCTCGATCCGAACTGGATGAAGTCGATCGGCAATCTGGCCGCGCGCGGTTGGAAGGAATTCGCCCGGAACGAAAACACGACGATCCGTGACATTCGCCAGGAAATTCAGAATCTTGCGACTGAAACCGGAATCTCTATCTCAGAATTCCGCCGTATCGTGCACATGGTGCAGAAGGGCGAGCGCGAAGCCCGCATCGCCAAGAAGGAAATGGTCGAAGCGAACCTGCGCCTCGTCATTTCCATCGCCAAGAAATACACCAACCGCGGCCTGCAGTTCCTCGACCTCATTCAGGAAGGCAATATCGGCCTGATGAAGGCGGTCGATAAGTTCGAATATCGCCGCGGCTACAAGTTCTCGACCTACGCCACCTGGTGGATCAGGCAGGCGATCACCCGCTCGATCGCCGACCAGGCCCGCACGATCCGTATTCCGGTGCACATGATCGAGACGATCAACAAGATCGTTCGCACGTCGCGCCAGATGCTGCACGAGATCGGCCGCGAGCCGACGCCGGAAGAACTGGCCGAAAAGCTCGCCATGCCGCTCGAAAAGGTGCGCAAGGTGCTGAAGATCGCCAAGGAGCCGATTTCGCTCGAAACGCCTGTCGGTGACGAAGAGGATTCGCACCTCGGCGATTTCATCGAGGACAAGAACGCGCTTCTGCCGATCGACGCCGCCATCCAGGCGAACCTGCGCGAGACGACGACCCGCGTTCTGGCATCGCTGACGCCGCGCGAAGAGCGCGTGCTGCGCATGCGCTTCGGCATCGGCATGAACACCGACCACACGCTCGAGGAAGTCGGCCAGCAGTTCTCGGTTACGCGCGAACGTATCCGTCAGATCGAGGCCAAGGCACTGCGCAAGCTCAAGCATCCGAGCCGCAGCCGCAAGCTCAGAAGCTTCCTCGACAGCTAGGGCCGGGCGCAAGCCGGCATTGGCGTTGTTATGAAATCGAACCCGGTTTGCGAAAGCGAGCCGGGTTTTCCATTGATAACGGATCGGGATCAGGGTTCGGACCATGGCGAACAAGCCGCAGACTATCGAAATGTCTCTGCCGGCACGGCTGCGCGATCTGCTCGCGGGATATGATTGGCGACCGGCCGAGCTCGGCCGCTCCCCGGCCCATGTCTTTCGGCTCGAAGCTGTTGGCCGAGCGCCTATCTATCTCAAGACGGAGATCATTCATCCGCTGAGCGAGCTAGCGGGTGAGGTTTCCAGGCTGCGATGGCTCGCATCGAAGGGACTTGCGTGCCCCGAGGTGATTGCCCACGAGACAGACGGTGGGCGAGAGTGGCTGTTGATGAGCGCGCTTCCGGGCACTGATCTCGTCAGCAATGATCGATTGCCGCCGATCGAAAGAGTGCGGATCTTGGCCGCGGCGCTGCGGCGGCTTCACGGCCTGGATATTGCTACCTGTCCTTTTGATCATCGCCTGGAGAACAGGATTGCGGATGCAAAAGCGCGGTTGCTTGCAGGCTGTGTGGACGAAGACGATTTCGATGACGCAAGGCTGGGGAGATCGGCGCAGGATCTGTTCCGGGAGCTTGAAGAGCGCAGGCCGAAGACGGAGGATCTGGTGGTGACCCACGGCGATGCCTGCCTCCCGAATTTTGTCGCTCACGAAGGCAGCATCAGTGGCTACATCGATTGCGGCCGCCTCGGCGTTGCCGATCGCCATCAGGATATTGCACTGGCCTGCGGCAGCATCGCGCGCAATTTCGGGGAAGATCTTGTTGCCGACTTTTTGAAGGCCTATGGAAACTTTGAGATGCACTCTGAAAAGGCGGCTTACTATCGGCTGCTGGATGAGTTCTTTTGACGATGGATGAATGGATTCTCAGGTCACCCGATCACGCAGGTGTGTTTTTGAGCCATTGCGGATAGAACGGTGGCCTGACAAGTTCGATTTCGGCAATTGCCTCTTTCGTGTCGTGTTGTTGCATACCATATGTCTGCGGGCCGGCGAGGTCCGATCTGTTTGCCGCTAAGGATCGAATGAATCGATGCGCAATTTCCTCTTGATTGCTTTTTCTTCGCGAGTCATCCGCTGAACGATGGAAAAGGTTGCGGAAAAACGGGACAAGGAGATGAGGCCGGGCTTTGTCCTGTCGATCCTCCTGCATGTCCTGTTTGTTGCTATTTTTCTGCTGCCGCTGCTGCCCGCACCGCCACAGGCGAAGCCTGAGCAGAGCGTCAATGTCGAGCTCGTGCCGCAGCAGGAGGAAAAGCAGGAGCTTGCGACGAAGGCGAACGAGAAGCCCGACCAGCCTCCGAAGCCGACGCCAAAGCCCGACGAGAAGCCGCAGCAGCAGACGGCCGAAGCACAGCAGGAGCCAGAGCAGCCTCAGGGGAAAAAGTCGGACGAACAGCCGCCAAAGCAATCCGATCCCAAGGGCAAGGAGCAGGCTGAAAAGCCTTCACCCAAATCCGCTGAGACTAAGGCCGACAAGCCCCAAGAACAGGCGGAAAAGCCCGCATCCAAACCTGACGATGCCGGCGCTGACAAGCCTGTCGAGAAAGCTGAGCAACAGCCTTCTGCTACGGAGACGCCACTTCCGGATATGAAGGGCGACGAGAAGGATCCGACTACCACGCAGCAGGCTGAAGCCTCAGCACAGCCAAACGATACGCCTCAGACGCCGCCGAACGATGCTGCCGCCGCGCAACAGGCGGAAGCACAGGCTGCCGCGCAAGCAGCTGCGCAAGCCCAGGCTCAAGCGCAGCAAGCTCAACAGCAAGCCGATGCCCAAAGCCAGGAAGCAAATGCGGCCAAGCCGCCGGCAGGCGACTCGACCGCCAAAACCTCCTCTACTGCCCCGGATGTGCTTGCGACCAACCAGCCTTCGGATGTGCAGGTGCAGCAGCCGCAAGTGCAATCGGCCGATCAGAATGATCCTCAAGCGCAAGCCGCCGCACAGGCGCGGTCATCCGATCCGCAGCAGCAAACTCCAGCCGATCAGCCGAAGGAAGAGGCGAAAGCCGAGCCACAGATCGCCGTTCCCACGGTCAGGCCTTCTCCGACGGAGCAGGCTTCGCAAAGCCAGTCGGCTTCGGGCAACCAAGGCGGTCAGACGAGTGGCGCAGCATTGGTGACTGAGCCGCAACCACCTAAATCGCTCGTGCCGAAGAGGGCTATTGAAGCCAAGAAGCTCTATTCCGGTGCGGAAGTGGCACGTTTGTCCAAGAGCGACTACGATGCTTGGAAGAAGATGCCACGACGTGATCGGGTACGTTATCTCTGTAGGTCTGAAGAGACACTTCAATTTAGCCACGATCTCGGTGCGGTAGGCTATAATAACTCTGCGCTATCGTCCGCGATGCTTTCTGATATCAGTCTGTTTGGGGATGGGGTTGCGGTTGATACACCCAGCGGTTGGCAAAGGGTGGCATTTACCTGCCAAGTAGATGGCGACGCGCTGAAAGTTGTCGCTTTTTCCTATACGCTCAAAGGACATGTTCCCCCAAGTGAGCTGGACAAATCGCGCTTCTTCGCAAATTGACCCTGGATGGCCACTTCTGGCATCCACCTGAAACAATAGTTTATTTTCACCTAATCGAAATTCGGCCTATTTCATCGTACAATTTCCGGTATCTACCTGATTCAATTCTCCTCCCGTCGCATTGTACGATTCCGATGTCCTCGATTACAGCCGATTCCAGTTCCGCGGCCGCCGGCCGCTCCGCCTTGCGTGGCGTCCTCGTGGCATTCGCGTCTTATGCCGTCTTTGCCTTCAGCGATGCCTCGATCAAGATCCTGCATGGTGTGGTTCCCTCCTATCAGGTGGCCTTCATCGGCGCTCTGTTCGGTTTTGCCGCCGTGCCCTTCCTGAAGCGGCGGGAGGATGGCTGGATCGATATGGTGAAGACGTCGAACCGGCCCCTGTGGCTGTTGCGCTTCATCTGCGGTGCTACGGGCGCGATCTGCTCCGTCGTCGCCTTTACCAAGCTGCCTATGGCGGAAGCCTTTGCGCTGCTCTTCCTGCTGCCGTCCTTCGTGACGATCCTCTCCGTTGTCTTCCTCAAGGAAGATGTGCGCTGGCAGCGCTGGACGGCCGTCATCCTGGGGTTCGTCGGCGTACTCATCGTCCTGCGGCCAGGTTTTCGCGAGCTCTCGATCGGCCATCTCTGCGCCGCGATCGGTGGGCTTGCTGCCGCGATTTCGATCGTCATCAACCGCGCGCTCGGATCGAAAGAGAAACGTATCTCGCTCTATGGGGCGGGCCTGTTCGGCACGCTGATCGTCAGCGGCTTCCTCATGCTCTCGGAGGTCACCACGCCGACGGCGACGCAGTGGATTTTCCTGGCGAGCTATGGCCTGCTGGGCGCCTTCGGCAACGTGTTGTTGATGAATGCCGCCCGTATGGCGCCGGCCAATCTTGTCGCTCCGCCGCAATACAGCCAGATGCTGTGGGCCATCGTGTTCGGTTATCTGCTGTTCAATGACAGCATCGATACGCCCATGGCCTTCGGTATCGTCCTCATCATCTTTTCCGGCCTTCTGACGCTGGCGCGCGAGCGCAAGCGTGGCACGCCGCTGCCGGCGGCCGTTGCGGGTAATACCCAGACGGCATTGGCGACGGCGCAGGATGAACGGACTGAAGCACCCGGCAGGTGACGCGCATCTGCCGATGGGGCACGCATTGCATGCGATAGCGCCGCCGCGCTAATCTTTGCCGAAGTTTTCGGGGCAGGAAGCCTGTCCGTTTGGAAAAGGATCATCATGAGATCCGGCCAGTTCAGGATATTCCGCTCCCGTGCGGCAGGTATAGAGGTCGTGAAGGCCGAGACCAGTCACTGTTTTCCCAAGCATACGCATGACCAATTCGGCATCGGCATCATCGAATCCGGCGCGCAGGCGTCGCTCAGCGGGCGCGGAATGGTGCGGGCCGAGGCAGGGGATGTCATCAGCGTCAATCCGAACGAAGTGCATGACGGCACGCCCATCGGCGAAAGCCGCGCATGGTCGATGCTCTATTTCGATCCGAGGCTGATCGGCGATCTGCTTGACGATATCGGCGAGGGGAGCCTTGGCGGCGCGGAATTTCCGTCGCCAGTCATTCGCAATGGCCAAGTGGCGTCGTGTTTCAAAACCCTGTTCCCGCTTCTGGCTGGCAACGCCGCGCCACAGGATGCACTGTTGCAGGATGGGTTGTTGTTATCGCTGGTCGCTGCTGTGATGAGTGAGGGAGTGCCGGCGCCGCGCGATACAGGTGTTCCTGCAGCCATCGGTCGTGCGCGCGATCTGATCGAGCATGATCCAGCGGCACCCCTGACGCTTGCCGAACTCGCGGATGCCTGCGGGCTAAGCCATTTCCGGTTTCTGCGGGCTTTCACCAAGGCGACGGGGCTCACACCGCATGCCTATCTCTTGCAGCGCCGTATCCACGAAGCGCGGCGGCTGATCGCGGCGGGCACACCATTGGCTGAAGCGGCCTTTGCCAGCGGCTTTGCAGATCAGAGCCATATGACGCGGCTCTTCGTTCGCAATTTCGGCATATCGCCGGGCGCCTATGCAGCGGCCGCCGGCTAGAGCCTCTGCAATTTTGTTCAAGACCGGGCGATGACAACGGGGTTTTCTGCGGCACCAAGCCAGAGATGCAGAAGGAGAAGCCATGTATTTCCGCCATTCGAACGAGATGTGGAGCGAGTTCCCCGAATTGGTTCCCGGCGTTTTGTTTGCCGAAGGGATCAGCGCGGATGCTATCGTTACAGATCGCATCGTCAGCTATCATGCGACCGCCGCGGAGCGATTGGCGCAAGGCTCCGAAAGTGAGATGCCCGAAATTCAGGCCTGGCGGCGCAGCTTTTCAAAAATGGGGTTGAAGCCGACCCAGTATCGCTGCGCCTCGGAGGCTCTGCTGCGCCGTTTTCGTCAGGAGGGTTCCTTGCCGCAGTTGCATCCGCTCGTCGACCTCTGCAACGCCGTGTCGATCGCGTTCGCCATTCCCGTCGCTGTTTTCGATCTTGCGAAGATAACAGGTGATCTCGAGGTGCGGCATGCAGGCGGCAGCGAGTCTTACCTCACCTTTTCCGGCGAGACGGAGCATCCGGAGCCTGGAGAGGTGATCTTTGCGGATACTATCGGGCAGGCGCACGCCCGGCGCTGGACCAACCGGCAAAGCGGCCGTTCCGCCGTGCGCGAGGATACCAAGTCCGTGCTGATCGTCGCCGAGGCGCTGCATGACTCGGCAAGCGCCGATGTCCCGCATCTGATCGGCATGATCGCGGCGGAGCTGGCGAGCGTTTGGTCGGTCGAGGCGCGGTCGGGGCTTCTTAGCCGTTCATCACCGCGATTTGATCTGTCGTCCGCGATGAATTTGCAACCTGAGCAAAAACGCGGTTGACAACCGGCGCGTTCGGGCAGAGCAGGGGCTTCGACAGAATTTCGAACGATTGAGAAAACATGTCTCCGCGCAGCCGCGCCAGGAGACGAAGAAAGCCCATGGATACGCTGCAGAATCAAGACCGGCCGGGTGTGCTCGGTCACCCCGGCTACCGTTCTTTTGCGGCGTCGCGCGTTTTTTCTTCGATATGCTTTCAGTCGGTGACGGTCGCCATGGGCTGGATGATCTATGATCAGACCCATAGCGCCTTTTTCCTCGGCCTGGTCGGCTTCTGCCAGTTTCTTCCCATGGTCATCCTGACCTTCGTCGTTGGCCATGTCGCCGACCGGTTCGACCGGCGCCGCATCGGTCTCGCCTGCCAACTGGTCGAGGCCTTGACCGCTCTCGTGCTGGCCGTGGCGGTCTGGCAGCAGTGGATCGGTCCCGCCGGCATTCTCGCCGCCGTTGCCGTCATGGGTGCGGCCACAGCCTTCGAACGTCCGACAATGGCGGCATTGCTGCCGAATATCGTGCCGCCGTCGTTGCTTCAGGTCGCCATTGCCACCTCGACCTCGATGATGCAGACCGCCTTCATCATCGGCCCGTCGCTCGGCGGTCTGCTCTATGGCGTCAGCCCTGTCGCACCGTTTGCCGTTTCCGCGGTGCTCTACGTCATTGCGAGCATCAACGTCATTTCGATCCGTGTCGAGCGGCAACAGCCGTCGTCACGGGAGCCGATGACGCTGAGTTCTGTTTTTGCCGGCGTTTCGTTCATCAGAAGCCGGCCTGTGATGCTGGGGACGATCTCGCTCGATCTCTTCGCCGTCCTGCTTGGCGGCGCGACGGCACTCCTCCCGATGTTCGCCCGCGATATCCTGCATGCTGGCCCCTGGGGACTCGGCCTATTGCGCGCCGCCCCGGCGGTCGGTGCATTGGTGATGTCGATCTGGCTGGCTCGGCGACCACTGCAGAGCGATGTCGGCAAGAAGATGCTGTTTGCGGTGCTGATTTTCGGCGTCGCCACCATCGTGTTCGCGCTGTCGAGCAATATCATCCTTTCAGTAGCGGCACTGTTCGTCGTCGGTGCGTCGGATACCGTCAGCGTTGTCGTGCGCAGCTCGCTCGTGCAGCTTCTGACGCCGGATACCATGCGTGGCCGCGTCAATGCCGTGAACTCTCTGTTCATCGGCACATCCAACCAGCTCGGCGAATTCGAGTCCGGCATGCTCGCCAGCGTTCTTGGGCCGGTATTGACCGGCATCGTCGGCGGCGTCGGCACCATAGCGGTGGTGCTGCTGTGGATGCGGATCTTTCCGGATCTGACCAAGGTCAAGACGCTCAGGGGCTAGGTGCTCCGATAATCGGACTGATCTGCCGCGCCGTTGTGCAATCCCACATCCCGCAGCAGATGTTCGTTTGCTACGCAAAGCGTATCGCGTTTGCCATTCATTTTTATCGGCGGCTTTCTTTCACGACGACGCCAGCGGATTGATCGAGCCAGGTGCTCGGCAATCCGATGCCTCCAACCATATACATGAGATTTTCTCATCTGTTGCAAACCCGGTGGTTTCCACAGATAGGACAGATGCGCTGAAAACCTTGTCGTGTATAATGAAGCCTCCGATGATTAAACATGCGAGATTTTCATGGGAAAGAGGCCGCTTCCACCCCTGTCTGTGCTGCAGGCATTTTGCGCGATCGTCGAAACCGGCGGCTTTGGTCGCGCGGCTGATAGAATCGGTCAGACGCAGACCGCCGTCAGCCATCAACTTGCGCAGCTGGAGGGGTGGATCGGAGGCAGACTGTTCGATCGGGGCCGGGCCGGGGCGAGGCTGACGCCGTTGGGCGCGCGCCTGCATCCCGCAATTGCGGGGACGATCTCCGAGCTGGAGACGGCGCTCTATCAGGCGAGGGCGAGCGTCTCGGTTCGCAGCGTTGCCGTTTTCGTCTCGCCGGAGTTTTCAAGCCAATGGCTCGCTTCGCGACTGCCGGATTTCTGCCAGCGGCATCCGGATATCGAATTGAAGATGGCAGTCGGTTATCAGCGCCCGGATTTCAAGCCCGGCGGCGCCGATCTGGCGATCTGGCTCGGACGTGCCGAAGCCGGACTTATCGAGGAGGAATTGCTGACGGATGAGGAATTCGTCGTCAGTTCGCCGGCGCTTTCCAAACAATTGCCGCCGCGTAACGCCATAAGGGCCGCCCCGCTGCTGCGCTATACCGGCATGCGCCACACGATATTGGACTGGCAGCGCTGGTACGAGCAGATCACCGGCGGGAGCGGCGAGGCAGATACGCAGTTTGATATTGTGGCTGCTGTGGAGGATGGGCTTCTGTTCGAGAGCTTTGCGGATATGCTTGACGCATGCCGGGAAGGGCGCGGTTTCGCCCTCGTTCGCAGTTCGCTTGTCGCGCGTGACATCGCCGACGGTAAACTGGTGCGGTGTTTTATCGAGGCCCAGCCCGCCGCAGTCGGCTACAATCTTGTCTATCCGCAGAATGCGCTGCAAAATCCATCGGCGGCGTTGTTTCGTAACTGGCTGCTTTCGCAAGTCCGTTCGGCCGCCTGAGCCGGGGACAACGCGGTCCCGTGTCAATCGCGCAACCTTATCAGACCCGCTTCCGTGGCGGCAAAGCCGAGCTTTCGATAAAAGCCGGTGAGATGCGGTTCGAAATCGACATGAAGCCACTCGGCGCCGCGTTGTCTGGCCAGCATCTTGGCCCTCTCGACCAGGTTGGTCGCGACGCCCCGCCGGCGGAATTCGGGATCGACGCAGGTATCGAGAATAAAGGCGTGGATGCCGCCATCCCAGGCGACATTGACGAAGCCCACCAGTCTCATGCCTGCGAACGCGCCGACATGAGCGAGGCTTCTTGCGAGGATCGGCGAGAAATTGCGTGAGGAAGGATCGTGCCACGCGTTCGCCCAGAGCGCGTTGAGCGCTTCGTTTCCGGGATTTGGGTCATCCCTGTATTCTATGTCCATAGGCATCTCTGAGGCGGACGCTCGATTGGGCAATGGTCGGAAAAACTGCGCGCCCTATGTCGGATATAGTCGTGGCCGATCGTCATTCTAACGTGAGCATAGAACAGAGGAGGCTGACATGTCCTATGTGGATGGTTTTATCGTTGCCGTGCCGAAAGACAAGATGGAGGCATACAAGGTGCTGGCGCGCATGGCCGGCGAGGTCTGGAAGGAATATGGGGCTCTCAGCTATGTCGAGGCCGTCGGAGACGATGTGCCCTATGGCGAACTGACATCCTTCCCCCGCGCGGTGCAGGCAGCCGAGGATGAGGTCGTCGTCTTTTCGTGGATCACCTATGAATCCCGGCAGAGCCGAGACGAAATACTGGAAAAGGTCATGGCCGACCCACGCTTGAAGAATGGGATGGAGAACATGCCGTTCGATGGCAAGCGCATGATCTACGGCGGCTTCAACATCTTCCTCGAGATGTAGCCTGTCGGCCGCCGGACTTGACTTTCCGGCTGTTGCGGCCGACCTGATGCGGATCGCTGCCATTCTTGCCGGAAGAAGCCATGCCGCAAACCGTCATCACGCTGTCCACCCGTGGCCAGGGACTTTACGAATTCACCGACCCCGCGGCGGATTTCGTCCGTGCGTCGGCGTCGGGTAGCGGCGAAGGGCTTTTGACTGTCTTTGTGCGCCACACATCCTGCTCGTTGCTGATCCAGGAAAACGCCGACCCCGATGTGAAGACCGACCTCAATGCGTTTTTCCGCCGGCTGGTGCCGCCGTCCTCCGATCCCTCTATGCGCTGGATCGTGCATACGACGGAGGGACCTGATGATATGCCTGCGCATATCAAGGCGGCGCTGACCCAGGTGTCGATCGGCATTCCCGTGATGAACGGCCGTCTGACGCTTGGAACTTGGCAGGGCATCTATCTCTTCGAGCATCGCGACCGGCCGCACCGGCGCGAGGTCGTGCTGCATCTTTCCGCGTGAGCTGCCGCGATTTTCGCGTCAGCCGATCGGTAGCCGCCATGAATACAACCTGAATGGTCAATTCGCGTTCGGTTCAGCTTGGCTGACATAACGTGAGTTCAATCCCAAGGGCATCGAGCCGGATATCGGGATTGCAACGATCCGCAGCAAGGATTTGAAGGAGAAACACCCATGACCAATCTTTTCGCCAAGGCAGGCATCGCAGCTCTCATCGCACTCGGCGGCATTTCCGCAACGGCCGTCACCGCATCGGCCAATGATTTCCATCCCGGCATCCAGCAGGTGCGTTACGATCACCACCGCGGCCGTGCGTGCTCGCCGGTGCTAGCAGTTCGCAAGGCCCGCGACATGGGTCTGCACCGCGCCCGTATCAACAACGTCACGCCGCGCCGTGTTGTCGTCGAAGGCTTCGGCCGCCGTGGCCATGATCGTGTCGTTTTCGCCAATGTGCCCGGTTGCCCGTTGATCCGCCGTTAACGGCAGCCAGGTGGGAAAGGCCGCGTTTTCCACATCTATTCGATAGTTTCGAAGTCGCCTCCGCTCGGGAGGCGGCTTTATTTTTTTACATTGTGCTATGATGAGGCATCTGGCGTCGTTTTAGCGTTCATTGTACCTGATTAGCGGATGAACGGTTGATTCTGAGCTTGTTCAGCATCGCGCCGTTACTTCTCGGGCACTCGCTCAGCACATATTGCAGGCATGAGAGGGAAGCCCTTTGCTCTATGGAGGACACAATGAGACAATTGCTGGCAAAGTTGGGGGTAGCCGTCGCCATCGCAGTTACCGCACTGTCGGTCACGGCGGATTTTGCCGCCGCACAGGGGGTGGATATCTATGTCGGCCCCGGCCGTCATCGGCCGCCTCCGCCGGAATACGACAATCCGCCGCCGCGCTTCGACCGCCGTCGTGGCTGCGATCCGCGTGAAGCGTTGGATGTCGCCCGCAGTTATGGCCTGCGCCGCGCCCGCGTCGTGGATGTGACGCCGCGCCGCGTCATCGTCGATGGCTTCGGTCGTCGCGGTCCGGATACGATGATGTTTGCCAATGTTCGCGGCTGCCCGATGCTGGGCCGCTGATCGGAAAAGCGGGCGCATATTGCGCCTGCCATTCCATATTTGACCTTTTCGCCTTTTGGCGGGGGCCGCGGAACCGCCCTTTGCTCGATTCTGATGAATCCGAGCGAAGGGCGGTTCTGTTTTCAACTACTGCTGGATCGCGTAGGTGATGCTGACCGAAGCATTGTACTCGTTCTCGCCGGTTGCGACGGGAACGGCCTTGTCCATCGGGGCCGCGGCCATTGCCTGGCGCATATATGGCTGAGGCGGAGCGGCAATGCCGCCTTCGTGGATCGCGATGACCCGGCCGAGCTTGACGCCGGCGGCATCCGTCAAGGTCTTTGCCTTGGCGGCAGCATCGGCCACTGCCTTCTTGCGGGCTTCCTCAAGCGCGGCATCCGGC
This sequence comes from Rhizobium sp. SG741, assembly GCF_012275435.1. Lineage (NCBI taxonomy): Bacteria > Pseudomonadati > Pseudomonadota > Alphaproteobacteria > Hyphomicrobiales > Rhizobiaceae > Rhizobium > Rhizobium sp. SG741. Next base: position 999,314 of record NZ_JAAZQP010000001.1, read on the forward strand.
TTGTCGTTGGTGAACTGGATGTCGCCGCCCTGGTTGATGCCGAGCTTGATCGCCTGGTCGAGCAGCGCACCGAGCTTGGAGAGATCGCGCACGCGAACGGTGAGGCCGTTCGTCACCTGGTAGCCGTTTAGAACCGGCGGCTGCGCACGGCCGTCCTTGTCGTTCGGATAGGTATATTGCGGCTGAATGGAAAAACCTGACGTCTGAAGGTCACGCTCGGCGATGCCGATATCCTTCAGCGTTGCAAGCACAGCGCCCATGGCCTTGTTGTTCAGGTCGAGCGCATCCTGAGCGGCCTTCGCCTGCTGAACGACCGCCAGCGTGATCACGGCCATATCCGGCGCGACAGCTGCATGTCCCTCACCGATGACGGTGATGACGGCTTCGCGCGGCTTTGCATCCTCTGCGAAGGCGCCGGCGGCGGGCACGAAGAAGGCAGCGCTGACAAGAGCGGCAAAAACAAAATCTCTGGTTTTCGTCAGTGGCATGGTTCGTTCCTTGGTTGGTGTTTCCTCGGGATTCGCTTTTGCGGATTGATTGTGAAGGTATTGCGGCAGTCCCTTGTGGGAAAAGAGAAATTGGGCTAGAGCCAAGTCGGCTTCCGGGGAACCATTGCTCCGGTGCTGTAAGCGCGACGATTTTCTCTCGTGCCGGGCCTGTAGCTCAATGGTTAGAGCCGGCGGCTCATAACCGCTTGGTTGGGGGTTCGAGTCCCTCCGGGCCCACCATTTTATTTGATAATTTTTCGCTGGCTGCGTTTTATCGGAGTTTTGTTGATGGTCTCTCCGTTTCAGGGATGAGGGCCGGGTATAGCTTCTCCAAGGGCAACATGATCTCGAAGTATAATGTGCCCATTACCTCTCCCACCGCCTTTTTGAACTGGCTGCGCAGCGTTTCATCCTCGACCGCGTCAGCAGATTCAAATAATTCGTTTATCAGCGGATCGAGCGCGATCACACGCGCGTAGACTACCCTCGCAGTCTCGTCTCTCATCGGCCGCAGCTCCCCAGCGTCGAGCAGAATTCTCGCATTTTGCTCGACATATTGGAGGCTACCACTATTCGAACTGGTAAACAGCATTGAGGTGCCGATTGCCTCGGCACCTCCTTTATTTACGGTAACTTAGCCGTCCAGATGACCCGAAAAAGCCTTGTCGGCTGATTTTACCAGGACGGCGACATCCACGCCCTTGGTGATCACTGCGCCGCTTGCCCGTAGATCGACGACCGGCTTCAGCGTGCCGGTGACGTGCGTGGTCAGTTGCACGACCGTTCCTTTGTCGAGATCTGCAACCCATAGGCCTTTTTCACCGGCCACTCCAATAATAACAACTCTAGCCATGCAGATTAGTCCCTTTCTCTACCTGGTTTGATGTCAAAATCCTGCTTTCTTAAGGCCTTCGCGATAGATGTCCTTTTGCCATTGCTCTTGCAGAGGCACGACGGCCAGCCATCTATCCACATCGAAATCAGGATTCGTTTCGAGAGCCCGGCTGACGAAGAAGCGTGCCTTCTTGTCGTTGCCAAGCATTGCCCAGCTTGCGGCCGAAAGCCGGTCTGCCAGATCGGCATCGACCATCCGGTCGATATATCCAAGCGCATTCTCGAAGCTGCCCAGGCAATAGCTGGCCCCCGCAGCCGTCCAGAGATATGAGTCCGGATTGATGGGGTTGAGCTCCATGGCCCTCTGGATTTTCTCAAGAGCGAGGCCGGGGCGAGAGAAGTGGACCAGCGTGTCCGCGTGATCGGCAATGACGTCCGCGTAATGCGGGCTCAGCGTCTCCGCCAATTCCAGCGCCTCGACGCTCTCGTCGATGGACCCCTGCAATAGCTTGGCGACGCCGAGCTCGCGGTAGCCGTCGGCAAGATCCTCGCGAATCGTGATGGCTTGGGTGGCATAGGTCTCGGCCGATTTCAGCAGCTCGATATCGCCGCGTGCCGTCAGCAGCCATTCCTTGGAATAGGTGCGGGCAATGGAGCTCAGTGCCGGTGCGAAATCGGCGCTTTCGCGCAAGGCAGTCTTCATCTCCTTGCGGGCGCGCCGCATGTTCGGCAGGGTCAAGCGATGGAGATATTGCTGCGCGACAAGATATTGGTGATAGGCAGCGGGGCTCTGTTCGAAATAGGCGCGCGTCATCCCATGCTGTTCGACCTGCCCAGCGACTTCGAGGATGATGTGCCGCGAGATGTCGTGTTTATTGCGGGCCAGATCCAGCTTGCGAAAGCTGAAGCGTTCGGCCCAGACGACCTCGCTGTTCGACAGATAGATGAGCTGCGTAAACAACGAAACGTCATCGCCGAGGCCGCTCAGCCGGGTATCGAGAACATAGTTGATGTCGTATCGCTGCAGGAGCTCGAATTGGTTCTCGCTTTGCCTGCTGATCTGCATGGCGGAGTAGGGGGCGATCACCCGCAGGCTGTTCAAGGCGCAGAAGCCAAGGGTGATATCCTCGACCAACGAGGTGGCCACCATCGCAGCGCCGGGGTCGGGACTGTGGTTGATTGGCGGCAGCAAGGCCAGACGCGGCAGGCGCGGGATGGGCCTAGTCGTCGCATCACGATCCGACAATGCGCCCGATTCGGACTGGTGGACGGGCGCTGGGGTCTGGCCTTGAGGCTGCATCGACAATTTTGCCGGCCACGATGAAATGAGCTCCTTGCGCCGTTCGAATATGCGTTTGAGCTGCTCCAGCCCACCTTCGGCGTCGAACGCCTTCAGCAATATGCGGTGCGTGCTCTCGTCCTGCGGTTCGGCCTCGAAGAGAAGGAGTGCGGCCTCCTTGATGAGCGCGATGCCGTCGGGCGTCGCGGGAGCCGTGACGACGTCATCAAGTGTCTCCTTCAACATGGCGAGATGTCGCCTGCTTTCGCCCGCCCGCCAATCGATGAAAACCCTGCTTTGACAGTTGGCCTTCCCGAGAAACCTTGCGCGCAGGCCTTTTGCAAGGAAAGCAAGCTTATCCAATGGTTTCTTGAGCGTGTCGGCACGCGCGGAAATAATATCGCTGGTTATAGAGTCGCGCTCGAGATGGACGTCCGTCTCGTCAAAGGTCAGGAATGCGGTCTTCAGGTCCGACTGCCGGCTCTTGATGCGGGAAACAAGCTTTCGCAGATTCGTCAGGGAGTTGGCGATATCATCCTCGCCCCAGAGGAGCCGCGCCATGCTTGCCCTGCTGGCAGAACTGTTTTCGTTCGCAAGTAGATAGGCAAGTATCAGCAATGCTTTTTCCGGAAACGCGACCGCCTGACCCTCCCTGTCGAGAAGAACGATTTCTCCGAATGTTCTGAGTGAGAATCCCATCGCGCTTTCTATATCGCTTTAAACGTGTAATAGCCGCCGAGGTGCCGTATTTCAGTAATTGTAGGCAGATTGACGCCGGTACGACAACGAAACTGGTCCTATATTTCTGCTGCAACGCGTGATTAATTGCAACTCAAGCCCTCACAATTCTGTGTTTTAGCGAAGGTTGTTGCTCCAAATCCCGAAAATGGTAGTTCTGAATGGGGCGGTGTTTGCTTCCGGACTTGAAATTTCCAACCGTACGTGGCTCCGGGAGGTCGGGATGCGCGCCGAGAAGAGGATTTTGGGTTCACGATGAAAGTTATCTTTGCCGGACCGACCTTCCATGGTGCGACTCTGTTGCCGGCTGCAGGCTATGAGCTGCGCCCGCCAGCCAGGCAAGGCGACTTTTTCCAGGCCGTGGACGATGGTGCCAACGTCATCGGATTGATTGATGGGGTCTATGAGTATGTACCGTCGATCTGGCACAAGGAAATCCTGTTTGGCCTTGCTCAAGGAGTACAGGTCTTCGGCGCCGCGAGCATGGGCGCGTTGAGAGCGGCCGAATGCGCGGCCTTCGGCATGGTCGGCATCGGCAGGATTTGTGACGATTACGTCAGCGGCGCCTTGGAGGACGATGCCGAAGTCGCTCAGTCCCATGCGCCTGCGGAACTCGGCTTTCTTCCCTTGAGCGAGCCACTCGTCAATGTCCGGGCAACGATCGCGCATTGCTTGCTGCTGGGGTGCATAACCGGGGCAGAGCACGATCGTCTTCTGGAGACGGCGAAGGCGATCTTCTTCAAGTATCGTACCTATAAGTTGCTGGTTCAGTCCTGTATTTCGGATGACAAGCGTGCCTCCGGAGTGCTGGCAGCCTTGCGGACAAATTCCGTCAATCAGAAGCTGCTGGACGCCCGGCTGCTCGTCGATGCTGTCGTCAAGGCATCGGATCGGCGCCTTGTTCCCAGCTTCGACTGGACCTTCGAGGCGACAAGTTTCTGGAATGCAGCATTTCCTTCTTCCCGATAGGTCGAAGCCCGACTTCAGGATGCTTCCTAACTCCTTTCGTGAGTATGATTTCATCGCCGCCGCCAAAGCCCGCGGCCTGCGAAATCTCGGGCGGTATACTTTGGTATAATTGCGATGCACCATCGCCTGATTGATCCCCCTCAGTGGTTGTGACAAGACGGCCCTGCCTGCGCAACACAATGCGAAGGCTGACGAAACAACTGATCAAGAGACAAATGGACAGCTACCCTAGTCGCTGTCCGGCTGCGGTTTCGAGCCGCATCCGGACGGTCATCGCAACAACCTGGACCGCTACCGGCATCCGCCGGGCGAGCGTCGGTCGGGCATAGCCTGTCCGGCTCGCCATCCGGATCCGTCGACAAGCGGACCGACGAGGTGAGCCATGAACAACATCGTTCTTTTCCGCGGACGGGCGTCCGCATCCAAATTTTCCGACTTGCAGATCCTGCCCGCCGTGGTTGGCACGCCGAGGTCTGATCGGGGTGTGATCGTTCAGCGCCCACGCATGATCGCCATTTGGCACATCAATCCCCGCAGCGGGAAATTGGAGTGCTTCTGGACGACCGAGCGCGGAGCTGCTCCCGACGAAGACGGCAGTCGTCGAGCGGCATAGGCCCGCTTTCCCGAATTCTTGTTTTACCGCGCATGTCCCTGGCTCCGCGACTGGGGCGCCACGAACATGCGTCATTCGCGACCTCTTGTTTTCAAGGGATTAGACATGGTCTTCCTTCCTAATGATCGGCGGGAGCGCAGCGCCGTTGCCGCGCTTGCAGGCGCCCGTATACTACCGAACGGCTACGACCTTGCTGCATTCGCCTTCATTGTCGCAGTCGCGTTTCTTGCGCTTCACGGCGTCGCGGAAATGCGGGCGCCGCTGTCGGGGCTTGCTGCCGCGCCGCTCACGCTCGATCCCGCCAATCTGCCTGAATATGCGCTGCGCACGACATTGCGCATGCTGGCCGCGATCGTCGCCTCGCTCGTCTTTACCTTCGTCGTCGCAACGCTTGCCGCGAAGAGCCGCCGCGCCGAAACGATCATCATTCCGGCCCTCGACATATTGCAGTCGGTTCCGGTGCTCGGCTTCCTGACTTTCACCGTCGCATTCTTCATGGGATTGTTTCCCGGAAGCCAGCTCGGTGCCGAGTGCGCCTCGATCTTTGCGATCTTCACCAGCCAAGCTTGGAACATGGCCTTTTCTTTCTATCAGTCGCTACGGACGGTGCCCCGCGACCTCGATGAAGTCAGCCGTGGATTCGGCCTCTCCACCTGGCAACGCTTTTGGCGGCTGGAGGCACCTTTCGCTGCGCCCGGTCTTATATGGAACACGATGATGTCGATGTCCGGCGGCTGGTTCTTCGTGGTTGCTTCGGAGGCGATCACCGTCGGCAATACCACCGTACAGCTTCCGGGACTTGGCTCCTGGCTCGCACTTGCCATCGACAAGCAGGACTTTGCCGCCGTCGGCTGGGCCGTGCTTGCCATGGGGATCGTGATCCTCCTCTATGATCAGTTGCTCTTCCGGCCGATCGTCGCTTGGGCAGACAAATTCCGCTTCGAGCAGACGGCGGGACAGGAGAAGCCACGGTCCTGGGTCTATTCGTTGGTGCGCCGCACGCGCCTTCTGAAGCACCTAACCGCACCCTTTGCCGCCATCTGGGACCGCGTGATGCTCATCCGGCTGCGGTCCAGGCCGACAATGGTTGGCCGCAGGCAAGGCGGACGGCGGCCGATTACGCGGGTCATCGATTATGGCTGGCTCGCCCTGATCGCTGTCGTCGGTGCCTGGAGTGTCTGGAGTGCCGTATCGTATCTAGATCAGACGCTGTCGTGGAACGACGTCGGGATCGCTTTTGCCGGCGGATTCGTCACCCTTATCCGCGTCGTTGTCCTGATCGCGGTGGCCAGCTTGATCTGGGTTCCGCTTGGCGTCTGGATCGGTCTTCGTCCGGCCGTTGCAGAGCGCGTTCAACCCGTGGCTCAGTTCCTGGCCGCATTTCCGGCGAATGTGCTCTTTCCTGTTGTTGTGATCGCAATCGTAGCAACGGGTGCCAACCCCGACATCTGGCTGTCGCCGCTCATGGTGCTGGGCACGCAATGGTACATCCTCTTCAACGTGATCGCCGGTGCAAGTGCCTTCCCCACCGATCTCCGGGAGGCTTCCTCGGTCTACAGGCTGCGCTCATGGACGTGGTGGCGCCGTGCGATACTGCCAGGAATATTTCCCTACTACGTCACCGGAGCGCTGACGGCGTCGGGCGGTTCCTGGAACGCGAGCATCGTCGCTGAACTGGCAAGCTGGGGAAATACGAAGCTCGAAGCTTTCGGGCTTGGTTCATACATCGCGAAGGCGACGGAGGCGGGCGACTTTCCGCGGGTAATTCTCGGCATCGTCGTCATGTCCGTCTTCGTCACCCTCTTCAACAGAACGCTCTGGCGGCCGCTCTACGTCTTCGCTGAACGCCGCCTGCGTCTCGATTAATCACATATCGGAGAACCGAACATGGAAAACGCTGTCATCTCCAAGAAGGTCGACATCACAAAGAGCTCGCCGCTGGTGCTGGCCAAACAGGTCTGCCAGACATACGACAAGGGGGCTTCAGGCTCGCTGGTCGTGCTCGAGAATGTCGATCTTCAGCTCTATCCCAATGAAATTGTGGGGCTGCTTGGCCGTTCCGGCTCGGGCAAGTCGACGCTGCTGCGCGCCATTGCCGGTCTCATCCGCCCCAGCAAGGGTGAAATCACTTTCGAAAGCAGGCCGGTGACCGGTCCCAATTCCGGCATTGCTGTTGTGTTCCAGAGCTTCGCCTTGTTTCCCTGGTTGACCGTCTTGCAGAATGTCGAGCTTGGCCTGGAAGCCCAAGGGGTTGAATCATCGGAGCGCCGCAAGCGAGCGCTGGCGGCCATCGACCTGATCGGTCTCGACGGCTTCGAAAGCGCCTATCCCAAGGAGCTGTCTGGAGGCATGCGTCAGCGTGTCGGTCTTGCCCGGGCGCTTGTCGTTCGTCCCAAGGTGCTGCTGATGGATGAGCCCTTTTCCGCACTCGACGTGTTGACCGCCGAAACGCTTCGCACCGACCTTCTCGACCTGTGGTGCGAGGGTCGGATGCCGATCGAGTCGGTTCTGATGGTGACGCATAATATCGAGGAAGCGGTGTTGATGTGCGACCGCATTCTGATTTTCGGATCGAACCCCGGCCGTGTCATTGCCGAAATCCGGGTGGAATTGCCGCAGCCGCGCAATCGTCTCGATCCGGCATTTCGTATGCTGGTCGAGGACATCTATGCCAGGATGACGGCAAAAACCGGTGCGCCGACACGTGACGGCTTGTTCCCGGGTACGGGCATCGCCATGGCGCTGCCGCGCGTCTCGACCAACCTGATGTCCGGTCTCATCGAGACGGTTGCAGCAGAGCCCTATCGAGGGCAGGCCGACTTGCCGCCGCTGGCGACACACCTGCATCTCGGCATCGACGATCTCTTTCCGGTGGCGGAAACGCTGCAGCTTCTGCGTTTCGCAGATCTCGAAGGAGGCGACATCAAGTTGACGGCGTCCGGCTTGCGTTTCTCCGACAGCGATGTCGACGAGCGCAAGCGGCTCTTCGAGCAACATCTGGCAAGCTATGTGCCGCTTGCTGCTCATATCCGCCGCGTTCTGGACGAGCGGCCGACGCACCGCGCGCCGGCCCGGCGCTTTCGTGACGAGCTCGAGGATTACATGTCGGAGGATTATGCCGATATCACCCTCAAGGCCGTGACGAACTGGGCCCGCTATGCCGAGTACTTCGCCTACGACGAAAATGCTGATCTCTTCACGCTGGAGAACCCAAGTTGATAAACGCGATCGGGTTGGATCCAGAAGGGCTGCCGGCGGATGAGGCGGCGGCCAAGCAAGAAGCGTTTTTGAATTTGATAAGCACCCAAGGCACGGCCCAACGCACAGGGCTCCAACGGGATCGCCGATCCATTCGCTCTCGCGGCCTGCTTGGTCGCGGGAAGGATTATCATGCCCGGGGACAATGAAGAATCTGGCCGCCTGCTGGAGGCTCTCAGCAGACAGAATCGAAGCAACTCCAGCAACAGGAAGGACCAACCTCCCAAAGTGCGAGGGCATTTCGGTAAGCGAGCGGCGCGCCTGAAGGACTATGCCGGGCTGCCGGGCGCAGATACTTTTTTGAGGAGCGAATCGGCTCATGCAATGGACCACGCGCCTATATTTTCGCGGGTTCTGCCTGCGAGGCAAACGCGCCTGCTGTTCGCGCCGCAGCTCGTCTGAACAGAGCAAGTCTCGCTATCCTTCGACGTCGGCAATGCCGCCGTTTTTGCAACCACTATGCGGGAAGGACAATCATGACCGTCGCACTTGATCAAATGACCCTCAATCTGGCACGGCGAAGGCCGCGGTTGTTTTTGGACTTTGGGTCAGGCAGTTTGCCATTCCCGTACGCAATGTGCTGCGAACGCTGAAACGGGGACGAAGGGCATGAGGCGCGAGTTTCTGAAGTATCTTCTCGAAATGCCGTTCCTTTGGCTCGGCATCGCGATCCTTGCCGGCCTTATCTTTATTGGCGACACGATCACCGACTTGGAGATCGCGTTCGCCGTTCTGTACGTGTCTGTGATCCTCATATCGGTGTATTCCGGGCGAACGGGAGCGATCGCGTTCGTGGGCGTCGCCTGTGCCGTCCTGACGGTCGTGAGTTACTTCCTGACGCGTCATGGAGCTTCGCAAGCAGGTCTGGTCAACAGCACGCTCAGCCTGCTCGCTATCGGCGCGACGACCTATCTGGCGATCAGGATCGAGAGGCTTGACGCAAGAGCGAGGCTCGCGCAATCCGAGCTTGCGCGGATGTCGCGCCTCATGATCGTGGGCGAACTCGGCACATCCATCGCTCACGAGGTCAGTCAACCGATTACGGCGATAGCTGCCAACGGCAACGCTGCGCTCCGATGGCTTTCGGCAACGCCTGCCGATCAGGATGAGGCGAGGCGCGCGATCGAGCGGATCGTCATGGATGCCGGGCGGGCAGGCGATGTCATCGGCCGCGTTCGCGGACTTGTGGCGCGGTCGGCTCCTTCGCGCGATAGGATCGACCTGATCGAGGCGATTACGGATGTGTTGGAACTCGTTCGCAGCGAGATCCGGAAGAGCCAGATACTTCTTCGCACCGAGCTTGCGAGCGATCTGCCATTGGTCATCGGCGATCGCGTGCAGGTCCAGCAGGTCATCCTCAACCTGATCATGAATGCGATCGAGGCTCTGACTGAAGTCGACGCAGAGGCGCGTGAACTGCTTGTCAGTGCCGCTGCCGATGAAAGCAAGATCACAGTCAGCGTGCGTGATTCCGGTATCGGCGTGCCGTTGGCGACGCTCGACACGATATTCGACGCCTTTTATACGACCAAACCGAACGGCATGGGAATGGGGTTGGCGATCAGTCGGTCGATCATCGAGGCACATGGTGGTACCGTCTATGCGGCGCCGAATTTCCCGCATGGAACCGTTTTCGGCTTCACCTTGCCGTTGGATGCGAAGGTGAGAGGGTAGGGCATGGAAGAGCAGCGATCAGCCGTTTATGTGATCGATGACGATGCGTCCGTGCGAGACGGGCTCGACAGCCTCCTGCGCTCGATCGGCTACGACACGCGTGGCTTTGCCTCGCCGCGTGACTTCCTGTCGCACCCTCGTTCGGTCGGCCCGGCCTGCATTGTCCTCGACGTCCGGATGCCGGATGCGAGCGGCCTCGATTTTCAGGACGAGCTAGCGAAGGCAGGTTATCTGACACCCATCATCTTCCTTACCGGACACGGCGATGTGCCGATGTCCGTCCGGGCAATGAAGGCCGGCGCGGTGGAGTTTCTCCTGAAGCCGTTCCGCGAGCAGGATCTTCTCGACGCGATCCGGCAAGCTCTCGAAATCGATCGGACTCGCCTTCGGAAGGAAGCCGCGGCCATCGATCTTCAGGAACGTCTTTCGACGCTCACATCACGTGAACGCGAGGTCATGGCGCTTGTTGCGTGCGGCCTTCTGAACAAGCAGATCGCCGCTGAGATCGGCCTGAGCGAGATCACCGTGAAGGTCCATCGTGGTCAAGCCATGCGCAAGATGCGGGCCGACTCCGTGGCCGACCTCATTCGAATGGCCGATAGTCTCGGATTGACCAAAGCAAGCGTCGACCGCCGGGGAAATGGTGTGGCGCCGGGGCAGCGTTAGTCTCGGTCTCTTCGCTAAGCCGGTGGGGCGGTGACGGTGCCCTGATGAAATATCATCTGCCACCTGCCATCGATGCGCTGCCAGATCGAACTGCGCAAGACATGCCGCGGCGGCTTACCATCTTTTAATGGCCGAATGGCTCGATAAGTCACCAGGACTGCATCGGGTGAAATCGATCGAAACGCGTAATCGCAGGCGGTGACCAACGCTGAAGGTTTATCCGCCGTCTCCTCCGCCAGCCGTGTGATGAGCTCGTCTCTATCGTTATAGATCGTTCCCGAACTGCCGAATTCAACGAACCCCTCCGCCAGGAGCTCCGCACTGCTTCCGGCGACCGGCGGATTTCCGGACGATGCAGTTTCTCCTCGAGCATGCGAATTTCTTCACGCTCGCACAGCGGAACTTCCGTGGCCATGGCAGCATCCGTTTCTGTTTGATTTCGGTGTGAAAGCCTCAATTTCAATGTGCATCAGGCCAGCGACTCCAGGATTCTTTCCCGCTCGACCTTGTAGACGTGGTCATAATCGGTCTCCCTGAATTGTTCCAATTCACTGGCGAAAAGCTCGGCTGCATGATGGCCGGCATGTGTCTTTTCGTCTTCTATGACCGCAGCTATCCGTCGAAACAGTTCGGACTCGAAATTGCCTGTGACGTTCAGTGCGTTCGGCCTTGCCAGTCTCGCCCCGCCATCCAAACGGATTGCAGAGACGTAAAACTCATCTTCGTAACCGGCGCCCGCCGATGTCAACTCGGCGCGCCCATAGAGCAGCAATCCGGTTTCCCAGCGATCGCAGAGGCGAATGCTCAGCTCATCGAACGAGTATTCGCAGGAGAACACATCGGTGTGCATTGTCATTCTGCTGCCTTCGCGTTTGACGTGGAGTACACACGTCCTATTTTGCTGTTGTCCATCATCACTGTGTCCGCCAGATCCGCCGCAGTAGTGTTGGGCTTACTGGGCATTAACGGCACTTCCTTTCAGCGTACTTCCGGCTTCCAAATCCATGGCCTGTCCGGTTTCGCTGACTTCGTGCAAGCTTTTAACGCTTGCGCGGGCTCATTCCTTTCAGTGCCAATAGGCTCTTAATGAGAAATTGCCATTCAACACGATATATGTCAACATTATTTATGTTTATTTAGATCGAGAAAGACACTAAAAGTGTTTGAGACCTATGACCGCCGACATATTCAGCAAAAGTCACAGATTTGGTGAGCTATGCGAAAGGAGAAAAGGCGGGCTTGCTACTTCCGCGCAATATGCCCGCAGATGCGGCCGATGATCGTCAGCCGCTCCAGTTCGACAGTGAATGTTTCCAGCGCCGGATTGTCCGAAATGATTTTCACCTGGCTCGGATGCGTGAAGGGCACGCGCTGGAGGCGCTTGATCTGCGGTTCGGAATAGCCGTCGCTAATGGCGTAAACGGTATCGGTCGTCATCTGGTTTTGGGAGAGATCGACGATGACGCGATCGCCTGGCATATATGTAGACTGCATGGAGTCGCCGATCACCTCCATGATGATGGTATGGTTTGGCGAAGCTTTCGCCTCGTTGCGCAAATACCCCGCGGGAATCAGCCATTCCGCAACGATCTTGTGGCCGGCGACATTCCCGGAGCCGACGGGCAGGTTGATGACTTCGCCGACAACGCCGCTGCCGGCACCCAGCTTGACATCCACTTCCGGCGTTGCGCCTGCGATCTGCGGCTGCCAATGCTCGCGGCTGTAGCTGAGCTCATCGTTATCTTCAGCGAATCCTTCATTGTATTGCTCGTCCGGATCGAAGGAGGTGACCATGTTCGGTACCGAGCGGGCCACTTTGCGCGGCCCTTCGCCGGTCAGGAGATAGGCTGCCGTCGTGCCGAATTTCTTGGCATAGCGGTTAGCGATCTCGGCGTTGAATTCGTTCTGGCCGTTCTCGTGCGCCCGGTAGGTGGAAAGGCTCACGCCGAGCGCTTCTGCCGCCTTCGTGGCTGATGGATAATTTGCGGCTTCGCGCGCGGTCTTCAGTCGTTCGCCCATGGATTTTTGCATCAGGTGACACTCGCAAAATTATTAACATAAATCATGTTGACATCGGCATTATTATCAACATAATTTGTGTTTATCAAGAGGCCTGCGGTGCAAATCGCCGTGGCCGGTACGCTGGCTTAACCGGCGTGCGATGGAAAGATGTTTTTAGGGGTGATGGCATGATCGCGAGTTGGAGGGGCAGGAAATCATATTTGCAGACGGGATATTTCGATCGCTTCTGGGACTGTCCAGGCTGTCATCGGGCTTTGTCGATCGCAGAGATCATCGAACTGCATTGCGAAAACTGCGACGCAGCCGTGGAGCCGGCGGAGATGGACGATGCCGAGCCTGCGACACCGGCGCTGAATCCGGAGGAGATGCCATGAGCGAAATGTTACAAGGCTTTCTGGCGTGTATCGGCGCCGCGCTCTTCTTCGCCAGTACGCTGGCGGCGATAGAATCCGTCTTCTGGAGATCAGAATATTCAGGCGATCAGGATGACGCCTGCGGTGCACCTGAGGGTGACCAGATCCATTTCCGGATGACCGGCGACAAAGATGCCGGCGCGGCAAAGCCGACACGCTTCGCGAAACCGAGCTGAAAATCGGCTTCTGCACGAAAAATCAAACCACGGAATCCAACTCACAGACTTGGCCTTGCCGGCCAGAGGAGGTTGCTATGAATGAATTTCAAATCGGAACAGAAGCGGTTACGGGCGGTCATCTCGGCTGGATTCGCAAGGTTCATCGCGCGACGAACGAGATCCTCAAGGATCGAAGCGGCGAACCGATTGTCTTTGCGACGCAGGACGCAGCAAAGGCCGCCGCTGGCGAGGCCATGGTTGCCTATCTGAACACGCCCATGCTGCGCGATGGCGCGAGAGTGGAGGCAATTTCCAAGGCGGAAGCTTTCTTTAAGCCCAAGCCGATCGGCGTTGCGGCCGGGAACATGGCGTGACCGATATGCCGCGGTGGAACAAGCATACATTTTCTTGCGAAAGGAGCCGCAGGATCGATGACCAAGGGCAAGCTTGATCTTCTTCTCGATGGCCTCGGCATCAAGCTCGTTCCGGTCCATCGCCGCCGCGCACCGGCCCAGAGCCATGCTCGCGGGACCATGCAGGAAATCCGGGGGCGACATGGCGACGGACATCTGGTCTTCGTTCTGCGCTGCATCCGTCAAACCGGAAATAATCGCGACGAGCTTTGGTCGGATACGATCGGAGCAGTCTCCGATGTTCTTATGCAGCGTCAGGATTGGGCGCTGCAGCGTCCGGGCGACCTGCTTGACGCCTTCGACGACATCGCACTTGCTTCGCTGCGCTTGGATGCCGTGGCGAGGCGGCCTTGGCCGGTTCGCGCGACGCTGCGAACCCTAATCTATTGGGAATTGGAGAGACGACTTGATGCACCGACCCGCCTCGCAGTTTGACGATCTATCCCATCATGCGGCTGAGATCGCCGATTTGAGCCTGATCGTTCGTGCTCGCTTCATCGAGGCGGCCGATACGATGGTTCACCTCGATGTCCGCGGCGTTCGCCCGGACAGAATGCGCACGCTCTGGCCGGATGTCCTGCCCGAGTCGATGGATCATGCCGATCTCCGCATCCGTTATCGCCCGAGCGCTGCCGCCATCAGTCGGGCCGAAGAGGTGTTGCAGGATTGGCTGCGGATCCACGTCCGGGACGAGGAGCGCCGCATCCTGCTTTCGCGCTGGTCCGTTTGCCTTGCTGCACCTCGCGTCGCCGGATCTTTTCGGGATTTCTGCGCCCGAACCGGGCGTGTGCGGCGCACCGCGGAGCGGCGCATTCAGAGCGAATTTCAGAATGTCGCCGGCGCACTTCTCGCCACTTCGCCGATATTGCAGGAGCCTGACTGGTCGCGCATATCGCCGATGATGCCGAATTCGGCCGGCGGTTGCGAGCGGGTTAAACCGCCGATGACCAAACATGCAACGCATTGGTTGCCGGATGACGCCCGGCCGGTGTTCGATGCGGCCAGCCCTGAACTTGCGGAGCTTGCCAAGCGGCTTGAGCGCGGAAATCGCCGGCGTGCCAAGATGAAGGTCTAGATCGCGACGGCATTTCCGGTCCGAATCCGTATTTGCCGCTGTGGTCGACCTTGATCGTTTTCACCTTATGGTGACATGCTGCTTTCGAATGCAAAGACGCCGCTTAGCCGAGGGCTTGCGGCGTTCTCGCCAAAATCCGGCACGGCATATTCTGCCAGAAGCCGAAGTCGCGATGCCGGCAGGTGAGCGCGCCACGGGTCGCCGATTAGAGCCACTGTGCCTTTTGCCAGACAGCGATCCAGAAATGCGGTGACGCGTTTTGCAAGGGCCGCTTCATAGAAGAGATCACCGATACAGACGACATCGACTGCGGGAGGTTCGCCTCTTGTCAAATCTGCGAGGACGGGCTGGACAGCCACGTCATTCAGAGCCGCATTAAGCCCGATGGCTGCGATGGCATAGGGATCGATATCAGCGGCATGCACGTCCGCCGCTCCGGCCTTTGCGGCTGCAATGCCCACAATTCCTGAGCCAGCACCGAGGTCGAGCACGCGGCAACCGGCGACGGTTTCTGGCCTATTCAGAAGATAGCGTGCTAGTACCAACCCTCCACCCCAGTAATGTGCCCAATAGGGGGAGCCGAATTGCGGATCCCGCTCTGCGAGGTGTCGCAAACCGCTATGCGGGCCTGCCTTGTGCAGCCGAATCTCGGGAATGCCGGGAATGGGCAGAATCGGAAGATTGGTGGTGATGAACTGCCGTGCACCGTCGAGGCCTAGGGCGCTTTCCAAGTTGTGGCTCAATGCTTCCTCTTGCTTCGTCTCTTGGGAACTATCATCAGATAGTTCCGGAGAGAATATTGATCAATTCGTCGGACTGCGGAGCGCGATATTCCCAAGGGATTTCAAGTAATTATCCATCGTCTTCGTCAAGATTCGTCAATCCTTGCAGAGCCGTTATCCTTCAAGGGTGTCGCCAACAGCGCCGAATTGGGGTATTGGTTTTGACATGATGAGAACAGTTGCAGCGACGCACTGTTGACCGCAAGCGATGTTTTAAACCGCTTGTTTCCTTTCAAGGCTCCATCGGAATTTCAAGCATGTCCAATGCCGACAAGCCGGTCGTGCAGCGAAAGCCGCGCGCGCGCCGGCGCAAAGCCGTTCCGGCCGGCGATACGCCGCTCGATTATATGTTGAAGGTGATGCGTGATGATGAGGCGGATCAGAAGCGACGCGATGAAATGGCGAAGATCGCAGCATCCTATGTTCACCAGAAGCCAAGCGAGCGCCCTGGAGCTGGGGCCAAGGGAAACCGGGCTTTCACGATCGATTTAACCAATGCCACGGATGAGCAGCTTGCGACACTCGAATCCCTCTTCGGTCCGCTTGCCGGATCCGGTGACGATGATGGCGGCGATCCAAGAGGAGAAAGCGAAGCGGACAGTTGAGCGTGAGCGGGCCGAGCGTAACAGACAGATCGCCGCGGATGCCGAGCGGATTCGCGCCGATTGCCAGTCGCTGGCCGGCTTCGTCCGAGAAGCCTGGCATGTCGTCGAGCCATCTGCGGACTATGTCCATGGCTGGCACATTGACGCGATCTGCCGGCATCTTGAAGCAGTCACTTCAGGCGAAATCACGCGGTTGCTGATCAATGTGCCGCCGGGCACGATGAAGTCGCTTCTCTGCGGCGTCTTCTGGCCGGCATGGGAATGGGGACCGAAAGACAAACCACAACTGCGCTATCTCGGCGCGTCCTATTCGGAACATTACGCCAAGCGCGACAACAGACGCATGCGCGATCTGGTTGCCTCGGAATGGTATCAGGCGCTCTGGGGGGACCGGGTCAAGCTGACGCGAACCGGCGAGATGGCCTTTGCCAATACCCGCACGGGATCGCGCCAGGGCGTGCCGTTTTCAAGGCTGACCGGAGGTCGCGGTGACCGGGTCATCATCGATGATCCTCATTCAGTCGATGGTGCGGAATCCGAAGCGGAGCGTCTGTCGACGGTACGGACATTTCGCGAGTCCGTGCCGACGCGGCTCAACGACCCGCAGCGTTCGGCCATCGTCGTGGTGATGCAGCGATTGCATGAGGCGGATGTGTCCGGCACCATTCTGGCGCTTGGGCTCGGTTACGAGCATCTGATGCTGCCCATGGAGTTCGAGCCGGAGCGCTGTTGTCGCACATCGATCGGATTTGTCGATCCGAGGATGGAAGAGGGCGAACTGCTCTTTCCGCAGCGCTTTCCGCGTGCGGTGGTGGAACGTGACAAGATACCGCTCGGATCCTATGCGGTTGCCGGTCAGTTTCAGCAGCGACCTTCACCGCGCTCGGGCGGGTTGTTTCAACGCGGCGATTTCGAAATCGTCGAGGCGGTGCCTGCCGGCGCGAAACGCTGCCGCGCCTGGGATTTCGCTGCCTCAAAGGAGCGTCCCGGCCGTCAGCCGGACTGGACCGTCGGTCTGCGCATGGCATGGGCTGACGGCGTCTTCTACGTCGAGACTATCGCCCGCGGACGATGGTCGGCCGCCGAGGTGGAACGCAATCTGAAAAACATGGCGTCGCAGGACGGGCCGACGGTGACGATCCGTATGCCGCAAGATCCGGGCGCAGCCGGCAAGGCCGATGCGGAAACGAAGATCAAGCTGCTGGCTGGTTTTCCGATCAGAGTCTTGTCTGCGACCGGTGACAAGGCGACGCGCGCCAAGCCGGCGTCGGCGCAGGCGGAAGCCGGGAACGTCAAGCTGTTGCGCGGAGACTGGAACGAAGCATTTCTGGACGAGATCTGCGCCTTTCCGAACGGGCAGTTTGATGACCAGGTCGATGCCTTTGCAGACGCTCTGAACGAGCTCGCGCTGAGCTCTTCCTTCAGCTTCACGAATTTCTAGGCTCGCTGGCGCGGGTCTTTCATCACATCGATATCAAAGGACAATCCATGGGGCAGATATTCTCGATGGTTCGCGACGGATTGGTGAGCCTTGCATCCCGCATGGGCACGGAAAGAGACAAGGCGGCCTCGGTTTTCTACGCGCAACCGATCCTGACAGACGAGCAGATTATCGCGGCCTATCGTGGCTCCTGGCTGCCGCGAAAGATCATCGACATCCCGGCATTGGATAGCTGCCGGAAGTGGCGAAACTGGCAGGCCGCGGGCGACCAGATCGGATTGATCGAAGCGGAGGAGCGCCGGCTCAATCTGCGCGGCAAGGTGCTTGAAGCGTCCACGAAAGCGCGTCTGTTCGGTGGCGCTGCCTTGTTCATCGGTACCGATGATTCCGATCCGGCACTGCCGCTCGACATGGAGGCAGTTGGAAAAGGCGGCCTCAAGCATCTGACCGTGCTGACACGCCGCCAGCTTGCAGCCGGTGACATGGATGGCGATCCGGCGTCCGAGTGGTATGGCAAACCGAAATTCTACACGCTAACCGGCGCCAACGGGACGCAGGTGGTTATCCATCCGTCGCGACTGGTCATTTTCAGAGGTGTCATGACGCCAAATGAAGAGTTCGGCGGCATGGGCAATCATGCTTGGGGCGAAAGCGTGCTGGCCGCGACATTCGACGCGATCAAGAATGCGGATAGCACAGCGGCCAATATCGCCAGCCTCGTCTTCGAAGCGAAGATCGATATCATCAGGGTGCCGCAGTTCTCTGCCAATATCGGCAATCAGGCCTATGAGGACGCCGTGTTGCGCCGCTATACGCTCGCCAATGCCATCAAGGGTGTCAACGGAACGCTGATCCTCGATGCTGAGGAGGAATACGACAGCAAGGGTGCGCCGCTCTCCGGTCTTACCGACATTCTGATGGCTTTCATGCAGATCGTTGCTGGTGCCGCTGATATTCCGGTGACACGCTTGCTGGGCCAATCGCCCGCCGGCCTGAATGCCACCGGCGCTGCCGACATGAAGAACTATCACGACCGGATCCAGGCAATCCAGGAGCTTGACTATACGCCCGCAATGGCGCGGCTCGACGAATGCCTTATTCGTTCTGCCACCGGTGCCCGCGATCCGGCGATCTATTCCAGCTGGGCGCCCTTGGAGCAGATGAGCGAGAAGGAGCGGGCCGATATCTTCAAGACGAAGGCAGAAGCGGCGCGAGCCTTGTTTGGCTCAACTGCCGGCGGGGAGATTATCGCGCGACAGGCGCTCTCCGAAGCGTTGGTGAATGCTTTCGTCGAGGATGGATCGCTGCCCGGATTGGAGGCGGCCATGAAGGCATCCGACCAATCGGAACATGCCGCCCAGCCCAAACTGGCTTCTGACCCGATCGAAGAACGCAACGTCCTGTCGATGTAACCGCCCAAGCATCCGGCTTTGTCATAGCCAGCAGCTCCTTACTCTAAACTCCATTAGGCTCCGACCAGGAGAAATCCCAACATGAATTTCACAGACACTGTCACCGTCGCGGGAACGCGGCGGACCGGAGACGGCTACCTTGTCGCCGACGCCCGGATCGCCCGCACGGGCATTCAAAGCTACAGCGGCGCCGAGATCGGCCGGCCCGAGATGCACGCCGTGCGGATCTATCGGCCGGGCACGGAAGTCTTTTCCGACGATACGCTGAAAAGTGCCGCTCACCGGCCGGTGACAAACGAACATCCGCCGGAAATGGTCACGTCGGAGAACTGGAAGAAATACTCCGTCGGCCAGACCGGTGACGAGATCGCCGGCGAGGGCATCTTCCTCCGCGTGCCGCTGATGGTCAGCGACGAAGCGGCCATTCAGGACATTGAAAGCGGCAAGCAGGAGCTTTCGGCCGGCTATGTCTGCGACGTCGACTTTACCGCGGGCGTAACGCCTGCAGGCGAAGCGTATGACGCCATTCAGCGAAATATTCGCATCAACCATATCGCCATTGTGCGCCGTGGCCGAGCGGGCTCGAAAGTCCGCATCGGCGATGCAGCCGCACCGTGGGGCTGCTCTCCTCTCGCAGCCCCACGTTCCATTTCCGATCATCATCAGAGCAAGGAAGGAATGATGCCCACGAAGACAATGACGATCGACGGCATCGACATCGAGGTCAGCGATCAGGCCGCGGAGATCATCACGACATTGCAGCAACGACTTGCGGATGCGGAGGTTGCGCACCAGAAGGCCATCGCCGTTCGCGATGCGGAACCCGATGCGCTCAAATCCGCACTTCCGAGCGATGCCGAAATCGATCGGAAAGCCGAGGCGCGCGCCGACTTGATCGGCCTTGCCAAGACGATTGCCGGCAATATCAGGACATCCGGCCTCACCGATGCGGCGATCCGCAAGGCTGTCGTTATCGCCAAGGCAGGCGAGAGTGCCGTACAAGGCCGATCGGATGCCTATATCGACGCGCGTTTCGACATGCTGGCCGAGGGGCTGCGCGAAAAGCCGGATCTGTTTGCCGGTGCGGTCAAGGACGGCATCAACTCGACGCAGACGTCCATGTCCTCAGCCTTCACTGCCTATGCCGCCATGGTTCGCGACCTCCAGTCCGCGCATCTGGCCGCCAACCCCACCTAACCAGGTCAACGAAAAGGAGACGCTTCAATGGCGACTTATCAGACCACCTATGGAAACGCTCCTCGGAAGGGCCTGCATGGGCAGATCGCTTCGGAGGAACAGGCCAACAAGATCAGCCGTACGGTGGAGAATGCCGCCGGAATCAAGTTCGGCCAGCCCGTCCAGCGCGGCCTCGCCGACCACGGCGTGGCGCCTTACGCCGCCGGCGGCAAATTCCTCGGCATTGCCGTGCTGACGCCGACCGTGCTGCCGGATGTAGCACCAGCCGGCGGCTTTGCGCAGTTCGTCACGG
Organism: Rhizobium sp. SG741; assembly: GCF_012275435.1. NCBI lineage: Bacteria > Pseudomonadati > Pseudomonadota > Alphaproteobacteria > Hyphomicrobiales > Rhizobiaceae > Rhizobium > Rhizobium sp. SG741. The sequence goes on from NZ_JAAZQP010000001.1 coordinate 1,019,643, forward strand.
GCGCATTCCTGACCTCCGGTCAGATGTATGTGCGGGCAGGCGGCGCCGTCGCCGATGGTGACGCTGTCTACTACAGCTCCGCTGCCGACGCCTATGTCAACGCAGCCGGCACCGGCATCGTCGGCCCCATCCCCGATTGTTTCTTCGACACGAGCGGCAGCAACGGCGACATCGTCGAAATCTCGCTCAAGCACAGGAGCGCCTAATCCATGAACCAATTCGTTCGACAGCATTTCGCGGACGCCCAGGCGGCCTATTCCTTCGTTATTGCGCAGGGTCGCAATATCGAGACCCGTATCTACCAGCGGCGCTATCCGACCCTCAACTATGGCCTCCATGTTCCTGTCGTCACTGAAGGTAACGAATGGGCTGCCGGCACGACCTTCTTTACGGTCGACAGCGCCGGCGAGGCGAAGTTCCTCTCCGCCGCCGGCACGGACATGCCGTTCAACCAGTCAACGCGCGACAGCGCCAGCCACGACTTCGCGATGCTTGGCTCGGGCTGGGAATGGAATCTCGAGGAGGTCAATCAGGCCGCGCTCTACAGTCTCGATCTCAACGCATCCAACGCCATTTTCGCCGCCGATAAGATCGAGCGCCTGCTGAATTCCGTCGCCATGATCGGCTCGACGGAAAAAGGCTGGACCGGTTTCGTCAACGATCCGAACGTCTCGCGTGTCGATGTCGCTGCCGATGGCACAAGCGGCTCGACGCACTGGTCTGCCAAAACGGCCGACCAGATCTTGCGCGACGTCAACGATCTTATCGGCGGCGTGCGGAAGAGAACGGGCGAGGTCGAGTGGGTCGACAGCCTGCGTCTGCCGCCCGAAGCCTTCCGCCTGATCGCCACCAAACGGCTTGCCGATGGCGACGGCTACATCACCGTGCTGGAGTTCCTGCGGCGCGGCAATGTTTACACCGCCGAGACCGGGCAGCCGCTGGACATCCAGCCGCTGCGTGAGTTGGCCACAGCATCGCAGGATGGCGGCGGCCGCATGGTGGTCTATCGCCGTGATCCTGAGGTACTGCGTTTCCATCTGCCGATGCCGCGCCGCGTGCTGCAGCCGCGCCAGAAGTCGATCATGAGCTTCGAAACCGGCATCATCGCCCGCACCGGCGGCACCGAGGTGCGTCTGCCGGCCGCCATGGCCTATGGCGACGAGATCACGGCTGCGGCCTGACGCTGATTGCCCTCTTTCCGCCTCGCGCGGGGAGAGGGCGTCTGTCTTCTCAACGATCGATACGGAGCTTTCATGTCCGCATCCTTTTACGGCACGCTCGCTGCCGCCGATGCCTATTTCGCCGATCGTGCCAATGCCGGCTGGGCGCTGGCCAGCGATGGCGATCGCCTGGCGGCGCTGGTGCGCGGATCGCAGGTGGTCGACAGCCTTTACGAGCCCAAATTCAGCGGGCGGCGAACCGGGGGCTATGACCAAGCCTTGTCCTGGCCTCGCAGCGAGGCGACGACGGTGAATGGTGAAGTGATCGCTGACGATGCATTGCCGCTGGCCGTGACTTATGCGGCCTATGAAGCGGCGGCGCTCGAGCTTTCGGAACCCGGCAGCCTGACGCCTGTCATCGTTGCGGCCCGCACGGTGAAGCGCGAGAAGGTGGGGCCGCTTGAGACGGAATATGCAGTCGCTGACACGAGCGACGACATGATCGCTGCCGCAAGGCCGGTGCTGACCAAGCTCGACGGCCTGCTTTATCCCCTCCTGCGTCCGGTTCTGCCGGGCATTCTGGTGGTGTGATGGAGGCTTTCGATTATGGCAAGACCCGGGCGACTGCCGAGCGGCTGATCGCCAAGTTCGGCCAAAAAGGCAGTCTGCGGCGCATCAACAATTCCGGCCCTGATTATGACCCCGTTCAGGCGAGCGACGACTTTCCCTGTTCGTTCGTCGATCTCGATCAGAGCCAGGCGCATGTTGCTGACACGCTGATCCAGCGCGGGGATCGCATGGTCTATATCTCGACCGAGGGGCTTTCGATCACGCCGACATTGGCCGACAAGATGCTGATCGGCGGCGTCGAGCATGCGATCGTCGATATCCAACCGCTGTCGCCGGGCGGAACCGTCGTCTTCTGGCAGCTGCAGGTGCGGCGATGACGGCGCTGGTGCGTTTCAAGACGATCCTGACGCTTTGGCTGCTGTCGCGAACCATCCTGCTGCTCAATCGGGTTTCACCGTTGCCGGGAATTGAGAGGAGTGGCGGAGCGAAGGCCGAATCCCAAACCGCCAGACCTGCGGTTCGCGCCCGCTACGGTCATCTCACCCTTTTGAATTTCGAGCGGCGTGGCTCTTCGCCGGGCGACGCCGCCGATGATCCATAACGCTATCAAGGGGCAATCGACATGGCTTCCTCTAATTTTTCCGCCGATATTGCCGCCTGGGCCGAGCGGACCAAGAGGCGCATGGAAGAGGTGGCGAACCTCTCCGCGCAGCGGCTGGCCGGGGCGATCGTCGAGGCAACGCCTGTGGCCTCCGGCGAACTTGTCAATTCCTTCCGGGTCTCCGCCCCGCCACGGCAAAGCAGGGACGCGGAGGGATCCAATGAAGGCCAGCCGGTCGATCTGGCCGGCCTCGGCGTGCCATTAGGCGGGATGATCCATATGGGGTTCACCGCGCCGCACGCCGCCGCAGTCGAGTATGGCAAGGATGGGCAGGCGGGGCAGGGCATGGTGCGGCTTGCGGCGCGCCAATGGCCTGACATCGTCGAGAGCGCCGCACGCGACTCGGCGGACTGATCTCTCTAAATTTCAACATCATAGACATGGGTGACGCATGGCGACGGGGACGGACGCTCTCATTCTGGCTGCGCTGCTGGACCATCTGGCCGCACTCCAATTCCAGCCGCCATTGCCGGTGGCGCAGCCGGGCATTGCCTTCCCGCCGGCGGGGCAAGAAAAGCCGGATAATTATCTGGCTGTCAGCTACCTGCCCAACCGTCCCCGGCAGGTGACGCTCGGCGACGATCCGCAGCAGAAGCTCGGGCTTCTGCAGGTTTCCGTCTATTGGAAGGCCGGCGGCGGGCTGATCAAGCCACTCGATGCCGCCGGCCAGGTCATCGACCATTTCAACAACAAGACGCTCTTCGCCTCTGGCGTGAAGATCACGATCAGTGGCGAGCCGTGGGCCGCAGGCCCGATCCAAGAGGATGACCGGGTGCAGATACCGGTCACCATTCCCTACACCGCCTTTGAACCGGAGACATGATCCATGGCGAATAAAAGCACGAAGAAGGGCTCGAAAGTCTATGTATGCGAGACGCCCCAGAATACCGACCTGACGGCCACGGCCTATGCCGCGCTGACCTGGGTGCAGGTAGGCAAGGTCGGCAAGGTCGGCGATTTCGGCTCGGAATCCACCATCAACAACTACAATACGCTGGATGAGCCGGTGCAGCAGAAGCAGAAGGGCGTTTCCAACGCCGGCGATCCGGAGCTCGAAGTTGCCTCCATCGCCGATGATCCCGGCCAGGACATTCTGCGCGTCTTCGGCGATCCGCTTAACATCAACAACATGGCGATCAAGGTCGAGCGCAACGACGCGCCGCAGGGCAAGACCAACACGGTGTTCTATTCGCGCGGCGTCGTTTCCGGCCCGCTCTATCCGGGCGGCGGCTCCGACGATTTCGATCTGGAGAAGTTCAAGATCGGCCTCAACCAGCTGCCGATCCGCGTCGACCCCGTCACCACGCCGTAAGCGCGATCTTACGGAACCTTGCGCGCGTCGCTCTCCTGCGGCGCGCGGCCACTCGAATATGTCCCAACCGATAAGGTGTTTCCTTGGATATCTCCAGTCTCGTCAATTCCGAAGATCTCTTCGAGCTGCAGCTCCTGCATCCGGCCACCGAGGAGCCGCTCGGCATCTCCTTCATGATCCGCTCGGCCGAGAGCAACGAGGTGAAGAAGATCGTTCGCCAGCATAGCGACCGCTTCCTCGCCAGCCGTAAGAAGAAGCTGACCACCAGCAAGGTCGAGGCCGAATATCTCGACAAGGCGGCCGCGGCTATCGCCTCCTGGAACTGGGGCGAGCAGCAGTGGAAGGGCGAGCAGCCGGTGCTCTCCTTCGAGAAGGCCCGCGAAGTCGTCGAGGACGCCGGCTGGATCTACGATCAGGTGGCCGGCGCCTCGGAGGACCGCGCAAATTTTATGAAGAGCTTGCCGAAGGGCTTTCAGAAGCCGTAGGGGTCGTTGCGCGCTATGATTGCGTGCGCGATACAAACGGCGAGACCCGGCGCGAGCGCAACGAGGCCTTCGAGCTTTTAAGCCCGGAGGCCGAGGTGCCGGAGGCCGGCCATGCGCTCTGGGACTGGTTCTGGGACCTGCGCTCGACGCAGGCTTCCGGATTTTCCGGCCCGGCGCCGCTCTCACACCAGGAAATGCTGGGCTGGCTGCAGCTGACCGGCAACCTCCTGCGCCGCGAGGACATCGCCGTGCTGAAGGCGATGGACGGGCGCTATTGCCAAGCGGTGGAGGAGGAGACAGAGGCGATCAGGGCGCGGGAGGCGGGGTAGGTTTTAGGAAGCGACTTCAAATGCATCAACCAAAGAGCCACCTGAATGTATCGCGAACCCATCCCGCATAAGGGGCAATTGGTTTCAATTCTCTCCGCAATTCTTCCACAGTTCGGGAAGGGGCATAGCTAAAGTCCCTAAGTATCTCAGAATCACTGGCGGAATCAGTTTTAAAGATGGAAACCCCGCCCGCTGATACTTTGGAAATGCTGCCATCAATGGAAAGATATTGACAATTAATTGCTCTGGTAACCTTTTCCGCTCTCGTATTCAGCACGTTAAAGTTTATGGTTGCGGTATAGAGCATAGGCTTTATCGAGCCTTCATCAAATCTCTCCAGAAAAAAGCTTCGTATGTCGGGGCTTTGTTTGTACTCTTCTTCCAGGTCACCTCTGGTACCCGGCCTCTCGTTAAAGAAGAACCTGTTGCGCTCATAGGTGGAAGGTGCCGCGAGATACCCTTTGAGACGGGCCTCGCAAGCGGTCACGATCGGCGGATCAAAGATGCCAAAGCTGTAGATCAACAGCAACGCGGCAAGCACTGCAATCACGCTAACAATCAATTTCATTAAAATTCCCGCGAAATAGCTTTGCAGCATTCAGCCGAAGACACGACGAAGCTGGTCGCGAATCCAACCAGCATAAGGGGCGATTGGCTTTGAGTATCGCAACTCCTCTGCCGGTGTCGGAGGCGGATCGTTGCCGATGTCTCGTATTATCTGGGAAAATGCGGAAGCATCCACTGGCGAAGGGACGACCGACCAAATCGCAATTTGGGACGTGCTGCCGTCGGTGGAGAAGTATCGGCAAGTAACCGTTGTCGTGACGTGATCAGCATTCCTGTTCAATGCGCTGAAGTTCAGTATTCCGGTATAAATTACTGGCTTCAGCGCTCCCCTATCAAACTCCTTCAGGTAGAATTTTTTCAGATCGGGATGCCGAAATGCCTCGTCAAGTTCGGCTCTGGTGGCGGGCCTCTCACCGGGGATAAAGCTGTTACGCTCATAGCTTGACGGTACCACGAGTGCCGGTTTCAGATTTTCCTCACAAGCCGTCACGATCGGCGGGTCGAAGGCGCCGCAACTGCTCAGCAGCGCCAACAGAAACGACGTGATCGCAATATTTGAAAACAACTTCATGAAATCCCCCGAATGCGCTGGGTGATTTCTGCCATCTATTCGAAAGGTACGCTAGTGGCTGATGTTGCAACTCTTGGTATTTCTGTTGATAGCTCGAATGTGCGGAAGGCCACTGGTGACTTAGATGGTTTTGCTGCGGCGATGGGGCGTGTGACAAGTAGCTCTGGCGCAACGTCACGCGCGTTCAAGACCATGAATGGCGAGGCGAAGACGACTGGTGGAACCGTCGATAAGGCGGCCGCAAATGTACTAAAGTTTGGAGCCAGCTACGGTCTCGCTGCGGATAAGTTGAGGGGCGGGCTAATGGCCCTTGATGCTCGACCAAACAACGGTGCGCACTTATCCTATGCTTCAGCTACGGAGACACAGAACACCATCGCTGCTTCCGCAAACGTATCATCTACCGGGGACAAGGATTATGATTATTTTCTGGCACATAGGGCGGATTTCGCGAACGATACAGGTAAAGGCATAGCGGATATCCTTTTGAGCGCTACGAGCTTCGCGGTGAAAGGCATAGCTAATGAAAAAATTCCTTATGTAGGTGAAGTTGGCGAGTGGGTAGGTAATTGGATAGAGTCCTTTAGCCCGGCGATAATGCGTGAAAAATCTGCGGCACAGATCAAGTCTGACGCTCAGCTTGCCAGGGAAGTGCAATCTTTGCCGGGGCAGAAAAGCAATCCGGCAGTTGAGAAATTTGCGGCTGAGAAAATCTCAAGAGAGGATCTTCTCAATCAAACTGTTGGATTTCGTGAGAGCGCTGACCGCACATTTAGTCAAGCTCTCGGTAAGTTCGAAAGTGTCGCGGGTGAGTTCGATGTATTACTTTCTGCCTCTGCAGGCAGGGCTGGTAGTCAGCTTTCCGAACTGGGGAATAGCTATTTAGATTTCTATGATAAACTTAAAGCGGGCACCGCTCAAATAGTGGACGCGCAGAACTTTGATAAAATGTTGTCCAAGACGGCGGCGCAAATGCCCGATGATCCTGAACTTGCTGAGTTTTCCAAGAATTTCAAAGGCGTTCTCGGATCAATCATACAGGACTTGACTGTCGCGAATGGTTTGAAAGCGCAACATGAACTGTCTAATAGGCCTCAAAGCCTCGCCGCCGATCCAGCAAAGCAAATCGTTTTCCCCCAAGGCGGCGCCAGCGCGAATATGCTCCTTCCAAATATTTCTGCTTTCTCTCGCGTCAGTCCTCTTGCGATTGAAATGAAGTCCACCGCGAACAGTATTGGCGTTCAAAACAGCCAAAAGGACGAACTCCACGGCACTCAGCAAGCCATGGACGCTCTTACGAAATCCTCGAAGGTCAACACGGAACAAGCGATGGTTGGAATACAGACCTCCACTCAATCCGCTGCCGCGACGGACAATGTGAAGTCGAAGGTTGTCACGCTGAAGCAAAGTCAGGACGATCTTCAGAAAAGCGGTGCAGCGCAGTTGGCGCAGATGCCGCAATTGACCAAGGCGGCCAACGATCAGGCTGATGCCTATCGGCGCGTTGCTGAGGCGCAGTCGCTGCAGAAATTGGCGGGCGATATCCAGTTCCAGCAGGATCAAATGGGCCGCTCGACCATCGACCAGACTGTTGCTTCGACACAGAAGCAATATGGCCTGCCCGTCGATATGAATTCGGCCTCGGCCAATATCATTCGCTATAATGAACAGCTGAAATATGCCCGCGAGCTTGCCGGCGATTTCGCCTCGACGCTGGTCAGCGGCTTGCGCAATGGCGAGGGCCTTTGGAAATCCCTGGGGAAGGCGGCGATTTCCGTGCTCACCAAGATTTCCGACAGGTTGCTGAACGATGTGCTCAACAGCCTGTTCCAGGTCAACAGTGCCGCCGCAGGCGGCGGGCTGTTCGGTGGGGGCGGTATCCTTGGCGGGCTTTTCGGCGGAGGCGGCGGGCTGGATCTCGGCATTCTGGCGCGATCGCCGCAGGCGGCGGCAGCGGTCGCGAGCGGCATTCCCGGCCTTTGGGCCGATGGCGGCTATACCGGCCCTGGCGGCAAGAATGAGCCGGCCGGCATCGTTCATGCCGGCGAGGTCGTCTGGAGCCAGAAGGATATTGCCCGAGCTGGCGGCGTCGGCATCGTCGAGGCGATGCGGCTTGGCCGGCGTGGCTATGCCGATGGCGGCGTGGTCGGCGAGAGCGGGCCGCAATTGGTGCGGGCGCAGCCGGATGCTGCCGTTCCCGTCCGTCGCCTCAGGGCCGACAATCAGAACGATGCCTCCGGCTCCGCTTCCGGCGTGCATGTCACGGTCGGCGTTTCCGTCGATGAGGACGGCAATCTCAAGGCCTATGTGAAGAATGTCGCGCAATCGGAAGCGCAGAGTTCGACGCGGCAGGGGCTGAATGATTTCAATCAGCAGCTTCCCGATCGCGTCGCGCAGATCAACCGCAATCCCCGGAGGCGCTGATGGCCGTTTCCTATCCCTACAGCCTGCCGGCCTTTGCCGATCTTCTGAAGATCTCCAGCATCGTCTGGGATATTCAGCGCAATGACGAGCTTTCCGGCTCCGGCGATGGCCGGGTCTGGCAGGCGGAGCTGGCGCCGCCGCTCTGGACTGGCACGGTGACGCTGGCCGACATGTACAATGCGGAGGCGAAACAGATTGCCGCCCGCATCCGCAAGCTACACGGCGCCCAGGAGGCGCTTTTTCTTTATGATCCGCTGTCGAAATATCCGCAGGCCGATCCCGACGGGACGAAGCTCGGGAGCGCTGCGGTCAGTGTTGCAGCACTCGGGGCCGACAATGCCTCGCTCAGCCTCAAGGGCCTGCCGGCCGGTTATCGTCTGACCGTCGGCGACAAGATGCAGATTGGCTATGGCGGCCGCTACGCCTTTCTCGAAGTCTCGGAAACGGTTGCTGCCAGCGGGCAGGGGATCACGCCCGTCTTCGGCGTCTTCCCGCATCTGCCGGCGGGCTTTGCCGCCGGTCTCGGCGTGACGCTTCTGCTGCCGGCCTGCAAATGCCTGGTCATGCCGGGCAGCCACAATCCCGGCACCGCGAGCGGCCCGATCACCTCCGGCGCCACCTTCAAGATCATCCAAAAGAAATAGACGATGAAGAACATCACTTCCGCTTTCTTCGCGGCGCTGACCGGCGCGCGCGACAAGGGGCTCGTGCCCCGTCGTTTCGTATGGATCACCGGCAAGGATCTCACCAGCGGCGCGCCGGCCTCGATCGGCCTCTGGACCGGCGATGACGACATCAACATAACCGTCACCTCCGGCGTCACCGGTTTGCCCGAGGCGCGCACCTATTATGGCGGCCTCAATCTGCAGGTGAGCCCGATCCCGCGCACGGCGGATCTGACGATCCAGACCGTGACCATCACCATCGGCCAGATCGCGCCCGCCGTGCAGCAGCTCGTGCGCGGCTATGACCTGCGGTTGGCGCCGATCGAAATCCACGACATGACGTTCGATACCGGCACGCGCCTGCCGAGTGCTGCTCCGGAAATCGCCTTTCTCGGCATTGCCGATGGCGCGCCGGTGAAGACGCCGGCAGTGGGGCAGGATGGCGATATCGAAATCTCGGCCATCTCCGCCGCCATCGCCATGCTGGAGCGCACCAACCCGGCCAAATCCTCCTACGAAGGCCAGAAGCGCCGCAGCGGCGATGAATTCGGCCTTTATTCCAGCACCGTCGCCAATTGGCAGATCCCCTGGGGGCAGAAATGAACAGCGATCTCGTCAGGGTCAAGAACTGGCGTGCCCGCTTCGTCGCCGAAATCGATCGGCTGAAGCGCACGCCCTTTGCCTGGGGCAGCCATGATTGCGGGCCGGGCCTTGCCGGCAATCTGGTGCTGGCGATCACCGGCGTCGATTGTGCCGCCCAGTTTCGCGGGGAGTATTCGACCGCCGCCGGCGCGCTGAAGACGATGAAGGTGGCGGGCTTCGACAATCTTGCCGATCTCGTTGCCAGCATGTTGCCCGAGATCCACCCAAGCGAAGCCGGCATCGGCGATATCGCGGCTATCCCGCACGAGGGGCCCTTCGGCTACGCGCTCGGCGTCGTCAATGGCGAGCGCATTTTTGTGCTGCGCGAGAGCGGGCTCGGCACGGTCGACCTGCTCGACGCCAAGCGGGCCTTCAAGGTCGGTTAATCCGGCCTCTCGATATCAATTTTATCCCTGACCGGTGATAAGTCGGCGCAGCGTTGGTTGCGACGGCCCTTTCCCACGCGCCAATCGAGGTCGTCCGATCCATGAAATATCTCATCCTGCTTCTGAACGTCCTAAGTTTCTGGCTGGTGGCGGATGCGGCGCATGCCGACCCGCTCAGCCTGGCGATCAGCTCGATTGCGAGTTTCTTCTCCTCGATCAGCATCGGCAAACTAATACTGACGGTTGCCATCAATATCGGCCTTTCGCTGGTCGAAAAGGCGCTGGCGAAGAAGGATAAGCCTCAGCCAGCCGGAACGAAGCTCGAGATCAGCATGGGGGACGATCATGCGATGTCCTTCATCATCGGCAGCTACGCGACCGCCGGCAAGCGCAAATATGCCGGCACCTGGGGCGAGGACGGCAAGACGCCGAATGCCTATTTCACCGACGTCATCGAAATCGGTAGCCTGCCTAACCGCGCAGGCGAACGCGGCCTGAGCAGCCTTTGGATCGACGATCAGAAGGTCGGCGTTCTCTGGGAAGAGCCGCACCCCGACGGTCGCGGTTTCCCGGTTCTGCAATATCGCGTCAAGGGCAAGGACTATCTCTGGATCAAATTCCTCGACGGTACGCAGACGAGCCCCGATCCCTTTCTGACGGCCAAATTCGGTGGCCATGCCGAGCGGCCCTGGAAGCCGACGATGATCGGCCGTGGCTGCCAGGTGGTCATTCTCACCTCGCGCTATAATACCGATCTTTTCAGGGGCGTCCCTGCCGGCCTTTTCGAGCCGCACCCGCTGCCGCTCTACGACGTCCGCAAGGATTCCTCGGTCGGCGGCAACGGTGCGCATCGCTGGGCCGATCCTTCGACGTGGGAGCCTAGCACCAACCCGGCTGTGATGACCTACAACCTTGCCCGTGGTGTCTACTACGGGTCGGAATGGGTCTACGGCGGCCAGAACATCGGCGCCTTCTGCCTGCCGGTGGCGAACTGGATGGCAGCGGCGAATGCCTGCGACGCGTCCGTCCAGCTCGACGGCGGTGGCAGCGAACCAGCTTTCCGTGCCGGCTACGATATCCAATGCGATCAGGAACCCCTCGATGCCATTTCGGAGCTGCTGAAGGGCTGCAACGGCCGCATCGCGGAAGTCGGCGGCATCTTCAAGATGCTTGTGGGAACGCCGGGTGCGGCGGTCTATTCTTTCACGGATGACGATATCATCGTCACAGAGGAGCAGGATTTCCAGCCATTCCCCTCGCTTTCGGCGACTTATAACGCCATTGAAGCGACCTATCCCGAGCCTGCGGAAAAATGGGCGACGAAGGATGCTCCGGGCCGTTACAATGCCGATTTGGAAGTTCAGGACGGCAATCGCCGCCTGCCGGCGCAGATCCAGCTGCTCACCGTTCCGTTCGCCAATCAGGTGCAGCGTGTCGGCCTGGCGATGATCCAGGATTATCGGCGTTTTCGTGTGCATCAGGTATCGCTGCCGCCGGATGCCTATCCGCTGGAGCCGAACGATGTCGTTTCCTGGTCTTCCGCGCGCAACGGCTATGACGAGAAGAAATTCCTCGTCGTCAAGGTCGAGCCGCAATCCAGTTTCCTGATCGTCGTTACCCTGAAAGAAGTCGACCCCGCCGACTATGACTGGCATCCTGGCCTGCAGCTGCCCACCGCCACCGGCTGGCTCGGCCCTATCACGCCGCCATCGCAGCCGATGATCGGCTGGACCGTCGAGCCGGCAACGGTGAAGGATGCCGGTGGCATCGATCGCCGTCCGGCAATCAAGATCAGTTGTGCGCAGGATCTCGATGACGTTACGGGCGTATGGGTGCAGGTTCGCCTCAAGGCGACCGGCGATGTCGTGTTCGACAGCGACAGCAATCCCTATGCCTCTCCCTATTCCTGGATCATTTCCGGACAATGGATGATCTCCAATACCGACTATGAGGCGCGGGGCCGATACCTCCCAAGATCGAACCGCGCAACCGATTGGTCGGCATGGCTGACCGTCAAGACGCCAAACGTCCTCATCCAGGCCGGCGACGTCCTCGACGGCGCTATCATCGCCTCGAAGATCGCCGACGCGGCCGTTACGGCCGCAAAGATCATGGACGAGGCCGTCACCAACCTGAAGCTCGCCGACCAGGCCGTTTCGACCGCAAAGCTTGAAGTGGCGGCGGTCACGGCCGACGTGCTGGCGAGCGGTGCCGTCATTTCCACCAAACTGGCCGATGGCGCGGTGACGGCCGCCAAGCTCGCCCAAGGTGCGGTGGACGCGACCAGCCTTGCGAGCAGCATCAAGGCCGTCGAAGTCGTCTCTGATCTTCCCACCTCAGGCAATGTCGAAGGCCGGCAGGTTTTCCTGACGACGGATGGTAAGCTTTATCGTTATCATGGCGGAGTGTGGACTGCGGCAACGTCAGCAACCGACATCACCGGCCAGATGACGGATGCGCAGATCGCGGCCGTTGCAGCGGCAAAGGTGACGGGGGCGATGGTTTCCTCGCAGATCGCGGATGCGGCGGTCACGAATGCAAAACTTGCGGCTTCCGCCATTGATGCGACGAAGTTTGCTTCCGGCATCCGGCCGGTGGAAATCGTCTCGAGCCTGCCGACGACGGGCAATGGCGAAGGTCGCACGGTCTACCTGACCACGGATGACAAGCTTTACCGCTACACCGGCAGCGTCTGGACATCGGCAACAGCGGCTGGTGATATTGCCGGTCAAATCGTCGGAACGCAGATCTCCGATGGGGCGATTTCGACGCCGAAGCTCGCGGCCGGCGCAGTGACTGCCGACCGGATCGCGGCCAACAGTATCACGGCCGGTCAGATTGCTGCCGGTGCGGTTTCCGCCTCGCAAATTGCGGCTGGCGCAGTCACGTCGGACAAGCTCGCATCGAATTCCGTCAGTACCAATAAACTCGCGGTCGGTTCCGGCGCGAACCTGCTCCAGAATTCGAGCTTCACGATGGGTACGGATTGCTGGACCTATCTCCCCTGGGGCACCATTGCCGGCCTGTCCTTAGCACTCAATCCGGTGGGCTGGTCATGGTCAGGACGGAACAATTCGACACTAAGGTTGTGGCAAAATAGCGGGCCAGCAGGTGCAGACACCTATGCGGACATCCGTTGGCTGCGTCCGGATGGTGCCGCACTTGCTGGCTCCTTGAAGTACTCCGTCCCCTGCGTGGCCGGGGAATGGTTTGAAACCACGGTCTATGCTTCCGCCCACCGTTGCCAAATCGAGTTGTATATTGCCTGGGTGGGCGCGGACGGCATTGAAGTTGGCTACAGTTCGAGCGCAACCAATACCAATAATGCGATCTCAGGAGATGCGAACAATCCGGACCTTTGGCTGCGCTTGCGGGTAGCAGCAGCTGCGCCCTCTAACGCTGTGGCAGCTTCCATCCTTATTCGCAAGCGCGACACGCAGGCGGGCGGTGCAGACAGTTATGCCTTTGTAAACAAGCCAATGCTGTGCCGCATTCCGTTCGGAGCGTCCGAGCCGACGCCTTGGAGCGATGGCGGCATCGTTCTCGTCACCAACGGCGGCATTGTCGCGAATGCGATCACGGCCGACAAGATTGCGGCGAACGCCATCACGGCGAAAAGCCTCGTTCTGCAGGATTGGGAAAACCTCGTTCCCGACAACCAATTCCAGACGGCGTCGGCCTGGTTGTCCCGGCCTGCGAACGTCGCGGTGCAGCCGATCACCACACAGGCGTTCACATCCAAGGGTTCCTTAGAGTTCACATACGCCGGCAACGGAGGCTATCAGCTCGCGGCTCAGTCGACATCCTTCCCTGTCACGGCAGGTCAGCAGTACCTCGCCTCAATCCAGATGGTGCGCACCTCGGGCACTAAGCTGAACGTATGGGCACGCATCCACTGGACGGGAGTCGATGGACTGACGCTCAGCCCTGACGTCTGGGGAGACATCGCCAATACTGGCGGCCCGAACGCTGTTGGCGGCGTTCAGACCTTCTCGAGCACAGTCACCCCCCCGGCAAATGCATTTGGCGGACTTGTGCGCATCTACGTTCAGACCCTCTCCACGCAAACGGATGGTAACATCTCGTTTGGTGGCATCAGCATCCTGCGAAAGGCTTCGGCCAGCCTGATCATTGATGGCGCAATCACCGCCGATAAGATTGCGGCAAATGCGGTCATAGCAGGCAAGGTGGCCGCAAACGCGGTTACGGCAGGAACAATCGCCGCGAATGCCGTGACGGCCGGTACGATCGCGGCCGGTGCGGTCTCGGCTGGACAGATCGCGGCCGGGGCCATCACGACGGATAAGCTGGCTGCTGGGTCTATCTCCAGCCAAGCGCTTGCTGTCGGCAACGGTGGCAATTATCTCTCGAATTCGGACCTGTCTGCGGGCCTCACCGGATGGGGGCCTGAGTGGTCGAATTCTGCCTCCAAGTTCACGCTTTCACTGCGCACGGACACCTACGCGCCCATTCCTGGCGCTATCGAAATTCGGCAGATCAGCGGCGATCAGGGGATCGAGTACGGCGTGACATCCTACAATGCGGATGGCAGCGGTCAGCAGTTCGCCGTCAAGCCAAACGGCTGGTACGAGCTGTCCGTTTACTATCTCGGCCATCGCTGCAACGGCGTGCAGCCTTACCTTGCGGTGTTGGACGCTAATGGCACTCTTCTCGCCTATCCCAATTGGGGAGTTTTCCCTGCAGCCCAGAACATTGATCCGCAAAAGAACCTCGCCAATTATCAGCGGTTCTGGGCCAAGGTTCAGATGCCGGCGAACGCAGCCAGGGCCATAGTCTTCTTCCGAATGAAGGGGACCGTTGCCGGTCAGAACGACAGCTTTCTTTGGCTGGCGCGCATGTATTTCGGTGAGGCCCATCCCAATCAGACAGAACCGAGCCCATGGAGCGACGGCGGCGTCACGATGATTGCTGGCGGCAACATCGTCTCTAACGCGGTGACTGCCGACAAGATCGCCGCGAACGCCGTCACGGCCGGAAAGGTCGCCGCCAATGCTGTCACGGCCGGCACGATCGCGGCCGGTGCGGTCACCGCCATCACGATCGCGGGCGGCTCTATTACCGGCGACAAGCTTGCCGCCAACACGATCGGCGCAGGCCAGATCGCGGCAAATGCCATTACCGCCAAACAACTCGTCCTGACCGATTTCAGCAACATGGCCGACAATGGCTGGCAGACCGGAACCCTGGATGGCTGGACGGTTCAGAACCAGCAGGCCTTCTATAACGACACAGGTTCGGGAGATGCGGCCGGCTGGGTGCTGCAGTCCCTCGGCCGCGACTGCGCGCGGTCGAACTTCATCACCGTGACGGCGGGCGAGGTCTATGCCTTCGATGTCTGGGTCTACAACACTGATGCCGGCACCGCGAACATCTATGCCGCGATCCAGACGCCTTCTGGCACATGGGCATTCAACGCTGTAGCCTCCACCTCCACCAAAAACGGATGGGTGCGCCTGCAGGGCCGCTACACAGTGCCAAGCGGCTATACGAAACTTTCGATGCTGCTTCAGGTGGAGAAGACGGCCGGAACTGGCAGTTCCTGCTACTGGTCGAAGCCGGTCATGCGCCGCGCCGTCTCGGCCGAGCTGATCGTTGACGGTGCCGTGACCGCGAACAAGATCTCGGTCAACAGCCTCGACGCCATCACCGCCAATCTCGGCGCGGTCAATATCAGCTCGGCCGTCATCGGCTCGCTGCAGGTCGGCACGTCCAATATTCAAGGTGGCGCTGTTACGGGAGTGGGCGCTGGGCGTGTCGCCGGCACGCAGACCATCGGCGCAAACGGCACGGTCAATCTCGTAAGCTGTGTCGTCAATGTTGCCGGCGATGGCCGCGTGGTGATTGATGCCATGACGCTCGGTCAGTTCAACCAGAACGGCGGCAGTCAGAACTCACAGCCGATCGGCTGCAACATCTTCCGCGACGGAACGGCGATCTTCAGCCAGACCTATTATCTTGGCGTGGTCCAAACCGTTGTCTCTGGAACAGGAGGCAGCAACGGCACGACGACACAAACCACTTATACGGCGGGCCTCGTCGCCGTCTCTGGCCTCTACGACGCTCCCGGTGCCGGCAATCACACCTACATCCTGCAGCTCTATTGCCCCAGCAACACCATCGGCTGGAACGAAAGCAACATCACCGCCACAGCTTTCAAGAGGTAACTCCATGACAGCGTTAGAAGACAGAACAATCCACTACATCGTCCATGGCCCAGACGGCGCAATCCGCCAGAGCGGCGATTGCGCTTTGAGCCTGTTGCCGCATTATGCCGGCATCTACGGCGAGGGCTTCAAGGCAATTGAAGTACCGGCCGACCAATATCGCCGAGACATCGACGCGCACTGCTATGTACTGGACGGCGTCATCACCTCCAAAAGCATCGTGCTCGATGTCACCGAATACACCGTCCGGGCAGATGGCTTTGACACGGTGCGCCTTACGTTGCCGGCCGGCACCTCGGTCCTTCATGCCGGCGAGATCGTCGCGATCGAGGACAACGTCTTCGAGTTTACGACCGACGTTCTTGGCGACCACCGTTTTTCCTTCATCGCCCCAGCAGGTTTCCATCATTTCGAGGTGACCATCCATGCTGTTTAACATTTCGGCTGATCTTGCTCTGGAACGTCTCCAAGCGCAGACCGACATCGATCGTCAGGTCAGGATGGCGCGCATGATGTTCATCACCGTCATTCCCGGTCAGGAGGCCGTCTATGCGCTGAAGCGCCGCGAGGCGCTGCTGATTGTCGCCGATCGGCAACAGGGCGCAAATGTGCCCGAGAGCGAGACGCCGCACATCACGGCCGAGGCCGCAGAGCATGGCGTTAGCCGATTCGAAAAGGCCGTCGAGATCCTGACGCGAGACCAGCATTGGGCAGTCGGATCGCAGATGATCGAAGCCGTCCGCCGATCGGCAAACGCCGTTCTTGCCGCCGCCAACTCCGCTCCCGAAATCCGCGCCGCCGCCGACATCGATTGGCAGGACGTCCGCGCTTACGCCCAAGCTTAAACACAGGAAAGGACTGCCATGTACCGCATTGACAGCATGTATGAACCGATGGTCGAGGCGCTGCTTTCGGCTCGCTCGGAAAACCGGGCCGATCGCTGGATGGCCTGCGTCGCCTTCTGGCTCGGCCGACAGCAGATCTATAACGTGCCGGATTACTGGCTCGCACTTGCCGCCAAGATCACATCCGGACTGGATGCCGCCGATAAGGACGCAATCCTCGATCAGCTCAGTAACAAGGAAGCCGCCCTGGTCAGCGCGGCCGGTGATTGGCCGGAAATGCCGTCGAGCCTTCAAGCCGTTGTTGCCAGCTGGTCTCCGGAACCGATCACTGTCGATCTCTACGCCTATGCGGCGACCAAGCGCTATGCCGTCGAAACGGGCGGCATCGTCATCGATGGCATGCGCGTCATGACCGATCGGCAGAGCCAATCGCTGATCACTGGAGCCTACAACTATGTGCAGGCGAACCCGGAGGTGACGGTGAAGTTCAAGACGGCGGCCGGCTTTGTCGAGCTAACGGCGGCACAGATGACGGCTATCGCCAATACGGTCGGCGCTCACGTCCAGGCGAGCTTTGCCGCTGAAGGTGAAGTCGACAAGCAGATCATCGCCGGCACGATCACTACGACGGCGGAAATCGACGCCTTCGCGTGGCCGGCAAACACTGCAGCCTAAGTGTATTTTCAAAAGAACGCTTAAGCAACGATCTGAGCTTGCGGGTTATACAAGACTCTTCACGCCATGTGGCTCAGCACGGCTGCTCTGCAAGAGATGCGGCTCCGCCGCGCTGGGGGAGAGGCAGAACCTGGTGACCGGGAAACGGCTCACGTGATGCGAACAATACACTGGGGGCGAGCTTGTTCGCATCGATGGCGTTTACCGCCGCCGGCTGAAGCCTAGCTTGAAAAAATCCGGTCGTAATCAAAGGCGCCGCGAATGCGGGCCGGACTTTTGACAATAAAGGAAAATGACATGGAGCACGCAAAGTTTTTTGCGGGGTTGCGCTTGTCGCTGTTTGGCGGGCGACTGTCGACAAATCAGGTCAATGGTATCGAGGCAATCGTGTCTGAGTTGGAGGCCAGACCGTTGGATAGCCGATGGCTGGCTTACATACTCGCGACGACGTATCATGAGACGGACAAGACTATGTGCGCCATCTCGGAGAATCTAAACTACTCGGCCGCCGGTCTGCTTGCGACCTTCCCGAAATATTTCACGGTGGGGGAGGCCGGCGCCTATGCCCGGCAGCCACAGCGGATTGCGAACCGCGCCTATGCAAACCGGATGGGCAACCGGGACGAAGCCAGTGGCGACGGCTGGCGCTACCGTGGTCGTGGTCTGGTACAGATAACCGGGCGTGACAATTATACAAAATACGGGATTGCCGATGATCCGGATAAGGCGCTTGATCCCATCAAGGCCATTGAAATCCTATTTGACGGGATGACCAACGGCCGGTTCACCGGTAAGAAATTGTCGGACTTCTTCACTGCCACTGCGACCGATTGGATTGGTGCGCGAAGAATCATCAATGGTTCGGATCGCGCGGTCGATATCGCCGGTCACGCCAAGAAATTTGCCGCGGCACTCGAGGCCGCACGATAGTCTTGCCGCAGGTTGGATCCCAGATGGCGCTGCCATCCGCCAGGGGGTCGCGACCAATATGGGCCCAAATTTGCTGACGAATTCATAGGGTACTCACGGATCAAAGCGAAACGCCCGGCTTAAGTTCCGTTGCGACCAACCCAAGGATGGCCAATCACCTTCGGCAAGGTTCAATTGCCCCTTCAATCAAAAAACTCTCATCGGCAGACCAATCGGCCAATGAAGCCAGGCGATATCATATGAACGACCCTAGTGAATGTTGTCCGCGGATCGCGCCCATCCCTCCATGTGAAAAAAGGAAAAAGATGTTCAACACCAATGCTTTGCATAATCTTCTCAATGTATCCATCACCCTGTCGGCACTGATCGTTGCCATTCTGTTGGCAACAGGTTGTGCTCAGCTTGCTGATGGCACGTTAGAGTGTTCACAGTCCTTTGTCGGCCCCAGCTACACCGCTGCTGCAGTTGCCGCTCTGAGCGCTCTCAAGATCGCGGTCAATATCATGCGTGATGGGGTCTCGGGGTTGATAAAACCTCAGCCGCCTGTCGGCAAATAAGGCTTTTCCCGCAGCGCGCCTCGACGAACGAGGGCGTCGGATTTCCAGTAGAGAAAACAATGACGATGCACGAATTTCTGGATGCGTTGGGCATCAAAGCCGGGGTCGTCATTGCTGGCCTTTCCGGCGGCATCTTGCGTGGTCTTTCCAGGCGTCGATACACAATGCGGGAGATTGTTGCATCGCCGATCTGCGGAGCGCTGGCGGCAGCATATCTAACGGAGCCGGTGCTTTTTTACCTGCGTGCCATCAATTGGCCTCTGCCGCAAAAGGATGTCGCAGCCATGAATGCGACGGCTTTTGTCGTCGGCGTATGCGCCATGTGGATTGCCGACTTGATCTTCGACGCCATTTCCCGATGGGTGAACGGCGGCCGTGGGGTACCGTGACCCGTGCCTGATATTTCGAATGTTCCTTCTGCGTGGGATCGGGTTGTCCGCGAAGGCAACGTGATCGATCTCCGGATTTCGATTGATATCCGGTCTGTTCAATCTACTTCTTACCTGCTCTCACGAGAGTTTGAGGAATCAAGGAGGGGAATGAAATGAGCTTCGCGATCGACCTTGCAGATCGTTTTGCCGTATCCACATGGTCCCTGCACCGTGCGCTCGGCGGCATTTATCCATATAGGCCCGATGGTGTCGAAACACCGACCCGCCAGCCTGCTTATGGGGAGGGGATCGTCGACTTGATTGATTTGCCGCGCCAATGCGCTGAGCGCGATATCTTTCGGCTCGAGATTTGCTCTTTCCATTTGCCAAGCCGTCTGTCGAGCTACGTTGCCGACTTGCGGAGCGCCGCCGAAGAAGCGGATGTTAAGGTGCAAACACTGTTGATCGAGGATGGTGATCTCAGTAATCCCGAGACGGCTCGACGCGACGCCAAATGGATGGCCGGTTGGATCGATACCGCAGTGGCTCTCGGGGCCGAGAATATGCGCGTGATTGCCGGCAAGGCTCAGCCAAGCGATGCAGCTTTACATCGGGCAGAAATACATCTTCGCCAACTGGCTGAGGAGGCTGCCGACGCGGGTGTACGTCTCGTTATAGAAAACTGGTTTGATCTGCTGCCCGGCCCGGCGGAACTCAATCGCGTTCTTGATGCCTTGAATGGCAAAGTCGGTCTCAACGGGGATTTCGGCAATTGGGAGCGCGCTGGCAAATATGAAGATCTAGCGAAGATCATGGGGCGTGCCGAATTGTGCCATGCCAAGGGTCGTTATTCAGCGGCAGGTCTTGACGCGGAGGACTACGCACGTTGCGCCGAACTTTCCGACGCTGCCGGTTACCGAGGCCCTTTCACGCTGATCTATGATTCGCAATACCATGAAGATGAATGGACTGGGATTCTCGAAGAACGCGATTGCATTGCAGGTGTCCTGCAAAAGGTCACAGCAGCATAAAGACGTGTTTATCGGAACTAAAATCCAGTCGTTTGGGAGCGGTCTGACGCGTCTGTTTTTGCGAACTATGTCGACCGTTTCCAATGCGGCCCACATTGCATGACGTCGGTCTCAAT
Source organism: Rhizobium sp. SG741 (assembly GCF_012275435.1). NCBI lineage: Bacteria > Pseudomonadati > Pseudomonadota > Alphaproteobacteria > Hyphomicrobiales > Rhizobiaceae > Rhizobium > Rhizobium sp. SG741. Next base: position 1,040,125 of record NZ_JAAZQP010000001.1, read on the forward strand.
GAAACTCATGGTCATGCAGCGCGCCAAGAAGCCGGTCCTGCGTTTGATAGCCGGCGTCGTAAAGATTTATAGCCACGTTGGCCGCGGACAGGCCCTCTTGGCTTTGTAACTTGATGTTGCGTTCGGCGCACCAAGCAAAAAGCGCGTTTGCAAGGACATCGATGTCGTCGGCATAAAGTGGCGCACTGACCATCATAGACATTCGCTACACCATTGTTGAAAGCTTGAACCGGATGGATGTAGCGCACACTGCTTTGATTTCTGAGATTTGCAATCGCCTTCGTCGGTCGACGTTAACGTCAGCCTGATATGATACACGTGACCTGTCTCTTAACGCGACATAGCGTCTTTGCGGCACATTATTGCGGGGTTTGATGCGATCCAGACTGAGCCGGGTCCGGGTGCACGGCAAGTTTGCTTCTTGAATCATGGCGCGCGACAAGAAGGAAGGCGCCAAGCGTAAGTGCTAGCGCCACCATGATGGACAAAACTAATCTCGGCCCTGAAGGCATCATTGATGGGTTGGATGCGACGCCCTGACCGCGGCCTCGATCAACTCCTCTGCGTAAGAAAGCGCAGATGCCACGTCTTCACCGTCCAACTTCAATTCCGTGCATTTGCGATGCATGGCTCTGCGAATTTGTGACAAAAGCACGGCGTCGATATCAACCTCGCCTTCATCGAAGACATGCGTCAGGGCGGATTGAGCAACGATTTCAAGAACGGCAACACGGCCCTCTATCTCACCTAGAGATGGAATTGCATTTCTCTTTACATGATGCTTGCAATCGCGATGGGTGGTAAGCATTTCGGTGGCCTCCTCTTTAAGAGGACATAACCAACAAGAAGCAAAAAGGTTCAGGCGAGTTCATTAAAAAACTCGCAAGATCCTCGTAGCATTCCCCTTGCAATGTTTGTCGACATCGAAACGCATCCGCCTGCCTGTCATTTCATCGGGCAAAGCTTGGGATCCGACAATACATCGGTACAGCGAGGCGACCGACGAAAATCATCATAGTAGAGGGTCCATACCGTTGTATCTGCGGCGCGATAGGGGCCAAATTTGAAATATTGGTTCTTTCCAAGCCCTTGGTCTGCATGTCCAATGTGTCCCGTGACCGTGACAATCCATTTATCATTGGCGAATATTTCGATATGCCCTGAGCCATCTGGGCCGGGCTTACTGTAAATGGCGAAGTCTATCCAGCCGGAATCTGGTGTCGGTAGTTTGTTACCACGATCGATTACTTTAATAGCGTTGGTGCAACCGGTAAACTCAGTGCCGTCTTCATTGCTCCAGTTGCCATCTGTGGCGACCAGCGCACGCATTTGATTGGTGTTCGGACGAAACCAGACCGGTGTCTCGTTATCGCTGCAAGCTTTGCCGGTGCTCTCGAGCTCGTCCTTCTTGGCAGTTGGGGCGACATAGTTCGTTTCGACAGTCGCGAAGAGCTTGCCGTTGTTGAGCCGGAACGCCAGGAAGGGACTGAAATCACCTTGTGCTTTTGGGCCGATCTCTCGCTTCCACTGCGCTATGAGATAGCGATGATCGCCTGAGGGAATGGGATCGGCGAACTTGACGGCAAAGCCGTACCAGACGCCCTTATTGTATGGAACGCGATATTTGGTACGCTCCCAGATTTCCGCTCTCTCGCTGCAGTTCGCCTTGCCCGGCGGGCACAATGGTTTGACGCTGAGCTTCAACGCCCCGGTGCCCGAGCGTTTGACTTCCGATTGAAACTCGACTGAGCCTGCTTTCTGCTCGGAGTTGTCGCGATAATAAAGATGACCGGATGGCGCGAACTCGCTGCCGTCGAAGCCATCGCGTAGCACCAATTGAGCCGGGTCGTCGGCCAAGGCCGGTGTCACGGCGCATGTGCAAGTGCATGCCAGGATAGCGGGCAGCGCGTATTTTGCATTCATGCTGGGATATTCCTCTGGCGAGATATTCATGGAGCGTAATCAATGACCTGTTCGCTTCGTGCGGGCAAGCGAGCGCAATGCGGTTTCACGATGCGTTGATAGCGACCACGGCAGATCCAGAGGCGTTCTCTGCATTTATTATTTGCAATGTATAGGCCGATTGTCCAACTTTAACTGCCTGTTAGACGCTTTGCGGTTCATATCGCCGCAAACTGGGCTTTGGTTGCGGTTATCAGCGCCCCGGACATGACGGTTCGTCGCCGCAACCTAATCGACGTTTTGATGTCGGGCATGAGAGAAACCGACTGAAGATCGCTGTTGGGGATCGCCCGTGGCAAACGGAGAAGCAGGGGTGGCCGGGGACGCGACCGAGCCACGACGAAAAATCGTCATTCTGACGTCGCATGCGTTTTTACGCGGTTATCGCAAGGCGTCGATCCACTTCGTTGCATCCCGCTGGGCCGAGCAGGGACACGACGTCCATTTTCTCACCATTGGCCATAGTTGGCTGACTCTGCTCAAGGATCGCCCGCGCTTCCGAGCCTTGTCGGGAAGCCAAGCGAATCGATTTCAGACTATCGGCGTCAATCTGAGGGCGGGCGCGTATCTCCCGCCACTCCATGCATTCAGTTCGAACAACCGCTTTCTGAATGCGGCAAATGCGATGCTCTTTCGGCTTTATGGCAGCTACCTGCCGCGCTTTGCCCGTCATGTCATAGCCGCTGCCGATCTGGTGTTGATCGAAAGCGGCTCAGCACTTGCTTTCTTTGACCGGATCAAGCGGCTCAATCCGAAGGCGCGAACTCTGTATTTTTGTCGCGACCTGCTGAGAAGCATACGCGCAGCACCTGTGCTGCAAGATATTCAAGCTGCCGCGGTTAGTCGCTTCGACGCAATTTGCGTTCCTTCGGAAAGGCTCGGGGCGCTGCTTCCCCAGGGTGGGCGTGTACGGGTCATTCCTCAGGGTGTCGATGCCGCCGTGTTCGATCGCGACCAGCCGTCGCCGTATCAAGCTGGTAGCCGCAATGCTGTTTCGATCGGTAACATGCTCTTTGACCAGCCATCTGTCGCCGCCATGGCTGCGGCCGCTCCGGATGTGAATTTCCATGTCTTTGGTGCGCAATGGAGTGGTTGGGCGCTGCCGAACATCGCCATCTACGGTGAGAGGGATTTCGAGAGCATCGTACCATACTTGCAGCACGCCGATTTTGGCATCGCTCCCTATCGCCTGACGGCAGATGAGATTTACCTGGCGGAATCGAGCTTGAAACTCGCGCAGTACAGCTACTGCGGTCTACCGATCCTGCTGCCTGATCTCGTTCCCTTTACCCGTGCGAACGGTATTGCCTATCGCCTTGACGGCGAAACCGCTTGGCGAGAGAAGGTCGACGCGGCGCTGGCGATGCGGCGTTCGCCGACTTTTCGCGATGGGATAATGACCTGGGACGAGGTTGCCCGGCAGACATTGGCTGCCGCTTTTGAAACGCCATGATCGGGCTTAGGCCGGTGCGACGAGGTTCAACAGACTGTTGACGAGCGGGCGTGATGCTCGGGGCAATTTTCCGCCGGCAGTATCCATCAGGATTCGTACGTCTTCGGGCGTAATCAAGCGCAGAAATCGGATTGCCAGCACGTAGGCGACGGCCCCTGCGGGAATAGCCGTCGCAACGGCCGCTGCTCCGTCGAAATTGTAAATGCCGAGCCCTGCGGCGGCCGCGCAAAGAAGGGCAGCCAGTATCGTTTTTGTCAACGCAGCAATGGGTATGGCAACTCGGACATATTTCCAAGCAGTCCGGCCGAGTAGTGCAAAAGTCAATGTCACAATCGTCGCGCGAGCAAGCGCGGCTCCCTCTAGCCCCATCAGTGGTACGAGAACGGTCAAGAGCATTATCGTCAATATGCCGCTTACGATCTGCACGCGCAGCAAAAGAGCGCTGCGCCCGGACGCGCCGATCATACCCCAGGGGATGACAGACAGGCCGGCAGGCCAAACAAAAGCGAGCAGCGTTGCCGCTGCTGGAATCGCGGGCTTGAAGGCATCGCCAAAGATCAGCGGCAAAAGATCGGGCATGATGGTTGCGCCGCCAAAGCTGATCGGCAGCATGATCAGAGCGACTATGCGAATGACGCGACTATATGCGGCTTGAAGCATCTGGCGATCATCTTTGGCCTGGGCATCGGTAAAGCTGACGATCAAGGCAGGCGATATCTGGAGCATGACCTGTTCGATGAGACCGGCCAGACCGAGACCTGCAGCAAAATAGCCAATGCTGGTGGGAGAGAGGACGAGGCCGAGAAACAGGAACTCAATGCGCGATAGGACTAGAATTTCGATAAGGTCGCTCAACCATATATAGCGACCATAGCGATGCATTTCCGGCGTCAGTGCTTCACGAGAAGGCCTGATATCGCGATCGATGTAGCCGCGCAATTTCAGCGCCTGCGGCAGGTAGCGCGCGATATATCCGATCAGGACGCCGGTTGGACCAAGCAGCCAGGCTCCGATAAAAACGAGTGGGACCTGCAGTATTCCGCCAAGAACGGTGCTACGCGCGGTTTGGCCGAAACGATTTCTTCCGCGAGCGATTGCTGTGGAGAAGACGTGAAATGTGTAGCTCAAGAACAACAGCCCGGTGACGATCCAGAACCAGGCGTGTCGCGCGTCGCGCTGAACGTAAGTGATTGCGGCAAACACCAGTATGGCCGCACTTACCATGCTGACTGAAATCATGAAGCTGCGTAGCGCCGTGCGCACCAGCGCTTTCCAGGTTTCCCCATCGCCAGAGAGGCTGCCGGCATTGCGCAGCAACGTCTGCGGCAGGCCCATATCCGCCAATGCTGCTGCGGAGGTCGCAACCCATAACGCGTAAGCGACTTTGCCGGACCCTGCCGGGCCGAGCAGGCGCGCAGCTATGATGCTGCTCGCAAAGCCAGCAGCCAGCGAAATCGACGTCGCGGCCAGACTGATCAGCGAGCTTCTAAGAAGATTGGACGTAGTCGCACTCATGGCAATCCTCCTAGAAGGCTGTCGCATAACCTTGTGTTAAAGGCAGGCTGATAATTTTCACTTGCGTTCTAGTTGAAATTCGAGATGGCCGCCATGACAGATAGAGCCGCCGACCAAGATGGATTTCTCATTCCGGGATATCTGCAGAGGGGCTTGCGCGAGCGGGCGCATAATCTTCTATGGAGGCTTATGTCGCCGCTGCCCGATAGATCTTACTGTGCACTAAAATATCGCGTCATTCGTGGCAAGTTTCCCGATTTGAGGTCGCCTCAGACCTTCACGGACAAGATTCAGGCCCGGAAACTATACGATCGCAATCCGCTCTTCCCGCGCTTCGTCGACAAGGCCGATGCCAAAGTGCTGATCGCGGAGAGGGTTGGCAGCCAATACGTCATTCCGACGCTCTGGGTCGGCACGGATTTGGCTACCGTCGATTGGGCCGAAATTCCCTTGCCCGCCGTTGTCAAACCGACTCATGCGAGTGGCGTGGGGCGATTTCTTTACGGAGAGGCCGATGTGGATCGGCTCCTCACGAACAATCCCTCCGCCGAGTGGCTGACGATCGATCATGCCTTCTACAACAGGGAGTGGGCCTATCGGCAGGTCGAACGCCGTATTCTCATCGAAAGCATGTTGCTCGTCGAAGGGCGCGTTCCGTGGGATTACAGGCTTTTCACGTTCAATGGCAAGGTGTCGCATATCGAGATCGACATTCGCGAGAATGGCCAGGGCTATTCCTGTAATTACACGCCCGATTGGAAGAAGCTACCGTTCTACGACCGGGATTATCTTGGCCTTTATCCGGGCCATGTGGCACGGCCGCCGCGGCTCGATGAGATGATCCATGTCGCGGAAACGGTCGCTCGCGACATCGATTTTGTTCGCGTCGATCTCTATGCGTCGGCGGAGTGGGTTCGTGTGGGAGAATTGACGTTTTATCCGGGTGGAGGCTTTGAAGCGTTCGAGCCGGAAGAGCATGATCTCCTGCTCGGCCAGAAGTGGCAGCTTGGTTTCGAAATACCGAAGAGATAGGTGGACAAATCACTCTTTGCGCGTTTCATAAGTCGATCCATTTTTAGGGAAGGTTTTCCATGACGATCGACCAGGACCTCACTCGTATCGGACTGCAGGAGGAGACTCTGCGTTTCGACGCCTTCGACCTCTCGACCGCCTGGGTGCTCGGCAAGCTGCTGCATGACCTTGCCAGCGAGCGCAATCTGGGCGTTGCCATCGATATCACGCTGCATTCGATGCCGGTTTTCTACATTGCCTTGCCCGGATCGACGCCCGACAATTCCAACTGGATACGCCGCAAGCGCAATATGGTGCTGCGGTATTTCCGCAGCAGCTATGCCAGTACTTTACGGCTCCAGCAGCAGGGGAAGACGATCGAGGATAACGGGCTTTCGGGCGCCGATTACGCCGCATCCGGCGGCAGCTTCCCTATTTTCGTCAACGGCACGGGCTGCATCGGCGCCGTCACGGTTTCAGGCCTTCCGCAGCGTGAAGACCACAATCTCGTGGTTGAGGCTCTCGCGCTGACGCTCGGCCACGAACTTCACAATCTCAGCCTCTCGTAGAGGGTTATGGCGGCGCCAAGCCCAAAGCGGGGCGCCGCCGGCAATCTCAGATTTTGCCGCCAGCTTCGGCGATGACCTTGGTCAAGCTGCCGGTCGCCGGGAAGAGCGGAATCAGGCTGGCTTGCAATGCGTGATAGATATCGCCCTTACCTGGGAACAGTGTGTGGGCCGGAACGAGATCTTCCGTTAATTCCTCATGCCAGCCGCCATTGGCGTGGTCTATAAACGAGCGGCCGATGACGCTCCAAATCTTGCGGTAGCTCTCCTCGTGAAAATCGCTAGGAACATGCTCGTTCAGATAATGGGCGGCGCCGGCGCCCTCGCATGCGGGCCACCAGAGCTTGTTGCGTTTGGCGGGAACGTCTTCCCAGTCGAGGGTATAGAAAAAGCCACTCTTTTCGTTATCCCAGCCCAATGACATGGATTGGGAGAAGAGGCCCTTGGCTGCTTCCGGCATCCAGTCGTGCCGCTTTTCTCCCAGCGACCAGAGCTGCAGGATGAGCCGCGCCCATTCCAGCCAATGCCCGGGCGTCGTGCCCGATGGGCGGAACATCTCATTGCCGCGATAATTCTTGTCGAGTACCCAATCGGCATTGAAGTGTTCCGCGACTCGCCAGCCAACCGAACCGGCCGAGCGACGAATGACGAGATCGGCGATGCTTTCCGCCTTTTCAAGATAGCTCTTGTCGCCGGTGACCTCGAAAGCAGCCATCAGCGCTTCCGTTAGATGCATGTTGGAGTTCTGGCCGCGATAGCTGCCGCCGTCGATCGGCGACCAATCCTGGTTGAATTCCTCGGCAATAGCGCCGTGCTTTTCCTCCCAGAACTTCGTATTCAGAATTTCGGTAACGTCGGCGAGCATGCCGTCGGCCAGCGGATGGCCGATCGTCTTGGCGGAGGAGGCTGCGAGCAGTACGAATGCGTGGCCATAGCCCTGCTTGCTTGAATCGACCGGACCATCATTGTTCAGTGACCAGACATAACCACCATGCTTCGTGTCGCGATGGTGGCTCCAGAGGTAGTTCATTCCGTGGTCGACAATATCATTCGCGCCGGGGCGGCCGAGTAGCGATCCGATCGAGAAGCAATGCACCATGCGGGCCGTCGAATGAATACCGCGCGTGGGATTGATCGCGTCCAGCGGCTTGCCGACATCGTCCATGTCGTAAAAGCCGCCATTGGGATTGACGGCGCGATACTGGAAGAAGTCAAAAAGTGCGCTTGCCTGTTCGAGCAGCCAATGCCGATGATAGGCGCGCGTGCTCCAGTTTCCGAGCGCTGCCGGTTCAACCTGTATGTTCATGCCATCCTCCTTGGATTCTTTCTACAAGCCCTATAGCGCCGCCCAAAAGCGCTGTCATGGCGTAATGGGATGAAACTGTGTCGTCAGCTCCGCCTTGTCCATGGCCGGCACGGGAATTCGTCTTGTTTGTATTTTTCGGAAAGGAAGCAAACCATAGAAGCGGCATGCTTGTGCTGCGCTCAACCAGAGCATAGATATGTTGACATAAAGATATCTTTATGTGATCTGATTGTCGAGTCGCAATCAGGCCAGAGGAATTCGCTTATGTTTGACAATCTTTTTGGTTCCGAAACAGCGAAGCGCGATGGTAGCGAGATATTCGACGCCTTGCGAAAGGCGGCGAGCGAGCGAATTCTCGTGCTTGACGGCGCCATGGGCACGCAGATCCAGGGCCTCGGTTTCGACGAGGATCAGTTTCGCGGTCACCGTTTCATAGGCTGTGCCTGTCATCAAAAAGGCAATAACGACCTTCTCATTCTGACTCAGCCCGACGCGATCGAAGAGATTCATTATCGCTATGCCAAGGCAGGCGCCGATATCCTGGAGACCAACACCTTCTCGTCCACCCGCATTGCGCAGGCGGATTATCAGATGGAAGGTGCCGTCTATGATCTCAATAAGGAAGGCGCCGAGATCGTCCGCCGTGCGGCGATCCGCGCGCAGCGGGAAGATGGCAAGCGCCGTTTCGTTGCCGGTGCCATCGGTCCGACCAACCGCACAGCGTCGATTTCCCCTGATGTCAATAATCCTGGCTATCGCGCCGTCAGCTTCGATGATCTGCGTCTGGCTTACGGCGAGCAGATAGATGGCCTCATCGACGGGGGCGCCGACATTATTCTGATCGAGACGATTTTCGATACGCTTAACGCGAAGGCTGCCATCTTCGCCTGCGAGGAGCGTTTCGAGGCCAAGGGCATACGCCTGCCGGTCATGATATCCGGCACGATCACAGACCTTTCCGGTCGCACGCTTTCAGGGCAGACGCCATCGGCTTTCTGGAATTCAGTGCGCCATGCGAGCCCCTTCACCATCGGCCTTAACTGTGCCCTCGGCGCAAACGCCATGCGTCCGCACCTGCAGGAGCTTTCGGCTGCTGCGGATACCTTCATTTGCGCTTATCCCAATGCCGGGCTGCCGAACGAATTCGGCCAATATGACGAAACGCCTGATATGATGGCGGCTCAAGTCGAGGAGTTTGCACGCGAGGGTCTCGTCAACATCGTCGGCGGCTGCTGCGGCTCCACGCCAGAGCACATTGCCGCGATCGCTGAGGCGGTGTCGAAATATCCGCCGCGCCAGCTTGCCGAGCACCGTCCTTTCATGTCGCTTTCCGGTCTCGAGCCGTTTGAGCTGACCAGAGACATTCCCTTCGTCAACGTCGGCGAGCGGACCAACGTCACTGGCTCCGCGAAATTCCGCAAGCTGATCACCAATGCCGATTATACGGCGGCACTTGCCGTTGCCCGCGATCAGGTCGAGAACGGCGCGCAGGTCATCGACATCAACATGGACGAGGGCCTGATCGATTCTGAAAGGGCAATGGTCGAGTTCCTGAATCTGATCGCCGCCGAGCCGGATATTGCCCGCGTTCCGGTGATGATCGACAGCTCGAAATTCTCGATCATCGAAGCCGGCCTGAAATGCGTGCAGGGCAAGCCGATCGTCAATTCGATCTCGCTCAAGGAAGGCGAGGAGAATTTTCTCAAGCAAGCTCGATTGATGCGCATGTACGGCGCCGCCGTCGTCGTGATGGCCTTCGATGAACAGGGCCAGGCAGACAGCTATGAACGCAAGGTCGAGATCTGCTCGCGCGCCTACAAGCTGCTGACGGAAACGGCAGGTTTGCAGCCGGAAGATATCATCTTCGATCCTAATATCTTCGCTGTTGCGACCGGCATCGAAGAGCACAACAATTACGGTGTCGACTTCATCGAAGCGACGCGGACGATCCGACAGACCATGCCGCTGGTTCATATCTCCGGTGGCGTGTCGAACCTGTCTTTCTCCTTCCGCGGCAACGAACCGGTCCGCGAGGCCATGCATGCCGTCTTCCTCTATCACGCCATTCAGGCGGGTATGGACATGGGCATCGTCAATGCGGGTCAGCTCGCGGTCTATGACAATATCGATCCCGAATTGCGGGAGGCCTGCGAGGATGTCGTTCTCAATCGTCGATCGGATGGCACGGAACGGTTGCTTGAGGTTGCAGAGCGCTTCCGTGGAACCGGCGGCAGGGAGGCCAAGGCGCAGGATCTTTCCTGGCGCGAATGGCCAGTGGCAAAGCGGCTGGAGCATGCGCTGGTCAACGGCATCACCGACTATATCGAGGCGGATACCGAGGAGGCGCGTCAGACCGTCGAACGGCCACTGCACGTCATCGAAGGTCCGCTGATGGCGGGCATGAACGTTGTCGGCGATCTCTTCGGTGCAGGCAAGATGTTCCTGCCGCAGGTGGTGAAGTCCGCTCGCGTCATGAAACAGGCCGTTGCCGTGCTGCTGCCTTACATGGAGGCCGAGAAGCTGGCCAATGGCGGCAGCGGCGAGCGTCAGGCTGCCGGCAAGGTGTTGATGGCGACCGTCAAGGGCGATGTGCATGATATCGGCAAGAACATCGTCGGCGTCGTGCTTGCCTGCAACAACTACGAAATCATCGATCTCGGCGTCATGGTGCCGGCGACGAAGATTCTCGAAACGGCCATCGCCCAGAAGGTGGATATAATCGGTCTTTCCGGCCTGATCACGCCTTCCCTGGACGAAATGGTGCATGTTGCCTCGGAAATGGAGCGGCAGGGTTTTGATATTCCGCTGTTGATCGGCGGTGCGACCACCAGCCGTGTGCATACTGCGGTGAAGATCCATCCGCGCTACGAGAAGGGGCAGACGGTCTACGTCACCGACGCCAGCCGCGCCGTCGGCGTCGTTTCGGCGCTGCTGTCGCCGGATGCCAAGCAGGGCTATGTCGACACCATCAGGGCAGAATATGCCAAGGTCGCGGCCGCTCACGCCCGTAGTGAGGCTGAGAAAGTGCGCCTGCCGATTGCGAGAGCTCGAGAGAACGCCCAGAAGGTCGATTGGGCGAGCTATAAGCCTGTGAAGCCGCAGTTCTTCGGGACAAAGGTGTTCGAGAACTACGATCTGGCCGAGCTTGCCAGGTACATCGACTGGACGCCGTTCTTCCAGACCTGGGAGCTGAAGGGCCGTTTCCCGGCGATCCTCGAAGATGAAAAGCAGGGTGAGGCGGCACGGCAGCTTTACGCCGATGCTCAATCGATGTTGGAAAAGATCATCGCGGAAAACTGGTTCCGCCCTCGCGCCGTCATCGGCTTCTGGCCGGCGGGCGCCGTTGGCGACGATATCAGGCTGTTCACGGATGAAGGCCGTGATCGCGAGCTTGCGACCTTCTACACCTTGCGCCAGCAGCTGTCGAAGCGTGATGGCCGTCCGAATGTCGCCCTCTCGGACTTCGTTGCGCCGGTTTCAAGCGGTGTGGCCGACTATGTCGGCGGCTTCGTCGTCACTGCCGGTATCGAGGAAATCGCTATTGCCGAGCGCTTCGAACGTGCGAATGACGACTACTCGTCGATCCTGGTGAAGGCGCTTGCCGACCGTTTTGCCGAAGCCTTTGCCGAACGGATGCATGAGCAGGTGCGACGCGAGTTCTGGGGCTACGCCACAGATGAGCATCTTTCCAGCGACGAGCTTCTTTCTGAAGCTTACGCCGGTATTCGTCCAGCGCCCGGCTATCCGGCACAACCTGACCATACCGAAAAGGAAACGCTGTTCCGGCTGCTCGATGCCGAAGCGGTAGCGGGTGTCAAGCTCACGGAAAGCTATGCAATGTGGCCCGGTTCCTCCGTCTCGGGCATTTATATCGCGCATCCCGACGCTTATTATTTCGGCGTCGCCAAAGTCGAGCGCGATCAGGTTGAGGACTATGCGACCCGCAAGGATATGCCCGTTGCGGAGGTGGAGCGTTGGTTGGGTCCGGTGCTGAACTATGTGCCGGCGAAGGCCGAAGCAGCGGTCGATGACGCAGCCTGATCATGAGTCGTTTCAACGCCTTGGGGCGTTTTGCTCATAGGCAGATTCCGCACGCCGCCATCGCCGCAATTTGATTCATCTTGCGGCGATATCTATTTGATTAATAATATAAATCTTCGATCGCTACCGGGGTGAACCTAAGTTGCGCCGATCGTTAGCTCCGCGACGAAATCGTAGGCATCTCCCCGATAAAGCGACCTGGTGAATTCCACGGCCCGGCCCGAGCCGAGATAGGAAATGCGTTCGATCGAAAGGCCGGCGGCTCCGACGGGAACGCCAAGCAACCCCGCATCGGACTCTTTCATGTTGGTTGCCGATATGCGCTGTACGGCGCGCACGGGGCGGACCTGTCGCTTTTCGAGTTCCGCATAAAGCGATGTCGTCACGACTGCTGGATCCGGCAGGAATTCGCCGGAGACACTGGCATGCTCGATCGCCAGTGGCTGATCGTCGGCGATGCGCAAGCGGCTGAGCCGGGAAACCTTAGTGCCGGCGGCAAGGCCGAGGATCATCATTTCATCGGGAGACGGCGTATGGATGCCTTTGTGCAGCCATTCGGAACGTGCGGTCATGCCGCGTCGGGCCATGTCCTCGGTGAAGGAGGTGAGCTGAGATAGCCGTTGTTCCACCTTGGATACGGGCTTTGTGACAAAGGTGCCGGACCCGTGGCGGCGCACGAGAATACCTTCGGCGACAAGGTCGTCGATCGCCTTGCGCACGGTGACGCGGCTGACGGCGGCAAATTCGGCAATATCGCGCTCGGGTGGAAGCGCATCGCCCTGCTTCAACCTTCCGATCTTTACGGCTTCTTCGAGTGTGCGTCGCAGCTTGACGTAGAGCGGGCCGGGTCCGCCTCCTGACAGGCGTTCTGGCGAGAAGATGGCACTCAAATCCTCGGTCATGCCCAGCTTCCCTTCCCATCCCGTAGCAATTTTGCCGCCAATTCCACCGCTCCGCGCAGCACGTCGCCCTTGGGCTCGGCCAGGAGTGCTTTGTGGCGTGCGTCGAGCCAGGGGCGATAAGCCTGGGCAAGGCCGCCGAGGAGGCAGATCGACGGGCATTCGGGCCAAAGCAGGGCATCCAGGCTTTCGGTTATGGCCTTCGCAGCCGTCTTGATGATATCGATGGCGACGGGGTCATTCATCCCGGCATAGTCGAACACGATTGGTGCATAGCGCCCGAAATCCTTTGGCTTGGACGCATGGGCAAATTCGACGACCCGCTCCGGATCGTTGCCATATTCGGCCATGATCGCATTCGTCAGCGGTGACGTTGCCGCCACCCGGTCATGCGCCAGAAGGGCGCGTTCGAGGAGATCGCGGCCGAGGCGGGCGCCGCTGGCCTGATCGCCGATGACAAACCCCCAGCCGCCGATGCCCCAGCTCACACCGTCACGGCGGGCATTGTAGACGGAGCCGGTGCCAAAAGCGCCGATGATTCCATCGGCATCACCGAGCGCACCCTGAAGTGCGATCGTCGCATCGGTGACCACGCGAGAACTCGCGAAGGGAAGGGCGCCTTCCACCCGTTTTCCATAGCTGCCGACATTGGCGCCGGCCGTGCCGATAACCGCAGGCAACTTGTAAACCTGTTCGGGATCGAGCCCTGCGCTTGTCAGTGCATGTCGGGCCGAAGCGACGATATTGATCAGCGAGTTTTCCAGGTCGGAGAGAATGTTTGCAGCGCCGGCTTTGCCCGTGCCGAGAACTTGGCCCGTTCCGTTTATCACGGCAGCGCGGCAGCTCGTTCCTCCGCCGTCGATGCCTATTGCAAACTGCCCCATCATGCCTCCGGATGCCACCTGTTCCCCATTTTCCTATACAATACCAAAAAAATACCATTTACCAATAGGCAACGTGTCCATTTTTGCGCGTCAATATCCTATTGAAATATATTGTAAAATTTCTTTTGCCCGCTCTTTTTGTGTCCAAAGGTTAAATTCGGCTGGACAATTGGTATTTTTTTGGCCTTAATTCTTGCCAAGGGAACAATACAAACAGACATCGGCGGAACCGGCAGAACAATAACAGCCGGCGGGCTAAGCAGAAGGCTGAACCTCCATCGTTGTCCCAAGCCGTTTGGATCAGGAGGGTCCGTCCTTCGGCGTTTGTCATGAATTTCCCGCATGGTGTTTACAGCGTCTCTGCCCTGTTGGCGGCAGACGGCGATTGAACGGGCCGATCAGGCGAAGTGCCTCTGAAGCCCTTTGTATTGGGGGCCGGCAGCATTGGCGGTCCCTATGGAGCGCTGACCGTTTCTTCAGACAGGCCAGCGGATTTTCAGATCGAAAACAGCGCCTCGCTACGGGCGTCGAAAACAGGAGAGGGAAATGAAAAATAATGTTCTGAAAGGCTTGCTTCTTGCATCCAGCCTGCTGACCTCGGTCAGCTTCGCGCATGCGGCTGATGTAACGCTGACGGTCGAAAGCTGGCGTAACGACGACCTGCAGATTTGGCAGGACAAGATCATCCCGGCTTTCGAAGCGAAGAACCCCGGCATCAAAATCGTTTTTTCGCCGACGGCTCCCACCGAATACAACGCATCGCTGAACGCCAAGCTCGACGCCGGCTCTGCGGGTGACATCATCACCTGCCGTCCTTTCGATGCCTCGCTCGACCTCTTCAACAAGAAGCATCTCGCTGATCTGACGAGCTTGAAGGGCATGGAGAACTTCTCGGCAGTCGCCAAGGCCGCATGGTCGACCGATGACGGCAAGTCGACCTTCTGCGTGCCGATGGCTTCGGTCATCCATGGCTTCATCTACAACAAAGACGCCTTCGACAAGCTCGGCCTGAAGGTGCCGGCGACCCGCGACGAGTTCTTTGCTCTTCTCGACAAGATCAAGGCTGACGGCACTTATATTCCGATGGCCATGGGCACCAAGGACCTGTGGGAGGCCGCAACCATGGGTTATCAGAACATCGGCCCGAACTACTGGAAGGGTGAGGACGGCCGCGAGGCTCTTATCGCCGGCAAGGAAAAGCTGACGGACGCTCCGTGGGTCGATCCCTACAAGGAACTTGCCAAGTGGAAGCCCTATCTCGGCGACGGTTTCGAGGCCCAGGGCTACGCTGACAGCCAGAACCTCTTCACGCTCGGCAAGGCTGCGATCTATCCGGCCGGCTCCTGGGAAATCGCTCTTTTCAACACCCAGGCGCAGTTCAAGATGGGCGCCTTCCCGCCGCCGGTCGCCAAGGCTGGTGACACCGCCTATATCTCGGACCATCCGGATATCGGCGTCGGCCTGAATACGAAGAGCACGCACCAGGAAGAAGCCAAGAAGTTCCTGAGCTGGGTCGCTTCCGACGAGTTCGCCACCATCTACGCCAATTCGCTGCCGGGCTTCTTCAGCCTGAATTCGCATCCGGTGAAGATGAGCGATCCGCTTGCTCAGGAGTTCGTCTCCTGGCGTAAGGATCACAAGTCGACCGTTCGCTCCACGTATCAGATCCTGTCGCGCGGCACGCCGAACCTGGAAAACGAAACCTGGACGGAATCCGCAAACGTGATCAATGCTACGGATACGCCGGAACAGGCTGCTGCAAAGCTGCAGAAGGGCCTCGACAGCTGGTACAAGCCTGGCAAGTAATCATTGCATAAAACGGGCGAGGGGCCTTCGGGCTCCTCTCCCTTTTTCTTGATCATGGATAATTGGATTGGCGATCGCCTCGCCATTGCATTGCGACACGCCCGACGTCGTTTAGAGCCGGAATGGCGGGTGAATTTGAACCTCAGAGCTGCCGCTTCGCCGGGCAGCCAACAAAAACAGGCAGAAAGCCATGAGCGACGCCGAGATATCAGACGCCCTTGAGGTTGCGCCGATCAGGCGCTCCAGACGCTGGCACATCCTCGTTTTCCTTTTCCCGGCCTTTGTCGTCTATACGGCGGTCATGATCCTGCCTCTGATCGAGACGCTGCGGCTGTCGCTTTACAATGTCGTCGACAATCAACCGGCTTTCGTCGGTCTGAACAATTTCAAGATATTGTTCGGCGACGAACGTTGGGCGCATGATTTCTGGAATGCGCTACGCAACAATCTGATCTTCTTTGCCATCCATATGTGCGTGCAGAATCCGATCGGCGTCGCACTCGCAGCGCTCCTGTCTCTGCCGAAGCTGCGTTTTGTTGCCTTCTATCGTACCGCTATTTTCCTGCCGACGCTGCTTTCCTTTGTCGTCGTCGGCTTCATCTGGAAGCTGATCCTGTCCCCTCTCTGGGGTGTAGCGCCCGAATTGCTGAGCATGATCGGCCTCAAGTCGTTCTTCGCGCCTTGGCTCGGCAGGCCGAGCACGGCGCTGATCACCGTCGCGCTCATTTCCGTCTGGCAATATGTCGGCATTCCGATGATGCTGATCTATGCGGCCTTGCTCAACATTCCCGAAGAGGTCATCGAAGCGGCCGAATGCGACGGTATTACCGGGTGGAGCCAATTCTGGAAGATCAAGCTGCCTCTGGTGCTGCCCGCAATCGGTATCATCTCGATCCTGACATTCGTCGGCAATTTCAACGCGTTCGATCTGGTTTACACCGTGCAGGGTGCACTGGCCGGGCCGGATGGCTCGACCGATATTCTCGGCACACTTCTCTATCGCGTCTTCTTCGGCTTCCAGCTTCAGCTCGGAGACCGTTCCATGGGGGCGACGATCGCGACTGTCATGTTCCTGATCATCCTGACCGGTGTCTCGTTCTATCTTTTCATCGTCCAGCGGCGCATTCGCCGCTACCAGTTCTGAGGAGAGGCGACCATGTCCAAGGCCCGCACTTCCCTTGTCCGCACCGGCTTCGTGCATCTGGCGCTGATCGCGTATACGCTTGTCGCCCTTTTCCCGGTGTTCCTGACCATCATCAATTCGTTCAAGGATCGCGCATCGATCTTCCGTGCGCCGTTAAGCCTTCCAACGCCATCCTCATTCAGCATGATAGGTTATGATACCGTCCTCAGGCAGGGCGATTTCCTGACCTATTTCCAGAACAGCTTCGTGGTGACGATCGTCTCGATCATCCTTACGCTGCTGTTCGGCGCGATGTCCGCTTTCGCCCTGTCGGAGTACCGTTTCCGTGGCAATATGATGCTGGGTCTGTATATGGCGATCGGTATCATGATCCCGATCCGCCTCGGCACGGTCGCCATCCTGCAGGGGATGGTTGCCGCCGGCCTCGTCAACACGTTGACGGCGCTGATCCTCGTTTATACCGCTCAAGGCCTGCCTCTGGCGATCTTCATTCTCTCAGAGTTCATGCGGACCGTTTCCGATGACCTGAAAAATGCCGGTCGTATCGATGGCCTCAGCGAATATGCCATCTTCTTTCGCCTTGTCTTGCCGCTGGTTCGCCCGGCCATGGCGACGGTCGCCGTTTTCACGATGATACCGATCTGGAACGACCTCTGGTTCCCGCTGATCCTGGCACCGAGCGAGGCGACGAAAACCGTGACGCTCGGGTCGCAGATCTTTATCGGTCAGTTCGTCACAAACTGGAACGCCGTGCTGGCGGCGCTGACGCTTGCCATCCTGCCGATCCTTATCCTCTACGTCATCTTTTCGCGCCAACTCATTCGTGGCATCACCTCCGGAGCAGTCAAGTGAGCGTATCCGAAAAGCCGATCCGCGTTCTCGTCGCCGGCCTTGGCAATATGGGCCGCAGCCATGCGCTCGCCTATCATAACAATCCTGGGTTCGAGATTGTCGGCCTCGTCAATCGCTCCAAGCCGGAGTTGGCGGAAGAGTTGCGCGGCTACGCGATCCACCCGGATTTCGAAACGGCGTTGAAGGAATTGAAGCCGGATCTGTGCTCCATCAATACCTATTCCGACAGCCATGCCGATTACGCAGTGATGGCCTTCGAGGCGGGTTGCCATGTTTTCGTCGAGAAGCCATTGGCAACGACGGTCGGCGATGCCGAGCGCGTCGTTACAGCGGCGAAGAAGGCGGGCAAGAAGCTGGTCATCGGCTACATCCTGCGTCAACATCCATCATGGCAACGTTTGATTGCCGAGGCCCGCAAGCTTGGCGGTCCCTATGTCTTCCGCATGAACCTCAATCAGCAGTCGAGCGGCCCGACCTGGGAGACGCACAAGGCGCTGATGCGCACGACATCGCCCATCGTCGATTGCGGCGTGCACTATGTCGACGTCATGTGCCAGATCACCGATGCCAAACCTGTCGAGGTGCGCGGCATGGGCCTTCGCCTGTCGAGCGAGATCAAGCCGGATATGTATAATTACGGCCATCTGCAGGTGATCTTCGAGGATGGTTCTGTCGGCTGGTATGAGGCCGGCTGGGGACCGATGATTTCCGAGACCGCCTTCTTCGTGAAGGATGTGATGTCGCCAAATGGCGCGGTGTCGATCGTCATGGATCCGAACGCCAAGTCCGACGACATCGACACGCACACCAAGACCTCCGTCATCCGGTTGCATAATGCCGAAACCGGGCCAAATGGCCAGTTCATCCGACCAGATCAGGATCTGCATATGGACGGGGAGCCAGGCCATCAGGAGCTCTGCGATCTTGAACAGGCCTTCATGCTGAAGGCCATCCGCGAAGACATCGACCTCGACCGCCACATGGCAGACGCCGTTCAATCGCTGCGCATCTGCCTCGCCGCCGACGAGAGCGTGCGCACCGGCAAGCCCGTTTATTTGTAAGGATAAGAGACTGTGGGATCGCTTCAACTGAAATCCATCCGCAAGGCCTACGGCACGCATGATGTGCTGAAGGGCATCGATCTCGAGGTGAAGGACGGCGAGTTCGTCATCTTCGTGGGCCCTTCTGGCTGTGGCAAGTCGACCCTTCTGCGCAGCATCGCCGGCCTCGAAGACGTGACTGCTGGTGCTGTCCTGATCAACGGCCAGGATGTGACGGTAACGCCGCCCGCCAAGCGCGGCATCGCCATGGTCTTCCAGTCCTATGCGCTCTATCCGCACCTGACGGTGAAGGACAATATGGGATTGGGCCTGAAGCAGGCCGGCACTGCGAAGGACGAGATCGAAAGCCGCGTCGGGAAGGCCTCCGGCATGCTGTCGCTCGAGCCTTATCTCGCGCGTCGGCCGGCCGAACTTTCCGGCGGCCAGCGCCAGCGCGTTGCCATCGGCCGCGCCATCGTGCGTGAGCCGGAGCTCTTTCTCTTCGACGAACCGCTGTCGAACCTCGATGCGGCCTTGCGCGTACAGACGCGCCTGGAGATCGCTCGTCTGCACCGCAGCCTCAAGGCGACGATGATCTACGTCACCCACGACCAGGTCGAGGCGATGACCCTTGCCGACAAGATCGTCGTGCTCAATGCCGGCGCGATCGAGCAGATCGGCTCGCCGATGGAGCTCTATAACCGTCCGGCCAATGTCTTCGTCGCCGGCTTCATCGGTTCGCCACAGATGAATTTCGTTCCGGCCGAGAAACTGGGGCAAAGCGGCGCAAAAACCGTTGGCATTCGCCCGGAGCACATTACTCTGTCGCGTGATCAGGGCACCTGGTCGGCCAAGGTCATCCATGTCGAACACCTCGGTGCCGACACGATTATCTATCTCGAATCCGATGTCACCGGTCTTTTGACCGTTCGTCTTTTCGGCGAGCATCAATACGAGCCGGACGAAATGGTTTATGCGACGCCGGATGCGACCCACATGCATCGCTTCGATGCAAACGACAAAGCGATCCGCACGTAATCTGCTGCACTCGAGGCGAAGCAGGGTGTTTCGTTTCGGACGTCCCTTGCCCAGGGAGCGTGGTGGTCGATCATTCGCCTCAGGGGTTCGAGGGGCTGCCTATTGTCAGCGCGGCCTTCTCGATGACCTCTGCGATACGCTCGGAAAGCGCGGGATCGGAAACGGCCCGCGCAATCGTGACACCGCCGCTGAGCATAGCGAGCAGAAGGATCGCCTGATCCTCGGCCGCCGTTTTGGTTAGGTTCGCTCCCTTGTTCTCCGGCAGGCCGGTGGCCACGGCCGCAATGAGTTTTTTCAATTCCACCGTATAGATGTTGCGCGTTTCATCGTCAGCACGCATGACATCGGGTGAAAGACTTGGCAGGGCGCAGCTATCGCCGAGATCGCAGGTGCGTTTGTAGCCGAGATAGTAGCTGGCGAAGGCCTTCAGCCAGTTCTTCGGCTGGCTTTCCTTGAGTGCCGCGATCCCTTGACGGAGCTCTTCCAGCCCTTCCACGACAGCCGTGCGAAATGCCTCGCCCTTGGACTTGAAGTGCCCGTAGAAGGCGCCGTTGGTGACGCCGGCGGCTTTCGTCAGGGCATCGATGCCCGCCCCGCCATAACCCTCCTTTCGAAATACTTGCCCGGCGGCCGCGATCACCCGCGCCCGGGTCTCCTGCTTGTGTTCGGCGCTATAGCGCATTGGTGCCCCCATTAAGAGTGATCTCTCTTTATTGATTGCATAGAGAGCGATCTGTGTGTATTGATAAAGAGTGATCGGTATATATTAATTGCCGTCGCAGGTCCAACAAGGAGATGTCACATGCCTATTACGCTTACACTCCCCGAACGTTTGCTTTCGCCTGAAGCGCAAGCGCAGGCTCTTGCCCGCTTGACCGAAGCGGTTCTCGATGTTGCCGGCTTGACCGGAAATGCCTTCATGACGGCCAATGTCATTGGCACGATTAACGTGCTTCCGGCCGAACATGTATTGGCGGCGGGAAAGCCCGTTGCGGCGGCCTTCATCGAGCTCAAGCTGCCCGAGATCGCGCTTGCGACGCCGGAAGCCAAACGGGCTTTCATCGAGAAGGCGACCGATATCGTCGAACAGGCCGCCGGAGGGCGGATCAAGCGCGAGCACATCTGGTCGAACATAGTCTACGCGCCGGAAGGAGCCTGGGGCATTGCAGGGCATAGCTACAGCAATGCCGATTTGGTCGGCGCTATTCAAAATGCCGCAGGGTCCTAGGTAACCCTCGGCTCAATACCGCCTGAATCGGCAGAGTTCGTAGGGGTGTCGGACCGGCGTGTGCCGAGCCATCGTGGTCCGACGCAAGAGGAAAACAGGACATGCAACTGGCCAATTATCTGTTCTTCACAACGCATTGCGAGGAGGCGCTTGCCTTCTATGCCGCCTGCGGGCTTGGCCGCGTTACGCTATTGATCCATCATGGTGCCGATGGGATACCGCTTGCTGCGGATGCGATGCGGGGCAGGGTGATGCACGCGCGTTTCGAGGGGCCAGGCGTGCTGTTCTTCGCATCCGACAATCACGATGCCGAGCCGATGCGCGGCTCCGCCCATATGCTTGTCATGGATGACCGCGACAGCACCGACAGGATTTTTTCTCTGCTGGCCGAAGGCGGCACGGTGACGACGCCGCTCGCCATCCAGCCATGGGGCAGCTACTACGGCAAGCTCACGGATCGGTTTGGCGTTCAATGGATGGTGGACTGCGTGCGATCGTGATCTCGAATAGTACGGGTTTGAATCAAATAGTCCGGTCGTCCGGATGAATTCACTCCACTGTCATGAAGCTGGGCTATCACGGGCTCAGTCCACTCCAGCAGCGAGCGCATCATGACAAACGCAGCATCCATTTATGCAACCTGGCATACAGAGCCGCAGGGCGATATCGCGATGGCGGAATCGCATAGTCCTTACTGGCGGCATTTCATCGAAACGGTCCCGGAGCGGGATTTTTCATCGAAGACAGTGCTGGATTTCGGCTGCAATCGAGGCGGCTTCCTGCGACTGCTTCATGCCCTGCGGCCGTTTCGTCGCGGTGTCGGCATCGACATTGCCTCGGAATCGGTGGCTGCAGCTGTCGCTGCGGTGGGCAACATGCCGCTGCAGTTTCACGTCACGACCGACCTGTCGCCCTTTGTTGATAGCTTCGACGTGGCTTTCAGCTATGAGGTCGTCTACCTGCTGCCGGAGCTGCGACAGCATGCCGAACAGATGTTCCAGGTCATGCGCAATGGCGGCGTCTACTATGCCGTTACCGGATGCCACAATGAAATGCCGCTCTGGCCAAAATGGCGCGAGCTGATCGGCGGCAACAGCAATGCGCCGGTGCAGGATCGCTCGCCGCAGGATTATATCGACGCCTTCGCGGCGGCCGGCTTCGATGTTTCCGTCAGGCGCTTCGGTTATGACGGCTTCGTGCGGGCGACCAAGGATCGGAAATATTATCCGAGCATTCTCGATGCGCTGAGCTATCCGGCCGAATACAAGCTGCTGTTCCGGCTCGAAAAGCGCTGATGATATGGAGACGATCAATCGCAACGGAGGCAGCACCCTCTGGCATCGGATCGGCGAGATCCTGGCGGCTGATATCGCTGCCGGGACCTTTGCCCCCGGGGCGAGATTGCCGACC
Organism: Rhizobium sp. SG741; assembly: GCF_012275435.1. Classification (NCBI taxonomy): domain Bacteria; kingdom Pseudomonadati; phylum Pseudomonadota; class Alphaproteobacteria; order Hyphomicrobiales; family Rhizobiaceae; genus Rhizobium; species Rhizobium sp. SG741. The sequence continues at coordinate 1,062,280 of NZ_JAAZQP010000001.1, forward strand.
GAGCCTGAACTGATGGAGCGTTTCGGCGTCAGCCGTTTCACCGTTCGCCAGGCGCTTGGGCATTTGGAGCAGCGCGGGCTGGTTCGCGCTGAGCAGGGACGGGGGACCTTCGTACACAAGGGTGTGCTCGACTACACGCTCTCGAAGCGAACGCGCTTTTCCAAGAACCTGATCGAGCAGGGCTTCGAGCCAGGCGGCGAACTGCTGGTTCATGAAGTCGTGCCGGCGACGGAACGTGTTGCCGTGCAATTGAAACTTGCGGCGGGCGTGCCTGTCATCCATCGCCGCGGCGTGATGACGGCCGATGGCGTTCCGGTCGAACTGGGTGACACCTATTATCCAGCGGAGCGCTTTCCCGATTTCGACAAGGTCCGGCTGCAATATCCGACGATCACGGCGGCACTCGCCAGCTATGGCATCTCCGACTATGAACGGTTGTCGACCGAGATCGATGCGCGCATGCCGACGGCCGAGGAAGCGCGACTGTTGCGACAGCCCAAATCAGCGCCGCTGCTCGTGACCCGCAAGGTGGATGTCGATACCGATGGCGTGCCTATAGCCTACGCGGAATCGATTTGGCCGGCGGAGCGCATTACTTTCAATGTCGAATTGCGGTAGCTGGATTAGCGATGCGAGAGGATGTTGACGACCTTGCCGAACGGGTCGCGGACGTAGAAACGACGAACGCCCCAGGGCTCGTCCGTCAGGTCGTACAGGATGCCGAAGCCCATTGACGTGGCTCGCCGATAAAGCTCTTCGACATCATCAACTTCGATCGAGAGGTCGGGGACAATCGTTCCCGAACCGCCTTCGCTGGCAACGCTGATCTGCGGGACCGTTGCGGCTTTGGAGGCGAAGGTGAGAATCCAGCCGTGATCCATGACGATGTCAAGGCCGAGCAACTCACTGTAGAACAGACGAGCGCTGGCGGGATCGGCGGCGGGCAGGTTAGAGATGATGCGTAGAACGGTCACCGACTTCCTCCCTTGAGAAATGGAGGCGGGCTTGCGCCGCGCCTCCAGGATACTCCCGCTCAGACCGTTACCGACGGCAGGAGTTTGGCGCGCTCGGTCAATATATGCCGGCAGGCGCTCGCCACTTCGCGGCCCTTGATGATGAAATGCTCCTTGAAGAATTGGATATGGGCTTCCGATTCCTGAAAGTGATGGGGTGTCAGAACGGCCGAGAGGACCGGCACGCCAGTGTCGAGCTGCACGCGCATCATTGCATCGAGAACGGTATTGGCAACGAATTCATGGCGATAAATGCCGCCGTCGACAACGAAAGCGGTGGCGACGATTGCGGAATAGCGGCCGTTACGGGCAAGCGTCTGCGCATGGAGCGGAATTTCGAGTGCGCCCGGCACGTCGAATATGTCGATGGGCGATGCTCCTTCTGTCGTCTGCCATTCAGCAATGAAGGAATCAACCGAGCGATCGACGATATCGGCATGCCAGCGAGCCCGAATGATCGCGATGCGGCTCGGTTGGGAGGAGATAGAAATGGTCATGAATTCTGCCTTTCAAGGGTTGGTACAAATATCCCTTGGGCGAACATGCATGAACGCGACACTCCTCTCGCCGAGGAGGGGCGACCTGCTTGCTCTCTTCCATCCGGACTATACCGTCGGCTCCGGCCTCGCACCGGATCTGCTGACCCTTCCGAAACCGGAAGGCGCTCGCGGGCTCGGGGAAAACCCCCATACCGCCGGTGGGGAATTGCACCCCGCCCTGAGAACGGATGGACTATAAATGCATTTCAGCAAGGAAATCAAAGAAAAACGCCGGGCTTTCGACCCGGCGTTTGCGAATAATTTTCCAAAATTGCCCTGTAGCACAGGGCAGATTCTCAATCCTGAATGACCAGCAGATCGGATGATGCAAAACGCAGCGTGACCTTTTCGCCGACGCTCGGGGGCAGCATGCCCGGGCTGTTGAACATATCGAAGGAAATCGTGTTGCCGGCGACGTTCATGCGGGTGCGGATGACCGAACCCAGGAAGTGCGCCGAGGAAACTTCGCCTGTCAGGGCCGTGTCGCCCTTGGCCGATTCGGCCAGTGAGCCTGCCTCCGGGCGCAAAGCCAGCGATACCGTGTCACCAGGCTTGTAGGCGGTGAC